>DATKTZ010000001.1:0-7087 GCA_035530815.1 Acidimicrobiales bacterium
CGCCGTCACCTACGCCTGGGATGACGCGTCGACCTACGTGAAGCTCCCGCCCTACTTCGACGGACTCACGATGGAGCCCGGCGTGGTCGCCGACATCACCGGTGCGCGCGTGCTCGCCAAGCTCGGCGACTCGGTGACGACTGACCACATCTCGCCCGCGGGCAACATCCGACCCAACGTTCCCGCCGGCAAGTACCTCACCGACGGCGGCGTCGCCCAGACGGACTTCAACAGCTACGGCACCCGCCGAGGCAACCACGAGGTCATGGTGCGCGGCACCTTCGCCAACATCCGCCTGCGCAACCAGATGGCGCCGGGCACCGAGGGTGGCGTCACCGTGAAGCTCCCCGAAGGCACCCCGATGTCGATCTTCGACGCCGCGATGGCCTACGCACAAGAAGGCACCCCGCTGATGATCATCGGCGGCAAGGAGTACGGCAGCGGTTCGAGTCGTGACTGGGCCGCCAAGGGCACCAAGTTGCTCGGCGTGAAGGCCGTGCTCGTCGAGAGCTTCGAGCGAATCCACCGTTCGAACCTCGTGGGCATGGGTGTCCTCCCGCTGCAGTTCCTGCCCGGCGAATCGGCGCTCACCTACGACCTCGACGGCACGGAGACCTTCTCGATCAGTGGCCTCGACCCGCTCAACCACGGCGAGACCGTGCCCCGCGTCGCGCTCAGCGCAACCCGGGCGAATGGTGAGACGGTCGAGTTCGAGGTCCGCCTGCGCATCGACACCCCCACTGAAGCCGACTACTACCGCCACGGCGGTGTGCTCAACTTCGTCCTGCGTCAGTTGGCCGCCAACTAGTCAGCTCCACGCCAAGAACGCACGGGCGAGTCGGACGTCGACCAGCCCGTGCGAGCGCCGTAGTGATGCACCGGGTGGAAGGATGGCCACGTCCACACGCGCTCGATCACGAGCCGTGGTACAGACGCTCCAGATCAACGATCTCCACGTCAGAGCGAGTTCGACTCACCTGGAGTAACGGCCGGTCGGCGGACGGGCCGAAGAGGAATAGTTTGGCGTGCGCTGCCCGCCGACCCAGTGACGTCCGAATGGTCTCGAGTCGATGCAGGTGCGCCGTCGTCAGCGACTCACCGGACTTGGCTTCGCCAATGGCGACGATCTCGCGTTCGGACGGAACGTCACCTTGCGCGGCGACGACGACGTCCAATTGGCGTTCGACTCCGTCGATGACGGCAATCGAGGGGCCAATGTAGTCGCGAGTCGCGAGGGTGGCGCTGTCGGCGAACCGTCGCACCCACGTGCGCGCCTGCTCCTCGAAGACCGGTCCGCGCACCTGGGAATCGAACACCGCGCTGAGGCGTCCCCCCCAGCTCTGCGCGGGATCTCGGTCGCGCAACAGGGAGCCGTGCGGCTCGAGCACCGCATAGTGAAACTGAAGGAACGAGTCCGCGAGTGCGTAGGCCGGGCGCTGCTGTCGCACGGGGTCCTCCAAGCGGACCACGAAACCGGAATCGACCAGGCGATTGAGCGCGGGCGCGATGTTCGACACCGCCTTGCCGACCTTGTCGGCGATGGTGCCCGCGGTGACCGCTCCATTCGCGATGGCCCCGAGGATGCTGTGGTGGAGCAGCGCCCCGCGCCCGGAGAGGGAGGGGTCCTCGGCCAGCAGCGTCGCGGCCTCACTATGGAGAGTGGCGCCAGGCTTCAAGACTCGGTCGATGACCCATCGATCGAAGTCGTCCGCGTTGGCGGGGAGGTCGAAGTCGACCATGTCGGTGGCGTAGCCGACGACGCCCCCGATGACGGCGAAGACTCGGGTGACGGTGTGCAGGTCACACGTCACGGGCAGTCGCGTCGACGACACACGGAAGTCGTCGGGTTGGACCACGAGTTCGAGACCGGCTCGACCGCGCAGAGGCGCTTCGCCGGCCGTGAGCGCCCTCATCATGGAGATAGCCGACCCGCACAGCAGCACCCGGGCTTGACTTCGCGCCCCCCGGCGAGCGCCGGGGCCAAAGGCCGTGGCCAGGATCGAGTCGAAGGATTGATCAGCCTCGAGGATGTGACCCACCTCATCCAACACGACCGGGACGGGGCGGTCCGATCCCAGGCGGATCAGTGCGGTGACCGCCTCCTCCCAGTCCCCGAAGGCAAGGCGGCCGGGGACTTCGAGATACTCACTGAGCGCGCGTCCGAGGCGTTCTAGTTGGACGGGTGTCTCGACTCGAGTCGCCTCGAAGTAGAAGCCCTTCTGCGCCTCGATGCGCTCCACGAGGGCTGTCGACTTGCCAATGCGCCGACGCCCGTAGACGAGTCCCAACGTGGGACGTTCCACGGTGGTAGCCAGGAACTGGTCTAGTTGCACTGCATCGATCTGTCTCATCAACGTTGCCTGACTGCTCGGTGGCATGGAATCATTTCCATTTATACTGCATGATATTAATACTATTGATTATTCATACTATCAGTATTCAATACTTTAATGACATTCACCGAAGCGGCGCCTTGGCACCACGTCGATTCACATCGAAGGACGTCGAATCCACTTCCCTGATCCTCGCTCGGTCAGTCCACGTCCCTTCTGAGGAAACCACACCGATCTCTTCCGCTCGTCGCGGGCGGCGCCACCACATGACCCATCGGTCGGCCGTCACCAATCGGTGACCGCAACGACTGCTCGTGTGGGCGAACGACTGCTCAGCAGTTCTTCTGCGTGGACAGGCGTTCGACCGCGGCGTTCACCTCGCCGCCGACCAAGATGGCGAGACCGGTCAGGTACAGCCAGAAGATGAGGATCGCCACGCCCGCGAAGGCGCCGTACGTGGTGCCGAACGATCCGAAGTTCGAGGTGTAGAGGGAGAACCCCAGCGACACCAGGGCCCAGAGCACCGTGGCGAGGACCGCTCCCGAACTCGTCCAGCGCCACCGCGGTCGTGGCCGGTTGGGGGCCAGGTAGTAGAGCAGCGTGAACAACAGGTTCATGAATGACAGGGCGATGATCCAGCGCAGAATCGTCCAGCTGGCGGCGAACGCCGCCCCACCCACCGGTGCGGAGTGCTCGATGAGGTGGCCCAACTGCGGCCCGAAGATGATGAGCGCCGAGGCGGCGCCCCCGAGTAGCGCACCGCCAACCAGCAAGGGCAGTGCGACCACGCGCTTGGCGAGAAATGAGCGGTCGGAGGCCAGGTCGTAGGCCATGTCCAAGCCCTCCTCCACGATGACCATGCCCGACGTGGCGCTCCAGAGCGCCACGATGCTCGCCACCACCGTGGTCGTCAGGTCGGTGCCGGTGCGCTGCGTGGCGTTGGCGATGGCCTCGGTGAACACCTGCGCCGCCCCCGCAGGGAGGGCTTTGGTGACCCCGTTGATGAGGTTGACGACCACACCATGGGGCACCGTGATGAGCGTGGTGAACCCCAACAGGGCGATGATGGTCGGGAAGAACGAGAGGAACCAGCGGTACGCGAACGCGCCGGCGGCCACGTTCACGCGATCGACCTTCACGTTGGCGTACGCGGAGAGCAGTGTCGACTTCCACCGTGGGCCCCCGGGTCCCGGCGCCGCGACGGGGATGGGTGGTCCGTCGGCGCTCAACGCGGACCGCTCGATCGATCGGGTGGTGACGTATCCACTAGCCCTTCGCGTGCCCCAACGCGTTCTTCGCCGCGGCGTCGACGCTGTCGAAGAGCTCGATGTGACGGATCGCCTTCTCGCTCGAGTGGGCCAGTCGTTCGCGCACGAGGGCGTTGGCCCGCGCCACCGAGACGGTCAGGTGGTCGTTCAGTAGGTCGTCGACGACTTGGCCGAGCCGCACGAGACCCGTGTAGTCGATGTCCGACATCGCCACCGCGTCGATGATGACGTGCTTGGTCTGCGGATATTTGACGATCATCTCGTGCAATTGGCGTCGGAAGACTCCGGCGTTGGCGAAGAAGAGGTTCTTGTCGAACAGCACAGCGAGGATGTGGTCGACCCGCTCGACCGCGTGCGCATCGTATGGCTCCCAACTGGTGGTGCCCTTGCGTCGGCCCATCTCGACCATGCGCGGGCGCGCCGACTGCCACGTCTGGTCGAGGATCGCCAGGCCCACCGCAATCGCGATCCCCTGCTCCACGCCGAGTAGCACCACGCCGAGCCCCGACACCATTGACAAGGCGAATTCGATTCGACTCGACTCCCAGATGGCGCGGAACTGGGACAGCTTCACCAACCGACCGGCCACGAAGAAGAGGACGCCCGCGAGCGCGGCGAGCGGGATCGTGTGGGCGTACCGCGCCAGCGGCGAGAGTGCGATCGCCCCGATCACCGCGACGAGACCCACCAGTTTCGTCCGACCGCCGGCGAGCGCGCTCACCGTGGTGCGCGCGGGGCTGGCGTCGACGGGGAAGGCTCCCACCATGCCGGCGGCGATGTTCGCCAGTCCCACCCCGACGAAGTCACGGCTGAGATTGTCCGCGACACCGATCTCGTCGGCCGAGGTGCGCGCGGTGGCGGCCGTCTGACTGAGGATCACGATCACCAGCGTGAGGGCGGTCGTGAACACCACCGCCCAGGCGTGTCCGCTCAACCAGTGCAGGCGCCACGTGGGCACGCCGGCGCTGACCGCGCCGAGCTCGACGACGCCGTGGCGGGCCAGTGAGAGCGACGAGGCGAGGACCGTGCTCGCGAGGACGCCCGCGAGCGCCCAGGGCAGTTTCGGATTGACCCGCTCCCCCACCACCATCATCGCCAGCGTGCCCAGCGCGATGGCGACCGACCAGCCGCTCAGTCCACCGAGGTGATGGGCCAGCGAGTCGAGTCGACTGATGAAGCTCTCACCACCCGAGGCGACGCCGAGGGCCCGCGGCAGCTGGTGCACGATGATGATCAGCCCGATGCCACCGAGGAAACCCGCCACGATGGGAATCGACAAGAAGTCGGCGATCCAGCCGAGTTTCAAGAGACCGATACCGAGGATCAGCAGTCCCGTCACCAGCGCCGTGGCGGCGACCAGTTCCATGTAGAGCACCGACGACCCCGGGGCGAGACGCACCAAGGCGACCGCGAAGAGGGGCGCGATCGTGGAGTCCGCACCCACCGACATGATGGGATTCGAGCCCGCGAAGAAGAACACGAGCGAGGCCGCGATGAAGGCGATCATCGCCGTGAAGGCGGGTACGCCGGCCAACTGCGACGTAGCCAACTGCTCGGGGATGGCGATGGCGAGCAGGGTCACGCCAGCGAGGAGCTGCGCGGGAAAATTCTCTCTGGTGAGCCCGAGCAGAATCTGGTTGAGGCCGCGCGCGACGACGCGCCGTCCTATCGGTGTGCGTTCGTTCATTGCCTTACCCGAACTCATACCGCCACCCTAGGGCTGACCCGCAGTGGTTACTTGGTGTCGACGACCCGGAAGTTCTCCGCGAGACGGCTCTTCGGCAAGCCGGCGACCTTGGCGTTGGCGCGGGCCCAGTGACGCAGCATCTTCTCGAGGTCGGTTCGGCTCCCGATCTGACTCTCGTGACGCAAGAGCGCGGCGAGCTTGCGCGAGAACCGCTTCGTGATGTCCACCACCATCGTCGGCTGACCACTCGCCAACCACACGACGGGCACGGTGTGGGGCTCGAGACCCTCGTGGAGCAGTTCGGGGAAGGCGTGAGGATTACGCGCGTCGGGGTAGACCGCGCGAAGCGTGGCTTCACCGGCCGCCAAGTGGTCGGGGTGACTCGCATAGATGCGCTCCCAGTTGCGCTCGGGGTTCTGGGTGATCACGAGGTCGGGGCGATGGCGGCGAATCACCCGGGTGATCTCGCGGCGCAACAGCAGCGTGGGCTCGACTTGACCGTCGGGCCAGCGCAGGAAGGTGAGATTCGTGACGCCCACCTCGGCCGCGGCAGCGCGTTGTTCGGACTCACGCACCTCGGCGCGCTCCTCCTTCGAAAGGGTCGAGTCGTCCCCACCGGCGTCACCGGAGGTCACGAGGCAGTAGGCGACGTCCACACCGTGGTGGGTCAACGTCGCGACGGTCCCGCCGGAGCCGAAGTCCACATCATCGGGATGGGCGACGACCACGAGGGCCCGCTTGATCGAACGGTCGTACTTGAAGACGGGAAGCTTGGTGGCACGAATCTTCTTCTTCTTGCTCACAGTACGGAGTCCTCCAGTGTCGGGTCCCATGAAGCCAGGTCCTTCAGGCGCACATCGTTGGAAAAGACTTCCACGATCGGACGTTTGAGTCCGAGACGGCGCATGATGACCTCGGCTTCGATGATCTGGTTCCAGAGCAGCAGCGAGACGACGACCCCGGTCGAGCCCGCGCGCGCGGTCCGTCCCGAGCGGTGCAGGTAGGCCTTGTGGTCTTCTGGCGGGTCCCAGTGCATGACGCAGTCGACGCCGTCGATGTGCAGTCCGCGAGCAGCCACGTCGGTCGCCACGAGCACGGGCAACTTGTCCGCGCCGAAGTCGGCCAGCGCCTTCTCGCGCTGGCTCTGGCGCAGGTCACCGTGGATGGCCGCGGCCTGCACGCCTTCCTTCCCGAGCTGCTCGACCAGCCGGTCGGCTCCGCGCTTGGTGCGACAGAAGATGATCGTCTTGCCGTAGGAGTTGCAGATGGTGGAGGCGACTTTGATGCGGTCCATCTGGTGGACGTTGAGGAAGTGGTGCACCATCAACGACACCGTCTGGGTGTCGCTCATGACTTCGTGGAAGACCGGATCGGTCAGGTAGCGCTTGACCAAGCGGTCGACGGCGCCGTCGAGCGTGGCCGAGAACAGCAGCGTCTGGTGGGGGTGTTCGGCGATGCGACGAAGGACCCACTCGACCTGGGGCATGAAGCCCATGTCGGCCATGCGGTCGGCTTCGTCGAGCACCAGCACGTCGAGGTCCTCGACGTTCACCTCACCGCGGTCCCCGAGGTCGATGAGCCGACCCGGCGTGGCGATGATGACGTCACAGCCCTTGCGCAGGGACTTGATCTGACGCTCGATGTCCGCGCCGCCGTAGACGGCGTTCACGTGCAGTCCGAGCGCCTTGCCGAGCGGCTCGAGGACCTCGTGCACCTGGACGGCCAGTTCGCGGGTCGGCAAGAGCACCAGGCCACGAGGGCGGGCGGGCCCGCCCTCCTTGGTGGAGAAGGTCTCACCT
>DATKTZ010000002.1:0-36839 GCA_035530815.1 Acidimicrobiales bacterium
GACGTCGTGACCTTCGCCACCGACGACGGCGAATTCATCGGAGAGACGAGACTCGATCCGAATCGCGACTACCAGCCCAAGGGCCATGGCTTTCGATAGTCTGCACAGGTTCAGCTGTTCACGATGACGTGACAGATTTCAGGTGCCCCCGGCAGGAATCGAACCTGCGCACATGGCTTCGGAGGCCAATGCTCTATCCGCTGAGCTACGAGGGCATCAGGGCAATCCTACCGGTCCGCACGGTCATCTTCCCCGGGCTGGCCGCGTCAACTTCTAATGTGCTGTCATGGCCGAGCCGCTTCCCGTATCCCTGTTACCCGACTCGGCGCGACTCGTCGAGCACGACACCTTGATGGGCGGCGTCTCGTTGCTCGAACTCGCCCGAACCTACGGGACGCCGCTGTTCGTCTACGACGAGGCGACCCTGCGCGCGCGCGCCCGCGAGGCCGCCGAGGCATTCGACGAGGGCGTCGCCTTCGCTTCCAAGTCCTTCCTCTGTGCGGCGATGGCCCGCCTCGCCGTGCAGGAGGGTCTGTGCATCGACGTCGCCACGGGGGGCGAACTCGACCTTGTGCTGCGCGCCGGCGTGTCGGCAAGTCGGGTGATCATGCACGGCAACAACAAGTCGGTAGCGGAACTCGAAGCCGCGCTGGCCGTCGGCGTGCACCGGATCGTGGTCGATAACTTCGACGAGATCGCGCGCCTGACGACACTGGTGGATGCCAGCCACCCCCTGGCGTGCCTCGTGCGCGTGACGCCCGGAGTAGAGGCGCACACCCACGAGTTCGTGCGCACCGGTCAAGAGGACACCAAGTTCGGCTTCTCAATCGCCTCGGGCGACGCCCGGCTCGCCATTGATCGGCTCGGCTCGATGGCTCACGTGCGCGTGCACGGCGTGCACGCGCACATCGGTTCACAGATCTTCGAGATGAGGGGCTTTGAGGAGACCTTGGCGATCATTGCCGAGTTCGTGCGCGACGATGACTTCGATGAGCTGTGCGTGGGGGGAGGACTGGGCGTCGCCTACGTCGCCGGCGAGAGCGCGCCGAGCATCAGCCAGTGGGGAGCGGCGGTGCGCGCGGCAGCGCGACGCGTCGGCATCGGCGAGCACGTGCGACTGCTCGCCGAGCCGGGTCGTGCCATCGTGGCTCAGGCCGCGGTGACTCTCTACCGGGTGGGCGCCGTCAAGCCGGTCGCCGCGCGCACCTACATGGCGGTGGACGGTGGCATGAGCGACAATCCGCGACCCGTGCTCTACGGCTCGGGCTACGAGGCGTTCGACGTCGCCGATCCACTGGCCGAGCGCCCCCGCGCCGTGCGGCTGGTGGGCAAACACTGCGAAAGCGGTGACGTGCTCATCGACGAGGCCTGGCTGCCCGAGGCAACCGGCGTCGACAGCATCGTCGCCACACCGGTGACGGGGGCCTACGGCTACGCGATGGCCTCAACCTACAACCGCGTTCCGCGTCCCGCAGTGGTGTTCGTGGCCGACGGCGCGGCCCGCCTGGTGCTGCGTCGCGAGACCTTCGACGACCTCGCCCGACTCGAAGTGGACGAAGGACCGCAGGCGGCCAGCGGTTAGCCTTGTGCAATGAATACGCCGGTTATTCGCGTCGGGGTCATCGGTGCCGGATTCGTGGGCAATGCCCTCGTGCGCCTGCTGACCGATCCTTCACGACACGTGGCACTGGTCGACGCCGCTACCGCGCCAATTGAAGTTGTCGGGGTCGCGGTACGCGACCTCGCCAAAGTCCACCCGGGCATCGACCCGGCGTTGTTGAGCGATGACGCACTGGGCCTGGCCACGCGCGAGGACCTGGACATCCTGGTCGAAGTCGTCGGCGGCATCGAGCCCGCACGCACCTACATCGAGGCCGCCCTGAGCCGGGGGGTCTCGGTGGTGACGGCCAACAAAGCCCTGATGGCCGAGGCTGGCACGGCGCTGGCCCGGTTGGCCCACGAGCACGGGGCCGATCTCTTCTACGAGGCCGCGGTGGGTGGGGGGATCCCGATCCTGCGGGCGCTGCGCACCTCGCTGGCCGGCGAACGGATCGAGCGGGTGATGGGCATCGTCAACGGCACCACGAACTTCATCCTCTCCCAGATGACCAGCGAGGGCAGTGACTACGCGAGCGCCCTGGCCGAGGCCCAGGCGCTGGGCTACGCCGAGGCGGACCCCACGGCCGACGTGGAGGGCTTCGACGCCGCCGCCAAGGTTCAGATCCTCTCCTCGCTGGCCTACGGCACCGAGCTGGTTGGAGAGCAGATCTCTCGTGAGGGCATCGCCGGCGTGCGCGCCATCGACGTCGAGTTCGCCCGGCGGACGGGCTACGTCATCAAGCTGCTCGGCGTGGCCGAGCGCGTGGGCGAGCACGGCATCTCGCGTCGCGTGCACCCCACGATGGTGCCCCAGTCCCACCCGCTCGCCTCCGTGCACGGGGCGATGAACGCGGTGTTCGTCGAGGGCGCGGTGAGCGGGCCCCTGATGTGGCTGGGCCAGGGGGCCGGTGGGCAGCCGACCGCCACCGCGGTGCTGGGCGACGTACTCGACGCCGCGCGCAATCGAGTGAGCGGACGACACGACGTTCCCTTCAGCGTCGACACCACCTTGCACGCCGTGGCGGTGGGTGAGTTGGCGAGCGTGTTCTACATCAGCATCGACGTCCTCGACCAGCCGGGGGTGCTCGCGAGTGTCGCGGGTGTCTTCGGCGCCCACAACGTGTCGATCCAGTCGATGGAGCAGTCCGGCGTCGGCGACGAGGCGCGGCTCTCGTTCGTGACGCACCTGGCGCGCACCGACGGCGTGCTGGCCACCATCTCGGAGCTGGCAACGTTAGAGTCGGTTGACTCGATTGGCGCGTGCATTCGGGTGATCGACGGAGGTGGCCAGTGACGGGTTGGAACGGACTACTGCGCGAGTACGCGCCGTGGTTCAATCTCGAGGGTGTGGACGAGATCGTCACCCTCCAGGAGGGAAACACGCCGCTGATCCGAGCCGATCGGCTCTCGGAACGTCTCGAGGCCGACGTCTGGCTCAAGTTTGAGGGTCTCAATCCCACGGGTTCGTTCAAGGACCGCGGCATGACCATGGCGATCACCAAAGCCAAGGCCAACGGTGCCACGAAGGTGATCTGCGGGTCTACCGGCAACACGTCCGCCGCCGCCGCCGCCTACGCCGCCAAGGCGGGGATGGAGTGCGTCGTGCTCGTGCCCGAGGGCAAGATCGCTCTGGGCAAGCTTGCCCAGGCCATGGTCTACGGTGCACGGGTCCTGCAGATTCGCGGCAACTTCGACCAGGCGCTCAACCTGGCGCGTGAGTTGACTCAGCACTTGCCCATCACGATCGTGAACTCGATCAACCCCGACCGCATCGAGGGGCAGAAGACCGGCGCCTTCGAGATAGTGGACGTGCTCGGTAAGGCACCCGATATCCTCTCGATCCCGGTGGGCAACGCCGGCAACATCACCGCTTATTGGCGCGGCTTCACCCAGTACCACTTCGCCGGCCACGCGACGACGCTGCCCAGGATGTGGGGTTTCCAGGCCGCCGGTGCCGCCCCCATCGTGCTCGGACACCCGGTCGCCAATCCCGAGACGATCGCGTCGGCGATCCGCATCGGCAATCCTGCGAGTTGGGTGCCGGCGCTCGAAGTGGTCCACGAGTCGCTCGGCGACATTCGCGCGGTCACCGACGAGGAGATTCTCGAGGCGTATCACTACGTGGCGCGCTACGAGTCGATCTTCTGCGAGCCGGCGTCGGCCGCGTCGGTCGCCGGCATCATGAAGTTCGGCGTTCCAAAGGGTGCCACGGTCGTGTGCGTGCTCACGGGCAATGGTTTGAAGGACCCCGACACGGCCGTCGCGACGAGCGCGAGCCCCCCGGTGGTCGACGCTACGTTGGAGGCGCTGCTCGCCACCTTGTGCTGAGCGCTGGACAGGGGCCTCGAAGCGGCTACACTGACACTTGTCGTCCGCGACCGGCCCCTGCCGACGTGCGGAAATCTTCCAGACGGCACTTCTTGTATTTCTTCTCCGTTCATTTGAACCTGTGCGAACGGTGAGAAAGGAACCTAATGGCTATTAAGCCCTCCCCAGATCGTTCGGATCTTGAGTCAAAGACCCGCGAGGATCTGCAAACCATCGCCAAAGTGAAGGGTGTGGACGTCAGCGCCCGCGCCTCCAAGGCCACACTGATCGAAGCGATCATGAGCGATAGCGCGTCGCCCGTCGCCACCGTCGCCCCCTCACCCGCCCAGTCGAGCACGCGTTCAGTGCGTTCGCGACGCACTGTGGCAACGCCCACCGACGACTTCGAGGAGTTGCTCGGCGAGTTCAGTGCCGAGACCACGCCCGCGCCGTTGGCGCCGGCCCCCGAGGTGACGAACGAATCTGTCGAACGCCCTTCGCGCGAGCCGCGCGAGCCGCGCGAGCCGCGCGAGCCACGCGAATCGCGCCAGTCCGCCCAGAGCTCGCGCGCCGAGCGTCAGCCCCGCGACTTCTCGAACGAGCAGGGCGGGCGCAACCGCCGCAACCGCCGCAACCGCGGCGGCCGCGAGCGCTTCGGCGGCGAGGCGCAGCCCAACGCCGACCAGCCCTACAGCGGCGAGCTCCTTGACGTCGAGGGCCTGCTGGACCTGCGTGATGACGGCTACGGCTTCTTACGCACGAAGGGCTACCACCCGTCGCCCAACGACGTCTACGTCTCGATCAACCAGGTGCGCCGCTACCACCTGCGAAAGGGCGACATGATCACCGGGGGCTTCCGGCCCGCGGCGTCAAACGAGAAGTACCCGGCCCTGTTGCGCGTGGACACCGTGGCGGGGGTCGATCCCGAGGTGGCCCGTTTGCGGCCGCGCTTTGAGGACCTGACGCCGCTGTTTCCCGACGAGAAGCTCAAGTTGGAGACCAACGAGGGTAAGACCGATCTCACGCCTCGCATCGTCGACCTGATCGCCCCCATCGGCAAGGGTCAGCGCGGGCTCATCGTCTCGCCGCCAAAGGCTGGCAAGACGACGGTCATGAAGCAGATCGCCCAGTCGATCGAGGCCAACAACCCCGAGGTGCACCTGATGGTGCTGCTGGTGGACGAACGCCCCGAGGAGGTCACCGACATCCGACGCAGCGTGCGCGGCGAGGTGATCTCGTCGACCTTCGACCGACCCGCCGAAGAGCACACCCACATCGCCGAGTTGTGCATCGAGCGCGCCAAGCGCCTGGTGGAACAGGGACGCGACGTGGTGATCATCCTTGACGGCATCACCCGTCTGGCGCGTGCGTACAATCTCGCCGCGCCGGCCACTGGGCGCATCATGTCCGGTGGTGTTGACTCGGGAGCGCTCTATCCGCCCAAGAAGTTCTTCGGCGCCGCGCGCAACATCGAAGAGGGCGGTTCGCTGACCATTCTGGCCAGCGCGCTCGTCGAGACCGGTTCGAAGATGGACGAGGTGATCTTCGAGGAGTTCAAGGGCACCGGCAACATGGAGTTGAAGCTCGACCGGCGACTGGCCGAGCGCCGCCTGTACCCGGCGATCGACGTCAACGGTTCGTCCACGCGTCACGAGGAGCTGCTTTTCGACCGTGAGGTGCTGCCCCAGGTCTGGAAGTTGCGCCGCGTCCTGAACGGGCTGGCCTCGGAGGGCCGTGAGGCCGCCGGGCTCGAGTTGTTGATCGACAAATTGCGCTCCACGCGCTCCAATGACGAGTTCCTGGGCGAGATCGCCCGGGGCCCGAACCCGACCAGCTGATTTTCCTGTAAACTTCATCTTCGCAACAAGGAGCACTTATGAAGACCGACATCCACCCCACGTACGGCGAAGCGACCGTGACCTGCTCGTGTGGTAACACCTTCACGACCCAGTCGACCAAGTCCGTCCTGACCGTGGAACTGTGCAACGAGTGCCACCCCTTCTTCACCGGTAAGCAGAAGTTGGTTGACACCGGTGGCCGCGTCGAGCGCTTCCAGCGCCGCTACGCCCAAAAGACCTCCAAGGCGCGCGCTCCCAAGGCGTAAGCCCGGGGCCCACTCTTCGTGCGCTCCCTCGACGAAACCCTCAGCGTTCTTCAGGACGAACTGCACTCGGTCGAAGCCGCCCTGTCCGAGCCCGACGTGGCCGGCGACCTCGCGCGGCTGCGGGACCTCTCGCGCCGCCACAAGGAGTTGGCCGAGATCAACGCGGCCTGGGTGAAGCTCAAGGCCGCGCGCGAAGACCTCGCCACGGCCAGAGAGATGTTCAATGAGAGCTCGGGCGAGGACCGAGAGCAGTGGCGTGAGGAGATGAACGCGACCGAAACTCGCATTCCCGATCTCGAGCTGACCCTCGAGACGCTTCTGTTGCCGCGCGATCCGAACGAGGGCCGCAGCGTTATTCTCGAGATTCGCGGGGCCGAGGGCGGCGAGGAGGCGAACCTCTTTGCGTCCGACCTGGCCCAGATGTACCGTCGTTACGCCGCGCTGCGCGGCTGGAAGCTCGAAGTAGTCGAAGAGCGCGAGTCCGAACAAGGTGGACTCGACGAAGCGATCTATCTCATCAAGGGCGATGACGCCTGGGCGCGCCTCGAGTACGAGGCTGGCGTGCACCGAGTCCAGCGCGTGCCCACAACCGAGGCCAAGGGCCGCGTGCACACCTCGTCGGCGACCGTCTCGGTGCTGCCCGAGGCCGAGGAGGTCGACGTGGCCATCGATCCGAACGACCTGAAGATCGACGTCTACCGCTCCTCGGGACCCGGGGGTCAGAGTGTCAACACGACTGACTCGGCGGTGCGCATCACCCACCTACCCACCGGCATCGTGGTCTCGATGCAGGACGAGAAGAGCCAGATCCAGAACCGGGCCAAGGCGCTCATCGTGCTGCGCTCACGGCTCTTGAAGGCCGCCCAGGACGCCCAGGCCAGCGAACTAGGCGACCTGAAACGCTCGCAACTCGGCAGCGGTGGGCGTAGCGAGAAGATCCGCACGTACAACTTCAAGGAGAATCGCGTCACCGACCACCGCATCAACTTGACGACCTACGCCTTGGACGCGGTGTTGGCCGGTGATCTCGATCCCTACGTCGACGCTCTGCTCGCCGACAAGCGGGCCCGTCAATTGGCCGAGAGTGACGGGCGCTAGCCAACTGGTCGCCGAACTGGTCAGCTCGGGGCTGCCCGCGCGCGAAGCGCGCTGGCTCGTCGAGGAGTTCGCTCCCGGCGCGCACCCCGACGCCGCGGTAATCCTGCGCGCGGCCGCGCGGCGTCGTCTGGACGGCGAGCCCCTGCAGTACATCATCGGCCACTGGCCCTTTCGATCGCTTGATCTGGACGTGGACGAACGAGTGTTGATCCCGCGTCCCGAGACCGAAGGGCTGGTCGAGGTGGCCCTGAGCGAGTTGGCCGCGAGCGGCGCCGAGGCGCCTCTGATCGTCGATCTGGGCTGCGGCTCGGGGGCCATTGGCCTCTCGTTGCTCGTCGAGCTGCGCGCGCGGGGCGTGGTGGCTTCGCTCATCGCCCTCGACGCCTCGCTCGACGCACTCGCACTCGCGCGCCAGAACGCCCGCAAGCACGACGTGCTCAACGTGACCTTTGTGCACTCGTCGTGGTACGAGCGCCTGGAACCCACGCTGGCCGGTCACGTCGAGCTCATCGTCGCCAACCCCCCGTACGTCAGCGCGACGGAGTTCAAGGGGCTTGACCCGGTGCTGCGCCACGAGCCGCGCAGCGCGATCGTGGCCCGCGACACGCCCGACGCCGCGGGCTTCGCGGATCTGGCGCACATCATCGCGGGAGCGTCCCACTGGCTCTCGGCGAGCGGCGTGCTGGTGTGCGAACACGCGAACCTGCAGCGTGACGCGGCGCTGCACGCCGCGCGCGAAGCGGGCTTTGCTCGCGTGGAGGATCTCGAGGACCTCTCGGGTCACCCCCGCGTGCTGGTGGCGCGACGCTCGTGACCTTCCGGGTCACCCTCGACGAGGCCCTGGCGCTGCTGGGCGAGGGCCGGGTGGTGGCGGTGCCCACCGACACCGTCTACGGGGTCGCGGCCTCGCTGGAGCGGCCCGATGCACTTGATGCGCTCTTCGCGCTGAAGTTGCGGCCGGCCAGCGTGGCGCTGCCGGTACTGGTCGAGTCGATCGAACAGATCGAGTCCCTGGGCGTGCACGTGGCGACTCGCGCTCGTTCGCTCGCTGCCGCCTGGTGGCCCGGGGCGCTCACGATCATTGTGTCGGTGCCCGACGCACTCGCGCGCCGGGTCGGCAGCACGACGAGAAGCGTGGGCTTTCGCGTTCCCGACGACGCCTTGTTGCGTTCGCTGCTGGCGCGCAGCGGCCCGCTCGCGGTGTCGAGCGCCAACGAGCACGGTCACGCCCCCTGCCACAGCGCCGAGGAGGTGCTGGAGGCGTTGGGCTCGCGCGACGAACTCGCCGGCGTGCTCGACGACGGTCCTCGGGTCGGCCAGGTGTCGACCGTGGTCGACCTGTCGCGCGGCCGGTGGCGGGTGGTGCGACTCGGCGCGATCGAGGTCGAGGAACTGACCAGGACACTTGGCGAGGACGTCGCCGAGTAGGCGCCCGAGAGGTGACTTTCGCCCCTGATCGGTTCGGCTGCGGGCGTCGAGACTGGCTACAGAGAGCACAATGAAGGCAGGTGCACCATGCATCAAGGAGACAACAAGGAAAAGCGGACCGCCGGCCTGCTGCCCGTCGCTGGGACGTTCGCTTTCGTGTCGGCACTGGCGGCCGCGTGCAAGTGCGCGCGTCGGCGGCGTCGCGCGAGGCGTGCTCGGCACCACGACGCGTGCGAAGGTCACGGCCTTCACGGACACTGGAGCCACGCCGGCCACGCCGGTCACGCCGGCCACGGACCGGGACGTGAGGATCGCCCACGCGGGCGCGGCTTTGACGCCGCGAGGATTCTCGACGCGCGCTTCGCGAGCGGCAAGATCGAGGAGGAGGAGTACCTGCGTCGACGCAGGATCCTGAAGGAGAACTCGTAGGGGTCGGTTATTCGATCTTCGGCGAAGCGTGCCAGGGCGCGGGTTCGTCGGGTAGTTGATCGACCCACGACGCCGGTCGCTTGTCGAGGAACGCGGCCATTCCCTCACGGGCCGGACCCGACGCGAACATGTGCGCCGAGAGGTCGGCGGTCCAGGCGAACGCCGCGTCGACGTCCATGTCCGGCACCCGGTCGACCAGTTCTTTGGCCGCGGCGAGCGCGGCGGGTTCGCCCGCCAACAGGTCGTTCACGATCGCGTCGATGTCGGTGTCGAGTTCCTCGGGGCTGGCTGAGGCCGCGATGAGCCCCATGCTCGCGGCGTCGGCCGCGCTGAATCGCGTACCACGCAGGAAGCTGGCCAGCGCATCGGCGCGCCGCATCTTGGGCAGGCATACGACCGAGATCATTGCGGGGGCGACGCCGAGGCGCACCTCGGAGAATCCGAAGGTGGCGCGCTCGACGGCGACTGCGATGTCCATGGCGGCGGCGAGTCCGACGCCGCCGGCCACGCAGTGCCCGGCGATGCGGCCAACGAAGGGCTTGGGCGAGCGACGGATTCGCTGGAAGAGCTCGGGCAGCGCAAAGCCCCGCCCCGGAGCCGGTTCGTCCGAGGAGCGCTCACGAAGGTCGGCACCCGCGCAAAAGACGGGCCCCTGGTTGGTCACCACCACGACGCGGACCTCGTCGAGGCTCTCGGCGAGATCAATGGCGTCGATGAAGTCGCCGATCAACTCGGTGCTGAGCACGTTGCGCTTGGCCACGTTGGCCAGCGTGATGGTCAGTGTCGCGCCCCGGCGCTCAGTCTGCAGTAGTGCCACGTGTGCTCCTTGGTTGGGGTCCGTTGGTTGCGCCGCCCGCGAATGCCTGGGCGCGCTCGAGCCAGTGTCGACCCAGCGCGCCAGTCGCGAGCGAGGTGTCGTTCAGGTGGCGGCGCTGGGTCACCACGAGACAGAAATCCTCGGCGGGTCCGCGCACTACGTCGTCGGCGTCAAGTTCACCCCACGTCCAGAGCGCCCCCGAGGGGCTGGTGAGTTCGAGGCGGATGCTCGCCTCGGGCACCGGCTCGCCACGCACCCGATACGACCAGGCCCTTGTGAGGAACCCCAGTTGAGCGATGTGAACGAGCCGATCGGTCGGGGTGCGCGCGACGCCCAGGGTCTCGAGGATGTCGCACCCGTGAGCCCAGACCTCCATGAGTCGGGCCGTGAGAAACGACGTGGCACTCATCGAGGGTCCGTACCAGGGCACGCGAACTCCGGGGCGCAACGTGGCCGCGGCGGCGTCGAGCGCCGCGCGGTGCTCGCGCCAAGTCGCCAGGAGCTCGCGCGGGGCCAGCGCGCGCATGGCGGTCAGGGTGTAGTCGTCCATGCCCACCGCGAGCACTGCTTCGAGGAAACCTTCGAGTTCGCCGGTGAAGCGATCGGGGTCGGTGATTGCGGTGGCGGCGGCCCGGTCGAAGTAGGCGAGGTGGCCGATCTGGTCGGCGACGTCCCAACCTGGGCTCGGGGTCGCGAGGTGCCACTGCGCGTCGTCGAGCGACGCGAGCACTACGTCGAGGGCTGCTTGCTCGGCGCGCAGGTCCTCGTGCAGCGCGTTGAGGTCGCGTGGTTCGATCATCGCGGCACCAGCGCGTCGGGCACGGGCACGATGCGCGCGCGCAACCATTCGCCCAGGCTCTTCGCCTGGGCATCTTGACGGGTGGAGGCGGCAACGCCCTCTTCGAGCAGGTCGTAGATCACGAAGTTGAGTGCACGCAGCGACGCGAGACGGTGGCGTTCGACGCGCAGCGGTTGGATCTCGGGCAGCAGTCGGGTGAGTTCGTGCACGTCGAGGAAGTCATCCAGCCACGCCCAGGCCTCGTCGCTACGCGCGAACACTCCTAGATTGGCGTGGCCCCCCTTGTCGCCCGAGCGCGCGCCCACGATGCGACCGAGCGGCACGAGGGTGGTTGGGCCGCTGGGTACGCCGGCCGAGGGGCCGGGCTCGGCGATGACGCCGGCACCACCGAGCGGGGCGAGTGACTCGACCACGCGCTGCTCACCACCGAGCACGTGTACGTACTGGGGCACCAGTTCGGCGTCCACGAGCGCCGCGCTGTAGACCCCGAAGGGCGTGCCGCCCGAGAGGCTGGTGCCCACGCTGAAGTAGCCCGGAATCGTCGTGAGCGCGAGTTCGACCGAGGTGGCGGCAATGGATCGCGCGACCTTGCGCTCGTCGCGGTCCTTCAACGTGAGCCGCCACAGCGCCACCGCCTCCTCGTTGGAGGCCGGGTCCACCTTGTCGGTGCGCACCAGCCGAGTGGTGACGCTGTCGAAGTCCTCGCGGGCGTAGGGGCATTCGCGCCAGAACTCGCGCTCGACCAGCGCGGCCTTGGCTTCGATATCGAGTCCGGTCAGCGCCACCTGGAGGTCCTTGCGGTACCCGCCGATCTCATTCAGGGCGACCTTCAGGGTGCGCGGCGGGGCCCCGCCCCTCGCGGCGCTGATGCGCACGCGGTCCCGGGCGAGCTGTTCGAGCTGGATCGTGTCGAAGCGGGCGGTGACGTCGGGTCCCAGGTACGCGGGCGAGCCGATCTCGTAGAGGAGCTGCGAGGTGACCGTGGCGATCGAGACTTCGCCGCCGGTGCCGTCGTGCTTGCCGACGACCGACGAGCCGTCCTCAGCGATCTCCACCCAGGGAAAGCCGACGTGGGCCATGGAGGAGACCTCGGTGAAAAAGGAATAGTTGCCGCCCGTGGCCTGGGCGCCGCACTCGATCACGTGGCCCGCGACAACGCCGCCGGCGAGCTTGTCGAACTCGTCGCGGCGCCATCCGTGGTGCCAGGCCGCGGGACCGCACGCCAGCGCGGCGTCGGTGACCCGGCCGGTGATCACGATGTCGGCGCCCATGGCGAGTGCCTCGACGATCCCGAAACAGCCGAGGTAGGCGTTGGCCGAAACAAAGCGCTCGGGGTTCTCGAGGGGGGCGTCGGTCTCGAAGTCGTGCAGAGCGCGACCCGCCTCGTCCAGTTCGCCGAATCGATCGAGCAGGTTGTCGCCGTCGACGTAGGCAATGGTTGGTGACAGCCCCAGCGCCGCGGCAACCTCGGCGACCGCCTCGGCGCAGTGGTCCGGGTCCAGACCACCCGCGTTGGAGACGACCTTGATCCCACGCTCGACGCAGGTGCCCATGACCTGTTCCATCTGGGTCACGAAACTGCGCGCGTAGCCCTCACCGGGCCGCTTGGCGCGCGAGCGCGCCAAGATGAGCATTGTCAGCTCGGCGAGCCAGTCGCCGGTGAGCACGTCGATGGGGCCGCCTTCCACCATCTCGCGCGCGGCCGAGAGTCGGTCGCCGTAGAAGCCCGAGCAGTTGGCGATGCGCAGGGGCCCGGCCACGTTCAGCCCACGTCCGGCCCGTCGTCGGGCTCGTCGTCGGGCTCGTCGGGATCGATGGTCATCAGCACCGCACCATTGTCCACCTGGTGGCCCGCGGCGACGGTGACGTCGCTCACAGTGCCCGAGGCGGGCGCGGTGATGACGTGCTCCATCTTCATGGCCTCCATCACGACGAGGGTCGTACCCGCCTCGACGTGGTCACCCACCTGTACCCGAACGTCGAGGATCACGCCAGGCATCGGGGCGCTCAGCCCGCCCACGCGCACCTCGGCTCCCGGAACCACGAAGTGCGCTTCGATCTCGAGTGCGGCCGTGCCGCGACGGGTCTGCACGTAGAGCCGCTCGCCGGCGCGCGTGATCCGCGCGCGCGCGCGACGCCCGTCCATCTCCATGTCGATCTCGTGCTCACTCCACCGATGGATCCGCGCGACGCCCGACGCACCCACGTCGAAGGCACCGTCACGGCGTGCTCGGTACTCGACGCGCAGGCTCCGCTCACCTAGGCGCAGCGTCACACTCTGACGCGGCAGGCGCGCGTTGCGCCATCCGCTGGGCACCGACGCGAGCACCCGAGCCCTGTCGCGGTGCTCGCCCTGGAGCCACAGCGCGCCGGCCGCGGTCGTCCAGCGCCACTCCTCGTCATCGAGCGAGTCGACGCGTGCCGGATCGTGGCGTTCGATGAAGCTCGTCGTCGTGTCTCCCGAGAGAAACGCCTCGTGGCGCAGGGTGGCCGCGAGGAAGTCGCGATTGGTGGTGACCCCGCCCAGGTGAAGTCGCTCGAGGGCGAGCGCGAGTTGCCCGGCGGCCTCGAAGCGGGTGGGGGCGTGCGCGATCACCTTGGCCAGTAGCGGATCGAACGACACGCCCACGTGCGATCCCTCACCGACGCCCGACTCCCAGCGAACCTTCGGCGAGGAGGCGGGTTCGAAGGCGACCACGGTGCCGGTCGCGGGGAGAAAGCCCGCAGCCGGGTCCTCGGCGCACAGGCGCACCTCAATCGAGTGCCCGGCGAAGTGCACGTCGTCCTGACCGTAGCCGAGTGGCTCGCCCATGGCGATACGAAGTTGCTCGCGCACGAGGTCGATGCCGGTGACCTCCTCGGTCACCGTGTGCTCGACCTGAAGGCGGGTGTTGACCTCGAGGAAGAAGAAGTCGCGGGTGTCGTCGTCGACGAGGAACTCCACGGTGCCCGCCGAGCGGTACCCGATGCGCCGGGCCAGTTCGAGCGCGGCCGCGCCCATGGCTTCGCGCATCGACGCGTCGACCGCGCTCGAAGGTGACTCCTCGAGGACCTTCTGGTGGCGTCGCTGGATCGAACATTCGCGTTCGCCCAGGTGCACCAGTGATCCGAAGTGGTCCCCGAGGATCTGGATCTCCACGTGGCGCGAGGAGGCGACGTAGCGCTCGAGGAACACGCGATCATCGTGAAAGCCGCTCTGGGCTTCACGACGAGCGGCGCCGAGCGACTCGTCGAGGTGATCGGCGTCGTGCACGATCCGCATGCCCTTACCACCGCCCCCGGCCGCCGCCTTCACCATCAGGGGATAGCCGATGGTGGCGGCGTTGTCGGGGTCGTCGCTCGAAGGAAGAATGGGTACGCCGGCACTGCGCGCTAGTTCCTTGGCCGCGAGCTTGTCGCCCATGGCTGCGATGACTTGGGCCGGCGGGCCGACCCAGATGAGCCCGGCTTCTTCGACCCGGGCGGCGAACTGGGCGTTCTCGGAGAGAAAGCCGTAGCCCGGGTGCACCGCGTCGGCCCCGCTGCGTCGCGCAGCCTCAAGCAGTGCGTCCATGTCCAGGTAGCCGGTCGTCAGGCGCAGCGCCTCGTCGCACTCGAGTACGTAGGGTTCGTGCACGTCGGCGTCGACGTACACGCCTACGCAACGTAGCCCCATCGAGTGCCCGGCGCGAATGACGCGCCGGGCGATCTCGCCGCGATTGGCGATGAGCAGGGTCGAGAACGTCACAGGCGAAAGACCCCGTAGCCCGTCGCTCCCTCGATGGGTCTCGAGCGCACCACTGAAAGGCACAAGCCCAGCACCGTACGCGTGTCGCGCGGATCGATGATGCCGTCGTCGCTGATGGCGCCGGTGGCGGCCAGGGCCAGCGAACCCTTCTCCTGGGCCTCTTCGACCATCGCGACGATCTTGCGATCTTCGTCCTCGTCAAAGACGAGACCCTTGCGTTCGGCCTGGCCCCGGCGTACCTGGGACATCACGCCGGCGATCTGCTTGGGCCCCATGACCGCGATCTTGGCCGTGGGCCAGAGGAACGTGAAGCGGTTTCCGAAGGCTCGGCCCGACATGCCGTAGGTGCCCGCGCCGTAGGACGACCCCACGATGACGGTGAGATGGGGCACCGTCGAGTTGGCCACCGTGTTCAGCATCTGCGAGCCCTTCTTGATGATGCCCTCGGCCTCGGCGTCGCGACCGACCATGTAGCCGGTGATGTTCTGCAAGAAGACCAGGGGCACGTCGATCTGGTTGCAGAGTTGGATGAACTGGGCGGCCTTTTCCGCCGCACGCGGGTGGATAACACCGTTATTGCCGAGCACGCCCACGGGATACCCGTGGATGCTCGCCCACCCGCAGATGAGCGTGGACCCGTAACGGGTCTTGAACTCCTCGAAGCGCGAGCCGTCCACCACCCGCGCGATGATGTCGCGCACGTCAACGGGCTGGCGAAGGTCGCGGCTGACGATGCCGAGCAGCTCCTCGGTGTCATAGGCGGGTTCGATCGACTCGATCGAGGGCTCCGGGCCGCGCTTGCGCCAGTTGAGGTGCGAGACGACCTCACGACACATGCGGATGGCGTCCATCTCGTCCTCGGCGAAGTAGTCGCCGAGGCCCGAAACCTCGGCGTGCAGGCGCGCGCCGCCGAGGGTCTCGTCATCACTCTCCTCGCCGGTGGCCATCTTCACCAGGGGCGGGCCGGCGAGGAACACCTTGGACTGATCCTTGACGACGATGTTGTAGTCCGAGAGGCCGGGCTGGTAGGCGCCGCCTGCGGTGGAGGAGCCGAAGACTACACACACGGTCGGCACGCGCATCTTGGATAGCTCGATGAGGTCGTAGAAGAACCGTCCGCTTTCGGCGAAGTGTCCGGTGTCCATTTGTCCGCCGCCACCGCCGCCCACGCGTAGGTCCGCCCCGGCCGACTCGACGAAACTCACGTAGGGGATCTGGTTGTCTCTCGCGATCTCGAGCGCGCGCATCCACTTCTTCGCGGAGTAGAGCGTGAGGGCTCCGCCGAGCACCGAGGGATCGTTGGCCATGATGACGCACTCGGTGCCGGCGATCACGCCGATGCCCACCACCATGCCGCCACCCATTGTGTAGTCGGACCCGTAGCCCGCCAGCGCAGAGATCTCCAGGAAGGGGGAGTCGGGGTCGAGCACGTGGGCGATGCGCTCGCGCACCGGCATCTTGTTGCGCGAGCGCATGCGTTCCATGGCCTTGGGCCCGCCACCGGCTTCGGCCTGGTCGAGCAGGCCATCGATGACGTCGAGTTGCTCGAGCATGTCGGAGCGGTTCCTCTGGAACTGCTCCGACATGGTGTCGAGTCGTGAGGCGAGCGCAGGCGCGAGCAGAACTTGCTTCATGGGGCGATCCTAGTTACACCGTCACGCGCCCACGGGTGAGGTCGAGTGCGTCGACGTGACCCCGACCGACTCGCCGCGCGGGCACTCGATGATCGCGAGGAGCGGCCAGTAGGGTATGAGTGATGCGCGTCGCTCTCGGTTCAGACCACGCCGGCTACGACTTGAAGTCGCTGCTGGGCTCGGCCCTGGACGGTTGGGGCCACGAGGTCGTGGACCTGGGCACTACGAACGCGACCGAGTCCGTGGACTACCCGGACTTCGGCGAAGCGGTTGGCCGGGCCGTTGCCGAGGGGCGCTGCGACCTGGGCGTCGCGGTGTGCGGTTCGGGCATCGGCATTTCGATCGCCGCCAACAAGGTACCGGGGATTCGCGCCGCACTCGTGCACGATGTCACCTCGGCGCGCTTGGCGCGTGAGCACAACCACGCGAATGTCCTGTGCTTCGGTGGGCGTCTCACGGGACCGACCGTGGCGCTCGAGGCGCTCGAGGCGTGGCTCGTGACGATACCCGGCCAGGGCCGTCACCTGGGACGGATCGCCAAACTGAGCGCCCTCGACGAGCGCCCGAGCAAACAAGAAAGGTAGACCTCGACGTGGGTTCTTCACCGTTTGATGCCTGGATCACCAACGACGACGAGGTGACCTCGCTGCTGAGTCAGGAGTGGACGCGCCAGACCACCACGCTGCAGTTGATCGCGAGCGAGAACTTTGCGTCGCCTGCGGTCATGGCTGCGACGGGCTCGATTCTGACCAACAAGTACTCCGAGGGATACCCGGGGCGGCGCTACTACGGCGGCAACCAGGTGGTCGATGAGGTGGAAGACCTGGCGCGACGCCGACTGACCGCGCTCTTCGGCGCGGACCACGCGAACGTTCAACCCCACAGCGGCGCCAACGCCAATGTCGCGGTGTACCAGGCACTGCTCGAGACCGGCGACACCATCCTCGCCATGCGTCTGGACCAGGGCGGGCACCTTACCCACGGGTCGCCGGCCTCGATGACGTCCAAGGCGTGGAACTTCGTCTCCTACGGCGTGACGCCGCGCTCGGACGACCCCGAGGCGCCCGGCGAGTTGATCGATTTCGACAACGTGCGCGACCTGGCGCTCGAGCACCGTCCCAAGATGATCGTGGCGGGCGCCACCGCCTACGCCCGACGTATCGACCCCGCTCCCTTCCGTGAGATCGCCGATGAGGTGGGCGCGCTGTTGATGTTCGACTCGGCCCACGTCGCCGGGCTCATTGCTGGCGGATCCCACCCCAACCCCGTGCCCTACGCCGACGTCGTCGCCTTCACCACGCACAAGACCCTGCGCGGGCCGCGAGGGGGGGCGATCGTCTGTCGCGAAGAGCACGCGAAGAAGATCGACATGGCGGTCTTCCCGGGCCAGCAGGGGGGGCCGCTCGAGCACGCCATCGCCGCCAAGGCCGTGGCCTTTCGCGAGGCCGCGCTGCCGGGCTTCTCCACCTACACCGACCAGATCGTGAAGAACGCCGTCGCGTTCGGCGCGGCCCTGGCGAAGGAGGGTTTTCGTATGGTGTCGGGGGGTACGGAGAATCACATGGTCCTCCTGGATCTGCGCGAGTTCGATCCCGACCTGACCGGCAAGGTGGCCCAGGAGGTACTGGACCGCGCCGGCATTACAACCAACCGCAACACCATTCCCGACGATCCGCGCAGCCCCTTCATCACGTCGGGGTTGCGCGTGGGCACCGCGGCCGAGACGACGGCCGGCCTGGGCGAGGGCGAGTTCGAGTCGGTCGCCGCGTTGATGGCGCGTGCGCTGCGCGGGCGCGAGGACGACCACGTGGTCGCAGGGGTGCGCGCCGAGGTCGCCGAACTCTGTAGCTCGTTCAACCCCTACGCCAGCTTCACGAAATAGGCCGATGGACAATATCGCCTCGTACGCCGTGGTGATGCTCGTAGGAGCGGTGGTGACGCTGGTGGCCAATCGGCCCGCGCGCGTGATCTCGCTGCGCATCGGCTACACGGCCCAGCCCGACGAGCGCAAGGTGCACCGCAAGGTCACTCCCTACGGCGGCGGCGGGGCGATGCTGGTCGGCTTCTGCGTCGCGGTAGTGGCGGCGGCGCTCATCCCCTCGCTGCGCGCGGTCATGACCTCCTCGCACGAGATGCTGGGCGTGCTGATCGCCGCTGGCGTGATCTTCGTGGTGGGCGTGTTCGACGACTTTCGCGAGATGAGCGCACCGGCGAAGGTGGCCGGGCAGTTCCTCGCGGCCTCGGTGCTCTATCTGAGCGGGTGCACGATGTACCAGTTGAAGCTGCCCTTCGCCGGCTTCGTGGTGCTGGGACCATCGATCCTGCCGATCATCACCGCCGTGTGGGTGTTCGCGCTGTCCAACGCCGTCAATCTCATCGACGGGCTCGACGGACTGGCCGGGGGGATCGTGGCCATTGCGTCGGGCACGCTGTGCGTCTACGGATTGCGCCTGGAGGATCTCGGTCTGTTGCCGGTGAACAATGTGGGTCCGCTCATTGCGGCGCTGACCTGCGGCATCTGCCTGGGCTTCTTGCGCGACAACTTCCATCCGGCCAAGCTCTTCATGGGCGACGCGGGGGCGCTGATGCTGGGCCTGTTGATGAGCGCGTCGACCATGGTGATCGGCGGGCGCACGCCACCGGCGAGCGGTGTCACCTTCTTCTTCTTCGCGCCGCTGCTGATCCCCGTCTTCATCCTGGGCGTGCCGCTCATCGACGCGGTCTGGGCCTTCGTGCGACGCACGGTCTCGGGACAGGGGTTCCATACGCCCGACAAGAACCACATCCACCACCGCCTGATGCGACTGGGCCACGGGCACCGTCGCACCGTGGTGATCCTGTGGCTGTGGACCGCACTGCTGTGCGGCTTCGTGCTCTTCCCGCTCTTCGAGCCGTCGACCAACGTGTTCATCCCCTTCGGCGTAGCCTTCTTGCTGATCGTGTTGTTCACGTGGTTCGGGCCACTCGCGCGCCGTCGGGTGACGGGCGCTGACCAGTCCGAGGTCGACGAGAGGGTGCACCAGTGACCGGGGACGCCGACCCGCACCCTGAAGATCCGCTTCATCAGGAGGGACAAGAGGGGCAGGGGGGTCCCATCGTCGACCTTCCGGGCATCGCGGCCTTCGCCGCGATGGGCATGACGATCGCTATCTGCGAGGCTGGCGGCGTGGTGGTGGGGCTGTGGATCGACCGGTTGTGGGGAGCCGCTCCGGTGGGTCTGATAATCGGGATAGTGTTAGGGACGGTCGTCGCCGTGCTGAGCGTTGTGAAGCAAGTCCGACGTTTCCTCTAGAAACTATTGCCCGTGCTCGAAAACCTCCCCGCTAACACACTTCCTCGACTGCTGCGTCGAACCACCCTCTCGGCGATCATTGTGGGTACCGTGGGCTTCTTGGTGGCCGTGTTCACCGCCCCGCCATTGGGTGCGTTGGGCCTGATCATCGGCGTGGGTCTCGCCCTGATGAACCTGCGTTCACTGGATCGCCAGGCCGCGAAGGTGCAGCTGAAGGGTGAGCAGAGCTCCAAGGCCGTGCGTCGCCAACTGGGTGGAAAGACGACCGGACGCCTCGCCATCGTCACGCTCATCGTGATTGGCGTGTTGTTTCTGAACGCACCCCTGGGAATCGGTATTGTGTCAGGGCTTGTGCTTTATCAAATCGTGTTCGTGCTCAATGTGTTGCGCGTGGTGTCGAATCAGGGAGGAATCGAGTGAGGACGCTGCTGGCTGTCGGCAAGATCACCGTGGGTGTACACCCGACGTTTCACCTCTTCGGCCTCACGATCGACGGTGACATCGTGCTCTCAACGCTGCTCGCCGCAGGGATTCTGCTGTTTCTCGGGCTGCGCATGCGGGCGAAGGCGACTGACGGCGTACCCGGCAAACTCCAGCTCATCTGGGAGATACTCGTCGAACAAGTAAGTGAGCTGGCCGACGCCGCGGTGGGCCCCGAGGGACGCCGATTCGTGCCACTCGGTGTAACGCTGTTCCTCTTCATTCTGATCTGCAACTGGCTCGACTTCTTGCCCACCGCGATGCATCCCGGGGTCTCGGACCCGATCTTCCCGGCGCCCACCGGTGACGTCAACCTGCCGCTCGCGATGGCGGCGTTCGTCATCGTCTGGGTGCACATCGAATCATTCCGAGCTCGCGGCGTTCGCGGATACTTTCGCCACTACCGTCAGCCCTACGCTGCGCTGGCGCCCATCAACGTCATCGAGGAGATCACCAAGCCGATCACGCTGACTTTCCGTCTCTTCGGGAACATCTTCTCGGGTGGGCTGTTCGTGGTGGTGCTGCTCGCACTCTTGCCGATCTACGTGACGCCGCCCCTCGAATTCGCCTGGAAGCTCTTCGACACCGGACTGCTCGGCGCGATCCAGGCCTTCATCTTCATGTTGCTCGCAGTGTTGTACTTCGGCATGGCGATGAGCCACGACGAAGCGCACGTTGAAGAACATCTAGCCTCAACCGAGGCGCTACAGGCCTCTCATTAACCCAACCCAGGAGGAATACAGACAATGGCAAATACAGACACCGTGGCTTCCGCAGTACGCATCGCGGGCGCACTCGTCGGTGGCGGACTCGCCCTCGGTGGCGGCGCTATCGGTGCGGCAGTAGGTGACGGCCTGGCCGGTAGCCAGACCATCGCAGCGATTGCCCGCCAGCCCGAGATCGAGAACAAGGCGCGTCAGTACTTCTTCTTGACGGTTGGTCTGGTGGAGGCGATGTACTTCATCAACCTGCTGTTCATGGTCGTCTTCGTCTACGTCTTCAAGGCGCAGTAGTCCTGACGTTGCCCGGTGCTGGTGCATCGGGCAACGTGTCCGTTCACTTTAGAAAGCAGGTCACTTGAGATGATCGTCGGCTCGATGTTCCTCTTGCCCAACGGGACGTTCTTCGTCGAACTCCTGGTGCTGGTCGCGATTCTCTTCTTCATGAAGAAGTACATCCTGCCGCCCCTGAACAAGGCCCTCGAAACTCGTCAGGAGAAGATCCGAGCCTCGCTCGAGGCGGCGGACGCGGCGAGGGCCGAGGCCGCCGCGGCGGGTGACGAGCGCGTGAAGGTGCTCAACGCCGCGCGCGATCAGGCCCGCGAGATCGTCGCGGCCGCTCAGGCCACCGCCGACCAGGTCAAGGCCGAGGCGGGCGGACGCGGCCAGGCCGAGTACGACCGCATCGTGGCCTCTGCTCAGGCCGAGGTCGTCATGGCGCGCCAGCGCGCCATCGACGAGGCGTCGGCCAAGATCGGTGAGATCGTCTTCGATCTGGTGACCAAGATCGTCGGTCGCGAAGTCGACCAGTCGGCGCACCAGGATCTGGTCCGCGAGGCCATCGCGGCGTTGGATGCTGAGTCCCAGCGCGGAGTGAACAGCTGATCATGTTGCCCATGCTCGAAGGATTCGCTGGCGCCCTCCTGGGTTCACTCGATGGCGCTGCGCGCGCCACGGTCGCTAGTGAACTCACCTCGCTCGAGCAGACCGTCCTCGCCCGCTCGGACCTTCGCGCAGTGCTGACCGACACCTCCATCACGGGACCCGCCCGTGGACAGGTGTTGGGCCAGTTGCTCGAGGGCAAGGTGCACGTGGCGACGCGCCGCCTCGCGGCCTACGCCGCCGCCTCGGCGCCGGCCCAGGAGGTGCCCCACGCGATCGCGGAACTGGCGATCACGGCACGTTCGTTCAATGAAGTGGGAACCGTGGAGCTGCCCAGCCTCGGGTTGATGGCCGCGCGCCGGCGCGTCAGCGGCTTCGCCGACGCGCTGCTCGAAGAGATCGACGTGGAGGGCTTCGCCCAGATCGAGGACGAGCTCTTCTCGTGGGCCCGCACGGTTGAGGGCAACGTCGAGTTGCGCCGCCTGCTGTTGGACCGCGACGCGCCACTCGAGGCGCGCCTCGGGCTCACCGAGCAACTCCTGGCCCAGCGGGTGCGCCCCGTGACCCTTCGCATCGCTCGCTACGTCGTCGAGGGCGGGCGGCCGCGTGACGTCGTGGGCACCCTGGACTTCCTGGTCGACTACGTCGCCCGGGCGCGCGACTGGCGCGTCGCGCGCGTGCACACCGCACGCGCGCTCGACGAGTCGAGCCGCGATCAACTGACGCGTTCGCTGACCACCCTCACCGGCAAGAACGTGGAGTTGCAAATCGCCGAGGACCCCGCGCTGTTGGGTGGCGTGCTGGTCGAGGTGGGCGACCTGCGACTGGACGCCACCACCCGTGGCCGCCTGGGCACGCTGCACGACGCCATGGCGTCGGGCCGCCTCTACGAAGCTTCATTGAATCGAAACGACTAGAAGAAGGAAACTGTGATGACTGAGCTCACCATTAGTGCCACTGAGATTACCGACGCGCTGCGCAAGTACGTCACCGAGTTCAGCCCGAGCGTCGGCGCCGAGCAGGTGGGTCGCGTGGTCGAGGTCGGTGACGGCATTGCGCGCGTGTCGGGTCTGCCGTCGGCCAAGGTGAACGAACTGCTGGAGTTCGAAGACGGGACCGTCGGTCTCGCGATGAACCTCGACGAGGAGACGATCGGCGCGGTCGTGCTCGGATCGGTCGACCAGAT
Organism: Acidimicrobiales bacterium; assembly: GCA_035530815.1. GTDB lineage: Bacteria > Actinomycetota > Acidimicrobiia > Acidimicrobiales > RAAP-2 > RAAP-2. The sequence continues at coordinate 22,502 of DATKTZ010000002.1, forward strand.
CGAAGAGGAGCAGGTCGTGCGATCGACCGGTCGGATCCTCTCGATGCCGGTCGGCGACGCCCTGATCGGGCGCGTCGTGAACGCCCTGGGCGAGCCCATCGATGGCAAGGGACCCCTGGTCAACCCGCAGACGCGACGCATGGAGGTCCAGGCCCCCGGCATCATCGGCCGTCAGCCCGTCAGCGAACCACTCCAGACCGGCATTAAGGCCATCGACGCGATGACCCCGATCGGACGAGGCCAGCGCGAGTTGATCATCGGCGACCGCAAGACCGGTAAGACCACCGTGGCCATTGACACGATCTTGAACCAGAAGGGTCAGGGCGTGAAGTGCATCTACGTCGCGATCGGCCAGAAGAACTCGTCGGTCGCCCAGACCGTCAAGGTTCTCGAGAATCACGGCGCCCTTGATTACACCGTCGTCGTGGTCGCCTCAGCCGGCGACCCGGCCCCGTTTAAGTTCCTCGCCCCCTACGCGGGTTGCGCCATCGGCCAGGAGTGGATGGACCGTGGCGAGCACGCACTGGTGGTCTACGACGACCTGTCCAAGCAGGCCGAGGCGTATCGCCAGATCTCGCTGCTGCTGCGCCGCCCGCCGGGCCGCGAGGCCTACCCGGGTGACGTTTTCTACCTCCACAGCCGTCTGCTGGAGCGCGCCGCAAAGTTGAGCGACGAGTTGGGCGGCGGGTCACTGACCGCGCTGCCAATCATTGAGACCAAGGCCGGTGACATCTCGGCGTACATCCCCACCAACGTGATCTCGATCACCGACGGCCAGGTCTTTCTCGAGTCGGACCTGTTCTACTCGGGCGTGCGCCCGGCCATCAACGTCGGCAACTCGGTCTCGCGAGTGGGTGGCGCGGCCCAGATCAAGGCCATGAAGGCTGTGGCGGGCACGCTCAAGATCGACCTCGCGCAGTTCCGCGACCTGGAGTCGTTCGCGACCTTCGGCTCCGAGCTGGACAAGTCGTCCCAGGCCCAGCTCGACCGTGGCTACCGACTGACTGAGCTCTTGAAGCAGGGCCTCAACGCGCCGGTGCCCGTCGAAGAGCAGGTGGTGGCGATCTACGCGGGCACCCGCGGCTGGCTCGACACGATTCCGGTCGAGGACGTGCGCCGCTTCGAGTCTGAACTGCTGACCACGTTCCGGGCCAAGCACGCCGACCTGCTGGAGCAGATTCGAACGACCGGGAACCTGCCCGACACCGACGCGATGGACGCCGCGTTGCGCACATTCATCGACGCTTTCGCGGTCACCAACTAGTCATCACGTAGAAGAGATCGAGCGAGAGGAGGAGCCGTGGCCGGTGGACAGGAACGCATTTTGCGCCGACGTATCAAGTCGGTGCAGAACACCAGAAAGATCACCAAGGCAATGGAGCTGATTGCGGCGTCCCAGATCGCCCGATCCCAGGCGCGCATTGTGGCCAACCGGCCCTACCGCAGCGGCATGCGGCGCATCATCATCGAGGCCGCCATGGGTGACCCCGCCGGCGCCAAGAAGCTCCTGGCCGCGCCGGAGCACGTGCGCAACGTGCTCGTGCTCGTCATCACCGGCGACCGGGGACTGTCGGGCGCGTACAACTCCTCGGTGATGCGCGCGGGCGAACGGCTCGTGAACGAGTTTCGCTCCAAGGGTGTCGGAGTGCGCCTCTTCGCGGTGGGCAAGAAGGCCAGCGCGTTCTACCGCTTCCGCGGCATCGAGGTCGAGGACAGTTTCATCGGCTTCGCCGACCGTCCGACCTTCACCGACGCCCGCGCGGTGGGCGCCCGCATGGCCGCTCCCTTCATCGACGGTGAGGTCGAACAGGTGCTGTTGGTGTCGACGCGCTTTCTCTCCGCGGCCACCCAGAGTGTCGAAGTGGAGCAGCTGTTGCCGCTCACGCTGCCCGAACTACCCGAAGCCGCGACCACGACGAAGCTGAAGGGCTACACCGAGTTCGAACCCGAGGTGGAGCAACTGCTCACCGAGCTCGCGCCACGAGCACTCGAGAGCGAGGTCTTCGCCGCGCTGCTCGAAGGCGCGGCGTCGTTCCACACCTCTCAGCAGCGCGCAATGGCCGCCGCGACCGACAACGCCGATGACCTGGGCCTGTCGCTGACGCGCATCATGAACCGAGCCCGCCAGGACTCGATCACCACCGAAATCATGGAAATCGTGGGCGGCGCCGAAGCGCTCCGCTCGGGAAAGTGAGAAACAAATGACTATGGCTCCCGAAAGGACCACCCTCGAGACGGGTCGTGTTGTCGCCATCACCGGTCCGGTGGTGGACGTCGAGTTCCCCCCGCACTCGTTGCCCGAGATCAACCACGCGGTCGAGATGGAGCTCGAGCTCGACGGCGAGACGATCACGGTCGTCGCCGAGGTTGCCCAGCAGATCGGCGAGGGTCGCGTGCGCTGCGTGTGCATGAAGTCGACCGACGGCCTGGTGCGCGGCGCCGTGGTGCGCCAGAGCGGACGCGGCATCACCGTGCCGGTGGGTGACGCGGTGCTCGGTCACGTGTTCAACGTGCTCGGCCAGCCCCTCGACACCAAGGACATCGGACCGGTGGAGGACCGTTGGGAGATCCACCGCAACCCGCCGGCGTTCGACCAGCTTGAGCCGCACGCCCAGATGTTCGAGACCGGCATCAAGGTGATCGACCTGCTCGAGCCCTACGTGCAGGGCGGCAAGATCGGACTCTTCGGCGGCGCCGGCGTGGGCAAGACGGTGTTGATCATGGAGATGATCAACCGCGTCGCCCTCCAGCACGGCGGCGTGTCCGTGTTCGCCGGAGTGGGTGAGCGCACTCGCGAGGGTACCGACCTCTTGTTGGAGATGAAGGAGTCGGGCGTCATCGAAAAGGCCGCGCTCGTGTACGGCCAGATGGACGAGCCACCGGGGGTGCGCCTGCGGGTGGCGCTCGCGGCGCTCACCATGGCGGAGTACTTCCGCGACGTGAAGAACCAGGACGTCTTGTTGTTCGTCGACAACGTGTTCCGCTTCGTGCAGGCGGGCTCGGAGGTGTCCACCCTGCTCGGTCGCATGCCGAGCGCCGTGGGCTACCAGCCGACGCTCGCCGACGAGATGGGCGAGCTCCAGGAGCGCATCACCTCCACCAGGGGCCACTCGATCACCTCGCTGCAGGCCGTCTACGTGCCCGCGGACGACTACACCGACCCGGCGCCGTTCACGACCTTCACCCACCTCGACGCCACGACCGAGTTGAGTCGCCAGATCGCGGCGCTGGGCATCTACCCGGCGGTGGACCCGCTGACCTCGACGTCGAACATCCTGGCGCCCGAGATCGTGGGTGATCGCCACTACCAGGTCGCCCGTCAGGTCCAACAGGTGCTCCAGCGCAACAAGGAACTCCAGGACATCATCGCAATCCTCGGACTCGACGAGCTGTCCGAGGACGACCGGATCACGGTGACGCGCGCGCGCAAGATCCAACGCTTCTTGTCCCAGCCCATGTTCGTCTCCAAGGTCTTCACCGGCATCGACGGCATCTACGTGCCCGTCCAGGAGACCATCGAATCCTTCGAAGCGCTGGTCAAGGGTGACCTAGACAACTACCCCGAGCAGGCGTTCCTCAACGTGGGCGGCGCCGAGGGCGTGCTGCGCAAGGCGCACGAGCTCGAGAACAGTTGACCATGGCGACGCTGAAGGTCGAAATCGTGACGCCCGAGTCGGCGCTGTGGGTTGGCGAGGCCAAGGCCCTGATTGCGCGCTCGGCCGACGGCGAGTTCATGATCCTGCCCCAGCACACCGCGACGGTTGGTGACGTGGTCGCGGGGATTGTGCGCGTGGACACCGACGCCGGCGAAGTCGCCTTTGCGGTGCACGGGGGTTATTTCCAGGTGGGTGCCGACGACGTGGAGAACCAAACGTTAGCCACCGTGCTCGCGGGCGTCGCCGAGCGAACCACCGAGATCGACGCGGATCGGGCGCTCGCGGCCAAGGAGTCAGCCGAGACGGCCCTCGTCGCGGCCAACGCGAACCCCGATGATCACGCGGCGCGCGCCCTGGCCCAGGGCGCGCTCGAGCGAGCTGAGTTGCGACTGCGCGCGGTCCAGCGCTAGGCCCTAGCGGGCGCTCACGTAGTCGATCAGCTCCTGCTTCTCGTGCTCGAGCTCGTCGAAGCGGGCCTTCACGACGTCGCCGATCGACACCAGTCCGACGACCTGGTCGCCGCGAATGACCGGGACGTGGCGAATGTGCTGGCTGGTCATGAGCCCCATCAGCGACGTCAACGAGGTCGTCTCGTCGCACACGCTCACGTTCGGGGTCATGAGCTCATGCACCGTTAGCTCCAGCGCCGCGCCCCCTTGTCGGGCGAGGGCACGCACGATATCGCGCTCGCTGATGATGCCCGCGAGCGGCTCGTTGAGTGCGGTGACGACGAGGGCGCCGATGTCACGCTCGCGCAGCACTTCGAGAGCATCGCTCACCGAACGCTCGCGCGAGATCGTGGCAACGTCGTGCCCCTTGGTTGCCAGCAGATTCGAAACGTTCATGACCACCCCCTGGGCCAGGGGACTCTCGTGCCGTGGCCTCAAGGCGGACCTTACGCCCTCGCGCGACCCAATTCAATAGGTTCTAGAACGCGACGGGTGTGAACTGCTGGTACTTGTTGTGGCGGTGAAAGGTCTCGATGGTGCGCACGGTGCCCGATCGTGAACGAACGACCAAGGACTGGGTCGTGGCACCGAAGTCGTAGAAGCGCACGCCGCGCAGGAAATCGCCGTCGGTGATCGCCGTGGCGGAGAAGAAGCAGTTGTCGCTGGCGACCAGATCATCCTCGGTGAGCACGCGGCTGAAGTCGTAGCCCATGTCCTCGGCGAGTTGGCGCTCGGCGTCGTCGCGCGCGTACAGGAGGCCCTGCAATTCGCCGCCGAGACCCTTGATCGCGGCCGCGGCGATCACCCCCTCGGGGGTGCCGCCCACGCCGAACAGTACGTCGACGCCCGAGTTGGGCCAACTGGTGGCAATGGCGCCGGCCACGTCGCCGTCGGAGATCAAGAGGATTCGAGCACCCACCTCGCGCACCTCGGCTACCAGGTCCTCGTGACGCGGGCGGTCCAAGATGACCACGCCGAGCTCCTCGACGGGTTTCTTCAGGCGCTGGGAGAGTTCGCGGAGGTTCTCGGTAGCGGTGGCGTTGATGTCGATGGCCCCGCGCCCGCGCGGTCCCACCGCGACCTTCTTCATGTAGACGCAGGGTCCGGGATTGAACATCGAGCCCCGCTCCGACAGGGCGATCACCGAAACCGCGCCCTTGCGCCCCATGGCCGTGAGGGTCGTGCCGTCGATCGGGTCCACCGCGACGTCGACCTGGGGTGCGCGGCCGTCGCCGATGTGCTCGCCGTTGAAGAGCATTGGTGCTTCGTCCTTCTCGCCTTCGCCGATGACCACGATGCCGTCCATGGCCACGCCCTCGAGCACGAAGCGCATGGCGTCCACGGCGGCCCCGTCGGCGGCATTCTTGTCGCCGCGACCGGCCCAGCGGGCCGCGGCGATGGCCGCGGCTTCGGTGACGCGGATCATTTCGAGGGCGATGTTGCGGTCGGGCCTGGATGGTGGCTGCACGTCTGCAGCGTACTAGCCGTGCACATCGGACCGAGATACCGGGTGGTAGCGGTGGGTGTTTGTCACGACCGGCCATACTTGAGGGGTGAGTTCTCTCCTCGTAAAGCCCGTCGGACCCCTCGCGGGCGACGTCCAGGCCTTCGGGGCCAAGAACGCGGTGCTGAAGCAGATGGCCGCGTGCTTGTTAGCGTCGGGCGAGCACGTGCTGACCAACGTGCCTTCAATCACCGACGTCGACGTCATGTGTCAATTGCTCGAGGCACTGGGTTGTCGCGTGCGCGCCACGGCCCCCCATGAACTGAGCATTGACGTGCCCGAGGCGCGCGACCTGCATCCCGTGGCGCCCTCGCACCTCTTCGAGGCGATGCGGGCGTCGATCGTGGTGCTCGGGCCTCTGCTCGCGCGCTGCGGCGAGGCGAATATGGCCCTGCCCGGGGGCGACGACTTTGGTCAGCGGCCGATCAACTTCCATACCGACGGCCTCTCGGCGATGGGAGCGCGTTTCGAGAACAACCGCACCTTCATCCGAGCCACCCGCCTAGGCGACCGGCTGCGCGCCACGCGAATCACGCTCGAGTACCCCAGCCACACCGCGACCGACAACCTCATGATGGCCTGCGTGCTCGCCGAGGGACGCTCGGTCATCGACAACGCCGCGCGCGAGCCCGAAGTCGAGGACCTCGGGCGCCAACTCGTCGCCATGGGCGCGAGGATCGAGGGTCTGGGGACCTCGCGCCTGACCATCGACGGCGTGGCGCACCTGGTTCCGGCGCGTCACGAGGTCATTGCGGACCGCGTGGTGAGCGCCACCTATCTCGCCGCGGGACTCATCACGGGTGGCGAGGTGCGCGTGCTGGACGCGCGACCCGACCACATGGAGATGCTGCTGCGAAAGATCGAGGCGATGGGCGCCGAGGTGGACGAGCGAGGCGGTGGCGTCGCGGTGCGCGGGCCCGGGCGCCTGGGCGCGACTGACGTGGCGACGTTGCCCTACCCCGGAGTCGCCACCGACTACAAGCCACTCATCACGACCATGCTGAGTGTGGCCGACGGGGTCTCGGTGGTCACCGAGAACCTGTTCTCGGGCCGGTTTCGCTACGTCGACGAGCTGGTGCGCCTGGGTGCGCAGATCACCACGGCCGGCCACCACGCCATGATCCGCGGAGTCGACCGTCTGGTGGGCACCGAGGTGCGCGGCACCGACATCCGCGCCACCGCGGCCCTGGTGCTGGCCGGTCTGGTGGCTGAGGGCCAGACAACGGTCGACGGACTCGAGCACGTGGAGCGTGGCTACGACGATTTCGTGACGAGGCTGGCGGGTCTGGGTGCGAACGTGGTGCGCGGGTGATCGAACGCGAACCGGCGCAACTGGTGGCGCTCGCGCGTACCGGCTCACGCACCGCGCTGGCGCGCTTGGTGACCTACGTGGAGTCCGGCGGGGCTCGTCAGCGTGACACCGCCGCGCTGGCGTACGCCGAGCCCGCCCCCTACACGGTGGGCCTCACCGGGCCACCCGGCGCGGGCAAGTCGACCTTGACTGATCAGTTGATCAGCGTGGCGCTGGCGCGCGGCTCGTTCGACGGGCGCGCATCTTTTCGCGACGTTGGGGTGCTCTGTGTCGATCCGAGTTCGCCCTTCACCGGCGGCGCCATCCTCGGTGACCGCATCCGGATGCAGGATCACGCGACCAACGAGCACGTCTTCATCCGTTCGATGGCCACGCGCGGCCACCTGGGCGGTCTCTCGCTGGCCGTGCCCGACGCGCTGCGCGTGCTGGGCGCGGCGGGCTTCACCTTGGCGCTGGTCGAGACCGTGGGGGTGGGCCAGATGGAGGTGGACATCGCCTCGGCCGCCGACACCACCATCGTGGTCACCAACCCCGGCTGGGGCGACTCGATGCAGGCCAACAAGGCCGGACTGCTCGAGGTGGCCGACATCTTCGTGATCAACAAGGCCGACCGCGCCGGCGTACGCGAGACCCGCCGCGACCTCGAGCAGATGTTGGACCTGGGCGGCGAGCACGAGTGGCGACCCCCGATCCTCGAGACCGTGGCGAGTACCGGCGCGGGCACCGAGGAGCTGTGGGACGCCATCGTCGCGCACCGCGCGTTCCTCGAGGCGGGCCCCCTGGAGGCGCACCGGCGCGCGCAACTGCGCGCGGAGTTGGACAAGGTCCTCGCGATGATGATGCGCTCGCGCATCCGCGAGTTGGCCCACGGCGCGGCCTACGACGCGCAGCTCGATGCACTGCTCGCGGGCGCCACCGACCCGTATCGAGCAGCCGAGACGTTACTCTCTGAGCCATGATCGCAACGAACGTCGCCTACGACCTGGTCTTGTTGGTGCACATCATCGTGGCCGTGGCCACCGTGACGGTGCTGATCGCGATGCGCGCGGCCGCTCGACAGATCGTGCGAGGCGCGGACGCCCAGACCCAGGCGGCGCGCTTTCCGTTGCGGCGCAACTGGGCGGCGCGCCTGATGCACCTGTTGCCGGTTACCGGACTGATCATGTCACTCTCGGGAACCAGTGATGTCTCGCTGACGCGGCCCTGGATCGGGGTGGGGATCCTCTGTTACCTGGCTGCGGCCGGCCACCTCGAGGCGCGCACCCTGCCCTTGGAGCGGGTGGTCAGCGAGGTTGTCCACCACGACGGCGTCGCCTCGCCCGATCGCGGGCGCCAGCTCGTTAGGTCAATCGACACACTGGTACTGCTTATCGCCGTCGCGCTGGTGGCGATGCTCATGCAGTTCTAGAGGAACGACGGGCGCCCGACCATGCCCGCCGCGACGGTGGCGTTGGTGACCTCGTCGATCAGGACGAAGCTTCCGGTGACCCGGTTGTCGCGGTAGTCGTCGACCACGAGCGGGTCACCGGTGTGCAGGGTCGCCAGACCGATCTCGTTGGTCGACAGTTCGCTGGTCTCTTCGATCTTCAGGGTTGAGATGTCGACGACGCCATCGAGGGATGTCACGCGCGTGGGGGTGACCCGCGTCGTGTGCTTCAGACGAAGACGCTGGCCAACGGTGAGTGGCTTGTCGCCGAACCAGCAGATCGTGGCGACCAGTTCACGCGTGACGTGGGGCAGCGGGGCGAAGGCCAGCAGGTCGCCGCGGCCCGCGTCGGTCTCGTCGGCCAGTGCTACGTCAACGCTGAGGCCGGCTTCGGCCTCGCCGCGTGGGCCCGAGCCCGAGCGCACCGCGGTGATGGTGGTCTCGACGTCGGCGGGCAGGAGGGTCACCTTGTCGCCCACGTGCAGCGGGCCACCGTTAGTCATGCCGGCGTAGGTGCGCCCGCCCCCGGGCTGGCGCAGTACCCACTGAATGGGCAGGCGCCCGGCACCCGAGGAGGTCCAGGCGCCCGCGTCGGACCGTTCGAGGGCCTCTAGGACCGTTGGGCCCTGGTACCAGGGAGTGTGGGCGGAGGTCTCGACGACGTTGTCGCCGAGCAGCGCTGACACGGGGATCACCGTGAGGGTGGAGAAGCTCAACTCGCCGGCGATGGTCTCGATCTCGTCGAGCACACCCTGGTAGGCGGTCTGGGACCAGTTGACCGCGTCCATCTTGTTCACCGCGACCACCAGCGCCCGCACGCCCAACAGGGCCGCGATGCACAGGTGGCGGCGGGTCTGCTCTTTGAGCCCGTGCGCGACGTCGAGCACGACGAGCGCGAGATCCGCGGTGGACGCACCCGTCGCCATGTTCCGCGTGTACTGCACGTGGCCGGGGCAGTCAGCAATGATGAACTTGCGTGTCGGCGTGGTCGCGTAGCGGTACGCGACGTCGATCGTGATGCCCTGTTCGCGTTCCGCGCGCAGTCCGTCGGTGACGAAGCTGAGGTCGAGGTCGCCCACGCCGCGCTTCTCGGAGGCGTTGATCACCGCATCGAGTTGGTCATCGAAGAGTTGGCGGGTGTCGACCAGCAGGCGGCCGATCAGGGTGGACTTGCCGTCGTCGACCGAGCCCACCGTCGCCAGGCGGAGCAAGTCCTTGCTGATCACGCTCATCTAGAAGTAGCCCTCGCGCTTGCGGTCTTCCATCGCGGTCTCGGAGAACTTGTCGTCGGCCCTCGTGGCGCCGCGCTCGGAGACGTTGGCGATCGCGATCTCGTGGATGATCTCGCGCACCGTTCGCGCGTGCGAGTCGACGGCGCCGGTGCAGTTCGCGTCGCCGACCGTGCGGTAGCGCACCGTGCGCACCTGCACCGTCTCGTTGGGGCGCGGCTCGACGAAGGGTCCGACCGCCAGCCACATGGCGTCGCGCAGCACGACCTCGCGCTCGTGGGCGAAGTAGATCGACGGCAACTCCATCTCCTCGCGCTCGATGTACTGCCAGATGTCGAGTTCGGTCCAGTCCGACAGCGGGAAGGCCCGCAGGTGCTCGCCGGGGTTCACCTTGCCCTGGTAGAGCTGCCAGAGTTCGGGACGCTGCTGGCGCGGATCCCATTGGCCGAAGGCGTCACGGAACGAAAGCACCCGTTCCTTGGCGCGGGCCTTGTCCTCGTCGCGGCGTGCGCCGCCGAAGGCGGCGTCGAAGGCGTGTTCGGTGATGGCGTCGAGCAGGGTGACGGTCTGGAGGCGATTGCGCGAGCCCAGCGGACCCGGGTCGACGACCTTGCCCTGGTCGATGGAGTCCTGGACGCTCGCGACCACCAGGCGCGCGCTGAGGCGCCGCACGGCGGCGTCGCGGTAGGCGAGGACCTCAGGGAAGTTCTGACCGGTGTCGACGTGCATCACCGGAAAGGGCAGTTGCTGGGGGGCAAAGGCCTTGACCGCCAGGTGCAATAGCACCGCGGAGTCCTTGCCTCCCGAAAAGAGCAGGACGGGCCGCTCGCATTCGGCGACTACTTCTCGCAGAATGAAGATGGCGTGGGACTCAAGCGCATCAAGATGGTTGATGGCCTTAAGTGTACGAAGTGGGGTAGATGTCATAGATGAGAGTGAGATAAGGTTCTTCGAATAGTCTACTAAACCAATAGAGAATGTTAGACTTTATCTGAAACCCATATGAAAACGCCAACCCCCACCCTACTGGAAGAGCTCGACGCGCTGAACGCGCGCTTCGAGACCGCCAGCCCACTCGACATCCTCAACTGGACTTTCGAGCGATTCGGCGAGAACGTGTCGATGGCCTGCTCGTTCGAGGACGTCGCGCTCTTGCACATGGTGCATCAGTTGCGACCGGACACTGAGATCATCTTCTTGGATACCGGCGGGCACTTTGCCGAGACGCTCGACTTTGCGGCGCGCGTCGAACGCGAGTGGTCGTTGCGGCTCACGCGCACCGTGCCCGGTCCCGATGCCGCGACCGTACCGTGCGGCGCGAACGGGTGTTGCGAGTTGCGCAAGGTCGAACCGCTGCGACGCGCACTCGAGGGTCGCCGGGCGTGGCTCACGGCGGTTAAGCGAGTGGACGCCGCGACGCGTGCGACCATGAGGATCGTGACCTGGGACGACAAGTTCGACCTGGTGAAGGTCAATCCGCTGGCGACCTGGAGCGACGACGACATCGCGTATTACCTCGCGGCGAATGAACTTGAGGTGCATCCGCTGTGGCGCGAGGGCTACGCGTCGATCGGCTGTGCGGCGGTGACCGTGCGTCCCCTCGTGCCTGGCGACCGTCGTTCGGGCCGCTGGGCCGGTGCCGACAAAGAGGAATGCGGCCTCCACGAGGCGTGACATCCACCAAAAAAAGTTTTCTGCCCTGTACATTTGACATCAATGTGTAAGGGATTCATATGGGAGCCGGTCGGATGCTTCTAATAATCCTCGCTCTCTTGTGGATTGTGTTGCTGACGCCGATGGTGGTTCGTCGATTTCGCGACGGCGGCGCCGAGAAGTCCATCGAACACTTCCACGCCGAGCACCAGGTCCTGAGCCGACAGGGCTACGTTGTCGCACCCGCGCACCGGCTCGAGCAACCAGATGACGCGTACTACTCCGCGCCGGCCGAGAGGGATCCGTCGCCGCGTCGTCCTCACCTCACCGTGGTCCACGACGACGACACCTACCGCTCGCTCGAGGCCCGACACTCGTGGCAGGACTGGAGTGAGAGCTACGACTTCGACCACGACGACGAGCCGCGTCCCGCGGTCCAGTCCAACCGCTACGCGGCAGCGTACGCATCGGTGCCACGCCAGGCCGACGCGGTCGTCTACGACGAGCCACCGATCCGGCGTCGCTCAATGCGCGCGCGGCGCCGCATGATGGTGACCCGCCTGGTGCTCGTGACGGTGCTCACCAGCGCGATCGCCTACGTGACCGGCGTGTCGGTGCTGCTCGATCTGGCGGTGCTGTCCTGGGTGGCCGACGCGGCCTACGTGGCCCTTGCGCTGTACGCCATCAGCCAGGGCTACCTGCTCGAGACGTCGCTCGGGATTCGTCTCGGTCGCTCGCGCTCGTTGGCTCCGGTTGAACCGCTCTACGACGAGTACGACGATGACGAGTACGGCGACGGCCCCGGCTACGACGGCGGCTATCAGGCCCAGTACGCGTCCGAGTTCTACGACGCCAGTGATTCGGGTCAGTGGCGCCGCGAATCACAGTCCCGCTACGCCTTGGGCTAAAGTGGTATCTCCTTCGGGGGTGTAGCTCAATTGGTAGAGCGCTACGTTCGCAATGTAGAGGCAGTGGGTTCGAATCCCATCACCTCCACCCGAGGACCAATACCCAGTGTTTATCGCACTGGGTATTGGCTGTTTTAGGTCGCTTGGCGTAATCACTTGGCGTAATCTCTCGCTATGGCCACCACGAAGAAGCCCGCTAAGAAGACTCCAAGACGGCCCCAGGGCTCGGGCGGCGTCTATGAAAGGACGGTCTATCGCCTGGATCCCCATACGGGCAAGAGCATCCCGCGCATCTTCTGGCAGGCCACCAAGGAAATACCCCTGTCCTTGCGTCGAGAGGCCGGACGTGCCCGGATCACGGGAAATGGGCGAACACCAGAAGAAGCGCGGGAACGCTTGGACCTCAACTATCAGAAGTTGCTCACCGGCGACCGGACCCGCCACGGGCGCGTCGCGGGGCCAACGCTCACTGTGAAGGACCTGTTCGAGAAATGGGACGAGGACAATCGTCGCGGACGGGTGTCCGACGACATCGCCGCCAAATACGAGGGCTACTTCCGAAACCACATCCTGCCCCACATAGGGGCGAGGTCCCTCGCCAAACTCAACAAGTCGGACCTCGACCACCTCTTCCTGGACATCCTTCCTCGCAAGCCCAAGTCCGATGAGGACTCTCGACCCCTGCTCGGTGGCTCGGCCCTGCGCAACATCTTTATGGCGCTCTCGGGGTGCCTCGCCTTCGGTGTTCGGAACCACCACCTCGACTACTCACCCCTCGATGCCGTCACGCCACCCCGGCGAACGACAGTCCGGGAACCCGCCGCGAAGTATGCCGAAATGGCCAGCGAACTCTTGGCCGTGTTGGCCGAAGAGGACGAACCGAACTACTGTCGCTGGCTCTTTCAGTTCCTGGGTCTTCGCCGGGCCGAGCGTCTGGCCATCACCTGGTCCGCCATCGAGGGTCTCGACGGGAAGGAAGTGCGTCTCTCGGTCCACCAGCAGTTGGCTCGCCAACAGGACGGCTCGGGCTGGTATCTGAAAGAAGGGACGAAGAACCACCAGAAGCGTGTGGTGGTGGTTCCGGACCTCTGGGTGAAGGCACTCCGCAAGCACCAGATACGCCAGAACAAGTGGAAGAAGGACGCTGGGTGGCAACCGCAGCCGGAGTTTGCCGACCTGGTATTCCTCCAATCAAACGGCGCGCTCATCACCCCCAACCGGGACAACGAGGAATGGCACGCCGTGCTCAAAGCACACGGGTTGCCCTATTGGCGCGGTCACATAAACCGCTACATCACCGCCATCTGGCTGGCCGAGGAACCAGACCCTGACATTCGCGTCGCTCGTTCGATTTTGGGTCACGAAAGTGACGCAATGACCTACTACTACAGTCACGACATCAGTCGATCACAGGGACCCGCGATGAAGAACTACGGCCAGTCCGTCGCCAAGCGGATGGCCAAATAACTTCAGGCGGCGTGTCGTCGAGTCTTGCGCACCGGCTCGGGGTCGAGGAGGGTCCCCCCGATGAGGTCACGATAGAGATCGAAGAGCTTCGCCAGGATGGCCGCCTCCGTCGCGTCAGCACGTAGTCCCACCGCCGACAACACTGCGCGGTCGAGTTCTTCGTGCGCGTCTTGGAGTTGTTTGGGCATTGTCGTTGGATCGTAGAGATCGGCCAGCGTGACGTTCCTGCCCTCGCCGAGGAGATGACCGCGCACGACGAGGACTCCATCGGCGGCGTTCTCGATGCGCCCCGCCTTCTCGGCACTCAACACTGGCCACGGGAAGTTGTTGTAGGTGATTTCGGCGCTCAGTCGCAGGTCACTCTTCAAGCGCCCCGAGATCGCATCAGCCCAAATGCGGAAGATCCTCGACGAAATGATGCCAAAGGTCTCGAGCGAGTTGTCGTTGATAGTGAAAACCTGGTCATTGACAATGACACTCGGATCGAAGTATTCGCACGGGAGGTAGCGACGACGCTCCGAGGTGACACGGGGCAAGGCGATGTAGCGGTCTTGGGGCTGACGCATCTCCTGGAACTCCCAGGGACGGCTCGCGTCGTCTCGGGTCTTTTGCTTCTTGCTTCTCGAACGCAAATCAGCAACCGCAGCAATGCGGGTCGAGAGTTCACGAGATGCACGCAAGTCGCTCGGTGGAGTGTTCACCAGCCACAGGCACCAGCGGTCGCCGCCGTTGAG
>DATKTZ010000003.1:0-78477 GCA_035530815.1 Acidimicrobiales bacterium
TTCACCGACAACGCCGTCGAGGTGCTCGCCGTCGACCCCTCGAAGGTCACGCTCGAGGCGTCATTCGCCGACGACCTCGGCGCCGACAGCCTCGACCTCGTCGAGCTGGTCATGGCACTCGAGGAGACGTTCAACATCGAAGTCGCCGAGGATGAACTGAAGGACATCAGCACCGTGGGCCAGGCCTTCGAACTGATCTACGCCAAGCTGTAGTGCAGGTAGCTCGCACTCCTTCGGGTCCCGTACAGGGTCGCCGAGTCGCGGTCACCGGGCTCGGGGCTATCACCTGCGCGGGCGTCGGAGTCGACGCACTGTGGGAGGCGCTGGGAAAGCCCACGGCGCCGCCGAGCAAGCGCATCAGTGCGTTCGACGCGTCGGCCATCGGGGGCCCCAAGGAGTTGCGCCGCCTAGACCCGTTCTCCCTCTACGCACTGATGGCCGCCGATGAGGCGTGGCGTCAGAGCGGCCTCGCCGGACCGATCGAGGACGCGGGCAGCATCGTCACCACGGGGATCGGTGGTCTCCAGACGGTCCTGGAACAGGTCAAGGTCCTCGCTGAGCGCGGAGCGAACCGCGTGTCACCGTTCATGGTGCCCATGATGATGCCCAATGCCGCGACCGCGGCGGTCTCGATGCGCTTCGGACTCGGCGGACCCTGCGAGACCGTGACGACCGCGTGTGCCGCGGGAACCCACGCCATTGGCAACGCGGCACGTCTCGTCGCCACCGGTCGATCCAGCGTCGCCGTCGCGGGTGGCGCCGAGGCCGTCATGGTCGAGATCGCGGAAGCGGGCTTTCGCAACATGACGGCACTATCCAACGAAGACTTCTCGCGGCCCTTTGACGTAGGCCGCGACGGATTCGTCATGGGCGAAGGCGCGGGCATCTTGATCCTCGAGGAGTGGGAGCACGCACTCGCACGAGGCGCCACCATCTTCGCCGAGATCATCGGCGCAGCCTCCACGGCTGACGCACACCACATCACCGCGCCTGATCCCAGCGGCGCCGGCGCGATTCGCTGCATGGAGTTGGCACTCGCCGACGCCGACATCAGCGCCGAACAGGTATCGCACATCAACGCGCACGGCACGTCCACACCGCTCAACGATCTGGCCGAATCCATTGCCGTGCGTCACGTGTTTGGTGAGCACGTGCCCCCGGTCACCTCCATCAAGGGCCACCTGGGCCACTCGCTCGCCGCCGCGGGCGCCCTCGAGGGCGTGGCCTCGGTGCTCACCTTGTTGCACCAGTGCATTCCGCCGACTGCCGGCACGACGGTCGTTGACCCCGAGGTGGGCCTGGACGTGGTCATCGGCGCGCCGCGAAGCGCCGACGTGGAAGTCGTGTTGTCCAATTCATTCGGCTTCGGCGGTCACAACGGCAGCGTGGTGCTTCGTCGCTATCACGGCTAGGCGTCAGAACCACTCCTCGTAGCGTCGCGCAACGTAGGCGTTGTCGTACGCCCAGCGCGCGTTGGCAATGAACTCGCCCAACAACACTGGATCCTTCTCACCCGGTGCGGTCTCGACGCCCGAGCGCACGTCCACCCCCCAGACCGGGTAGTTCTGCACGACGTCGACGACATTGGAGGCCGTGAGCCCACCCGAGGCGATCAGGGGTACCCCCAACGTCTCGTCGGAAAAGACCTCCAGGCAGTCCACCAGGGAGTGGTGGTCGTCCGCTTCGGGCAACACGATGTAGTCGATCCCCGCCTCCAGCGGCCACGCCGCCACGTTGGCGGTACTCGAGACGCTGCGCAACACGGTGTTGACCCGATCGGCGACGTAGCGCAATTCCTCCACGGAGATGGGCCCGTCGATCTGTACCCCCGACAGACCGATCGTGTTGGCGATCTCGACGACCCGCTGGGGCATCTCGTGGCGAAACACCCCGATGGACAGCGCGCCCTGAGGAAGGCGGCGAACGATGTCGTGCGCCTGCGCGGGCGATATCTGGCGGGGCGTTGGTCCGAACTCAAAGCCAACGGCGTTGGCGCCCAGACCGATAGAGAAGAGGGCGTCCTCCTCGGTCGTGACCCCTGACACCTTGATGAACAGTCCCTCAACAATGAACCGCATGGATGCCTCCCTGCCCAGTACGCTAACCAGCCACGCGCCTCAGGGCGTTGACGTGATGATTCGCACGTCGGCGAACTCGTCGAGCGCGCCAGGATCCATCAGGGTGCGGTGCACGATGGCCAACGCCTCCACCACGCCTGAGCGTTGTACCGCGGTGGTCACGGTCTGGGGCCCCGGTGGACCCTTCAGGTGAGCCACCTCCTGGAGACGCCCCAGACTCGGCCCTTCCAGGTGCACCAGACGCCACGGCACGCTCGCGCTTCGTGCGTCCAGGCGCGCCACCAGTTCCTGGCCGGTGAAACAGCCCTTGGTGAACGACACCGCGGCGGCGACAACGTGCGCGCCGAAACTCTGAGGCGACAACTGCGCACGAAACTCGCGCCCCCCCGGCCAGGAGGCCTCCACCATCTGCGCGACGCGCTCGAAGGGCCCCTCAACGCTCTCGCGCAATTCGAGCGTGCACTCCGAGCGCAGATGGAACCGCCGCAGTCGAGCCAGTGTCGCCTCGCCCGTCTCGCGTTCGACCACCAGTTCGTAGTCCGGTCCGCTCACGCGCACCACGCACAACGTGAGGACCGCACCGTCGGGTTCCAAGAGCAGCGACCATCGACCCTTGGCGTCAAGTCCCTCAAGATCTTGACTGAGTTGACTCTGCAGATAGTCAAAGGCGTCGGGTCCGCTCACGCGCACCACGGACCACTCAAGGGCCTGATCAGGTGCCATCACGGATGTGTCCATAGAACCATTACAGTATGCGCCAACGTGCACTCCGCGCCCTCCGAGCAAAGGCCAGTGGTCAATGTCAACGCGCAATGAACTCAACACCATCACCTCGACCATGACCGAACTGGCCGAGCGCATCAGCGCGCTCGTCGAAACTCAGGGATCGAGCATGCCCAACGAGATGTACAGCGAGCTGGTGGCGGCCGAGCGGACCGTAGGCGCGCTACTGCGACGCCTGAACCGCCTGGCCAGTCGTACGTCGTAGCCTCGACCATTAGCCTTCAACCATGACTTCACCGTGGCAGTGCACCCCAACACTCACGCCACGCCAACGTCTCGATGTCCTGAATCTGTGCAATCACACCGAGGTGCACCTGGGGCGCGAGGCCATCGACGAGGGACGCCGACGCGCCGTCGTGCACGGGTGGACCGCCGAACACTGGCTCGCCTACCAGGACGACAAGTTGGTGAACTACGCCATGGTCACCGGAACCGAGCATCCATCTATTGAGATGTGCGGCGGCGGTCTTGACCGGGGACTGCTCGAAGAACTCCTCGCGCGCCGGTCAAGTATCGACTGGTGGACCCGCGGTACTCAGCCGGTCGACGGCGGCGAGACCGTGCGCACGCTCCAGTTGTTGCGAGTGAGGCTGCCCGTGACGGTGCGCGACGTGCCCACGAGCGCGACCATGCGTAACTTCGATCCTCACCACGACGAGGAAGCGTGGCTCGATCAGAACAACACGGCCTTCGCCGACCACCCCGAACAGGGTGCCTGGCTACTGAGCGATCTTGACCAGCGGACCCACGAACCGTGGTTCGACCCGTCGGGCTTCTTGCTGTTGGAGATCGACGGTCGCCTGGCGGCATCGTGCTGGACCAAAGTGCACGAGTTGCACCCGGACCGATTCGGCGAGATCTACGTGGTCTCGGTCCACCCTGACTTTCAGGGTCGCGACCTCGGTCGGGTCATGGTCACTCAGGGCTTGGCCTCGCTGCGCCGCAAGGGTGTGGCCAGCGCCGTACTGTTCGTCGACGAATCAAACGTCGCCGCCCGGTCCCTCTACCAGTCCCTCGGGTTCGAACTCGAACGCGAGGACCACCTCATCCGCTTCTCGCGTCCCTAGCTGCCGACGAGGCGACCCACGACGAAGGTGACGGCGGCCGCGATGGCCCCGATGAAGGTCTGGCGAAGCGCCCAACGCACGACACCGCGGTGGGTAAACCATCCGATACCTCCTCCGACGAGCGAGGAACCAACAACGGCGAAGATAATCGACCAGATGACGTCGTTGCCCGCGCTCGACCACAACCACGGCAACAGGGGCACGAGCGCGCCAATTGCAAAGGCGAGGAATGACGACAACGAGGCAGCCCAGGGAGATCCGGTTGCCGAAGGATCGACACCCAACTCCTCGCGCGCGTGAGTACGAAGGGCAAGGTCCGGATCGCGCATCAGGTCGATCGAGAGGCGTTCGGCCAACTCGACGTCGATGCCTCGCGACACGAAGAGGTCGCGAAGTTCCTTCTGCTCGTCCTCGGGTGCCGCGGCGATTGAGCGACGCTCGACGTCGATCTCGTACTCGAGCAGTTCCTTTTGCGCGCGCATCGACAGGTACTCGCCGGTGGCCATCGAGAATCCTCCCGCGACCAGACCCGCGAGACCGGCGAGGCGAACCACGTTGTGGCCCGGGTTCGCGCCGGCGAAGCCCACGATGAGCGAGATGTTAGTGACTAGCCCATCGCTCACTCCGAAGATGCCCGCTCGGATCCACCCCCCCGAGATCGATCGATGTGCTTCTTCGTGCACTGCAGCGGCCATGGCAACATCCTACGAGGCCGGTACGAACGCGTCGCTCACAACGTGGCGAAAGATAGAGTCTGAAGGGAGGTTGTTATGACCACACACGTGAACAGCATCGAGGACTTGAGTGCACTGGTGGGCGCGCACCTCGGCTACTCCGGCTATCACACCGTCACCCAGCAAGAGGTGAACCTGTTCGCCGACGCTACGGGCGACCACCAGTGGATCCACGTCGATCCCGAGCGCGCCGCTGCGGGACCCTTCGCCGGCACGATCGCGCACGGCTACTTCACCCTGTCCAAGATTCCCGTGCTGCTCGGCGAAGTCCTCAAGGTGAACGGCGTCGCGATGGGCATCAACTACGGCACGAACAAGGTTCGTTTCACGAGCCCGGTGCCGGTGGGCTCCGAAATCCGTGCGGGTGCCACGTTGGCGTCCATTGATCAGGTGCCCGGCGGCGTGCAGGTGGCGCTGGATGTGGTCATCGAGGTTCGAGACGCCCCCAAGCCCTCGTGCGTCGCCCAGGTCCTCTTTCGCTACTACCTCTGAGTCATGGGCACCATCAAACTGCCCCAGGGAGAGGAGAAGACGCGCCAGGTTCGCGCCATGTTCGACGCGATCGCTCCGCGCTATGAGTTGGTCAACAAGCTCATGACCTTCGGACTGGACGCACGGTGGCGTCGACGAGCCGTGGGCGACCTGCGTCTGGCACCCAACAGCCTGGTGCTCGACATCGCCGCGGGAACCGGGGATTTCACGCGCGAGTTGATCCGTCAGGGACATCGAGCCGTGGCCACCGACATCAGCTTCGGCATGCTCGAGGCGGGTCGCGACGTGCCCGAACGAGTTCAGGCCGACGCCTCCGCACTGCCCTTTTGCACCGCGAGCTTCGACGGAATCACGTGCGGGTACGCGCTTCGCAACTTCACCGATCTCGCCGCGACCTTCGACGAGATGGCCCGGGTCACTCGACCGGGTGGACGCATCTCGTTGCTCGAGGTCGCCGAACCCGCTGGCGGACTACTGCGCGCGGGCTTTCGACTCTGGTTTCGACGAATTGTGCCGTTCATCGGTTCGTTGGTGTCGGACCGAGCCGCCTACCACTATCTTCCCCAGTCAACGGCCTACCTGCCTGAGGCCGAGGAGATCGTGCGGATGCTGAATCGGGCGGGCTTCAGCGCGGTAAATCATCGCCGTGTCATGGGGGGACTCAGCCAGCAGTTTCTAGGAACGAGGTCCCAGTGAGATTCGAACGAACACCGATCGCCCCGATCCCCGAGCCGGTGTTGCGCGCCCTCGGCGCGCGCAACGGCTGGCTGATCGAGAGCACGGACATGATCCGCTGCGGCTTTGGCGAGTCCGTGGCCTCCTGCGAGATGCCCATGGGGCTCGAGGGTGGCGACGAGGTGCTCAGCGCGCTTCGCGGGCACGAATTGTTCGGATCCGATGGGCCTTCTGGCAGCGGCGTGGTCGCCTTCGGTTCACTTCCCTTCGACCGATCCGCGCCGGCCCGTCTAGAGGTGGCACGCTACCTGATCACCCAGAACCGTGCGGGCGAAGCCTGGCTGAGCATGCTGGAGGGTTCGCCTGATCCCTCAATCCTCATCGCCGAGGTGAGAACACCGAGCCAAGAGGCCCAGAGCCTTCGCTCGCTGCGCTACCAGCCCACGCCCGAGGAGTACGCCCACCAGGTGGCGCGCGCCGTCGAGATCCTTCGACGCAAGGAACTCGACAAGGTGGTGCTGGCGCGCTGCGTGAGCGGCTCGGTGCCCGAGTCGCTAGACGCCGCCGCCATCGCGGCCCGACTCAGGGTGCGCGAGCCCATCTGCACGATCTACAGCCTTCCCACCACCGACGGGCGCCGCTACGTGGGCGCCAGTCCCGAACTTCTCGCGCGTCGAAGCGGCCCCGTGGTCCAGTGCCACCCCCTGGCGGGCACGATCGCCCTACCGAGCAACGTCGCTCCCGACGACTACGAGACCTGGCTGCTCGGCAGCACGAAGAACCTGCACGAGCACGGTGTGCTGGTCGACGATCTCGTGCGCACCCTCGCCGATCGCTACGACGACATCAGTGTTGACCCCGCCCCGTCGATCGTCACGTTGCGCACGGTGGCGCACTTGGGCACCTGGATCACCGGCGTGCACCACGAGCCCGCCAACGCGCCCGACGCCCTGGAGGTACTCGCGATGCTGCACCCCACGGCCGCCGTCGGCGGTATCCCGCGGCGCGCCGCCTACGAACTAATTCGCCAGATCGAGCAGCGCGATCGCGGCCACTACGCCGGTCCGCTCGGCTGGCTGGACGCCAACGGCGACGGCGAGTGGTGGATTGGCCTACGCGGGGTGCTCATCGCGGGCAGCGAGTTCGAAGCGTGGGCCGGGGCGGGCATCGTGAGCGAGTCCGATCCCACCGCTGAGCGTGAAGAGACCAAGGACAAGCTCGCGAGCGTGCTTTCGTCGGTGCTGGTCGAGCGGGTCTAACGCGTCGGTCGCGCCATGCCCAGCAATCGCTGGCACCCCCACAAGGTCACGAGCAGCAGTGCCTCGAGCACAATGGCGCTGGACATCTTGGAGACGCCGCGGGTCCGGTCGCTGAACGAGATCGGCACCTCGATGAGCGTCGCGCCCGAGCGGCGGGCGCGGTAGGTCATCTCGATCTGGAAGCCGTAGCCGTCGGCGCGCACGCTCTGGTAGTCGATCATGGCCAGCGCCTCGGCCGAGTACACCCGGAACCCCGCCGTCGAGTCGGCCACCCCCAGTCCCAGAACGAGGGACGCGTACTGGTTCCCGCCACGTGAGATGAGTCGGCGCAGGAATGACCACTTGGGAATCGAGCCCCCGCGCACGTAACGTGAGCCAATGACCACGTCGTAGCGTTCGCCCTGTGCGAGCAGGCGCGGTAGGTCGTGAGGGTCGTGGGAAAAATCGCAGTCGATCTCAACGAAGTGGTCGTAGCCGCGTTCGAGTCCCCACGAGAAACCGGCACGGTACGCGCCACCCAGTCCGCTCTTGGCCGGTCGGCTCAAGATGTCGATGTGGCCCAGCTCGCTCGCCACCTCGCGCGCCTTCGCCGCGGTGCCATCGGGACTGGCGTCGTCGACCACCAAGAGGTCGGCTTCGGGCACCAGTTCGCGCAGCGACCGCAACATCAGTTCGATGTTGAGAATCTCATTGTACGTAGGGAGTACCACGAGCGCACGCATCCAGCAATTCTACCGAAGCAACCTAGACTGGCTCTTCGAAGCGAGCTTGAGGACTGCCCAGGCGCCACAGAGAAGGATCATGTCCGAACCGAAGCCCAAGAAGCGATTCGCCATGCCGCGAGAGATCCGCATCATCTTGAGCGTCGGCCTCTTGGTCTTTGTCACCGAGTACCTGGTCCTACCCCAGTTCACCTCGGCACGCGCGTCGCTGCATCTCTTGTCCTCACTCAATCCCTTCGTTGTCGCGCTCGCCGTGCTCTTCGAGATGGCGGCCATCTACTCCTACGTGGAACTCACCCGCACTGTCCTGCACCCCTATTCGCCAGACCGGTTCAACACGTTGCGCGTTAACCTGGCCGGCCTCGCCATCAGTCACGTAGTGCCGGGGGGCACGGCGCCCGCCGGAGCGCTCTCGTATCGAATCTTCAATGAGCTCGGCGTGCCCAAAGAGACCAACGCCTTCGGCCTCGCCACCCAGGGCACGGGCTCGGCCGTGGTGTTGAACATCATCTTCTGGGTGGCGCTCGTGATCTCGATCCCGCTACGCGGTTTCAACCCCTCCTACGGCTTCGCCGCCCTGGCGGGCGTCTTTCTCCTGCTCGCCTTCTTCGGTACGATTCTCCTGCTCACGAGGGGTCAGCGCCACGCCGACAACTGGATGCGCGCCATCGCGGGCCACATCCCGGCCATGGACCCCGACGTGGTCTCGCGCCTGCTCACCAAGGTGGCCGAGCGCATCACCGTGCTCATCAACAACCGGCGCACGCTGTGGTGGGCCTTCACTTGGGCCGGACTCAACTGGCTCTTCGACGCCACGTGCCTCTGGGTCTTCGTGATGGCCTTCGGCCACGTGATGTCGCCAGTCGACCTGCTCGTGGCCTACGGTCTCGCCAACGTGCTCGCGGCCATCCCAATCACGCCGGCCGGGTTGGGCGTGGTCGAGGGCGTGCTCATCCCGACGCTCGTCGGCTTCGGCGTTCCCCACAGCCAGGCGATCCTCGCGGTCCTGTCGTACCGTCTCGTGAACTTCTGGATCCCGATTCCCCTGGGCGGTGCGGCCTACGCGAGCCTGCAGTGGCGCCGCAACGCTACATCGTCGCGAGCGAGCGAGAGCGGCTCAACGCCCGACGCTTGAACTCCTCCTGCGCGGAGAACTCATTCACCGACTGCAGACGGCGCCAGCGGCGATCGGTGCCGAGCACCCAGGTGAAGCGATCGTCACGCCACGTGATCTCGAAGGCCTCGTGAATCTCGGCCTGCAGGTGCGGGTTCTCAATCGGCACCATGACCTCGACGCGCCGGTCAAGGTTGCGCTCCATCAGGTCGGCCGAACCGATGAACACGCAGTACTCGGCACTCGTAGGCTCGCCGAAGATGAAGACGCGAGAGTGCTCCAAGAACTCGCCAACCAGGCTGTGCACCGTAATGTTGTCCGACAGGCCCGCCACGCCCGGGCGTAGGCAACACAGCGTACGCACCTCGAGGCGAATCTGCACGCCCGCAAAGCTCGCCTCGTAGAGCGCATCGATGATGCTCGGATCAGTGAGACCGTTCACCTTGATGGCGATGCGCCCCATCGGACCGAGGTCGCGTTGGACGTTGATCAACTCGATGATGCGCGTGCGCGAGAGGTTGGGGCTCACGATGATCTTTCGGTACGCCGCATTGCGCGCGAAGCCCGTGAGGAAGTTGAAGAGTTCGCCTATGTCATGAGTGATGTCCGGGTCACAGGTCAACAGACCGAAGTCCTCATAGTTGCGCGCGGTCTTGGAGTTGTAGTTGCCCGTCGCCACGTGCGCGTAGCGCGTGGTCGTCTCGCCCTCGCCGCGCACCACTAGGGCCGTCTTGGAGTGTGTCTTGAGTCCCACAACGCCGTAGACGACGTGCACGCCCGCATCTTCGAGGGCCTTGGCCCACTCGATGTTGGCCGCCTCGTCGAATCGAGCCTTCAACTCCACCAGGGCGACGACTTGCTTGCCTCGCTCGGCGGCACGGATCAGCGAGCCGACCACCGGCGAATCGCCAGAGGTTCGATAGAGCGTTTGCTTGATGCCCACCACCTTGGGGTCGTCAGCTGCCTGGGCGATGAACATCTCCACCGAGTCAGTGAAGGACTCGTAGGGATGGTGCAACAAGACGTCCTCTTCGCGCATGGCGGCGAAGATGTCGCCCACGTGGTCCCCTTCGAGTAGTCGCGGCGGCGTGAGTGGCGACCACCCCTCCCCCTTGAGGTCCGGTCGGTCGACCCCGTAGAGGCTCCACAGGTCGGTGAGCCCCAACGGCGCATCGGTCACGTAGACGTTCGAGGGATCCAGCTCCAACTGGTGCACCAGCAGATCCAAGAAGTCCTGGGACATGCCGCTTTGGATCTCCACGCGCAGCGCCTCGCCGAATCGGCGTCGGCGCAGCTCGACCTCGAGCGCGACCAGCAGGTCGTCCGCCTCGTCCTCTTCGAGGGTGAGGTCCGCGTTGCGCGTCACGCGAAACAAATCGGCGCGCCCCACGTGCATTCCCGGGAACAACCGGTGCAGGTTCGCCGTGATGAGGTCTTCGATCAGGCACCACCGACCCGTGCTCGCGTGCAGGAAGCGCGGCAACGAGTTTGGCACCTTCACGCGCGCGCTACGCTCCTCGCCCGACAACTCATCGCGCACGGTGACCGCGATGTTGAGCGAAAGGTTCGAGATCATGGGGAACGGATGTCCCGGGTCCACGGCGAGGGGCGTGAGTACCGGGTAGATGTTCTCATCGAAGTACGCGGTCAGCTCGGACTGCTCCTGTTCGTCCAAGTCGGCGTAGGCCACCAGGGCGATGCCGGCCGAAGCGAGTTCGGGCAGCAGCGAGTCGAGTACGAGCCGGTCCTGACGTTCGACGAGCGAGAGCACCCGCTCACGAATCGCGGCCAACTGCTGACGCGGGCGAACGCCGTCCACCGAGGGCGTCTGCACACCCGCGGCGACCTTGTCCTCGAGGCTGACGACGCGCACCTGGAAGAACTCATCAATCATCTCGGCGAAGATGGCGACGAACTTGAAGCGCTCCAGGATCGGCAGCCGCAGATCTTCGGCCAGATCCAACAAACGCGCACCGAACTCGAGACGCGAGAGTTCGCGACTGGAGAACCGCTCGGGTCCGAACGAGGCGAGATCAATCGGCACGGTTCATCTGCACTTTCCCACGTAAGAAGTTAATTCCTACCATCGTACGACTACTGTAAAAGGGGTGGCGAAACACGCAAGCGTCAAAGTGCCGCGAGCCGACTCGCCCCCGCGCGACGAGCCCCCCCGCTCGCGTTCCACCGAACTGGGCCTTATGGCGCTGGCGTGGATCATCGTCACCTCGTTCTACATCCTCGCCTCCCTCGGCGCCCAGGGCCACATGCCGCCTCGCCTCTGGCTCTTCCTCAGTGCCATCGTGGCGATCTCGCTGACCCTGCACGTGGCAGTGCGCATCCTCGCGCCACACTCCTCCCAGGTGCTCCTACCCGTCGCCACGTTCCTCAACGGCATTGGCTACGTCGAGATCGCACGCTGGAATCCCAGTGCCGCCGCGTACCAGGCCGTCTGGTTTCTCGTGAGTGGCGTCGGAGTCATCGTCACGCTCGTGGTGGTCAAGCACGCTCGCGACCTGGACCGATACCGCTATCTCACCCTCACCGGGGCCATCGCACTGTTGCTGGCCCCCCTCGTTCCCGGTATCGGCCTCTCGGTCAACGGCGCTCGCCTGTGGGTGTCACTCGGACCCATCTCCTTTCAACCCGTGGAGATCGCCAAGATCCTCCTGGCCTTCTTCTTCGCCTCGTACTTCGCAGCCAACCGGGACTTGCTGTCGACCCCCACCCAGCGCATCGGACGGCACCTGATCGTGCCACCCAGAACCCTGATGCCGATCCTGGGCGCATGGGCGTTCGCCGTGGCGATCCTGGGCGCCGAGAACGACGTGGGCTTCGCCATTCTCATCTTCGCGCTGTTCATCTCATTGCTGTGGGTCTCGACGGGGCTGAAGACCTACGTGCTGCTCGGCTTGGGGTTGTTCGCTGGTGGAGCCCTGATCGCCGCCAACTTCTTCTCCCAGGTACAGTCGCGCGTCAGCTTCTGGCTCGACCCGTGGTCGGCGCACAACTTCGCGATCTCCAACCAGCTCGCCTACGGATGGTTCTCCCTCGCCGCCGGTGGGGTCACCGGCACGGGGCTGGGGCTCGGTCAGTCCGGCAACATCCCCTTTCTGACCTCGGATATGATCTTCGCCGCGGTGGGCGAGGAGTTGGGCCTGCTCGGGGTCCTGCTCATCCTCGGTCTCTTTGCCGTGTTCGTCGGCGAGGGATTTCGCATCGCGCAACAGGCCCACTCGGACTACGTGCGACTCGCCGCCACTGCGCTCACCGCCACCGTCGGCATCCAGGCCTTCGTCATCATGGCCGGCGTCCTGCGGGTCCTACCCTTCACGGGGATCACACTCCCCTTCGTCGCCTACGGCGGCAGCTCGCTGTTCGCCAACTACATCATCGTGGCGCTGTTACTGCGGATCTCACACGAGAACAACATCGAAGTCCGAGGTGGCGAGGTGCGTGTCGTGCCGATGGACGAACTCTAGTTCCTAGGCGCCCTCGAGCACGTCCTCGGCGCACAGCACCGGCGCGGGCACGCCCTGGCGCAGAGCCAGGATCAACGCGTCGCTGGTGCGGCAATCAAAGCGCTCGCGTCCGCGCGGCGTCATCAGGTCGAGCTCGCCGTAGTACACGCCGTCCTCGTAACGCACGATGCGCGCGGCGATGATGTCGCTCGCCAGACGCGCCAGAATGTTGCTCGCAAGCTCGTGGGTGCCCGGGCGACGTCCCGCGGTGGCGAAAAGCGCGTTGTGCAGGGCCTGCGCCTCGGGCAGCGCAATGGGAATCGACAGATAGCGGTACGGCATCTCGGCTTCCATCAGGTGCGCCTGGGGCGAGGCGTCGCCCAGGTCGAAGGTGACCGATTCCACCGTCATCACCCGGTAGGTGACGTCGTACTCGCTCGGTGTGGGAACGTCAGCGTCGCTCATGGGGCAAGGCTAATTGCTGACCCGTCGCGATACCGAGAGCACCAGGCCCCCCGCGGCGTAGAACACCAGCACCGCCGAACCGCCGTAGCTGAGAAACGGCAACGGAATACCGGTCACCGGCATGATGCCCATGGTCATCCCGATGTTCTCGAAGCAACTGAAGGCGAAGAAGATGAACACCCCTAGACACAGCACCCGACCCATGGTGTCCTTGGCCATGCGACCGATCATAAACATCCGCCAGGCCACGAACGCCAGCAACAAGACGATAAGGACGGACCCGATGAAGCCGAGCTGTTCGCCGATGGCGGTGAAGATGAAGTCGGTGCGCTGCTCGGGTACGTAGCCGAGCACGGTCTGCAGACCCTTGAACAGGCCCGCGCCCGTTAATCCGCCAGAGCCGATCGCACTCTTGGCGTTGCTGACTTCATAGATGAGCGGCGCCAGCGCCGGGTTGGTCGAGTTCTGGTTCAGGAACGAGACGAAACGGTCCACCTGGTACTTGTGCAACAAGTCGAAGTAGATCGAGCCGGCCACGCCGATCGAGCCGACAACCGCCAAGAAGGACATGAAGCGCGGTGGCACCCCGGCGATCACCATCATGGCCGAGATCACCAGAACGATGATAATCGCGGTGCCCAGGTCGGGCTGGAGCACGATCATCGCCAGGGGGGTGCCGCCCATCACCAAGATGCGCACCACGTCGTACATGGTCAGACCCTCGGGCCGTCGGTGGCAGTAGGTCGCCACCGCCAGGATCAAGATGAGCACGGTGAACTCACTCGGTTGGATCTGGATGATGCCTAAGTTGTACCAGCGCTGAGCGCCGAGCGAACTCTGACCCACGACGAACACGCCCGCCAGGGCCACCAACGAGATCACGTACAGCGGCGTCGCCAGGATCTCGAATCGCCGGTAGTCGAACATCGAGATCACGTACATGACAATGATGCCCAACACCACGAAGAGTCCCTGGCGTTCGAGGTAGTAGTGGGGGTTATAGCCGGCGTTCAACATCGGCTGGCGCGTGGCGCTGTAGATCATGAAGGCGCCGATGATCCCGAGTGCCATCAGCCCCCACAGGAGTCCGAGGTCGAGCCGGTCACGCGCGCGCAAGCGCGAGGTCAGCGCGCTCAAGGTGTCGGTCACGAGATCACCTCGAGCAGCCGCGCGCCGTCGACGCGAACGCCCCACCACCACCGCATCTGACGTGCCGCCTGGAAGGCGAGCATGCCCAGCCCGTTGGCGCTGCGGCACCCCTGGGTTTCATAGAGAGCGCGCCATGATGACATCCGTGGCTCATACGCTATATCGACGGCCAGCGTTGCCGACGTCGCCCCGGCGAGCGGCGGCTCATCCACGCGAGTGTGCGACGGCGTGGTGTTGACGACGAGATCCACGCCGCCATCAGGCTCCGCCGCACCAACGCGGTCGTAGCGCTCGAGGAACCAGTCCACGCGCGCACGAGTGCGCCCGAGGACTGCGACGTGTTCGGCGCCCGAGTTGACCAGGGCGTCTACGATCGCACGAGCCGCGCCGCCCGCGCCGAGCACGACACAACGCGCGCCCTTCACCGGCACGCCCATGTGGGCCAGCGCCTCCACCAGTCCCGCACCGTCGGTGTTGGCGCCCAGTATTCGTCCCTCGCGCCAGAGCAGGGAGTTGACCATGCCCGTACGTGCCGCGGCGTCGTCGAGCTCGTGACAGCACGCCGCCGCGGCGGCCTTGAGCGGCATCGTCACCGAAAGCGCGTCAAAGCGCGCGCCGAGCAGCGTGGCGAGCCGGTCGGAGTCGTCCTCGTCTAGGGGCACACGCTCGGAGGTTCCGGTGAGTCCCGCTAGACGCAGGCCCTCGAGGTGCAGCACGGGCGAGAGCGAGTGCTCGACGGGATAGCCCACCACCCCGAGGCGCCACATCACCCCACACCCCGCGAGGCGGCGATCTTCTCGTTGGCCAACTGCTGGGCGAAGGTGACCGCGAAGGCCTCGGTGCCGCTCTTGTCGATGACGGTGAAGTACAGCCACGGCCCCGGTGGCGCGTGCAGGACCGCGCGCAGCGCCGTGCTCGACACGCTGCAGATCGGCGTCGGTGTGAGCCCCGGACTCAGGTACGTGTTGTAGGGCGTCTTGGTCTCCAGCATGGCGTGGGTCACCGTGCCGCCGTCCAGGCCCAGGTAGTAGAGCACCGTCGCGTCCATCTGCAGCGGACCGCCACGGGCCAGGCGATTGAAGATCACCCGGGCCACGTTGGGCATGTTGCGCGCGTAGTAGCCCTCCTTCTCGACAATGGAGGCGGCCGTGACGATCTCGTAGGCGTTGAGCCCCTCCACCGTGGTGGTGGGGCTCAACCCGACCGAGGTCGCCTCTTTGTAGAAGGCGTTCTCCATGTGTTGGACCAGGGTGGCGGGTGTCTCGGAGGGGGTGACGACGTAGGTGCCCACGCCGATCAGCCCCTCGAGCGAGCCGTTGGGTTGGTAGGGGTTAACCGTGGCCGCGCGCTGCGCGTCGATGACGAAGGTGTTGGCGAAGGCGCTGCCACGGTCGTTGGCCACGAGCAGAGCCACCTCGTGCAAGGTGAGGCCCGGCGTCACCTGCACGGTGAGCACGTTGGGCCCCGCCCCGAACACTGACTTCACCACGGCGAACGAGGAGCCCTGGGCTATCTCGTAGGAGCCGGGCCGAATCGTCGGAGCCGAGAACAACAGGGTGTCGATGCGAAAGGCCAGCGGCGAGGCAATGACACCCTTGGCCGCCATCTCGTCGGCGATCGCCGACATCGAGTCGCCCGGGTGCACGACCACGATCACCTTGACCCCGGGGCTGCCCAGCGGGTGCACCTGCAGCACGAACCACCCCACCCCGATCAGGACCAGGGCGGCCAGAGTCACCAGGGCCCAGCGCAGGGGTCTAGGCAGTATGAAGCGCATCAAGATAGTTTTGCAGCATTATGACCGCGGCCGCGCTGTCGATGCGTCCGCGGTGCTCACGGGCCTTCACGCCCGCCCCCGACAGTGATCGCTGGGCCTGGGTGGTGGTGAGCCGCTCGTCCCACTGGACCACCACGGTGGGCGACAAGGCGTCGACCAGGGTGACGAACAGGTCGTCGGCCAACGCGGTGCTCTGGGTCTGGTTGCCCGACAACGCAACGGGCCGGCCCACGACCACCAGATCCACCAGTTCCTCATCAGTCATGCGGGCGATCGAGCCGATCAGACGCTCGTCGACCGCCAGAGACTCCCTCGGAAAGGCCATTGTCCGCTTCGAATCACTGATCGCGATGCCGCAACGGCGGGTGCCGGGGTCGATGCCGAGGATTCGTGCCACGGGCCCTAGAGTGCAACGGCGGCGGCGAGCACCGCGTCGATGCCACCCGCGTCGCGACCGCCCGCCAACGCGAGTCGCGCTGAGCCCCCGCCTCCGCCGCCCACCAGTGCCGCAAGTTCCTTGACGGCGCGCTGGGCGTCGAGCGACTCATCGCTCGCCACCACGATGGCGACCTTGTCGTCACTGGTCCCGGCGAGCACCACGAGGCGCCGACCGCGTCGCTGCAGGTCCTGGGCCAGCGTGCGCAGCTGGTCGCCGCTGTAGCCGTCCACGCGCGCCACCACCGCGTCGCCGGCGCTCGCGCCGTGTAACTCTTCGGCCAGGGTTGAGAGTTGCGCCTGGCGCAGCGCGCCGATCTGTTTGTCCATTTCGCGCTGGCGTTCGAAGAAACGCTCGAGGGCCGGCACGATGTCGTCGCTCGAGGTCTTGAGCAGCGCGGCCACGCTCGCCAGCACGCCCTCCATCTCATGGCTGCGCCGGTAGGCGCCCATTGCGCTCACCGCTTCGATGCGCCGGGTGTTGGCGCCGATGGAGGACTCGGACACCACCTGGATCTGACCGATGTCGCCGAGGCGTTCAACGTGCGTGCCTCCGCAGAACTCGAGGCTGTGGGTGCCCGCGCGCACCACGCGCACGCGATCGCCGTACTTGTCGCCGAAGAACGCCACGGCGCCCATCTTCTCGGCCTCCTGCTTGGAGGTCTGGATCGTCTCCACGTCCTCGTTGGCGACCACGTCACTGTTGACCATCGTGAGCACCGCGGTCAACTCCTCGCCCGCCAGTCCCGCGCCGTGGGCGAAGTCGAAACGCAACCGGTCCGGCCCTACGAACGAACCCTGCTGACGCACGTGGTCACCGAGTACCGCCCGCAGTCCCGCGTGCAGGAGATGGGTGGCCGTGTGGTTGCGCCGGATCGCCTCGCGGCGCTCCACGTCAATGGTGGCCACGGCCACCTGGCCCGGAACGATCTCGCCGGTGAGCCGACCCCGATGCGCGACCAGTCCGCCCACGACGCTCTGGGTGTCGAGCACCTCGAATCGTCCGGTCTCGGTGACGATCGCGCCGGTGTCGCCCACCTGTCCACCCGACTCGGCGTAGAACGGCGTGGCGTCGAGGAAGAGCTCGCTCACGCCCTCGTTGCTCAAGATCGCGAGCACACTCGTCTCGATGCTGTAGCGCGCCACATCACGGCCTACGAACTCGGTGAGTCCGTGACGCTCGATCAGATCGCGGTAATGGGCGTCGTCAGCGACGTTGAGCGACTTCGACGCCGCGCGAGCGCGCTCGCGCTGTTCACTCATCGCCGCGTCGAAAGCGACGCGCTCCACGCTCAGGCCCGACTCGGCGACGATTTCGCCGGTGAGCTCGATGGGAAAGCCGTGCGTGTCGTGCAACTTGAAGGCGACCGCGCCGGGAAAGATCGTGGAGCCGCTCGCCACCACCTCGTCGCGCGCCTCTTCGAGCAGCGACATGCCGGTGCGCAGCGTGCGCGCGAAGCCCGCCTCCTCGCGTTGAAGGATCTCGACGATCACGTCGCGGTCCTTCACGAGCACCGGGTAGGCGGTGCCCATCTTCTCGATCGTCGCGTCCACCAAGGCTTCGGTGAGGGGCGCGTCAGCGCCCGAGCGTCGCGCCGCCAGAATGGCACGACGTATGATGCGCCGCAACACGTACCCGCGTCCCTCGTTCGAGGGCAGCACGCCGTCCGAGACCAGCATCGTCATTGCCCGACCGTGCTCGGCGATGCGGCGGATCGCCACGTCACTCCCCTCGTCCGCCCCGTAGGCGACGCCAATGGCGCGCGAGGCGGTGTCGAGCAAGGGTGCGAAGAGGTCGGTGGCGAACACCGACTCGACCCCATTCAGGATCGACAGCACCCGTTCGAAGCCGGCGCCGGTGTCGATGTTCTTCTTGGGCAACTCGGTCATCGAGCCGTCCGGCTCGCGCTCGTACTGCATGAACACGAGGTTCCAGAACTCCACGAAGCGATCGTCGCCCCCAAAAGCCGGCCCCCCGTCGGCCCCAAAGGAGGGGCCCTTGTCATAGAAGATCTCCGAGCACGGTCCGCACGGACCCGAGTCGCCCATGCCCCAGAAGTTGTCCTCGTCAAGGCGCTGAATTCGTTCGGCTCGTACGCCGATCAGGTCACGCCACAACTCTTCGGCCTGGTCATCGGTGGTGTGCACGGTGACCCAGAGGCGTTCAGGGTCCAGGCCGAAGCCGTCAGTGATGAGTCCCCAGGCAAACTTGATGGCGTCTTCTTTGAAGTAGTCCCCGAAGGAGAAGTTGCCCATCATCTCGAAGAACGTGAGGTGGCGCTGGGTCGTGCCGATGATGTCAATGTCGGGTGCGCGAAAGCACTTCTGGATCGAGACGGCGCGCTTGAAGGGCGCAATCTCCTCTTCGAGGAAGTAGGGCTTGAAGGGCACCATGCCCGCGATGGTGAACAAGAGCGAAGGGTCGTGCGGAATCAGGCTCGCCGAGGGTACCACCGTGTGGCCATTGTCGGCGAAGTAGTTGAGAAATATCGAACGTAGTTCAGCGGCTTCCACAGGTTCACTCTACCGGGGGCGTCGCAGACCACGGGGGCTCGTCACGCGTGCGAGCGCGCCAGCGCTGCGCGGTCACCGCCTCCTCGCCCAGCTCGGTCGGTTCGTAGAACCGCGAGCCGACCAGGCTCTCGGGAAGGTAGTTCTGTTCGACCCAGCCCCGAACGTCGTCGTGCGGATACCGGTAGTCGGCGCCGAAGCCGAGTTCGCGCGCGCCGCCGTAGTGCGCGTCGCGCAGGTGCTGGGGCACGTCGTGGGCGCCGGACTCACCCACCGCGCGCGTCGCGTTGGCGAGCGCGCGGGTAACCGAATTGCTCTTGGGTGCCAGCGCCAGGGTCAAGGTGGCGTGTGCCAGCGTGAGTCGCGCTTCGGGCAGCCCGACGAACTCGACCGCGCGCGCCGCCGCCTCGGCGACCACGAGACCGGTCGGATAGGCCAGACCCACATCCTCACTGGCGAGGATGAGCAGACGCCGGGCCAGAAATCGCGCGCTTTCGCCGCTCTCGAGCAAGGTCACCAGCCAGAACAGCGAAGCGTCGGGATCGGACCCGCGCACCGATTTGATCAAGGCGCTCACCTGGTCGTAGTGGCTGTCGCGCGACTGATGGTGCAAGCGGCCGTCTCGGGCCTGGGCGACGTCAGCCAGCTCCACGACCAGCGCTTCGCGGTCCCGCGACCGTGCAAGCACGATCGCGGTGTCCAGGGTCGTCAACGCCGCGCGCGCGTCACCGTCGCTGGTCGCTACCAACGCCTCCAGGGCCTCGTCACTGAGCGCCGCCACGCGCAGCGCGGCGCCGCGCTGGCACAGCGTGACCACGTCGGACGCCGCCAACGGGTGCAGGCGCCACAGAGTGGTGCGGCTCATGAGGGCGGCGTTGACCTCAAAGTAGGGGTTCTCGGTGGTCGCCCCGATGAGTACGACCTCGCCCACCTCGGTAGCCGGCAGCAACAGGTCCTGCTGGGCCTTGTTGAAACGGTGCACCTCGTCGATGAACAACACGGTGCGTCGGTCGCGCTCACCCAGGCGCTGGCGGGCCCGCTCGAGCGCCTCGCGCACGTCCTTCACGCCGCTGCTGACCGCCGAGAGGCTCTCCATCTCGTAGCCCGCTGCACTCGTGACAATGCGCGCGAGGCTCGTCTTGCCGGTGCCGGCGGGACCCCACAGGATCATCGAGGAGAGTCGGCGCGCCTCGACGAAGCGTCGCAGCGCGCCACCGGGACCCGCCAGGTGTGACTGGCCCACGACCTCGTCGAGAGTTCGCGGGCGCAACAGCTCGGCCAGCGGTGCCGCCTCACGCAGGCGGTGTGCCACGGCGTCATCGAAGAGCGACGTAACTCACGAACCTTTCGGGGCCATCTTCAGGTGCAACTCGCGGACCTGACGGGCCGAGATCTGCTTGGGCGCACCGGTCATCAAATCGGTACCCGACTGGGTCTTGGGAAAAGCGATGACCTCACGAATGTTCTCCTCACCCGCGAAGATCGCCACGAGTCGGTCGATGCCGAAGGCGAAACCCGCGTGCGGCGGCGCGCCGTACTTGAAGGCACCGAGCAGGAAACCGAACCGGCTCTGGGCCTCCTCGTCGCTGATCCCCAGGGCCGTGAAGATTCGAGCCTGTACGTCAGCGCGGTGGATGCGCACCGAACCGCTGCCCAGCTCCCATCCATTCAGCACCAGGTCGTAGGCCTGGGAACGGACCTTGAGCGGATCGGTCTCGATCAGGGACAGATCGTCGGGGTGCGGCATCGTGAAGGGGTGGTGGGCGGCCATCAGGTTGCCATCCTCGTCCACTCCTTCGAACATCGGGAACTCGGTGACCCACACGTAGTGGTGCGGACCCTCGCTCACCGGTGGCGAGCCGATCGCCACTCGCAGCGTCCCCAGCACCTTGCAGGCGAGCGAATACTCGTCGGCCACCACGAGCACGAGGTCGCCCACCTGGGCACCGTCCACGCCGCGCAGCGCGGCGCTCTCCTCGTCGTTGAGAAAGCGCGCCAGGGGTGAGTCCAGCCCGTCGCTGGTGATGCGAAACCACGCCAGTCCCTTGGCGCCGAGTGATTTCGCCTGATCGGTGAGCTGGTCCAGTCGGCTGCGCGAGAATTCAGCACCGCCGGGAACTCGAAGGGCCTTGACGGTGCGCGCGCTGAAGGCCTTGACCTCGGTGGTGGCGAAGTCCTCGGAGAGGTCCTGGAGGGTCATGGCGAAACGAAGGTCCGGCTTGTCGGTGCCGTAGTGGTCGAGCGCCTCGGCCCAGGTCATCGAGCCGATTGGGCCCGGACGCTCACCGGTGGCGGCCTCGGCCGCGTCGAGCACGGCACGTGACACGAACGCCATCACGTCGTCTTGATTCACGAAGCTGGCCTCGAG
Source organism: Acidimicrobiales bacterium (assembly GCA_035530815.1). Taxonomy (GTDB): domain Bacteria; phylum Actinomycetota; class Acidimicrobiia; order Acidimicrobiales; family RAAP-2; genus RAAP-2. The sequence continues at coordinate 21,088 of DATKTZ010000003.1, forward strand.
GTCGAGTTGGGTGAACTCGAACTGGCGATCCGCGCGAAGGTCCTCGTCACGCAGGCACCGGGCGATCTGGTAGTAGCGGTCGAAGCCGCCCACCATGAGCAGCTGCTTGGCGATCTGGGGGCTCTGGGGCAGGACGTAGAACTCACCGGGGTGCAGACGCGAGGGCACGACGAACTCGCGTGCCCCCTCGGGCGTGGGCGCCCAGAGCAGCGGTGTCTCCACTTCGCAAAAACCCTGGACATCCATGGCGCTACGCAGTGCGCGGTTCACCGCGGCGCGCAGGCGCAGGTTGCGCTGCATGGCCTCGCGGCGAAGGTCCAAGAAGCGGTGACGCAAACGGACCTGTTCGTCGATCTCGATGCGGTCGTCGAGTTGGAATGGCGGCGGCTCGGCGACCGAGAGCACCTCCACCTCACACTCGGTGAGTTCGATGGCACCCGTGGCGAGCTTCTCGTTGACCGTCCCCTCGGGACGCCGCGCCACGGTGCCCGTGACGCGAATGACGTACTCGCTGCGCACGTCGAGGGAACCCTCGACCACCGCCTGGATGATTCCCGAACGATCGCGAAGGTCCACGAAGGCCAGGTGCTCGCCGTGTTCGCGACGCTTGGCCACCCAGCCACACACGCTGAGTCGCCGACCCACCTGGTCCGTTGAGACTGAGGCGCACAGCGTGTCGCGCAGACTGGTTGCTTCGATATTCTCCGACATGCTCACTTCTTCATAACTAGGTTGGACACGGTCGCCACGACGTCACCACGAGCCACGCTCTGTTGGGCTTGCTCGTGGTCCTGGCCACGCAGGTCCCTAATCGTAACCTCACCGGCCGAGAGCTCGCGTTGGCCGATGATCAGCGCTAGGCGCGCCCCGGAGCGGTCGGCCACTTTCATCTGGGCCTTCATCGAGCGAGCGTCGTAGGCTCGTGCGCTCGACAGGCCCGCGCGACGCAGCTCGTCAACCACCACGGTGGCCGCATCGGTGCCGGTGGTGTCGACTACGAACGCGTCGATCGGACGTGTCTCGCTCGCGTCGGACGAGCCCTCGGCGTCCAGAGCGAGCAGGAGCCGTTCGATGCCGCTGCCGAAGCCAATGCCGCTCGTGGGCTTGCCGCCGAGCTCTTCGGCCAACTTGTCGTAGCGTCCTCCGCCGCCGATGGCGTTCTGGGCGGCGTCGAGTGCGTCGGCGACGAACTCAAAGGTCGTGCGCGTGTAGTAGTCAAAACCCCGGACCAAGCGAGGATTCAGCGTGCTGGGGATGCCGATCGAGGCCAGGCCGTCGACCACGTGGGCAAAGTGCGCCCGACAGTCCTCGCACAGGTGCTCGGGCAGCATCGGGCCCGCACCGGTCACCTCGATGCACGAAGAGCGCTTGCAGTCGAGCACGCGCAACGGATTCGCCGACCAGACGGTGGCGTGCTCCTCGCACAACTCGTCGGCGTGCGCACCCAGGTGCTCGCGCAGCCGCTGCACGTACGCGCCGCGACAGACGTCGTGGCCCATTGAGTTGACCATGAGTCGAACCCGGGTCAGACCCAGGGCTTCGTAGAAACGTGCGGCCAGCGCGATCACCTCGATGTCGATGGCCGGATCATCGGTGCCCAGGGCTTCGACGCCCACTTGGTGGTGCTGGCGGTACCGACCGGCCTGGGGGCGCTCGTAGCGAAAGGCCGGTGTGATGTACCACGCCTTCCAGGGCGTGGGCGGCTGGTGCTGAACGAAGGCCCGCACCACCGACGCCGTTCCCTCGGGGCGCAGGGCCAGCGTCCGACCGCCGCGGTCCTCGAAGACGTACATCTCCTTGGAAGCGACCTCGCTGTGCTCGCCAATACCGCGGTTGAAGACGCCCACGTCCTCGAACATCGGGGTCAAGACCAGGGAGAATCCATAGCGGTGCGCGTAGTCGGCGAAGATCGCGACGAGCCGCTCCCAGCGCGCGGACTGTGGCGCCAGGACATCGTGGGTCCCCACGGGTGCCCGAAAGGGCGTGCTCGGTTCACTCATGACATCTTATTCTGTCCGGGCAATTGTCGAAATGCGTCGAAGACCCCGTCGACCGCCTTCAAGGCGGCGAGCAGGCTCGAGAGATGCGTCGGATCGGCGAGTTCCACGTCAAAGACCATACGCACAATCCGCGAGCCCGACGTCGTCGAACTGCTGGAGATGATATTGAGGTGATACTCGGCGACCACCTTGGACACGTCGAGCAGGAGCCGCGAACGATCAAAGGCCAGCACCTCCAAGATTGCGCGGTACTGGCCGCCCGTGGAACCGTCCCACTCGACGTCGATGATCCGCTCGCCCAGACGGTGTGCGAGGGCCACGGCGTTCGAGCAGTCGTCGCGGTGCACCGACACGCCCCGGCCCTGGGTGATGAATCCCATGATCGGATCGCCGGGCACCGGCGAGCAGCAACGTGCGAGGTGGATCATCACGTCGTCGAGTCCCTCGACGTAGACACCGGCCGAACGACGCGTCGATCGGTTGGTGCGCGGCATCTTGGTGACGGTGCTCGGCAGCTGCTCGGCCTCACCACCGTGCAGCTCGCGGTCCAGTCGTTGGGTCACGGCGAGGGCCGAGATCTGACCACTGTCGATCGCCATAAACAGGGCGTCGAGATCATCCAGGGACAGCGACGCGATCACCGCATCCAGCGCGCTCGATGACAACGAGGTCGCGATGGGCAACCCCTCTCGTCGAAGCGCCTTGGTCAACTCCTCGCGACCGGACTCGATTGCATCCTCGCGGCGCTCGCGCTGGAACCACTGTCGAATCTTGGACTTGGCGCGCGAGGACATCGCGATCTGTAACCAGTCCCGTGAGGGTCCGGCCGACGCGTTCTTGCTCGTGACGATCTCGACCACGTCGGCTGAATGCAGCGCGGTGTCGAGGGGCACCAGGCGTCCGTTCACCTTGGCGCCCACGCAGTGGTGACCGACCTCGGTGTGTACCGCGTAGGCGAAATCGATCGGCGTCGCCCCCTCCACCAGGGCAATCACGCGGCCCTTGGGGGTGAACACGTAGACCTCGTCCTGACCGAGGTCAAGTTTGAGGGCCTCGAGGAACGCAATGGGGTCGGTCTCTTCCTCCTCGACGTCCGCCAGGCGCTGCATCCAGGCGATCTCCTTGGTGGAGGCGCCCTCCTTGTAACCCCAGTGTGCGGCGATGCCGAACTCCGCGCGACGGTGCATCTCGTAGGTGCGCACCTGCACCTCGACCGACTTGCCACGCGGGCCGATCACCGTGGTGTGCAACGACTGGTAGAGGTTGAACTTAGGTGAGTTGATGTAGTCCTTGAAGCGACCCTGGACGGGCGACCACAACGCGTGGATTGCCCCGAGCACCGCCCAGCAGTCCCGCTCCTCGTCCACGATGACCCGTAGTCCCACCAGGTCGAAGATCTCGTCGAACTCCTTGCCGCCGATGACCATCTTCTCGTAGATGCTCCAGAGGTGCTTCGGACGCCCGCGAACCTCGGCCTTGATCGAGAAGTCCTCGAGCTTGCTGATGAGCGTGTCCATCACTTCGTGCAGATAGGCCTCGCGCTCGGGCTGGCGGGCGGCGACCATCTGTTCGATCTCGGCGTAGCGCTTAGGGTGCAGGGTCGCGAAACTAAGGTCTTCGAGTTGCCACTTGACCTGCTGGACACCGAGCCGGTGAGCGAGGGGCGCGTAGACGTCGAGGGTCTCTTGGGCGATGGCGCGCTGTCGGTGCATCGGCATCACCGAAATCGTGCGCATGTTGTGGAGACGGTCGGCGAGCTTGATCAACAGCACCCGCCAGTCGCGGGCCATGGCAATGAACATCTTGCGGATGGTGGCTGCCTGCTGGGCTTCTTTGGAGTCGAACTCCAGACGGTCGAGCTTGGTCACGCCGTCCACGACCGCCGCCACCTGCTCACCGAACTCAATCTCGAGCCATTCGGTGGTCATGCCGGTGTCTTCAACCGCATCGTGCAACAGCGCCGCGGCGATCGTGGGTGCGTCCAGCCCGAGGTCGGCGACGATGTCGGCTACGGCGATCGGGTGGGTCACGTAGGGCTCACCCGTGCGGCGCAGTTGGCCTTCGTGGGCGGTGATGGCCGCCGCACCGGCGCGGCGGATTATCTCGACGTCGCCAGTCTCGTGATGCTCGCGATAACGGGTGATTATGCGCTCAATCGAGCTGGTTAGCGCCGCGTCCGAAGATCTCGACGTGAGACTGCTCACCATGCGGTCAGCCTACCGGCGAACTACCGCCGCTTCTGCTTTCGCGCGCGTGCCTGCACCCCGGCCGTGGCCGCTGCCGACTTGGCGGGCATGGTGCGCTGAACGCCCTCACCACTCATCGCGGCTGCCGCGGCGGGGGTCAAACGCTCACGGTCGACACGCGAGGACACTCGCTCGGTCAGTTCGCGAAAACGCGGCTCACGCTCCTTCAGCATCGAAAGCAACGGGCTCGCGATGAAGATCGACGAGTACGCCCCGCTCAAGAGGCCCACGACCAAGGCGAGCCCGTAGTTCTGTAGCGTCGTCGCGCCCAGGATGTACGCACCCACGATCAGCACCGAGAACACGGGCATGATCGCCACCAGTGACGTGTTGATCGACCGGGCCAGCGTCTGGTTCATCGAGAGGTTGACCATGTCGGCGTAGGTGAGATCACCCGACTTCAATACCGTGGCGGTGTTGTCACGAACTCGGTCAAAGACCACGACGGTGTCGTAGAGCGAGTAACCGAGGATGGTGAGGATCGCGATCACCGTATCCGGGGTTATCTGGAACCCGAAGATCGAGTACACCCCCACGGTCACGAGCAGGTCGTGGACCATCGCCGCGAACGCGGCGAGCGCCATCTTGGGCTCGAAGCGCATCGAAATGTAGGCCACGACGGCGATGAAGAACACGATGAGGGCCTCGACCGCACGCTGGGTGATCTGGCCTCCCCAGGTGGGACCGACACTACTCATCGACACCTGGTTCTGACCTACGCCCGCGGTCTTCGCCATCGCCGCGATGACCGCCGTGTTGATGTCGTTCTGCCTTGTGCTCGACAGGTTGTTCAGGTCCGCGGTCACCTCGTAGGTGTCCCTACCGAGTTTTTGGACCGTCGGCTGCGGCAGACCAGCCTGTTCGACGGCGCTAGTCATCGCACTGATGCTCGAGTGCGGCGCGAGCACCTCCCAGGAACTTCCACCCTTGAAGTCGATGCCCAGGTTGAAGCCTCGAATCGCCAACGAGCCCAGACCGAGCACGATCACCACGATCGAGATCGTGAACCACACCTTCTTTCGCCCGACGAAGTCAACCGTCGTGAGGCCCTGGTACAGGCGGCCGAAGCGGCCGGGGGTCTTCGTCGTTGCGGGACTGGTCGTGTCGCTACTCATGGGCTGCTCCGCTCACCAGACCGGCGGCCATGGACAGTGCCGAGGTGCTCTGGGAGTTGCGACGCCCGAGCAGGATGACCAGGGGTCGAGTGAAGTACCAGGTAATGAAGACGTCCATCAACGTGGACAGGCCCAGGAAGAACGCGAAGCCGCGCACGTCGCCCACCGCGATGAGGTAGAGCAGCACGGCCGCGAGCAGGCTCACCGTGTCGGCGGCCAGCACCGTACGCCACGCCGAGCGGAACCCGCGGTCCACTGAGGTACGAATGGAGCGACCCGATCTCGCTTCGTCCTTTAGGCGTTCAAAATACACGATGTAACTGTCCACGGTGATACCGATGGACACGATGAGTCCCGTCACACCAGCCAAGTTGAAACTCGGCGCCAGCACGGTGTGACCGAGGGCCGAGATGATCGCCCAGAGCAGCGCCGCGGTCACGGCCAGTCCGAGCACGATCACGAGGCCGAGCGCGCGGTAGTACGCGATCGTATAGAGCAGCACCAGCAGAAGGCCCACGAGACCGGCACCTAGTCCCGCGACCAGTGCGCTGTGGCCGAGGGTCGGCGACACGGTGACAGTTGTCAGGGCGACCAGCCGCACCGGCAGGGCGCCGAACTGCATCGCCAGCGCCAGGTCCTTGGCTGAACTCTCGGTAAAGGAACCCGAGATCTGACCCGAACCTCCGAAGCTCGCCGGCGAGGCGTTCGTGGGCTGGATGATGGGTGCGGACTGGACAACACCGTCGAGTTCGATGGCCACCAACTGGTGGAAGTTGGCCTGGGCGACCTTGTCCCACAGCGGGCTGCCCTGGGAGGTGAGCGTGTAGTTGACAACCCAGGCACCGGCCTGGTCCTGCTGGGCGACCGCCTTGCCAATCGACTGGCCGGTCATCTGCGCCGGACCGAGCAGGTAGCGCACGTTGGGTTGACCGAGGACGGGCAAGATCACGTAGGACTTGGGATTGTCGTTCTGGGACTCGGTGGACTTGTAGTTCGCGTACTGGGGGTCGGCGGGAAGGTTGTTCATCGTAAAGCCCGACACGGTATTGGGGGCCACCTGCACGTTCAGATTCTGGGCGGAGAGGAGATACTGGCTGCCGCACGAGGGCAGTGTGCCCGTCGCTGGCTTGGTCGGGTGCTTGGACTCGGTCACCTGGCAGAGCACCGGACGAAACAGCAGTTGCGCCGTCTGACCCACGATCTTCAACACGTTGCGCGCGTCGGTGACTCCGGGCACGCTCACCACGATGTCCTTGCCCTGCAGGTTCACTTGGGCACCCGAAACACCGAGGCCGTTCACACGGTTGTTGAGAATCGTGACGGCCTCTTGCATCTTGGTCTGGGAGGTCGGTGTGGCCGGTTTGTAGACGACCGACAGTCCGCCGGCGAGGTCCAAGCCGAGCTTCGGTCCCCACCCAAACGACAGCGTCGTCGCCAGAGCCCCGAAGGAGATGGCGATCGTCAGCAGGAGGCTGATGATCAGTGACTTACGTGATCCAACCTGCGAGGCCATGCCTACTGTGCGCCTTCTTGGGGCTCGTCGTCACTGGACTCGGGAACCACGGGGTCAAAGCGCCGAGCGATAGCCGTGGGAACGAACTCCAATTCCACGCCACTGGCGCTGCGCAGGGTGATGAGATCGCTCTCACTCTTCACGACCGTACCCACGAAGCCACCAATCGTCTGGGCGCGCTGGCCGACCTCGACCTTGCGAGTCTCTTGCATCTGCGCCTTACGCTTCTTGTTGCGGGGACGGAGATAGAAGTAGTAGAGGCCACCGAAGACCACCACGTAAATAATCAAAATGGACGACGAGCTACCGCTCGAGGCTGCCAACATAGAAAGATCCTCCGTCAATAGACAAAGAAACCCTAGTCGCTGGAACGCGTCGCTTTAGACCAAGCCGCCGCCGCGGGGTGTCAAACCCAGGTGGCGGAACGCCAATTCCGTCGCCACCCGGCCCCGCGGCGTCCGAATTAGAAGCCCCGCGCGCAGTAGGAACGGTTCGTAGGCATCCTCGATAGTCGCCGGTTCCTCGCCCGAGGCGTGCGCCAGCGTGGTCAGGCCCACCGGCTGGGCGGCGAACTGGCCGCACAACAGCCCCAGGATGCGCCGGTCGATCTTGTCGAGGCCGAACTCGTCAACGCCAAACAACTCCAGGGCGCGCACCGCCACGGACTCGTCCACGACGCGTTCGTGGTGAACCGCCGCAAAGTCGCGCACCCGACGCAGCAGGCGATTGGCGATGCGTGGGGTACCGCGACTTCGCAAGGCAATGCGTGCGGCCGCCTCGCCGGCGAGGGCCACGTCGAGTAACGCCGCCGAGCGCTCAACGATGACGCGCAGTTCCTCGGGCTCATAAAGGTCGAGTTGACCGATGAAACCGAAGCGGTCGCGCAGTGGCGCCGCCACCAGACCCGTGCGGGTGGTGGCGCCCACGAGTGTGAAGTTCGAGAGGTCCAGGCGGATCGATCGCGCCGAAGGACCGCGCCCGATCATGACGTCGAGTCGGCGGTCTTCCATCGCGGGATACAGCACCTCTTCGACGGCGCGAGAGAGGCGGTGGATCTCGTCGATGAACAAGACGTCCCCGTCTTGGAGGTCGGTGAGCAACGCCGCCAGGTCGCCTGGGCGCGACAGGACGGGTCCCGACGTGATCCGCAGGCCCGAGCCCATCTCCGCGGCGACGATGCTGGCGAGCGAGGTCTTGCCGAGCCCGGGCGGGCCCGCGAACAGTAGATGGTCGGCCACCTGGCCGCGCGTTCGGGCCGAGCCCAGCACGATCTCGAGATGGCCGACGAGCTCACGTTGACCAACGAAATCCACGAGGGTACTGGGTCGAAGTGACACCTCGCTACGCCGCTCCTGTTCGTCAGCTAGCGGTGTCGCCACATGGCCGATCTGCTCCAGGTCGATGTCGCGCCGACTCACGAGCGACGCAATCGGTTCAGTGCGAAGCGCAACGCCTCGCCCTCATCGTCGGGCAGGTCGGTGTCGACGAGGGCTTCGCGGATCTCTGGCGCGCTGTAACCCAGCGAGCGCAGAGCCTCGTCGATCTCGCGGGGCTGGCGCTCAGTCGTCGCTGACTGATCGACGGCGTCGACGAGAATCTTCCCCTTGAGTTCGAGCACGATGCGGTTCGCCGTCTTGGTGCCGATGCCCGGCACCTGGGCGACGCGCTTCGCGTCGCCGTCTTCGATCGCCTGAGCCAACTGACCTAACGACATCGTGCGCAGAGCGGCCATTGCCGTCGAGGGGCCCACGCCCGGGGTCGCCAGCAGCAACTCGAAGAACTCACGCTCGGCGAAGTCGCGAAACCCGTAGAGCAGTATCGCGTCGGCGCGCACCACCGTGTGCACGTGCACCTCCAGTGGGTCCCCGATGCGCAGATCATCTACCGAGGCGAGGAACACCTCGTAGCCAACGCCCGCGACGTCGAGCACCGCCACCACCTCGACGGCGTCACGCCGACGCACCGTGCCGCTCAGCCAGCCGATCACGCCGGACTCTCCACGGCCAAACGGTGCTCGGTGCGCACGGTCATGAAGTAGGTGATCGCGAGCGCGATGGCATCGGCGGCGTCGGGAGGTCGGGGGATCTCGGCGAGCCCGCAGAGTCGGGCCACCATCCCCTGCACTTGCACCTTGCTCGCGGCGCCGTACCCGGTCACGGCCAGTTTGACCTCTTGGGCGTTGAACTGGCGCACGGGCAGGCCAATGGCGCCGGCTAGGGCAACCGCGACCCCGCTGGCCTGGGCGACCGGTATAGCCGTTTTCGCGTTGCGCTGATAGAAGACGCGTTCGACAACCACCGCATCGGGCCGGGTCTCCTCGAGCAGACCGCGCAGTTCGACTAGCAACTGGCCGAGACGCAACTCCACCGGCGACAGCGGGTCCGTCTCGACGACACCCGCGCGGGCAGCGCGAAATGACTCCGTGCCCTGCATCGCGCCCTCCACCAACCCGAAGCCGCAGCGCGTGAGGCCGGGATCGATGCCAAGTACGAACATATGTTCGATATTAACCCGCCGGTTCGACAAGAACCGAGCTTTAGTCCTCGAAACTGGCCAAGATTTCGTCGCTGATGTCGAAGTTGGCGAACACGTTCTGAACGTCATCGTGATCGTCGATCGCGTCGATGAGGCGCAACACCTTCTTCGCCTCGCCCTCGTCGTCCACTTCTATCGAGTTCTGGGCCACCAAGGTCAGTTCGGCACTCAACACCTTGACCCCAAAGCCCTCGAGGGCATCGCGCACCGAACCCACCTCGGTGGGGTCGGTCGTGATGAGGTAGTTCTCTGCGTTGGCGGAAAAATTCTCTCCCCCGGCCTCGAGCACCCACTCGAGCAACTGGTCCTCGTCGATGGGTCCAGCCACCTCGATGACGCCCTTGCGATCGAACTGCCACGAGACGGCGCCGGGCTCGGCGATAGACCCACCGTTCTTGGAGAACAGGTGCTTAATCTCAGCGCTAGTGCGGTTGCGGTTATCGGTGAGCGTCTCAACGATCACCGCGATGCCGCCAGGGGCGTAGCCCTCGTAGGTCACGGACTCGTAGCGCGCCCCCTCGAGTTCACCCGTACCGCGCTTGATCGCCCGCTCAATGGTGTCAATGGGTACCGACGCCTCACGAGCCTTCTGAAACATCGTGCGCAGGCTCGCGTTCGCCGCGGGGTCGCCACCACCCTCGCGAGCCGCTACTTCCACCTGACGAATGATCTTGGCGAATACTTTGGCGCGGGCGCTGTCCTTCGCACCCTTGCGGTGCTTGGTCGTTGCCCACTTCGAATGGCCGGACATAGTTCCTCCTGCCCCCTTGGGCGTAGCAATGCTACCGGCAAACTAGATCGAGTCGACGAACATTCCGTGCAGCCGATGATCGTTCGTGAGCTCGGGGTGAAACGAGCAGCCCCACACGTGTCCCTGACGCACCAGCACAGGAAACGGCCCATCACCGTGGTCGTGCACGGCGAGCACCTCGACGTCACCACCCCATTGCTCGATCTTGGGCGCGCGAATGAAGACCCCGGGCACCTCGCCAAGTCCGAGCACGTCGACGTTGGTCTCGAAACTGGCGATCTGTCGTCCGTAACCATTGCGGCGCACCGCCACGTCGAGCGCCGCGAAACTCCACTGGTCACCGCGCCCGTCGAGCACTTCGCGACTGAGCAGGATGAGCCCGGCACACGTGCCCAGCACCGGCAGCCCCTCTCGTATCTGGCGCTCCAGCGCAGGGCGCACACCCGAGGTCGTGAGCAGGTGCGCGATAGCAGTTGACTCGCCGCCCGGCAACACTAGGGCGTCGAGGCCTTCGAGCTGCTCGACGGTGCGGACCTTTCGAACCTCGGCGCCCAACTCGCTCAGCGTCGCGACGTGTTCGCGCACATCGCCCTGCAGGGCGAGCACGCCAACGCGGCGCACTACCAGCCGCGCTCGGCGAGGCGCTGGTCCAGCGTGGCGGTCTCGGCGCCGACCATCGCCGCACCCAGACCCGTGGAGACCTTGGCCACCACCGAGGCGTCCTCGAAGTGCGTGGTCGCCTCGACGATGGCTCGAGCCATGAGCTCGGGTTCTGCACTCTTGAAGATACCCGAGCCCACGAAGACGGCCTCGGCTCCGAGCTGTAGGACGAGTGATGCATCAGCGGGCGTGGAGATGCCCCCGGCGCAAAAGAGCGGCACCGGCAACTTTCCGGTGGCGGCCACTTCTTGGACCAGTGGCAGCGGGGCCTGCAGGTCCTTGGCCAGTGAGAAGATCTCGGACTGGTCCGCGCTAGCGAGACGGCGCATCTGCGCGTTGATCGTGCGCAGGTGACGTACCGCCTCTACGACGTTGCCGGTGCCGGCCTCGCCCTTGGAGCGGATCAGACACGCTCCCTCGCCGATGCGGCGCAGTGCTTCACCGAGGTTGGTGGCTCCGCACACGAAGGGTACGGTGAAGCCCCACTTGTCGATGTGGTTCTCCTCGTCGGCCGGGGTCAACACCTCGGACTCGTCGATGTAGTCGACGCCAAGGGCCTGGAGGATCTGAGCTTCGGCGAAGTGGCCGATGCGCGCCTTGGCCATCACCGGAATGGTCACCATCGCCTGGATCTCTTGGATCATCTTGGGATCGCTCATTCGTGCCACGCCCCCGTCACGTCGGATATCCGAAGGCACGCGTTCGAGGGCCATCACCGCGACCGCGCCGGCGTCCTCGGCGATCTTGGCCTGTGCTGGGTTGACGACGTCCATGATGACGCCGCCGCGCAGCATGTCGGCCAGGCCCCGCTTGACGAGTGCCGAGCCTACGGTGGACTGGTTTGTCGATGTACTCATACCGCTCAGCCTAATGGCAGGCGGGTTACCACTCCTCGAGCGCCAGGGCGCGCAGTTCGGCGTCATCGAGCTCGGCCAGGTTCGCCGTTGCCCGATCCGCCCAGACGTTGCACCAGACCCAGCGCCACTGCGCGAACTGGGGGCTGCTGAAGAACGAGCCCGCGGCCGCGCCCTGACGAGCGCACTTGTGTAGCGCACCGGCCAAACCCAACGGGTAGCGAATGGCGGCGGCGGCGACCTCGTCGGCCCGGTACGCGAAGCCCTCGCCAACCAACTTGCGGCGGGCGGCCTCGCTCAGGTTCGCTGTGCACGCGAGCGCTTGTCGAGCGAGCTGGCCCAAGCGATGGCGCGCGAGACAGTGTGCGACGATGCCCTCGAGTTCGATCAACTCGAAATCGCTCATCACGGCGCTGGTCACGAAGAGGGTGTAGCCCGTGCCGGTCGGCACCAGGGCTGCGTTGTAGCCGGGGTCCTCGACGATAAGGGCGCTCACGGTGTCGACGCCGAAGGTCGCAGCCAGACGATCGAGCACCGTCGCGACTCGCTGGCGGTCCTTGGGCGTACCACCGGGCTTGAACGACGCGAGCATCTGTTCGCCCAGCGACGTGCCCTGGCGCTCGAAGCGCACCAGCGAGCGTCGCAGATACCATACGTAGGCAACGCCCAGGGCCACGCCGATCGCTGGCAGCCACGGCACCGCGACCACCCCGATGATCAACGCCAGCACGAGCACGCCCACCACGAGCGCCTCGGGAACCTTTCGGCGCACGGCGAATTGGCGCACGGCGAGTTGATTCGCGTGTCGCTCGTCGTTCGAGGCCGCGTAGGGACTCTGCCACGTCGGGTCGAGCACGGGCGCGACGTAATGCGACGCACGATCGCGTTGATTGGACCGGCGCGAACGCGGTCGATGCTTAGTTGCCACGGACCAAGGCTACCGTGCGGACCAAAAGCGCTCGCGGGCCCGGTCGTAAAGCAACTCGTACTCGTCCATCAACGCGCGCATGGACCAGCGCTGCGCGTGGGCACGGGCTGCCGCGATGCGCTCGGGGGTCTCGAGATCGATCGCGCTGAGCAACGCGCGCTCGAGCGCGAGGGGGTCGCCTGGCGTCGCGAGCACGGCGTGGCCGCTGGCGGCCTCGCGGTAGCCATCGATGTCGCTCGCCACCACCGGCACCCCGGCGGCCATGGGTTCGAGTACGACGAGTCCAAAACTCTCGCCGTGGGTCGCCGGTGCCGCCACGACGCTCGCGCGACGCAACCACTCGCGCTTCTGCTCATCGCCGAGGGCCCCTTGGAACACAACCGCATCGTCGTGCGCAGCCAGTGCCTCGAGCGTCGAACGCTCGGGCCCGTCACCAATAATGACCAGTCGCCACTGCGAGCCCCCGCGCGCGTTGTGCGCGCGCACCGCACGAATCAAGTAACCCGTGCCCTTTCGCTCCTCGAGGCGCCCCACCGTAACGATGGTCGTGTTCGCCGGCCGCTCGCGAGGCGGTGCAGTAAATCGTTCGGTCTCGAAACCGTTGAACACGATGACCGGATCCAACGGTGTGGCTGAGCGCAGTGTCGCGGCGGCCGCAGTGCTCACCGCCGCGGCAACGTCGACGTGGCGCGACAGGCGCGCGAGCAACGGGCGCGTCAGACGCAACGCCGGCCCTCCTCCACTTCGGTGAAAGGTGGCGACTGCGGGCGCCTCGTGCGCGCCCAGCACCCCCCACCCGAGCAGGGGGGCGAAGGGCTCGTGCAGGTGCACCAAGTCCGCCTTGAAGTCCCGCACGGCCTGGAGGGCGTGACGCGCGGCGCGCGGCGAAAGAGTGAGCGGCGCGCGCGAGCCGTTCGCCGGCACCGACAACAGCGAGCCGAACCGCCGCACGCGCGCGGGCGTGTCATAGTGCGTCGTATCGCGCCCGTCGGGCGCCACCACCAGTACGTCGTAGCCGCGCCGCGACAGTTCGCGACTCATGGCGAGCACCTGCTCTTGGACCCCGCCAAAGACGCTCAGCGCGTACGGCGATAGAAGCGCGATTCGAGTGCTCGTCACGTTCGCGCGAAGCGGCGTTCGAGCACGTGCCACTGCTCGGGTGCGCGCTGGATCAAACCTTCGAGATCCCTGGCAATCAGTTGGGTCACGCGTTGCACGTCCTCGCGCAGGCGGCCCTCACGCTGCGCGGGTATCGGCGCGAGTATCACCGCGTGGTGGTCCAGTCCCGGCCCGGCGTAGCACGCCGCAGTCACGATGGTCGCCCCGGTGCGCAGCGCCAGCGTGGCGGGTCCGGCGGGCATGGTCACCCTCTCACCGAAGAACTCGACCTCGACGCCGTTACCCTGGATGTCGCGATCGCACAGCAGGCCCACCACGCCGCCATCGCGCAGCTTCTGGAGCAGTACGGTGCCCGCGTGCTCATCTAACGGCTCGATGTGGATCCCAATGGCCTCGCGCTTAGCCCTGAACCATTCGAACAGCGCTGGCGGCTCGAGCGCCTCGGCCACCGCGGTCATCGACATACCGATCTGAGACAGGTAGGCGCCGCCCCATTCCCAACTGCCCACGTGCGGAAGCGCCACAACTAGGCCGCGGCCTCGAACCATGGCGTCATCGAGGTGGTGTCGGCCCTCGCTGATGCAGAAGCGCCGCGCGATCGTCTCGGGCGCGATAGAGGGCAACTTCGCACTCTCGGCCCAGTACTGGGCGTAGTTGTCGAGGGCGCGACGCGAGAACCGTTTGAGCAACGCATCATCGAGCGCGTTACCGCCCGACAGCACGCGCTCCAGGTTCTCGCTCAAGTTCCGCATCGGTGCGCTCGTCGGGCGCATCGCCAAGCGAGCACCCCAAGCGGCGAGGCGCCGGTCGAGCCGCTCGGGCATCGCTTCGAGCACGGCGCCCACGCTCTTGAACACGCCAACGCGCAGTCGCGATGCCACGGTCAGTGTCTGGTCGTGCGACTGAGTCCTCGGCGCAGGCGACCAGTGTGCTGGTGATTGCGGCGATACCGGTACGGCGAGGGCCGCACCGGGTCGGGTCGCGCGGCAATCTGCCACACCCTCCAAAAACGCCCGAAGGCAGTCATCGCCGTGAGCACCAGCATGAGCCACAGCACGGGAATGAAGATCTGGGTGGCGAGAAGCCCAACCCCGAGCAGGATCATGCGCTCGGCGCGCTCCATGAGTCCGCCCTTGGCGCTAAGTCCCAGGCTCTCGGCCTTGGAGCGCTGGTAGGAGATCATGAAGGTCGTCGTCAAGATGGCGAAGGGCAAGAGCACGAGCTGGCCGTGGCCGCGCGCGGTCAGGTAGTAGGCCGCGCCACCAAGCAGCACCGCGTCGCTAATGCGATCGATCACCGAGTCAAAGAAGCTGCCGCGCTGACTCGCGCGGTGCGAGGCCTTCGCCACCGGGCCGTCCAAAAGGTCGTGAAGGCCCGTGGCGATGAGCAACACGATGGCCAGGTGGTGTCGACCCACCGCAATCGCCCACGCGGTCGCCGCCGCGAAGACCAGACCTGAAGCTGTCAAGACGTCGGCGGAAAACCCGACCCGCACGAGCCAGCGGCCCACGGGTGCGGTCGTGGCGTCTACCGACTTGCGAAACTTACCGTCGAACATCGATCCTCCGGACCCCTATCAACCCTCAACGATACCGGCCACTACGGCCGCACCTCGAGTTGAGCGCGGACTTTTTGCCACGTCGATTGCAGTGATTCGGGTAAAACACGGGTTTCGCCGATGGTGGTCATGAAATTTGTGTCACCGTGCCAGCGCGGAAGCACGTGTCCGTGCAGGTGCTGGGGGATGCCCGCACCCCCCGCTTGACCAAGGTTCATGCCTACGTTGAGACCGTCGGGCTCGTAGGCACCCTGGAGCGCTACGACCACCCTACGCAGTGCCAGGAAGAGATCCTGGTACTCGTTCTCGGCCAGGTCCTCGAGCGCGGCCACGTGGCGCACGGGCAGCACGAGGAGGTGGCCCGAACCGTAGGGGAAAGCGTTGAGCGCCACGTAAGTCGTTGCGCTGCGCCACAGCACGCCCGAGTCCTCGCTCACCTCGGCGTCGGCCAGTTCGCAGAACACGCAGTGACCCACCCCCGGGGTGCCTTGGCCGGACGTCGCGCTCGAGACGTACTGTTCGCGCCACGCCGCAGAGAAGCGTTCGAGCGGCACTAGCGGCTCTCGGGCGAGCCGTGCGCGGCGATCTCGTCCACCAGGCGCTCGCGGAACTTCTCGAGGCTCACTCCCCGCTCGGGGTCGTTCGACCCGCGCGCGTTCACACCCATGGTGCCGTGAGCCACGTCGTCGTCGCCGACCACGAGAATGTAGGGGATCTTCTCCATCTTGGCCTTGCGGATGCGCGCACCGAGCGGCTCGGTCGCCGCCTCCACGCTTGCGCGGGCGCCCAGCGCGCGCAGCGCGTCGGCAATCTCGTAGGCGTAGTCGTCGTGGGCGTCGCGTACCCCGAGCACCCGCACCTGCTCGGGACTGAGCCACGTGGGCAGATTGCCGGCGTAGTGCTCGAGCAGCACCGCCACGAAGCGCTCCACCGAGCCAAAGAGCGCACGGTGGATCATGATGACTCGGTGGCGCTGGTTGTCCGACGCGATGTAGCTCGCCTCGAATCGCTGGGGGGTCTGGAAGTCCAATTGGATGGTCGACATCTGATGGGTCCGCCCGATTGCGTCACGAGCCTGCACCGAAATCTTGGGCCCGTAGAACGCGCCACCACCCTCGTCGAGCACCAACTCCAGACCCGCCCCGGCGGCCACCTCGGCCAGAGTGCTCTCGGCCTCGCGCCACTCCTCGTCGCTGCCGACCGCCTTGCCCTCAGGTCGGGTGGAGAGTTCGAGGTAAAACTCGTTCAGGCCGAAGTCGCGCAGCAAGTCGAGCACGAACTGCAACAGGCTACGCAGTTCCTCGCCCATCTGGTCGCGGGTGCAGAAGATATGCGCGTCGTCCTGGGTCATGCCGCGCACCCGGGTCAGGCCGTGGACCACACCGGACTTCTCGTAACGGTAGACCGTGCCGAACTCGAACAGGCGAAGTGGTAGTTCGCGATAGCTGCGCTGGCGCGACTTGAAGATCAAGACGTGAAAGGGGCAATTCATCGGCTTGAGGTAGTAGCGCTGGCCCTCGTCAAGTTCCATCGCCGGGTACATGCCCTCGGAAAACCAGTCGAGGTGGCCCGACGTCTCGAAGAGTTCGGACTTGGTGATGTGGGGCGAGTAGACGAACTCGTAGCCACCCTCGACGTGGCGCTGACGCGAGTACTCCTCCATCACCCGGCGTATAGTGCCGCCCTTAGGGTGAAAGACCGCGAGGCCGGGGCCCAGTTCGGAGGGGAAGGAGAAGAGATCGAGTTCTTGACCCAGTCGCCGATGGTCGCGCCGTTCTGCTTCGCCGAGCTGCTCGAGGTGCGCGGCGAGCGCCTCTTTGGACTCCCAGGCCGTGCCGTAGACGCGCTGGAGTTGAGGATTGTGCTCGTCGCCGCGCCAGTACGCGCCCGCGACCCGCATCAACTTGAAGTGGCCCAGTCGTGAAGTCGACGGAACGTGCGGGCCCCGGCAAAGGTCACGAAAAGCCGGGGAGTTTTCGTAGGTTGAGACCACCGACGAGCTGCCCACCTCGGCGAGGTCCTCACCGTGCGAGCCCGCAGCGACGGCGCGGATGATCTCGGTCTTGAAGGGCTGGTCGCGGAAGATGGACAACCCCTCGTCAATCGAGTACTCGTGACGCACGAACGGCTGGTCCTCGGCAATGATGTCGCGCATCGTCGCTTCGATCCGCACGAGGTTGTCGTCGCTGAAATGGTCGCCACCGGGTAGGGAGAAGTCGTAGTAGAAGCCGTCGCGAATCGCCGGACCGATGGCGTAATGCGCTCCGGGCCACAACCGCAGTACCGCCTGGGCGAGCACGTGCGCGGTCGAGTGGCGCAACACCTCGCGCCCCTTCTCACTCTGGGGGGTGATGATCGCCACTTTCGCGCCGGCGGGAAGCGGCAAGGACAGGTCGATCAGCGCGCCGTTGACCTCGGCCGCGATGGCGTCCTTGGCCAGACGCGGTCCAATCGAGGCGGCCAAGTCGAGCGCGCTCGCGCCTTCGGGGAGCGTACGCGCGCCGCCGTCAGGAAGAAGTATCTCAATGTCGCCCATGATGACCTTTCATTCGCTACAGCGTAATGCCGAGCAGGGCGGCGGCCGAAGACACGCTGAACCCGGCGAGGGCCGCCTCATCAACCGCGCGAAGCGCGCCCGGGCAGTCAAGATCATCATCGAGCGCGGCGCGCACGTCGTCGAGCACCGAGTTCGCCCGTCCCGTGGAGAGCGTGGATCGCCACGTCGCCAGTCGCGACTGCGCGCTCGTGAGCAACTCATCGCGCCATTCCCAGTCCTCGCGGTAGTGCTGGTCGAGCAGCGCCAGGCGCACCGCGGCCGGCTCCGCCCGCTCGACGAGATCCGAGACGAACACCAAGTTGCCCAGGGACTTGGACATCTTGGTGCCGTCCAAGCCCACGAGCCCCACGTGGAGCCAGTGTCTCACGAACGGTGCGCCGGTCACCGCCTCGCTCTGGGCGGCCTCACACTCGTGATGGGGAAAGGCGAGGTCGCGGCCGCCGCCGTGCACGTCGATGGTCTCACCCAGGTCGCGCAACGCCAGGGCGGAGCACTCGATGTGCCATCCCGGTCGACCGGCTCCCCAGCGCGACTCCCACGCCGGCTCGTCATCGAGCGACGGCTGCCACAAGACGAAGTCCAGGGGGTTGCGCTTGCGCGGATCGTCGGGCCGGCCGCCGTGCAGCGCAGCCAACTCCAGCATCGACTCGTGCGATTCGTGACTCACCTGGCCAAAGCGGGGGAACTTGGAGACCTCGAAGTAGACCCAACCGTCGACCTCGTAGGCCAGTCCCTGGTCGAACGTCTTGCCGATCAGGGTGAGTATCTCTGCGATGGCGCCGGTGGCGCGTGGTTCGCTAAAGCAAGGCAGGAGGTTGATGTGCTGCATGTCACGCTCGAAGATGGCCATTTCCTCGGCCGCGAGGTCGAGGAAGTTGACACCCAGTTCGCGCGCCTTGCGCAAGATGTCGTCGTCGACGTCGGTCACGTTGCGCACGCAGCGCGTCTCGTGACCCGCGTCTCGGAGGCGTCGCTGGAGCACGTCGAACGTCAAGTACACGTAGGCGTGACCTAGGTGCGCCGAGTCATAGGGGGTAATCCCGCAACTGTACATCGTCACCACCGGGCCGGCGTCGAGGGTGAAGGTGCCGCGCCGCGCGGTGTCGTAGAGCTGCATCAGCGATCCAGCCCGGCGAGTCGCACGTAACTGTGCACCTTGTGGCGAATATTGATCGAGATGCACACGGCGGTGAACGCCTCGACGGCGCTCGCCAGCGACATCGAACCCGCGATCACCGCGTGCAGCCCCGCCATCTCGTCGACCATAGACGCGACCTGCTCGAGGCGCTCCGGGTGATCCGAGAAGAGCACGACGTCGGCGTCGAGGTCGCTGTCGAGGTCCTCCATCTCTGCGGCGGGTAGGTGGTGAAACGCGCCCACCACGTAACTCTCGACCAGCGCCGCGCCGATTTGGGCCGCCATCGAACCTCGCGGCGGGTAGAGGGGTGTGAGTTCCCTGCCCTCACGCGCGAGTGCGTTGACCATGGAGATCACGGTCTTGCCGGCGAGCGGGGCACGCAGGGATCGAACGGTCGCGACCGCCGAATCCCACGGCGTCGCGACCACCACGACGTCACACGCCGCAGCCGCCTCGTTGGACGCTCCACCGATCGTGCCCGCGCCGCGCGGATCCATGGCCGCCGCGGTGACCAGGGCGCGTGCGGGATCGCGTGAGCCCAGCACCGTGTCGTAGCCCGCATGGGCCAATCGAATCGCAACCCCACGTCCGGCGGGTCCGGTCCCTCCGAGAATGCCAACTGTGCTCATCTTCGTCCTCGTTGAATTAGGTGTCGAGAAGTACGCTAACAAGATGGGACTATTGACCAATCACTGCATTTTGATCACGGGAGTCCTGACCGATGACTCCCTCGCCTTTGGCATAGCCCAACGAGCCCTCGAAGAGGGCGCCACGATCGCGCTGTCGGGAGCGGGACGCGGGATCTCGATTACACGACGCACGGCGCGGAAACTGGGTGACGTGGGCGAGATCATCGAACTCGACGTCACCAGTCCCGAACAGATCACCTCTGCGGCTCACGAGGTGGAACAGCGCTTCGGTCGCCTCGACGGCCTGGTGCACGCGATTGGCTACGCCCCCGCCTCGTGCCTGGGCAGCGGCATGTTCGCGGCCCCCTTCTCCGACGTCGCCACGGCAATGGAGATTTCGACCTACTCGCTCGCCGCCCTAGTGGGCGCCTTTCGACCGTTGCTGAAGAAGAGCGAGGCGCTGGGGGGCGCCTCAGTCATCGCCCTGGACTTCGACGGCTCGCGGGCCTATCCAATGTACGACTGGATGGGCGTGATGAAAGCCGGTCTCGAGTCGCTCGGCCGCTACCTCGCCCGCGAGGTCGGCCCAGACCGCATCCGGGTGAACATGCTCGCCGCCGGACCCATTCGAACGGTGGCGGCCAAGTCCATCCCGGGCTTCTCGCTCTTCGAAGACACCTGGGCCGAGCGCGCCCCGCTCGGCTGGGACGTGCACGACGCGAGCGCGGTGGCCGACAGCGCGGTGGCCCTGCTCTCGCCGCTGCTGCGCGCCACCTCGGCGTCGGTAATCCACGTCGACGGCGGCGCCCACTCGATGGGCTAGCGCTCCTGGTGGGCGAACTGAGTCTCGTAGAGATCGCGGTAGAGCCCCCCGGACTCGAGCAACTGCGCGTGCGTTCCGCGTTGGGCGATCGCGCCACCGTCGATCACCAGGATCTGGTCCGCGTTGCGGATCGTCGAGAGCCGGTGTGCGATGACCAGTGAGGTACGCGAAGACATCGTCTCGTCCAGTGCACGCTGCACCGCGGCCTCGCTCTCGTTATCGAGGTGGGCGGTGGCCTCGTCGAGCACGACCAGTCGCGGTGACTTCAACAAGAGCCTGGCCAGCGCCACGCGCTGCTTCTCGCCGCCCGAGAGCCGATACCCACGCTCACCGACCACGGTGTCGAGCCCGAGGGGCAACGTAGCGACCAGGTTCCAGATCTGCGCCGCGCGCAGCGCGGCCTCAATCTGGGCGTCGCTCGCGTCAGGCTGGGCGAACACGAGATTGGCCCGCAGCGTGTCGTGAAAGAGGTGGGCATCTTGGGTCACGACCCCCACAGTGGCGTTGAGTGACAACGTGGTCGCGGCGCGCACGTCCAGGCCATTGATGCTGACGGCGCCCTCGTCGACGTCGTACAGGCGCGAGACCAGCATCGAGATCGTCGACTTGCCCGCGCCGCTCGGACCGACCAAGGCGGTCATCGTGCCCGGCGCAACCTCAAAGCTCACGTCGTGCAGCACCGGGGTGCGTGGCGTGTCATCGAGCACCGCCACCGCCTCGAGCGAGGCCAGCGATACCTCCTCGGCGCCGGGATAGGAGAACGAGACGTGGTCAAAGCGCAGGGCCACCGGCCCTTCGGGCACGTCCACGGCGTCCGTGCGCTGGCGGATCATCGGCTCCAGGTCGAGCACCTCAAAGAGCCGCTCGAAGCTGACCATCGCCGACATGTAGTCGATGTTGAGGCTCGACAGTTGAATGAGGGGTCCGTAGAGCCGGGCCAAATAGGCGGTGAGCGCCACCACGGTGCCCACCGCCATCGTGCCTCGTAGCGCCGCCACCCCGCCGAAGCCGTAGGCGAAGGCCGTCGCGAGCGAAGCGGTGAGTGAGAGCGCCACCATCAACGACCGCTGGTAGGTTGCCTGGCGCACCCCCATATCACGCACCTGGCTGGCGCGGCGCTCGAAGTTGCGCAGTTCGTCCTGCGGGCGGCCGAAGAGCTTGACGACCATTGCGCCCGCGACGTTGAAACGCTCGCTCATCACCATGTTCATCTCGGCGTTGAGCTCCATGCCCCGATGGAACAACGTGCCCAGCCGCCGACCGATGTAGCGAGCGGGGATGAGGAACACCGGCAGGAGAACCAGGGCGACCAGGGTGATCTGCCACGACAGGATGAACATCGTGACGAGGATCAAGACGACCAGCACTACGTTGCCCACCACGTTCGAGAAGAGGTCGGTGAACGCCTGCTGGGCGCCGATGACGTCATTGTTCAACCGGCTGATGAGCGCCCCGGTCTGGGTGCGCGAGAAGAAGGCGATGGGCATCTGCTGGATGTGCCCGTACACCTTGGCGCGCAGGTCGTAGATGAGCCCCTCGCCGATCACCGCCGAGATCCGCCGCTCCACCAGTGACAACGCCGCGTCTCCGATCGCCAGTGCCGCGGTGAGCAGCGCCAGCCAGATGATCACGCCCTCGTACCGCGCGTGTCTAGTCTGACCGATGATGTCGATGATCGCTCGAAGCACGAGCGGCGCCACCGAACTCACGACGGCGTCGGCCACGACGACGATGAGAAACACGACCAACGCGTGCTTGTAGGGCTTGGCGAATGAAAGGATCCTCGGTAGCGTTCCACGCTTGATCCGGTGCGCCAGTATCGATCGGTCCCGCTGCATTGAGCGCGTCGCGACGCGACCGACGGGGCTGCGGCCCACTCCGTGCATGCTCATCTTGTCTCCTCGCCCGTGCCAGTGTAGGAAGCGCCCGCGGGGAGCGACACACGTGGGCTAGGAACCGATGGCGCTCGCCACGATGAGCGTGCCCAGGGCCATCATGACGCAGCCGCCCACGCTACGAAGAACAATCAATCGCGACGCCGAGCCGGCCAACCACTCGCGCGCGGTACCCGCGATCAATCCCCAGGCGCTGTCGCTCAGAAATGCCACGACCGAGAAGATCACCCCGAGGATGAGCAGCTGCAATGTCTCGTTCCCCTTGGAGCGATCGACAAAATGCGGAAAGACCGCAGCGAAGAACACGAGCGACTTGGGATTCAAGACGCCGACGGTGAAGCCCTGGCGCACGATGTGCACCCTGGAGGGCCTGACCACCTCGCGCTGGGTCATGGCGTTGGCGTGCTCACGGCGGTGTCGCAGCGCGTCAACGCCCAGCCAGAGCAGGTAGACGCCTCCGGCCAGTTGCAGCACCACGGCGAAGGCGCGCGAGCGCGCGAGCAGCGGGCCCAGCCCGAGCGCGACCAGTCCTGACAAGAGCAGGGTCCCGATGCTGTTGCCGAGTACGGTGAGCACCGCCACGGTTCGGCCCCACGCAACACCGCGCGCCAAGATGAACAGGACGCTCGGTCCTGGCACGATGATGATGATCATCGAGGCGATGAAGAACGCTGCCAGCTGACCCGTGCTGATCAACGTTGCACCTTTCCGACGAACCACTGCAGCGCGTGCAGACTGGCCCCAATACTAAAGCCGATTGTGGTCGCGAAGATCGCGGTGGCGAGTCCTACGGTACCGCCCATTAGCCAACCCACGACGAGCACGATCGACTCCAGCGTGAGGCGCACGTACACGACGCTGACTCCCAGTCGCCGGTGCAGGCTCGTCATCAGACCGTCGCGCGGACCGGGTCCGAGCCCGGTGGTCAGATAGAGCGCACTGCCCACGCCGATCGCGACGACCCCGCAGAGCACGTACAGCGCCCTCGGCCACAACGGCGCTGGCGAGGGCACGGCGTCGGCCGTCAGGTTCAAGACCAGCGCAATCACAACCAGATTGGCCACGGTTCCAAAGCCGGGCCGTTCGCGCAGGGGAAACCAGGCCATGAGCACAACTCCGCTGATCAGCGCGCTCGCCCAGCCAAGCGAGAGGTGTCCGTGCAGGGCCAGTCCCTGAGCGAAGACCGTCCACGGCGTCGCCCCCAGTCGCGATCGCACGAGCAACCCCTCGCCCACGCCGAAGAGCACGAGACCGACGAAGAGCGGAGTCAGCATGCGTGGCCGTACGCCCCAGGTCGACACCGCGCGCCATGGCGTGACGGGGATCTTGTGACTCAGACGCATGGCGCCCGACCCTAGTGGCAGATGACCTGGTGGGTGGCGAGCGTCAAGTGGCTACGGCGAGAAGTCGGTGGCGCCGGTGCCCTCAGACGTGCCCGTGAAGTAGGCGACGATCGCCGACACGACGAGCAGCAGCGCCGAGACGCCCAGCGCCAAATTGAGTCCTCGGGTGAATGCGGCGTACGCCGCGTCAACCACCTTGTTGATGATGACCTGAATGGCGGCGTTGTTCGTCGAGTTGAACCCCGCCACCTGGGAGTTCAGGGTTCCAGTGGTAATTGCGGCGATAATCTCGCCTCGAAACTGCGCGGGGATGCCGATGGCCGCCAGACGCTCAGTCAGGTGCACGGTGAGTTGGGCATTGACGATCGAGCCGAGGATGGCGACGCCGGTGACGGCGCCCAATTCACGCCCGGTATTGATCGTCGAGGCGGCCATGCCTGAATCATCCGCCGGAAGGCTGGTGAGCGCGCTGGAGTTCACAGGCACCGCGATGATGCCGAACCCGATACCCGCAATGCCCATAGTCCAGCCCAACGAATCAGCCCCCACGTGGGGTCCGATGACCAGCTCGGTGAGCGCGACGCCGAGTGCCGCAATGAGACAGCCGCTCATCATGGGCACGCGCGAACCGACTCGACCCACCCAGCGACCGGCGAACAGCGAGGCCACCACCATGCCCGCCAGCAGCGGCAGGAAGTCCACGGCCAGTCCGAAGGGGGCGACCGAGGTGACGACCTCGAGGTACAGCGCAACGAAGAAGAAGATGGAGAATACCGAGAAGTAGCTCGCGTAGGCCACAAAGGTCGATCCCGCGAACGGTCGGCGGTGAAAGAACCTGAGATTCAACATGGGCGCGCGCACGCGACGCTCGACGAGCACGAAGCCCACTGCCGCAACGCCAGCCAGCGCGTACAGGGTGACGATCCAACCTGCTCGGTAGCCCGCGGATTCGCCCGCGATCGTGGCGAACGTCGCCAGGCCCAAGGTGAGCGCCCCGAGCACGAAGCCGCCAAAGTCCACGACCCGCCGTTCGGGGTTGACGCTCTCGGGCAGCGAGACGCCCGCGGCAACGAGCGCCAGCACGCCGAAGAGGAGATTGAACCAGAACACCGAGCGCCACGACCACAGCCCTACGAGCGTCCCACCAACAACCGGCCCCAGCGCCAGTGCGAAGCCCGACACGGCGGCCCACACGCCCAACGCGCGAGCACGGCGGCGACGCTCCGGATAGATGTGGCGGATCATCGACAGCGTGCCCGGCTCTGATCCCGCTGCGCCCACGCCCATGATCACCCGACCGATGACCAACACATCGGGCGACGTGGCCAGCGCACAGACCACAGAACCGGCACAGAAGATCCCCACACCAACGAGCATGACCTTCTTGCGCCCGAAGTTATCGCCCAGCGAACCGGCCATCAGCATGAGACTCGCGAAGCTGAGCGCGTAGGCCCCCACCACCCACTGCAACTGGCTGACCCCCGCGTGCAACTCCGACTGCACGTTGGTCAGCACCGCGCTGACCACCGTGTTGTCGAGAAAGGTGAGGAAGAGAATCGATAACAGCGCCGTGAGACTCAAGAACGCCCACGAGTCGCCGCTCACCGGATCCGCGTGACCCGCGCCGTCGTTCGCGCGCAGTGAGTCGGGCCCGCCTCGGATCCGCATGAACCCCCTCTTGCTACATCAAACTCACCTACAGGCCTAGCGCGACACAGCGGTCAGCGCAACGATCCGCGCTTCAGGCGCCGACGGGGCGGTCGGACCTCGCTCGGTGCCGACCCGTCCCGAACGAGGTCCTAGGCCTTGCCCTTATTCTTGGGCGAGGGCATGACGAACGTGATCCTGGCCACGGTCGAGTCGCCACCCGTCACGTTGCCCGCACTGATGGCGCACTTCTTCAGGTCTGTGCGCTTGGTGCCGCACGTCGCGGTGCCAATGTCACCGGTCTTGACCTTAAACTTCGTCCAGCCGAAGGCGCCTTTGGCGTTGATGGTGACGGGCACGGTGGTCGAGATGTCGCACCCCGCCTGTCCCGTGGCCTTGGCTAGACACTCCACCAGATAGACCGCATCGTTGGGCGTGAAATGCAATCCCCGTACCTTCACCGTTTGACTATTCTTCAGGCTTCCCGAGGGTCGCACGACCAAGCGCGGGTGGCTCTTGGTCGCCCCTGCCGGAGCGCTCGCCAGCACTTCGCTCGCCAGCACTCCGCTTCCCATCAGAACCACCCCAAGGATGGTGTTGACGATGCTCCTTGCTCTCATAGGCGCCACTCCCCTTCATCGAGGTCGACAGCGCAGTCATCGCAGGACTCCGTTCGAATCAGCGACGACAACCATGCATCGACTCTTCATCTTCGCTAATCGTACCCACTTGAGGCCTCACCTATAACACCAATTCGAAACCCTGCGATGGTGCCCATTTCGCTCACTGCGCGATCCGCGCACCGGCTCCTCGTCCCGATTACCGCAGATTAGACGGCGTGCACCGGATGATCACGCGATGTACGGCCATGGCCCACAACAGAAGCGCTCGCGCGTACGGCCAACAACACGGCCTCCAATTTTGAACGCGCACCGAGCTTGGTCAAGATGTTGTCCACGTGACAGCGCACGGTTGAGCGCGTCACGAGCAACTCGTTGGCGATGCCTTCCTCGCTGTACTCACGGATCAGCAACTCAAGCACCGTGCGTTCCTGTTCCGAGAGCCACCGCGCGTGCTGCCCAGCAGATCGCGGCAGCCATTCAAGCATTCCCCAGAACTGATCGCAGCGCACCACCACGGCACCCGACGCGGCCAACCGTATAGCCGCCAGTACGTCACCCGCCGCGCTGTTCTTGGCCAGCACTCCCGCGCTTCCAGTGTCCACCGCCCGCGCCAGAAGATCATGATCCCCGATTCCTTTGAGCAGTACCACACTCGTGTTGGCGCAGGACAGCAGAAGGCGCTGCAGCGACTCACTTCCTTCGAGATCGACGACCCGATAGTCCAACAGCAGAACATCGGGGCAGCCATGGCACACCATTGCTTCCGCCTGCGAACTCGACGCGGCCGCACCCACCAACTCCACGTCTGCGGCACGCGTGATCACCCTTGAAAGGCCGGCGAGTGTTGCCGGATGACTATCGACGACGACCACTCTCAACCGCGTTGCAGTATCGATCGACATAGCTACGAGTCTAGAATTCGAGTTCAAGAATCCCTCAATGAATTCCATGTTATGACCTTCGTCACTTACTCGATAAATAGTTGACACTCCCGATTGGCCCGCCGACAATGGTCATGGACCATGACGCGACGCAACGATCGGGTCCAAGAAACATCGCACTGATAAGTGAGATCCACCGATGGCAACTCCCTGAGCCCCGATTGGGCCTGGGTTGCACGCCTAGGCGGACGTAGGTGTTCGACCATCATCTGAGCGATTGGCGTCGCCCACATTCCCCGTTCTCATTGAAGTATCCAGACTGGAGCAGAGTCATTAAACCAATTGGTGACCGACGCTGCTCTGGTTCACTCACCCTGCAGTTGCGTCACAATCGCGCGACGCTGCGCTGATCCGAGGTCGTAGGGCGCGTAGATGCTGAATCGATCGACCACGTCACCGAATCGCTCTTGGGTTACGGGTGCCACCTCGTCCACGCGAGCCACGACACTGAAGGCCTCAAGCATCTCATCACTCACTAATGCACCCATGTCATTCCACCGGCCTTCGCGTGACAGCGCGTTGAGATGGACCTGCGCCTCTCCCCACCCGTGCAGGTCCAAGACGCCGCGATAGGCGGGGGTCGACGCGTAGAACGCAACTTGACCCCGAACGGCGTCTTTCGCGTCGCTCAACGACTGATCGGTGTCGCCCGTGGCGATCAGCCCCGAGTAGGAAATCGTAAAGTCTCGGCGTTGTCGGCCCGACTTACTCAGCCCTCGATCCAACGCGGGCAACGTAACCTCGCGCAAGTAGCGCTCGGTGGTGAACGGGTGCACCAAGAGGCCGTCGCACACCTCACCGGCAACCTCAGTCATCAGTTCGCCCACCGCGGCCAGGAACACCTTGGGCGCTCCGTACGGGTTGGGCCCCGGATTGAAGAAGGGCGTCATGAGAGTGTGCGTGTAGAACTCCCCTCGGAAGCGCAAGCGAGTCTGATCATTCCATGACGACCAGATCGCCCTCATCGCAAGGACGTACTCACGCATGCGAGGGGCGGGATGCGACCACGGCATGGAGTAACGCTTTTCAATATGAGGTTTGATTTGGCTGCCCAGCCCCAGCAAGAGTCGCCCCCGCGACAGCAGTTGGACGTCGTTGGCCATGGTCGCGGTGATCATCGGACTGCGGCCGAAGGCGACCACTATCCCAGTGCCGAGTTCAAGCCTCTCGGAGCCACCCGCCGCACCGGCCAGGATCAACAAGGGGTCGTGACCGGTCTCGGCGGCCCAACCCCCCGCATAACCCTCCTGCTCGAGCGTCATCGCCTGGCGGGCGAAGTCACCTGATCCGAAGTTGAACTCACCGTCAATCAGCATGCGCCGAGCCTAATTCTGATCCCAGTTCTCATCGAGTGTCCAGATGCGAGTGGTTCGCATCGCACAACTCCGAAGTTCAATTGGGCGACCGTCAAACGTGCTGCGCTGTTCTGTGCGACGCGGTGTCTTCGAGCGAGATCGCAGTGCACCCTTCACCTCCTCTCTCGACCACGCGGCCAGCGACCTCATCGTCGACGAGTCGAATCCTCCCACTTGCTTACAGGGCCAACTCGGCTAGGCCGGTGACGTCGACACCTCGAAGGGGATGAGATCGGCGGTAGCGTCGTGAAATGAGCCGGGATCGGCGAAGCAACCTTGCAGTTCGGCGAAGACTCGCAGTGCTGATCGTGTTCGCGGTCGCCTTCGGCTTCGTTGAGTCGGCCGTCGTCTACTACCTGCGCTTCCTCTTGAACTTCCACACGCAAGTACCCGTTGGCAAGTACAAAGTCCTCCTGAACCTCGGTTTCATCACCTTCGTGTCACCCGCGCACTCCATCATGGCCAGCCGCAATCTGACGGCAGTCGAGATCATTCGCGAGGCGTGCACGATCGTGATGCTGGCGAGCGTCGCCTTCTTCGCGGGCTCTTCCTGGCGCCAACGTATCGCCGCGTTTATGGTCGCCTTCGCGTGCTGGGACATCACGTACTACCTGTATCTGAAGATCCTCGATAACTGGCCGAGCTCCCTTCTCACGCGCGACGTGTTCTTCCTCATCCCGGTCACCTGGATCGGTCCCGTGCTCACCCCGCTCGTCATATGTACTGTGATGTTGATCTTCGGCGTGCGTTGGTATGTCGCGCCCCAGCGCGAGCAACGCCTGGGCGGTACGTCGAGGTGAACTCACAGGAACTTCAACCACCGTCGAATGCACCAACGCGAGAGAAGGGACGTCGCCTTGGGCGAACTCCAAGACTGGTGCGACGGCTCAACGTCTAGGTTGCCGGATCGACAGCGAGCCGCATCCCCATCGTCTCGTCGACCCCAAACTCACGCCACTCACGCTGGCTGATCCCCGCCAGCACCGCGACGGCAATCGCTGCGCCCCCAAGGGGAAAGAAGAGGGACGGACCGGCGTGGGTGACGACGACTCCGGCGACGAACACCGAGACGGGAAAGATGCCGACACTCGCGAACATCAAGATCCCCATCAGGCGGCCCATGATCTCACCCGGCGCCCACCGCTGAAAGAGGGTGATAGTCACCACGTTGCTGAAGCCATTGAGCAGGCCGAAGACCATGAGCGCCACTGCCGCCGCCAACGTGCTGCCCAGATAGGGGACGGCGGCAATCACCGCGGCTTCGGCGATGAATCCATACGAGGCGATCATGGCT
This sequence comes from Acidimicrobiales bacterium, assembly GCA_035530815.1. Taxonomy (GTDB): domain Bacteria; phylum Actinomycetota; class Acidimicrobiia; order Acidimicrobiales; family RAAP-2; genus RAAP-2. The sequence goes on from DATKTZ010000003.1 coordinate 50,612, forward strand.
GGGCGTCGCATGCGCGGAGCGCGGCCCGCTGCCAGGGTGCCCACGAGCGCACCCGCACCGACAGCGGCAATAAGCGATCCATAGCCCACTGCGCCGTCGTGCAGCGGACCGTGGACGAGAGCGGGCAGCGCGACTTCGCTCATGCCACCCGAGCCCAGGTTCGCAGCGAGGGTCACGAGCAAGATGACTTGCAGCACGCGTTCGTTGCGCAGCACGTGGCGAAGCGTCACCGGCTCGGTTGCCACGTGGACAACACTGGCACCCGCCGCCACGCCCGAGGGAACATCCGCCACGCCGCACGAGGTCCCGGCCCGCGCAGACTGTTCGAGTCTTCGAACCCCGACCAGCGTGATCGCCGAGAAGATGAATGAGGCCGCATCCACTGCGAATGCCAGCGCCGGACCGAGAGTCGCGACAAGTACTCCGCCGATCGCGGGGCCAAGCAACGTGGCGAGTTGCGTGCCACCCGAGGTAAGAGCGTTGCCGGCCTGGAGATCACTGTCGTCCAGCAGCGACGGCACAATGGCAAAGGAGCTGGGCAGAAACATGCCCTCGCCCGCTCCAACCACTAGTGCGATCGGAATCAGTAGGTACGTGCGCGCCGGACCTGAGAACGCTGCAATTGCTAACGCCGACACGCCGATGGCTCGCAGCACGTCGGCAACCATCATCACGTTCCAGGGGCGCCACTGATCGGCCGCGTGTCCGCTCACTGCCAAAAGTGCAGTGCGAGGAATGCCGTAGGCAGCGAGGACCGTGCCCAGCAGCAGTGCCCCACCATGGTTGGCCAGCACGTACCACGGCAACGCGACGGCGTAGAACAGATCGCCAAGGTTCGACGCCAGTTGGCCGACCACAAGCAGACGAAAGCCGCGATGGCGCAAGGGAGCAAGGTTGAGAGGCGTGCGACGCATGATTCAGCGCTCTGAGTCGGGAAGTTCGATCGGATACGAGAAGACGAGCATCTCGACGGGCGCCGCACCCTCGGGCCGACGTGAGGGATCGTCAAAGCGCTCACGGAACCGCGGCCATAGAAATGTCAGCAGATCATTCTGGAGTTCTTCCAACTCCTGCGCAGTGAGATAGAAGAGGAACTCACCCTCGCCCGCAGCGTCGCGCCAGGGCTTGGGGAACGATGACCGGGTGTCCAACCACGTCTTGTACCGCGCCAGTTGACGCTCGCGCAGAAGCTTCGTCAAGATGCCTGCAGCGATCTCGGCCGCTGGATCGTCGTGGACCGCTCCAATGCGCATGCCAATCGAGGCCAACTTCCACGGCCGCGATCGCCCCGTGCCGCCCCCGGCCTCCACGATGAAGCCGTACTTGGCCAGTTGCCGAAGATGAAAGGAGCAAGTAGTCGGCGACTCACCAATCCGCTCGCCGACTTCGGTAGCGGTCATGACGCCGAAGAGACTCAGCGCCTCAATCAAAGCAATTCGAACTGGATGCGAGAGCGCCCGCATGGTCTGGGCATCGTTGAGTTCGCGCAACTCCCCCACCGCGCCAGCCTGATCGCCCGCAGATTCTCCCTGATCACTAGCTTCGGGTACCATGCTTGGAGAATATACTCTCGAGAGTTAATTGTCAAGAGTTAACTCTCATTACGGCGTGAGCACCACAACGGTAACTTCAGCGCCGGGCTTCAGCGTGAAAGATCAGCCCTTCCTTCCCTTGCCTTCCTTCTTGTCGCGCTTCTTCTTGTCGCGCTTCTTCTTGTCGCCCTTCTTCTTGTCCATTGAACTCCCCATCTGGTGATCATTCGTTGCCGCACCCGTTGCTGTGGCTCGCTTGTACCGACGCTTCTTCTTGTCGCGCTTCTGGGTCGTAACAGACTTTGGCGTGGCCAGCGGTCGTGGAACGGCTTCAATGGCGTCGCGAGTTCGTCCCGAATCGATACTTACGAGATTGCCCGTGGTTGGGCCGTCGGAAACCGTGACCGCCATTGACCGGCCAGGTAAGTGGTCGTGGGCGGCTCTTGCGTCGAAGTACACCCGCTGCACGACCGACATGTCGTCGCCTCGGGCGGCTCTGCGCATCACGGAATCGCTCTTTGCGCTTTCAACTACCGGCTCCGAGTCGCTCGATGGCTCACCGAACAAGACCCTGCGAGCCTGAGTCACGCACGTCGCGGCATACAACTTTAGAATTTCTTCGAGTGAAAGCGCGAGGAATTCCGCCAAGGGGCGTAAGACCTCAGCCGACAAGCGACGTGCATCACGCTCGTAGGCAGCGTACGTGGAGCGATTGACGCCGATCGCATTCGCCGCCTTCGACTGATCCAATCCCAACTCACGACGCCGCTCGCCGAGCGCGGCGCCGATCGTGAGCGGGCCCATCAGACCTCATCCAATCGTGTGGATGGCTTTGTTTTCGCTCTCTCACGCAACGCCACCACCACAGTCTCGCAGTTTCACTGCGTCAACTTGCGAATCTCCGGCAACCGAAGCCTTGACCGCGATGTCACACCAAGGCACACCCGAGCACCAATGGCGCAATTGGACACGTACCCGCAGCATCGCCGTTCGAATCTCCGGTTCCACGCCGAGTTCCTGGATCGAACGAGAGCGCCGGGTTCGATGCGCCGTAGGTCACCAAACCAGAGGCTGGAAGGCAGGTGCCCGCTCGGCAAGCGCGGTTACCGCCGAAATCTTATAGTCCACAAGGCTGCTGTCAGCGAAGAGATGCTTATCGCCGGGGTAAAGGTACACGACGGCCAGTCCATAAGCACACGTTGACCGCCCTACCGTCGGTCGCCTTCGCGGCAGCCGCAGCGACGATGCTGTGGCCCAGTGCAGGACCCGCAGTCAGCGTCGCTGTCACCTTCATCAGTACGCTGGTGTCTCTGGACGGACGCCGGGGCTCGCAAAAATGCCGCGTCGTTGCTTATCGACGCCGACAGAGCCCATGGCTTCCTCAAAGTGACGTTCGCCGTCACGCTCGCCCACGACGACCTAAAGTGCCGCCCTGTACTGAGACGGAGCAATGATGACCACAGCGCACCAGAGTCCGTAGAACTCAGCGCGCGTCAGTCCCATCTAGATCGTGCTGGCTCAGCGCACGCTGAAGACCGTGGCTAGGGACCCACAACAACCAAGCGCGGCAGAGCCATTGGTTCGAATTGGAGACATCGCAACACCTCTTTCGCAGATGATCAAGTCCGCGATGGTCTTTGTGGCCGAACACAAAAGGAGATTTGGCGACGGTCCATCAACTGGTTCGCGCGCGCAATTGGAATTCGCGGCGAACAAAAAATCCTCGACGGACCGCCGTCTCGACGTTGAGTGGACGCACGGTTCGGCTGGGGCGATCTACATTCCTTCCGCGGCGTATCTTCTTTCAGCCCTTGCAAAACTACTTTCTTCGGAGGTGGAACTCTTCGCATACCAAGTAGTTGGTCGCTCCGTTGTGGAGTACGCGGCAAAGGCCTGGTGGCTGATTGACGCCGACGCTTCCGCGATCAGCGTCTCGCTCGGTTCTACCTGGACAACTTGATCAACTTGGTCGAGATGGCGAGGGCCGAGCGCTTGCCCGAAGAAGAATTAACCAAGGAGCGTGACGTCCTCGTCAAGCGAGCAAGTCGGAGTGGGCTCAAGGCATTGTTGACAAGAAGAGGCGACGTAAACGGGTTCGGGGAGGTGACGAAGATTGCCTCAACCACATTGGTCGGACAGTTCTTCCAGGCGCTCAACTATGAGGACGGTGCACTCTGGTACCGACGGTTCTCCGCCGTGATCCACGGCACCCCTTATGGACTATTGGACTTCTACGTAATGAAAAGCGCGACAGGCTCGGTTTTGGAAACTTCAAGCCGACGCTTCCAATCGATGCGTTTCGAGAAGCCGCAATCATATCGACGCAGGCTTACCTTGGAGCGATCGAATTCGAGTGTCGACACAACAGTTGGGATGGTGAAAGTATTACTGAATATCGTCAACAACTATTCCATCGCATGACCTCACTCATGCCTGAAGCCTTGGGAGGCAGTGACATCCCCGACGGTCGGTGAACTTGGAGAGGCGATTACCGACCCTTTCTCCTTCGTGGGCCTTAGCGGACAGTTTTCAAACCTTTCTGAGCTGCTCGCCGGGCACTGAAAATCCCAACTTGGAATCGGGCAACGAAGGGCCCTAACTCACGCCGGTTCTCGACAGAAGCCACGAACACCATTCGTCAATTCCTTCGCCCGTGCGAGCGCTGACAAGGATTGTCCGAACCCCATGATTGACCAGATCCAGATTGGCGAGGAACAGTCCGAGGTCGAAGTCCAAGTGCTCGAGCAGGTCAATCTTGTTGACCACCACCACGTCGACGGCACGGAACATGACCGGATACTTGAGAGGCTTCTCCTCACCCTCGGTGACCGCGTAGACCATGGCACGAGCGTGTTCTCCAACGAGGAATTCCGCGGGACACACCAGATTCCCCACGTTCTCAATGATCACGATGTCAAGAGCGCCAAGATCCAGTGCGCGAAGCGATGAACGAACCATCGTGGCGTCGAGATGACACTCGCCACCGAAGCCATTGCCCGTATTGACCAATGAGACCTGGGCCCCGAGGCCGGTGAGCCGATCAGCGTCGAGGCTGGTCTCGATATCGCCCTCGATGATGCCGATCCTCGTCGTTCCGTCCAGCTCTCTCAAGGTGCGTTCGAGAAGCATCGTCTTGCCGGCACCTGGCGATGACATGAGATTGATCACGCAGACCCCGCTGCGATTGAAGATATCGGCGTTCGCCTGCGCTACTGAGTCGTTCTCACCGAGAATCTGCTCCAGGATCTCAACTCGCAAGGGCCCCGAGTCGTAGCCCGAGTGGTCACCAACGCCATGCGACGGGTGCTCGTGCGCGTGCTCGGAGCCGTCAGGATGTCGATGAAACCTACCCACGTGCGTTCTCACTCAGTTCAAGTGACGTCACCATGAACTCCTCTCCTGAAATCAGCACGACGTTGAAGCTGCCACAGCCACCGCAGACCAATATCGGTAGCGACAACGTGGTCAGCATGCCGCAGTCTCCACAGGAGATGACCGCCGGGACTTGCTCAACCACCAGGTGCGAGCCCTCCAGTTCGGTGCTGTCGATCACGAACTCCCAGGAGTACACCAGCGTGGCGGGCACGACCTGGCGAAACGCCCCCACCTGAAGATGCACCACCGAAACGGCTCGCCCCTTCGAATGACGTTGGACCACCGACGATACGGCCTGGCAGAGAGACAACTCGTGCACCGGCTCAGCAGATCCTCGGCAGCTGCTCGGACATGGGCAGGTCGATCACCCTCGTCCCTCCGATCCCGGTACGGGCCACCACAACGCCGGGATGCTCCGCGACGACCTCACCGATGATCGCGGCCTCGCCCCCCAGAGGATGGCCGCGAAGTACCTCGAGTACGCGTTGCGCGTCGCCGCGTCCCACGAAGGCGACCACACGGCCCTCATTGGCCACCTGAAGGGGGTCGAGTCCGAGCATGCTGCACGCCGACGCAACCGCGTCGGGCACCGGAACGTCCCGTTCGACGATCCGAACGCCGGTGCCCGAGGCCATGGCGATCTCGTTGAGGGTGGCGGCCAGCCCGCCCCGGGTGGGGTCGCGCAACATGTGCACATCGGCACCGCCATCAAGCATCGCCGCCACCAGCCCGTTGAGTGCGGCGGTATCGGACCGCACCTCCACACCGAACTCGAATCCTTCTCGCACCGACAGCACCGCGATCCCGTGCAGGCCGATCGGACCCGAGACAATGACCACGTCGCCCGGCGTCACGCGGTGGGGGCCTAGATCGATCCCCGGCCTCATCAGACCGACCCCCGCGGTCGTGATGTAGGCGCCATCGCCGTGGCCCGAATCAACCACCTTGGTGTCGCCGGTCACGATCTGGACACCGGCGACGCGTGCCGCCTCGCCCATTGACTGGGCGATCACGCCGAGTTCGTCAATGGCCATCCCCTCCTCGAGCACGAACGCCGCGGAGAGGAACAGCGGTATGGCACCGGTCATGGCCACGTCGTTGACCGTTCCGTTGACCGCGAGTTCACCGATATTGCCCCCGGGGAAGAAGCGGGGACGAACAACGAACGAGTCCGTGCTGAGCGCCAGACGGACACCCCCGACGTCGAGCACGGCGCCATCACCGAGTTGAGCCAAGATGCTGTCCACACCGGCAAAGGCGGGTACGAAGAGATGCTCGATCAGCTCACCGGACAGGCGGCCCCCTCCACCGTGTCCCATCACGATCGTCGAGATATCGCGAAGCGGCAGCGGGCAGCTCCACGAGGAGGGATCGAAGGCGGGTGCGGTCATGATACGGGGGCGCTTCCCCGCCTCGTCGGCGCGGCGATGTCGATTCGACGGAACTGGTAGTAGGCGGCGCAGGCCCCCTCGCTCGAGACCATCGGCGCGCCCAGTGGTCGTCGAGGGGTGCACTCCTGTCCGAAGGCCGGGCACTCCGGCGGGGTGATCGCGCCCTGGAGCACGTCGCCACTGCGACAGTTCGCGGACTCCTGGGCCACCACGCCTCGCACGTCGAATCTCTCCTCGGCGTCGAAGTCCGCGTACGCGGCGCTCAGTCGCCAGCCCGACTGGGGGATGAGACCGATGCCTCGCCATTGGCGGTCGCAGACCTTGAACACCTCGTTGATGACCGTTTGGGCGACAGCATTACCTTCGCTAGTCACCGCCCTCGGGTAGGCGTTCTCCAACTCGAATCGACCATCCTCAAGCTGAAAGAGAGTGCGACGGATGCCCTCGAGCACGTCGAGCGGCTCGAAGCCGGTCACCACGATTGGAACCCGGTACCGATGCACGAGGGGCTCGTACTGCTTCGTCCCCATGACCGTGCACACGTGGCCGGCGGCCAGGAAGCCCTGGACCCGACACGACGGCGATTCGAGAATGGCGGTCATCGCTGGGGGAACCAAGACGTGCGAGACCAGGAGCGAGAAGTTAGACAGGCCTAGTTGTCGTGCGAGGCGAACGGTCATGGCGTTGGCGGGTGCGGTCGTCTCGAAGCCGATGGCGAAGAAGACGACCTGTCGGTCGGGGTGCTGCTGGGCCAGTCGCACTGCATCGAGGGGTGAGTACACGAGACGAACGTCACCACCCGCCGCTTTCACCTGAAGCAGGTCGGTTCGAGAACCCGGCACCCGCGCCATGTCACCGAACGTGCAGAAGATGACCTCGGGACGCGCGGCGATGATGAGCGCGCGGTCGATGATCTCGAGCGGGGTCACGCACACCGGGCAGCCCGGACCGTGGATCAGCGTCACGTTCCCAGGCAGCAACTGGTCGATGCCGTGGCGAATGATGGTGTGGGTCTGTCCCCCGCAGATCTCCATAATGGACCACGGCTTCGTGACGCGAGAAGCGATGTCGTCGAGGATCCGCGCCGCCAACACCGGATCGCTGAATTCGTCGAGGTACTTCACGTGCCCCCCATCTCCTGTTCGAGCAAGCCGGTCGAACGAAAGAGTTCCAGGGTTTCAAGTGCGGATGCCTCGTCGAGCTTGGTGAGCGCAAAGCCCACGTGGACGATCGTGTACTCCCCCAGCGCCAAGTCGGGAACGTAGGCGAGACAGACCTGCTTTCGCACGCCGCCGAAATCTACCGTCGCCATCCGAGTGCCGTCCTGCTCCCAGATTTCCTCGACTTTTCCCGGTATTCCTAGACACATAGCCGCTCAACCCCCTTGACTCGCGATGACGGCCACCTGACCCAGGGCCAGACCACCGTCGTTCGCCGGCACCACCCGATGCCGCAGCACATCAAAACCGTCCTCGCCAAGTCTCTCACCCAGGGCTTCGCCCAGTAGCGCGTTCTGAAAGACGCCGCCACTGAGGCCCACGAGGTTGACGCCGTGGCGTGCACGCACCCGGTGGGCCACCTCGACCACGGCGTCGGCGAGGGCCAGATGAAAGGCGCGCGCGCCCTGGCGCGCCGACAGACCACCGCGCACCGACCGAACCGCTTCCGTGATGACGGGGCCAGGATCAAGAACAATACCGTCGGGCGTGTCATCGACGTCGAAGTGCCAGGGCCTGTCGATCCGCGAGCTCGAGGCCGCCAATGATTCGAGTTCGATGGCCGCCTGACCCTCGTAGCTCGCCTCGTGACAGACGTCGAGGATGCTCGCGACGGCATCGAAGAGACGACCCATTGACGTCGTGGGCACGCAGGAGGTTCCCGTGGCCAGCATTCGCGCCGCCACGCCTCGTTCCGCCGGACTGGCTCGTATGACGGCGTCGATGATCTCGGTCTGGTCCAGACCCCGGGCCACGATGTGCGCGAGTGCGGCGCGCCAGGGTTGGCGGATCGACACGTCGCCTCCGGGCAGTTCAACGGACTTCAGATGGCCAATTCGTTCAACCTCCGAATATGAACCGAGCAGAAATTCGCCGCCCCAGATGGTGCCGTCGAGTCCGTAGCCGGTCCCATCGAAAACGACCCCCAACGCCGGCTCGTCCGGCGCCACGCTGTGTTCGACGAGCAGCGAGGCCAGATGCGCGTGGTGGTGCTGGACCGAGCGGTACCGAGCGCCGCACGAGGCGGCGTACGCGCGCGCCCAACGCGCCGAAAGGTAGCCGGGGTGGGCGTCACCGATCACCACCTCGGGACTCGTGCGGGTGATGTCGAGCAGGATCCCGGCGGTTCGCTCCAGCAGGGCGAGCGTCTCGAAGTTGGCCGTGTCACCGATGTGCTGGCTGAGGACCGCGCGCCGACCCGACGCCACGCAGAGCGTCGTCTTCAACTCGCCGCCCACCGCCAGTGAATCCGGTGCCGGCGCCGGCAGGCGGATGGGCAGGGGCGCGTAGCCCCGGCTCCGTCGGATTGGCATCATCGAACGGCCCACGTCGCGCACCACGGAGTCGTCGCAGGCCGCCGCGATCGTCCGGTCGTGGTGAAGCCATCCGTCGGCGATGGCGGCGAGCCGCTCATCGGCCTCGGCGACTTCGGTGCAGATCGGCTCGTCCGAGAGATTCGCCGACGTCATGACCAGCACGTCGAACCCGGGACCCGAGACCTTCGGGTGCTCACTCATCAGCAGCACCTGCAGAGGTGAGGTCGCCAGCATGATGCCGAGGAATCCATTGCCCGGGGCCACCGAGTCGCCCAGTCTCACCGCGGACTCGTTGTCAGCGTCGATCGGGGCGAGCACGATCGGCCCCGCGGACGACATCAGCAGCCGTTCGGCGTCCGGCGAGAGCCTCACCAGGGATCGCGCCACGCCGAGATCGCGCACGAGCAGTGCGAAAGGCTTGCGGCGGCGCTGCTTGCGCTGGCGCAAGGTCAGCACCGCATCGGCGTCGAAGGCGTCGACGCCGAGGTGGTAGCCGCCGACGCCCTTGATCGCCACAATCCCCCCGCCGCGAAGCATCTCGAGCGCCAGTGCGAGGCTGTCATCGCTCGACACGTCTTCGATGTCGCCGCCGCTGCGACGAAAGAACAGGCGCGGCCCGCAGAGCGGGCACGCCGTTGGCTGGGCGTGGAATCGTCGGTCGGACGGGTCGTCGTACTCTGACTGGCACTGCGCACAGAGGGGGAAATCCGCCATGGTCGTCGACGGCCGGTCGTAGGGCAGCCCGGTGACGATCGTGTACCGGGGTCCGCAGTTGGTGCACGCGATGAACGGGTAGCGGTAGCGCCGATCGGATGGATCAGCCAACTCAACGAGGCAGTCGGCACAGGGCACGGTGTCGGGGGGCACGTTGGTCGATTGACCGGTTCCAACGTCCAGACTGGCGACAATGGCGAACGTCTCCTCACCCCGGGGATGGATCTGCTCCTCGGACAGCGATTCGATGGCGGCCAACGGTGGCGCCTCGCTCTGAAGCCTTCGGGTGAACTCATCGAGCGTCGACACCCCGCCCTCGATCTCGATGAACACGCCACGGTCGTCGTTGCCCACGAAGCCGACGACCTCGAGTTCGCGCGCCAGGCGGGCGACAAACGGTCGGAAACCAACGCCCTGGACCACACCGGTGACCCGCAACGCCCTTCGGCGTCGGGTTGAGGTGTCGGCTTGCATCAGGCGAGCGACCACAGCACGACCCGATTATTACCCGAATCGGCGATCGCCAGGACGTCGCCGCAGAGCGACAGGCCGTAGGGCCAGCACAGGCTGTCGTCGGTGATCGCCAACCATCGATTCTCACCGTGCAGGTCGAAATCATCCTGACCGAACACCATCTTTGCCGCGGCACCCTGACCATCGCGCGGGACCGGTTCCCACGCCAGCACCCGGTTGTTCGCGGTATCGGCGACCAGCATCCGTCGATCATCGCTCACCACCGCGTAGGGGAAACGAAGCCGCTGCGGCCCTTGGGGTCGGTAGGTCAACTCCTCGCTCCGCGTGAAGTCCGCCTGGCCCACCACCATGTTGGCGGGACGGTCCCCGGTCGGCAGCGGACTCCAGCCGAGCACCCGGTGGTCGCCCGCGTCGGCGACGAACAACGTCGCGTCGTCGCCCGCGACGCTATGGGGCCAGCGAAAGGAACTCGCGCTCACCGCGCCACCGCGATTCTCCCCGCGTTCGTTCATCGACGGCTGACCGAGCACGATGTCGGGCGCCACCCCGGGTTCGCCAAGCCCGCCGCTCCAGCCGAGCACGCGCCGATTGCCGGTGTCCGCCACCCAGAACGTTCCTCCGACGAGGGCGAATCCAAAGGGCCAGTAAAAGGACAACCCTGACGTGTCGCCACCGCGATTGGCCAGAACCTCATCAAGATTCGCCTGTCCGAGCGCGTACAGCGGAGCGACGTCGGACTCGAGGGGCAACTCGTCGTAGACGACGAGACGATGATGCCAGGCGTCGGCGACCACGAACCTTCCCTCGACGAGACCAAGACCCGTCGGGAGGAAGAATCCCTTCGCCGACCCTCGTCCCGACGCGGCGGGACCCTCGGAGACGAAGTCGCTCTGACCGAGCACGACATCGGCCGCGGCGCCGTCGTGCGAGGGCATCGAATGCCAGATGAGCACCCGGTGGTTCCCGGTGTCCGCGACCGCGAGGCGGGTTCCGTCGGTCCAGACCCCCCGTGGCGCATAGAACTGTCCCGCGGTCGGCGTCGCCGAAGGCAGCGCGAGCCCTCCTGCGGACTGCGCCCCCAACCGGCGAAAGGGTCGAGCCGCCTGCGTCGCGACCGCCTTCAGCGCGGCCTCACCTTCAGGCCCGAGATCGGAACGAACGAAGTGACTGACTCGTCGGCGGACTCCTGCACCACGCGAAGCCCACCAACCCGGCTGAGCAGCGCGTCGCGGATGCCGTCCACCACGTCGTCATCGGGCCGGTGACCGTTGTAGCGCAGGGTCAGCACATCACCGTCGACCTGGACCACCTCCAGATTCACGCTCGCGGCGAGCAGATGGGGACGAAGTTGGTCGACCACCCTCAAGACGTCGAGCGTGAGGTCGGTTCGGATGATCCCGTGCGAGGCCATCAACGCCATCACCTCGGGCAGATCAACCGCCTCGTAGAGCAGTTCGGTGCCTCGAGCGTCCGAGCGCAGGACCTGGACAAGGGCGGCGAGACCGGCCCGATTGAAGGCGGTGATCGCATCGATGGTGCCGCGCAACAGTTCCTGGCTCCGCTCCCCTTCGCGGGCAACCTGGTCGCGAAGCTCGTCGACGCGCTGCGCGAGTTCGGTGAACGACGCATTGGCCTCGGGCGTGGCGCCAGTGGTCATGATGGCTCGCGTTCGGGTACGAAGGCGAGTTGGCGCTGCAGGATCTGGGACGTCTGCTTCGCGAGCACCTCGGCGAAGGCGAGGCGCGCGAGGCGCGCGAGCACGTCCGCGATCTTTCCTCCCTCGGTGTTGGCGACGCTTCGCTGGGCCAGAGCGTCCAGGACGAAACACGCGCCGCCGGGACTGTTCAGCAGATGTTCCTCGAACAGGACGTCCACGTACTGCGAGAGCCATACCCCCTCGGACTCCGGGTCATCGCGCAGCCGCTCCAGGGCGGACTGCGGTCCGCCGCAGCGATGGACGATGCGTTCGTAGAAGGTCCCCGCGGCTTCGTGCAGGAGAAGGTCGAACTGCTGGCGGGCGAAGTTCTCCACGCTTCAGCCCTTCACCCGCGACGATCCAGCGGCGAGTTGTGCGTCGCGCATGCCGGCGAGCATCCTTTGCACCTCGTCGGCGGACTCGAGGTCCCGCTCGCGCGCGAACAGTTCGCGAGCCCGCTCCAGACGCTCAGTCGCGGCTTCGAAGACGCCGAGGTGACCGAGCGCGTTCCCCTGATTCGCCAGAATCCGTGCGGTACCGAGGGGATCAACGGCCAGGTCGCGGATCAAGAGGAGCTCTTCGTAGATCTGGACCGCCTCGTCCAGGTTTTGATCCTGGTGCGCGCTGGGCAGGTACTGCAACGCATTGGCCAAATTGAGCTGGGCGCTCGCGCGCGCGTAGGGATGCGTGTCGGGCTGGTAGACGCGAAGAGCGGCCCGCAACGCGCTGACCGCCGCGCCGACCCGGATGCGGTCCGAACGCTCGTTCATTGGCATGGCCAGATAGGCGAGGGCCAGCTGCTGGTTGCACACGGCGAACGCCTCGGGATGGGTCTGTTCGCTGAACGTACGCAACGCATCGTGCAGGTCAGCGATCACCGCCGTCAGTTGCGTCGGGTTCGCCAGGCTCAACACGTGGCGCGCCAACGCCCTCGTCAAGTGGAGTTCGGCTCGAAGCTCGGTCGGACCGGTCACCGGAAGTCCCGCCAGCGCTTGGTCGACCTGCTCGATGGCTCCTTCGGGATCGTCACCCTGGGTGCGCAGGATCTCGGCGAGAGTGGAGCGAAGCGTCGCCTCGAACACGGGGCTCGGGCCGGACGCGGCGTCGCCCGCGGCCAACGAAAGCTCCTTCAGCGCCGAAGCGAGGTCGCCCTGCTCGAGGTGCCACGATGCGCGAGCCGAGCGCACCACCGCCGCAATCTCCCCGTCCACCCCGTCAGTGACTTCGGCGGGCACGTCCGAGAGCCCCACGCTAAAGAGGGCCGTGGCGGCCAACGCTCCAAGGAGCCCGCCGGAGAGCGCGCGCATCTCGTCCCATCGCGCGTCCCCGCCCACGAGCACCGCCCGGTTGTAGTGGGCGACCGGATCGTCGCCAACTACCAATGCGGCGGCACGCTCGGGATCGTCGTCCAAGGCGGCGCGCACGAACGCCAAGCCCTCCGGCCATTGTTCGGGTTCGGCGCCGATGATCAGAGACTCGCAGAACGCCTTGGCGCCATCGACGTCGGGAATCACCAGCATGCCCGCCGGCCACGCCATCGCCCCGAGCGGCTGGGGGCGCACCAGCACCGGACCGACGCCGATTGTCTGTTCGCTCATTTCGCCTCGGTGCGCTGCTGGTTGGGACCGCACGTCGAGCATCGCTCACTCGTCAGGGGGGGGCGACCGATGGCGTGTGGCATTGCGCTTGAGCACCCGCGCAGCCTGTTCGGCTCGCGAACGCGTACGCCACGCGCCGATTCGACGACGAATGCCGCCGTTGGCAGTAATGCAGTTGAAGTACACGACGAACTCGCCGTCCTCTTGCTCGACCGTGCAGTTGACGTCAGCGACTTCGCTGAACCAGGGCGTGAACGGGCTCTCTCCGTCATCGCGCGTCACGGGTGCCCGGTGCGGCGACGAGGGGCGGCTTTGCAACGGTGTCGAGCGACTCGAGTATGCGATCGGCGATGACGCCGATGGCCTCGTCGACGGCCACGCTCAGTTCGGCGCCGGGCTCGAACTGCTCACCTTCGACCAACCAGACCTCGACGTTCTCGGGGTACTCGTCCTTCAGCAGCCACGTGGCGAAACCCAGCGCCTGATCCCAACGAAACTGATGGAGATTGCCACTCGGTGGCGACAGGTTCATCAACTCCTCGCCCGGTACGTGATGGATGGTGCCCGCGGGCACGCCCACCCTCGACGCGTCAACGATGATCACCCTGCGCACCCCTCGCATCGCAAAGGCCACGTCCATGCCGGCGGTGCCCCCATCCAAGAGACGCACGCCCGCTGGCAGGGTCACGTCGGCCAACCGGCGCACCAGGATCGGGCCAGCGGCGTCATCACCTCGGATGAGATTCCCGCAGCCGATAATGAGAGTGTCGGCTGGCGTGGAGCCAGGAATGGTAAGCATCGGCTGAGAGAAGCGCGTGCTACGCGGGTCCCATGCGGAATTTGCCAAGTTCCTTGCCGGTCTTTCCGTCGTACGTGTGCACCGTGCACACCAGGCAGGAGTCGAAACTGTGCGCGACCTGGGCGACTTCGACCGGGTGGTCCGGATTCTTGATCGGCGTTCCCACGAATGACTTCTCCATCGGCCCCAGAACGTCCTTGCCATCGCGCGGACCGATGTTCCACGCCGTCGGCGTGATCACCTGGTAGTTCTTGATCTTGCCGTCTTCGAGCACGATCCAGTCGCACAGCGCGCCACGCGCCGCCTCGGTGCCGCCGAAGCCCTTGGCGTCGGGCACCTCGTTGGGCTTCACGTAGAAATCCTCGTGGAGCTCGATCTCGTTGAGCCACTGCTTGATCAGCTTGTAGTACTTCGGTGTCTCGTGAACTCGCGCGAGGATTCGGGTGAACACACTCGGGCCGAGGACATCCATCACGTTCTTGATCAGCATGTCCGAGTCTTGGAAGTCCGAGGCTCCGGGACGAGCCGACATCATTAGACGAGCCAAGGGACCGACCTCGAGCGGGACGTAACCGACGCCTGGAACTTCGTATCGCGGTGACTTGGCCCATGTGTACTTGCCCTGGGTCGCCCCGACGGCCGGGTCGATCGGTTCGGTGACGCCCTCGAAGGGATGGCGCGTGCCGGTTCCCTCGTAGAACGAGTGCGTGACGTCCTCAGTCACACGGGCCTGATCAAAGTCGTAGTACTGCCCGTTGGCGTAGATCCCCGAACGCACGATCAGCGAGTCATTGCGCCCTTCGATGGTGGGACGGGTGTAGGTCTCAGGATTCAGGTACGTCCCGGTGGCGAGGTAGTTCCCGTAGCCCTGACCGTACTTATCCAGTCCGATCTGCAACGCGTAACGGATGAACAGACCGAGGTCGCTCTCGTGCTGAGACTTGTTCTCGTCCACCCAGGCCAGCACGTCGTCCCACGTCTTGTTCTCCAACCAGCGATCGACCGAGCACCCGAGCCACTGTGCTTCGAGCCAGTTGTCATTCCAGTTCTCGAGGATGGCCAGTGAACGCGTCACATCGGACAACGTGGGCGCGCACATCACGCCTCCGGGGATCATGAAGGACGAATGGGGCCACTGGCCGCCGAAGATCGCGTAGATCTCGACGGGCAACGACGACAGGGTGACCCCGGTCTGATAACTCGTACCGACGAAGGGCGCGAAGCGACGCGAGGCCTCGTCGAACAGCGGCGCGCTGGCGTACTCGGCCGCCACCATGTCCGGACACATGATCGCGTAGAACCATCGCGGGACGCTCTGGATCGTCTCGCTCGCCTGTGCGATGTTTCGCACGCGCGTCGCGTTGGGCGGCACCGTGGTCGCCCACGCCGTGTCCAGTGCGTAGCACGCCTTGTACAGGTGGCTTCCCCCGCAGATGCCGCAGATACGCGGCGTCATGATCAGGCCGGCCTGAGGATCCTTGCCACGCAGGATGATCTCGAACCCACGAAACATTGCTGCTTCAGTCCATGCGTCGCTCACTACTCCGTCGGTCACCTTGAGACGGACATCAAGGTCACCTTCGACCTGTCCAAGGGGGCTGACATTCAGGTCAATAGTGGTCATTTCGCTAACTCCTCTGTCGTCATTTCCAACTCAATCGCAACGCATCTCTGGGTTTCAACGCCGTTCAATCAGACGACGAACATGTCTTCCTTGGACCACTTGGGGGCTACCGCCGACGCCAAACCGGCCAACGCCATGTAGCTGAGCGGATCCATTCCCTCCGGCTCGTCCTTTGGAATCACCCCGGCCACCTTCTGGGTCTTGAACACGGTTCCCGGCCCGAGGTCGCCGTGCGGATAGCCGGGCTCGGTGCACCCCGTGCACGGCATGCCCGCCCGGGTCTTGCTCGACTGGCGGTTCCAGAGGATGCGGTTGCACGAGGAGTGCGTCATCGGACCGCGGCAGCCGAACTCGTAGAAGAGGCAACCGGTGCGCATGCCCTGGCCGAATGACGGCGGGTCCTGCTTGTAGTTGTAGAACTGCACGCGGGTACAGCCGGTCTGGGTGAACGTGGTGAAGAAGGTGCTGGGCCTTTGGAGGGCGTCGAGCGCCAGGTCCCCAACACGTCCAGCAGCCAACGCCACCAGAATCTGACTGATCCAGTCAGGGTGAGCGGGGCACCCCGGAATGTTGATCACCGGAAGGCCCAACTTGGAAGTGAAGTCAACTCCGAGGAATCCGCCGCGCTCGCTCTTGCGGTCGAACTGCAGCCCAACCGAATCCGACGGATTCGGGGGAACGGCGGGAAGCCCGCCCCACGTGGCGCAGTCGCCAATGGCAACCACCAAACCGGCCTTCGGGGCGATATCGGCCACCCAATCCTTCATCGGGCGACCTGCGAACATATCAAAACGGCCGGAGCCTTCGGGACCCTTGATGACGGTTCCCTCGAAGACGAAGATGTCAATCTCCCTCTCGCCCTTGGCGCAGGCCCAGAACAGGTCCTGCGCTTGCTTGCCGAGCAGATTGGACAGCGTCGGATGGTAAACAACCTCAAGTCCGAAGTCGACAATGAGATCCACTACCGTCGGCTCCGCGGCGTTCAGAAACGACATGGTGTTGCCGCTGCACGCACCACCTTGGAACCATAGAACCGATGTCATCAGACCTCCCGGAGTTGTTTGATGCCGCAATCTGCTGAGCGCGACGGTTTCGAACGGCGAGAACTCATTTCGAATCCCCTCCCACTGACATTTCACTTCCAAAAGATTTTGCGAAGGCCAGGACGAAGGCAAGTGTCTCTTGAACCTGGGGATCCTTCAACTCACGAAGGAGTGACAGTACCCCTCCGACACGGGCCTTCTTACCCTTCGTCAGTATCTCTGCCTCGTTCGCCGCCTTGCCGAGACGACCAATGACGTCAATGACATCCGGATGGAGGACTGGTGAGTTGAACAGAAGTTCGATAGTGGGTGTCACCTCGCCCAGCACTCGCAACGTATTGATCAGGTCTGCGCCGAGTTTGAAGTCCACGCCACCGCGAGTCTTCGCTACCGCGAGATTCACGTTGTCCATGATCTCTCGACTTCTGGCGAGAAGGCTGTTGCTCGCGGCGATCATGACGGCAATCTCAGGCGCACTCGCGGCGATTACCGCCAGCGCCGCACGTACCTGGGGATCACGCAGCGCCAAGTCGAGGTCGTCACTGCTACCTGTACGTACCGAGTCCTCAGCAATTGTCATCGCCCACCCCCTCGACGACCTCAGGGTGCCACACGCACCAAAGGTCCTCGTTGGCGAATGGTAATCTAGCGTGGTCGAATACCGCATATGAATTTGTTAAGAGTTAATTTCGAACTACGCAAATAGGATTAATCACTTAGGGTATCCGGCGACAATGAAGAATTAAGAAATCTCGGCAATTAATGGCACGGCTATCGCTGCATGAGCACAGGGTGTCGCGCCACGAACTGGGTGCTGAGAGACCACCGCATCGCCGCCAAGAACTGCCTGCTCACGACCCGGGCGGCCAAGGTGGCGCTCCAGCCGTGTGTCGCGCTCTTGGGGTCGTCGACCAGGCCGGACAACAGGTACTGTCGCCACGAGATCAGTGGGGCATCCGGTTGGTGCCAAAGGACCGGGCTGTGTGTTTCAGAAGGTACGGCATGCAGCGCAACGAGCAAACCTGTAAGGGTCGGAGCGAGAGCCGTGCTCAACTCGAGGGGCGTGACTTCCAAGAAGTTCCCGTGGTGGCGCACAGAGATGGCGTATGCGCGATCGTCGGGAGTGAGACCCACTTCGCGTACCTGCGGAACCGGTAACCCGTGACGAGCGAATGCCATGGCCAGTCGGTCGGCTTCGTACCATGACACGTTCCGTCCGAAACGGACCACCAACTCCTCGTCGCCTATCCGGTATCCCCACGCGGACGACCACCATCCTCCCCCGAGAGGTTCAAGGTCCTCAATGCGCGCTGCATGTCGATTCGCGAGGAACGCCGCGACCTGCTCGATTGCCAGCGCGTCACCGTTCACCACGCAAGTTTCCTCCAATGCCGATACCCAGGTTGTCGCACCCAGCCAATTCCCCAAGTACCACGATTATCGAACTGCTTCAACCACAATTGAGCAATGCCCCGTCTAATCGACCCCGTAATTGCCCCAGGCTCAATGCGAGGAATTCCTCAACCGGATCTAGAAATTGATAACCGCTCGTTTCTGCGACCATGGACTATCGAAGATGTCCCTGTAGTGGTCGCCGCCTACAGTGATCCTGAGATCCAGAGATGGATCCCCTACACATTCGACTCGACTGAGGCGGTACAGGTCATTGGGCGCTGGACTGACACTTGGCGAAACGAGACCGGCGCGTGTTGGGCCATTGCCAAACGATCAGATAATTCTGCCTTCGGTCGCTTTGCTTTTCAAACCATCGACCCAATCGGAGGCTCAGCCGAAATCGCCTATTGGTTGCTGCCGCAATCGCGAGGTCAAGGCTACGCGCCACTGGCAACCTCCGCCATCAGTGAGTGGGCGTTCAATGATTTGGGACTACATCGGCTGGAGTTGATTCACTCTTTGCACAATGATGCGTCGTGTCGTGTGGCCACGAAGTCAGGATTTGAACTGGAGGGCATAATGAAGAGTGAGTGTCTCTATCAAGACGGATGGCACGATACACACCTGCATGCCCGCGTTCGTCAGTAGCCCCCAAAGTTGAAGTTCTGACATCGAGCCGTGGACCTTGGGTCACACAATAAGAACCGAGGGTGACTCATCGTGAAGCAACTACACATTTCGGTCACGAGGGACCGAGGTTCTATGCTGCAAAAGTGACAGGGGAAGAGCCTTCAGAGCCGCCACCGGGATCAATCGTTCGGTTTAGCACAGGCATGTACTTGTACGCCGCGGTCAGACTGGCCGAGAGAACGAATCTCGGATTGGTCTCCGAGGGTGGGGCCAACTGGCAGACAACTTCTTCGAACGACCCTGAAGAATCAAATGGCTACGGGATCCCAAAACGTGCAACATGGCAGCAGATTCTTGAATTCTCAAAGGGCCGTCGCATCGAGATAGCCGATACGTGGAGAATGATTCAGGAGGGTTTTCCTTCGAACATCGTGGACTGGGGACCACAACCTAGCCATGAATGGAAGAAAACGTTCTACGAGTCTCAACCACAGTGATGACGAAGTCGAGTCTTGCTCAATCTTTACCTTCAACTCCTGCAAGCAGAAATTCCAAGGTGCCAGCATCTCAATACTCGTTCCATTTAGGTAGAAAGCTCGTCGCTATATGTAAGTCCAATCGTGGATCAGTGCGAGACGAATGCGAATGTTGTCGCCCCGTCGGGTGACACGGTCATCAATAGTTCAACGGGCCTCCCTCGATCGATGGCGGCGGTGGCCGTCTGAACAATTTCCCACCAACTTGTGACGGGATCCAATTCTTCGTAACGCTTGCGGTTCTTCGTGCGAGTGATGCGATGTCTCCAACACCAATCGAGCAACACGACAAAGTCGAGTGGCCGCGACGTCATTACGTTGAAGGGTTCATTCGACACCGCCACTACAAGGTCAATCGAAGTCCGGTGATGTGCGGAGATCACTTCGACTGCGTGACTGTTGCGTATTGGTCGGCTGGAACCGGTAGTCATGAATGACGAACTGCGACGCAGTTCGACGTCAAGATCGAGCAGGGTCCGACCGACGTTGGCCGATGTAGAGTTGTGGATGTGAATGAGCAGCGGCATGGCTCTCACGATTGGGTGATGAAACTCGTGGGAACTCGTGAATGTGATTTCGGAACGACTGAGCAGAGTACCGAGTTGGCGTTGGTCAACAGTAGAGCTGGTGATGAACTCACGGCATAGAGCCTGGAATCCAGGGAGACGATAGCGATCGTGAATGACGGCGTGCACCTACTTTCTCAAGAGTCGTCGGTCGTTACTCTCATCAAAGATCTGATATAGCGGCGAGGAGCACTAAGATCATCTTCCCGGGCCTTCTTACTAAGGCGATTCGACCGTGCTTCGTGGCATGTCATCGTAAGAACACAGTCGTCGCCTGCGAGCAAAAAGATTGCAGCGGTGGTCTTGCTTCGAGCAATAACGAATGAACTCGGAAAATTGCCCACGGTGAAGACTGGTCAGCCCTCGTATTAAAGGGGGAATCTCGACGAGGCAAAACCACTCGTCTGCGAGTACCCGAGTGCAACGTGCAAAGACTGCGTAGAATTGCGCTTCCGGCGTCAACGGTGGGCATCACATCGTATGTTTCCCGACTTATCAAGACATTTCACCCGAGTCGCACTCGGTGAGATAACCCCTCATTGCAATCAGTTTTCTATCTTCATCCGGTCCGAGGGCGTTCTTTGAAAGTATTTTGCCCTGTCGGAAACAAGAAGGATGTGGCTTTATGCAACGTTTTGGAAAGGACAGGGATGCGACAACTGGCACGAATTACCGGCGCGTTGACACTGATCGTCAGTGCGGGGCTGCTGGGGACAGTAAGTGGGGTGACGGAATCATCGGCCGCGATGAGTGGCGACATTATTGCCTCCTACAACGGAGCAACCATCGACCTGTCGCAGGGCTGGGGTGCAGCTACGATCTGCGTTGTCGCTCCGAGTGGGACGAAGTGCTTTGCGAATCAGCACGACTACCAGGCGTGGACTGACGCACAGTCGAAGACGGGCGTCTCGCCACTCACGGCGACTACGAGCAGTTGTTCATCGGGTTTCCAGCTCTACGAGAACATCGACTACGGCGGCCGTGAGTTGATCATCTACGACGAGTCCATCTGGATCAACCTGTCGAACTACTCGTTCAACGACATCGTGTCGTCGTACAAGGTGGGCGCCTGTGCGGTGAGCATGACCGACGCGGCGAATGGTTCGGGCAACGTCTACCCCGGTGCAACGTCTCCCGGCTCGGACGTGTCGTGGATCGGGAGTGCCTGGAACGACCGGGTCAGCTCGGTGTACGTCTGGTAATAGGGGGCCTCGAAGTAAGTTTTGACAGAAGGGGTGATCGATGGCTCTCCTCGGCGATGATGAGCAGCGGGATGATTTCGCCCGTCTCTTCAGTGAGCACCGACGAGCACTACTTCGTTACGTCTGGCGGCGCTTGAACGATCACGCGAGTTGTGAGGACGTGGTGGTTGAAACCTTCGAGGTTGCGTGGCGCAGGTGGCAAGATCTTCCTCCCCGAGACCGCGAGTTGGCGTGGCTCTACGCCATTGCTCTTCGGGTGCTGTCGAATCATCAACGGTCTCGGGACCGGCGCGGTCGGCTCTTGATTCGACTCTCGCTGGAGCGACCTCGAGACATCGAGGAAGAGAACACCGAACAACTCTTTAGGGACGTGGTAACGCGGCCGTTGGCGGAACTTCGAACCGACGAAAGGGAGTTGTTAGGACTGGTCTACTGGGAGGAGTTATCGTATCGAGAGATTGCCGAGGTACTCGGAATTAGCGAAAACGCCGTGGGGATTCGTATCAATCGGACCAAGGCGCATTTGGAGACTCTTCTTCAACCGGCCCCGTCGATTATCACGTATGAAAGCGGTATCGCAAGGGAGCTGGAAACGTGACACGCGAACCCTTGAAGAAGTTCTTCGCTGACTCCGACTCGACGAAAGAGTTGAGCGACAGCGATCTCGACGCGATGTTTCCCCACGACCGTCTCTTCGAACGGGTCCAAAGTGCACTGATGAGCGAACCGATCGCAAGGATCCAGAAGAGACTGTGGCGACGGACAGCGACCATTTCAGTCACCGCGATACTGGTACTGGCGGGAACGGCCGCAGCGATCTCTCTCCTTCGCGCACCCGTGCGAGACGTCACCAGGTTGACTTGCTTCGAGGGGGTGTCATTGACCTCCAAGGCTGCTGTGGTGCCCTACTCCGCCGATCCATTGGCTGCTTGCGGCTCAGCAATGCATTGGCCCTCAGCTCCACGAAGTCCTTCGCCCGAAGGATCCCTCTGCGTGCTGGGAGATGGTTCGCTAGCCGGATTCCCGCCTTCGCGCACTGTACAAGTGTGCGAAGTGCTTGGTCTTCCAACATTTAACGGCCAACTGAAGAATCCTGCGGATGCGGCATTTGAACGCACATCTCAGAGTATCTTCACTGAACACCCTTGCATGGCGCTGCTAGGGGCACGGCGAGAGGTGTTACGGCTCATCGGGAAGTTCGGCTTAACGCGCTGGCGCGTGAGAATCAGTGGTTCTCGTTCACCACGTGCCTGTGCGACGTTGGCGATCGATGTTAAGGCACGGAGAGTAGGCATTATCGGCATAGAAAGGACGAGGTGATGCGGTCTCAAACCCCGCACTCCTGTCGCCAACGGTCCGACGCGACTTGAACGATTTCAGACATCGACCCAGCGACTGTTCTCGCAGATCGCGCTCGCACGTTACGACCTCCAGGGGTCGGCACTTCTTTACCACTATGGACACGAAGGGGCCGATTCTGAATGAAAGGAATTCGGAGTACCGGAAACACGTAGTAGTAAGCAACGGATTGTTGTGGACACTTGTCACTCAGATAGAGGACGGTGAAGATGGACTTCAGGGGAGGACATTATGAATAAGTTGCTGGAAACGGACGACGGAGTTATGAACAGGTTGAGAAAACTCGTACCAGCGCTCTTTCTTGTCGGAAGTGCGTTAACTGGCGTGACATTAGGAGTGGGGGCGACGGCTGGTGCGTCGACTTCACAGTGTCCTTCCGGTTACGCCTGCATGTGGAGTAGCTCTGGGTACTCGAACTACTTGTGGGGCGACAACGTGAACTCCAGTTACGTTGGAAGTTCGTACAACGATCAAAATGACTCAACGTACAACAACACAAACCAGAGCAACAACGTCGCTTGGTGGGCAGATTCTGGCTACGGAGGATATGACAACTGCAATACTCCGCAATCCGGAGAATCCAACGACTACAACCTTGCTACCGGCCCGTTTTCCACCTTCCAGAACA
This sequence comes from Acidimicrobiales bacterium, assembly GCA_035530815.1. Lineage (GTDB taxonomy): Bacteria > Actinomycetota > Acidimicrobiia > Acidimicrobiales > RAAP-2 > RAAP-2. Next base: position 73,707 of record DATKTZ010000003.1, read on the forward strand.
CAATCAGTGCGATGTCATTCTTCAAGACCGGCACTTCGTGTAGCTCGACGAACTAGGTAGATTGACTGTGACCGCTGAAGAAGAATGAAAACGTTGAGATTCTTCTTCGGCGGAGCAGTCCTCATGACTCTTGGCATTATCGCAACCTCGTCAATAGTTGGATTTAGGCCCGAACATTGGAATCCAATCTCGGACAGGTCGTTGCTAGGTCAAACACTGTTGCCATCTCAACAAGTTCAAGTGGCAACCGCTATACAGGTTCTCGAGAAGAAGTGCATGTCGAGCATTGGCGACGGATATGTTATCGCCCAAAATCCCCTTTCAGACTTTGTTCAATATGGGGATACGAATGATCCGCTCTTCATCGATACTTCGAGGCTTGCGCATTTTGGATACGGTACGTCACTCGGGGATTTTCTGAATCCAAATGGCACTTTGCCAGTGATGCGTATCGACACAGGTAAGAGTCCTGAACAGAGCTTGGTGAACAAGCTGTCCCCTCAACAACGCGAACGGTACACCGTCGCATACGGAGGAAGAAGTCCGGTAAGGGTTCAGTTGGCGGATGGAAAAACATTCTTTACGACTCCGGGTGGATGCGAAGGAATGAGCTTCGGACGAATCTACGGAATCACCAAGAGAGACTGGGGCATCCTTCATTACACGAAAGTCTATACACTCGCTCAGGATGTGATCGAAGGTGTAGTCAATCAGGTTGAGGCAAGCACAAGCTACCAATCCGCAATGACGCAATGGAGCACATGCATGTCAGCACGCGGATTCGCATTTTCCAATCGGAATTTTGCTTTTGCATCATTGGTGCGTAGGTATCAGTCGAACCAGAGCCGCTTTCGCTCGAATGAGAGACATGAGATGATTGTCGCACGCGCTGATGCTTACTGTTCCGTCAATGCCAAACTGAATGAAGTGAGTGAGCAACAAGTGACGCACAGGGTTGAGATCATGCCGGAGATTCAAATTAGTGCCCTTAAACAATGGAGATTTATGCAACTGTCGGCTATCAGGAACGCATTGTCCGTCACGATAGGAGCAAGTAAGTGAGTACCGGCTCTGTTGAAAGCAATCGTAATATCGCCATTCATACCGACTGCATAACGAAGACATTCGGAAAGATATCGGCGCTCAACAATGTCAGTCTTGACCTGGATAAGGGAATGTCCGTCGCATTGGTCGGGGCCAACGGGGCCGGTAAAACAACGTTCATGAAGACCATTTGCGGGTTGTCCAAGCCATCAGCGGGCCGTATTTCCGTTCTAAGTCGAGTGCCGGATCTTGCGAGTTCGAAATTTGTGAGTTCCGTCGCTTACCTTGACCAGAGGCATCCGCTTTATGAGTTCTTCACAGTGGAGGATACCATTCGGTTCGGTGCGGAGTGCAATCCGAATTGGAACGCTGATGAGGCTAGCGCCGCCCTAGAGCTCTTTCAGTTGTCAAGGGATGCGAAGGTAAAGGGACTTTCCGGAGGGCAAAGAGCACAGTTGGCTTTGATTCTTGCAATGTACAAGGGATCGCAAATTATGCTGCTTGATGAGCCGATGGCGAGTTTGGATCCACTTTCTCGTTCGCTCGCACGTGACCTAGTGAATCGCACTAGGAGTCAAGATTCTCTCTTGTTGATATCATCCCACATCATTGGAGAATTGCAAGAGATGTGCGACTTTCTGGTTCTCTTTTCCAGAGGACAGGTCAAGTTGGTGGGTACCTTTAGAGAATTAGTTTCTCAATGGGAGGATGGTGATATCGTGACCACTGACGCACGTCGAATTCCGAACTCTGGAAATCTTTCGAATGATCTCGAAGGGCTGGTGAACGCGATATTGCTCGAAGAGCGATACGTGTCAGCGAATGTAGGTCCGGCTGCAGGTGGTTTTGAATGACCTGGCTTTTGCGCAAGCAATACCGCTCTATCTCGGCGTGGGCTTTTGGATTATCCTTGGCTTTACTCACGGTTCTCTTTTTGCTCAGTATTACTGCTCGACGAGATGCCGGACTTCTCCGGTCTCACCATTGCTCGACTTTGTCATTGGGAAACTATTGCAATACTGCGGTTGGCAATTTTGAAGCCCATTCAAACTGGAGCACAGGTATACTCATCGTTCTCCTGTATGCCGCGCCAGCGATCTTGGGGGTTGTTCTTGGAATCACTGTTGTCGCTCGCGAATTCGAATCTGGGACCGTCAGTTTGGTCTGGCTCCAATCACTTAGTCGGACTCGCTGGATCTGGGCTAAGACAGCTTTCGCAGGAGCGATAGCCGCATCCTGCGCGATTCTTATCTGCGTTGCAGCCGGTATCTGGGGAAACGATGTCTACCTGAGACTTCTCAGTCCCTCGCCACTGACTTCTCGAATATTCGACACCTCCGGTATCGTGGTCGTGGGATACGTCGCAACTGCCTTCGGAATCGGCGTTCTTGCTGGCGCGATATTTCGTCGTTCAGGAGTCGGATTTACAATCGCGTTGGCGTCGTTCGGGCTAGTCCGTGTTCTGATTGAGAAGTTGTTGAGGCCGCTCGTTGAAGGGACGCGATTTCAAAGTCTTTCCGTTCAACCTCCTTACACTCCGGTCAATGGGCTGTTACTTCACGAAGGATACGCACCCCTCGGAAGTTTTCATCCTCCTAATAGTGGATCGCTGACGATAAGTTCCGTTTGTCAATCAGCTTCGCAAACACAGTCGCAATACGCCAATCAGGCCTTTACGTCGTGCCTAAGGAGCCACGGTTTACACTTTGTGGTGCAGTATGTGCCTGATTCCAGCTACTGGATCGGTCAGTGGGTTGAGTTCGGAACTTGTCTTGCCATTGCCGGGGTCGCTATTTGGATTTCGAGAAAGGTGCTTGACCGAGCTGATCTTTAGGTCGTCGAACCCGAGCCAAACGGTTATCCCGCGATCGTTCACAAGAATGGGGGTATCCATCTAACCGGGGAACTGTCGTGAGTTGGAAGTGGCTTCGAAGGGGCGCTCACTGCCCCTGTTGCGGGACGGGACTACCCGGCGACTCTCGATAGACGTACAGAAGAGTTCATCAGATTCGCCTCTCGGACCGTCAGCGCCGTCGGGGGCCCTGCGCCCGAGGCCGCCGGACGCGAAGCGTCGCGGTGGCCGATCGGGCGTACCGGATGATCATCACAATCGTTGAAAAGTAGGGGTGTTCCAAGAAGCTTTGGGCTTACCCCACAGGTTTCTGTTCGATAACGGCCCAAAAGAGTGGCTACTTCTATAGAGGGCGAATGTCTCGCGCCTCCGTGAGGAGACCATGAGTGTGCCGATCGACACCGCCATTTCGACGACCGCTGTTAGAGCCGCGACCAGTTCTCGACGACCGACGAGGGCGTCGACGATGAGCGTGTGCGGGGGAACGCTGCTCACTGGGGCGTTGTTCGCTGGCGACAGGGGGATCGAGCGGGGGGCGACGAGCACGCCGGCTGGCTCGACGTGCTCGAGTGGCACCAACGGATCGGCGCAACCCGACAGCGAGAGAGCCGGCACCCACGCACCAGAGCGCACTCGCTCGCGGGCGACGCCCTCACCGCGTCAACGCGCTACCCGCTACCCGCTGTCCCTCGCGTTCGTAGGTCGGGAACGCCGGCCCGGGCCATCAACCATCGACGCGCCGCCGCACGCGGTGGATGTCAGCGAGTCGGGGCCCGTGAGTCGCGGCGCATCGAACGACAACACAACGCCGACCTCTGGGACGCGCGGCCTCGTCGCCTCTCCTTCGAAGTGATGGAACCGTGACGTCGCCCGCCCACCCCAGCGCGAAGGGCCCACTCCCCGGCCCCCACGGCCCCGGACCTCGCAAGCCCGTCCAGCCCCCTCGACCAACGACCCCGAAGGACAACGCCTCGGTTTCGCTGTGCATCCACGCACCCGCCTTCGTCGGACTCTCGAACGCGCAGGAGACCCGCGCGACAATCGCGCTCGCGACGCTGCTCGGGTCCGTGCTCGTCCCGGGTCAGCGAATCGACGTCATCGTCGAACCCTCCGATGTGACAGTGTCGACGCATGATTGACGAGCAACGTGGACGTTCGCTGGACTTGAAGTTGTGTCTTGCGACACCGAGTAAGGAGAGCCGTGCGCATCGCCACCTACACCCGGATTTCGACCGACGAGGTCAACCAGCCCTACTCCCTCGGCGCGCAGTGCGAGAAACTGAGCAGCTACGTCACGAGCCAAGAGGACTGGGAGCTGGTGTCCACCTTCACCGACCAGATGTCGGGCGCGAAGTTAGAACGCCCCGGACTCAACCGTGCCCTGCGCGCCGCGAAGGCCGGAAGGTTCGATCTCCTGCTCGTCTACCGCGTGGACCGACTCTCGCGCAGCGTGCGCGGGCTCGCCGAAATATTAGAAACGCTCGACGAAGTCAACGTGGGCTTTCGTTCGGCAACCGAACCCTTCGACACGACGTCACCGGCGGGCCGCATGATGGTCCAGATGCTCGGGGTCTTCGCCGAGTTCGAGCGCGCGACGATCATCGATCGCGTGATCGCGGGCATGGACCGCAAGGCCAGCCTCGGCGGCTGGTGCGGCGGCGTCGCCCCCTACGGCTACCGCGCGGTGAAGGGTGAGGGCCGGCTTCAAGTCGACGAAACTGAAGCACCCCTCGTGCCGGTGCTCTTCGACCTCTACGCGAACCAGCACCTCGGCAGTCACGCCGTCGCGAACTGGCTCAACAGCGCTGGCCTCGTGACCCGCTCAGGCAAACCCTGGTCCTTCAAGTCAGTGCTGACGGTGCTGCGCAGTCGGGT
>DATKTZ010000004.1:0-4076 GCA_035530815.1 Acidimicrobiales bacterium
CCCCTTGGTTGGAGGATGCCCGTCGACTACGAAAACTAGTCAGTGAACTCAAAGAGCTTTCGCTGCGCGCCGCCAATCAGATCGAGAACTGGGAGTCGCCTAAATAGCGAGATATCGCTCACTCGACGTGCGGAAAGAGAGTTTTAGGTGCTTCGCTACGCGAATTGCACTCTGTACGCCGTCCTCGTGGAATCCATAACCCCAGTACGCCCCCGCAAAATGGGTGCGCCGCACGCCGTCAATTTGGTGATGGCGCTGCTGGGCTCGGAGGGCCGCCTCGTCGAAAATCGGGTGGGAGTAGTCGAAGGAGGCGACGACACTCGACGGGTCGATGGCGTGCTCGGCGTTGAGGGTGATGCAGTAGTCGACATCGGAGGCCAGGCTCTGCAGTCGATTCGCGTAATAGGTCAGGACTGGCACACGCTGGTCAGCGTCGAGCCGTCGGTAGTTCCAGCTCGCCCTCGCGCGCGGCCGACTAGGCAACAGGCGTGCATCGGTGTGGAGGGTGGCGCGGTTCGCTTGGAACCGGAAGGCGCCCAGCACGGCGCGTTCAGCGTCTGTGGGTTCCGCGAGCATCGCCAGGGCGGAGTCAGCGTGCGTGGCCAGAACCACGCGGTCGAACCGCTCGCCTCCGGGCGAGCCGTCGACGTGTAGCACCACGCCGGCATCGTCGCGCTCGATGCGTCGTACCCGACTTCCGGTTCGTACGGCCTGGCCGAGGGGAGCCACGATTGCCTCGACGTAGCGTTGGGCTCCGCCGGTGACCGTACGCCACTGGGGGCGCCCGCCGAGTGCCAGAAGCCCGTGGCGGTCGAAGAAGCGCGCTAGCGGAGCGACAGGGAATTCAGCGAACGAATGCGGGTCGGCCGACCAGATCGACGCGCCGAGTGGGATCAGGTAGTCGTCGACGAATGACGGTGAGTAGCGCCCACGGCGCAGGAACTCGCGCAACGTCAGGGACAGGTCACCATCGTCGAGCAGCTTTCTAGCGTCGCGGTTGAATCGGGGGACGTCGGCCACCATCCGGGCGAACGACGGGCGCAGCGCATTGCTGCGCTTGGCGAGCAGGGTGTTGAGATTCGTGCCTCGGTACTCGAGGCCGGTGGTCGGGGACGAGAAACTGAAACTCATTTCGCTCGGCTGACTGGCGACGCCCAATTCCTCGAGCAGTGCTGAGAAACCCACGTAGTTTCGCTCGTTGTAGACGATGAACCCCGTATCAATCGCGAGCGTGCGAGGGCCCTCCTCAACGTTGACCGTGTTGACGTGGCCGCCAACGCGCGCCCCGGCTTCGAAGAGGGTGACACGGGCGTGGGGGAGGAGGAGATGGGCCGCGACGAGTCCCGCGACCCCCGAGCCGACGATGGCGATTGACTCTGAGAATTCGTTTGGGGGCATTCATCAAGTATTTAGTACTAAACTAGATATTGTCAAATCCGTTCACGAATATGAGGTTCTGCCATGCCCCGATACCACGCCGTCATCCCCTCGACCTGGTCGATCGACCGCGCGTTTTCCTATATGAGCGACTTTGCCAACGCCCAGGAGTGGGACCCCGGCGTCCTCGAGGCCCGTCAGGTCGGTGGCGGTCCCATTGGCATCGGCACCGAGTTCGACCTGGTGGTGAAGTTTGGTGGTCGGCGCAGGGAGATGAGATACCGGCTCCGCGACTTCGAGCCGACCCATCGGATTGTTTTCGAATCGTCGACCAAGGTACTGCGTTCAGTGGACTCGCTAACCTTCGAGTCGCGTCCGGGTGGCTGTGAAATGACCTACGACGCAGACTTGCGCTTCAACGGCGTTGCAGCATTGGCCAACCCCCTGCTCGCCATGTTCTTTCGACGGGTCGGCGAGCGTGCGCGCGATTCACTGAACCAGACCTTGGGACGCTAGATGCGGCTTCGCGATTTCGCTGACGCACTGCTGGAGTTCTCGGTTGTCGGAAGTTTTTCTCGCATCGGCTTCGTGGCTCGGCGACGGCTCTACCACTGGTCAGCGCACTTCTCGCGCCTCGATGGCCAGGTGGCCGTAGTCACCGGCGCGTCGTCAGGACTGGGTCGTGACACCGCGGCGACGCTGGCAGGTCTCGGGGCCCACGTAATATTGATCATCCGAGACGCTGAGCGGGGCAGCCGGGTGCGTGACGACATCGTCGCTCGAACGGGTAATCCGGCGGTTGATGTCGTCGTGGCCGATCTCAGTGACCTGGATTCGGTCCGTGCCGCCGCAGTGCAGCTGCGTCGCTTCGGGGCAATCCACGTGCTGGTGCACAACGCGGGTGGCCTGCAGCGCACTCGCGAAGTGGGCGTCCAAGGGATTGAACTCACCGCGGTGGTACACCTCCTCGCCCCGTTCCTGCTGACCCGGTTGGTCATGACGCAACTCGTGTCGGGCCACGGCCGCGTGATTTGGGTGACTTCTGGAGGCATGTATTCCGAGTCCCTCGAGGTGGACGGGCTCGAAATGGACGCCGTGGACTACGACGGTGTCCGGGCCTACGCGCGGGTGAAGCGGGCCCAAGTCTCATTGGTCGGCAGGTGGGCACCGGACGCGGCGGCGAGGGGAATTACGATGATGGCCATGCACCCCGGATGGGCCGACACCCCTGGCGTCCGCCAGAGTCTGCCCACGTTCCACCGCGTGATGAGACCCTTGTTGCGCTCAATCGCCCAGGGCGCCGACACCATTGTCTGGCTGGCCACCACGTTGGATCCACTGACGCCGGGGGGGCTGTGGCTCGACCGTCGATCTCGACACCTGCATCGATTGGCGCGGACGCGACGCAGTGACACGCCTCAGGAACGAGAGCGGCTCTGGCAGTACTGCTCGTCGCGTACCGGCGGGGACGAGCCCGGCGCATCGGACGAGTCGTGAGCGAGCCGGACCACACCCTTAACGACGTTGCCGAGCGTCTGGGCGTCCACTACATGACGGCCTATCGTTATGTCCGCACTGGCCGTCTCGCGGCGCGCCAACGGAAATCGCAGTGGTTGGTGCAGGAGGACGAGTTACAGCGCTTTGAGGAATCGAACAGGCGCGACGCTGGCCCAGGTACCGCACCCGCCCCTCGATCACGCCGCTCGCCAGTTGATCGGCTCATCGCGCGATTGGTGGCTGGCGACGAGGCGGGCAGTTGGGCGATTGCCGAGGAAGCGCAAGTGGGCGGCGCTACTGCGACGGACGTGTATCTCGAGTTATTCGCGCCGGCGATGCGGACGATTGGTGAACGATGGGCTGATGGTCATCTCACCGTCGCCGATGAGCATCGAGCGACGGTGGTGATGTACCGTCTCGTCGGAAGGATGGGTCCGCAGTTCCGGCCGCGCGGACCGCGGACCGGGTCCGTGATAGTCGGTGCCCCAACGGGCGAGTTGCACGGATTGCCGGTCGCGCTCGCGGCTGATCTGCTGCGGACGGAGGGATTCGACGTGGTCGACCTCGGAGCCAACGTGCCCGCTGACGCATTCGTGGCCTGCGCTTTGGCTACTGACGGCTTGGTCGCCGTGGTCATCAGCGTGACCGCGACACGGCACCGCAAATCAGCCGAGATGCTGGTCCGGTCTCTCCGCGCCTCGGGTTTGGCGGTCCCCATCGTTGTCGGTGGGGCGGTATTGAGTGAACGCGACGCCCTGGCCATGGGCGCGGATCGATGGGTCCCGGACATTGACGCACTGGTGAGCAGTCTGCAGACTGGCTGAGTCGCCGGCGACGATATGCACGTAGAACCTTCGGTGATCTACGCACCGGACAGGGCGTAACGACGGAGGCGAACATGAAGTCGCGAATGCGTTCTGAACGCTTCGATGAGCGCCGCGTCCAGGAACTCGCGACTTCTAGTCCGGGGATCAAGCTGATCAATTACCGCTGGGCCCCCTGGTACAGATGGTCAAGGAGAGCCGGTGGTTCAAAATGGGAGACACAGTCAGGGGTTTACAAGCACTGCAGCACCGTTGACGTGGTCGTGCGAGAGATCACGGAGGGCTTGATCAGCTTGATCCCAGGGGTAGGGGCTGACCGATACCTGGAGACCGATCTTCGCTGCCAGCGCCAAGAAGGCGCGGCCGTCATCTCGCGTA
>DATKTZ010000005.1:0-10863 GCA_035530815.1 Acidimicrobiales bacterium
GGGTCAAGAGTTGCAGACCGACTTCGGTCGCATGGGAATGCTGTTCGACCCTCACACCAATCGACGTCGCGTGGTGCACGCACTCATCGTGGTGGCGGTGTGGAGCCGTCACATGTTCGTGTGGCTCTCCTACGGTCAACGAACCGACGACGTCATTGCGGGACTCGACGCCGCCTGGACGTTCTTCGAGGGCGTCTTCGCGATTCTCATCCCCGACAATCTGTCGCCGGTGGTGACCAAGGCCGACCCCACCAACCCTCGGTTCAACGACACGTTCCTCGAGTACTCCCAGGACCGTGGTTTCTTGATCGACGCTGCGCGAGTGCGAAGTCCCAAGGACAAGCCCCGCGTCGAACGCCAGGTGCCCTACGTGCGTCGTCGCTTCTTCGCCGGCGAGACGTTCGTCGACCTGCCCGACGCGCAACGTCGCGCCGAGGCGTGGTGTCGCGACGACGCGGGGATGCGCATCCACGGCACGACGCGCTGTCGACCCGCGGAGGCCTTCAAAGCCAACGAGCAGGGACTGCTGCTCCCGGCGCCGCTCCTGCCCTACGACGTGCCGATCTTCTCTGCTCCCAAGGTTCACCGTGATCGGCATGTTGAAGTGGCACGGGGAATTTATTCCATTCCGGGCGAGCTCGTCGGACAGACCCTCAGTGCCCGCGCGGACGTCACTTGCGTCAAGCTCTACGCCAAGGGGCAACTGATAAAGGTGCACCCGCGCGTGGCGCCAGGAAGACGCTCGACGGACCCCCAGGACCTGCCCAGCGAGCGCAGCGTCTATGCGATGCGCGACGTCAACCAACTCATCAAGATGGCCCATTCCCACGGCGCTGTCATCGGTGCTTACGCCGAGGCGGTGCTCGATAACCCACTGCCCTGGACCAAGATGCGCCAGGTCTACCGACTCCTCGGACTGGTGAAGAAGTGGGGCGCCAACACGGTGACGCTCGCGTGCGCCAAGGCCCTCGAAGCCGAGGCGATCGACGTCAATCTCGTTAGCCGCATGATTGAACGAGCGACCGAAGAACTCGAGCACGACACGCCACCGGCGCCCAACGTGATCCAGGGACGCTTCTCGCGCGACCCCTCGGAGTTCTCCGCCACCAAGGAGGTGGGACTATGAGCGTCCCCACGCCCAGCGTCTCGGTTGACTTGAAGAGAATACTCTCGGCACTGAAGCTCGGTCAGATGATGGACACGTTGCCCGAGCGACTGCTCACCGCTCGTCAGTCCTCGATGAGCCACGTCGACTTCCTGGAGATGGTGCTCAGTGACGAGGTCGCTCGACGCGATTCACGCTCCGCTCAGTTACGCGCCAAGGCGGCGCACCTCGATCCGTCGATGCTCTGCGAGGCGTGGGACGACTCCGCATCGGTCACCTTCGACCACGCGCTGTGGCACGAGCTCACGACGCTGCGCTTCGTCGACAACAATCACAACGCGCTGATCCTCGGACCCGTCGGAGTGGGCAAGACGTTCCTCGCCACGGCGCTCGGGCACATTGGATGTCGACGTCGCTACCGGGTGCACTTCGAACGTGCCGACAAGATGTTCAAGCGCATGAAGGTCGCCCGGCTCGACAACAGTGTCGACGCGGAGATGCGAAAGTTAGTCGCGGTGGATCTGCTCGTGATCGACGATTTCGCCCTGCACCCACTCGACGTCACCGATACGAATCTCTTCTACGAGTTGACCGTCGAACGGCACCGTCGCGGCGCCACCGTGATCACGTCGAACCGCGACCCGAGTGAGTTCTTGGCTCAGTTCGCAGACCCTCTCTTGGCGCAGTCGGCGGTCGATCGCATCCAGAGTTCGGCCTACGAACTCGTCATCGAAGGCGAGTCCTACCGCAAGCGTCAGCGGCCACAAATGGAGTCATCGTCAGCCCACCCAGAGACCCCAAAGAGTGGTCGGCGACCCACCAGTTGACACCCGGTCACCGGTCTGCCAACATCAGAGGCGGCCGGCACGGGCGGAGGGACGAGGTGGTCCCTTACTCGTGGCGGAGGGGTGGTCCCTTAGTGGTGGCGGGTGACAGTGTCGTGATCGGCTCGCGCTTTTCGTGCGTCGATTGCGCGGATCTCGCAGGTCGGCACGATCTGTCTCAGGCTGGCGAGAGACCGCCCCTGGTGAGCTCGTCATTCGAGATTCACCCCGAAAGATAGGCTTTCGATAGCCCGGTCTTCTCGCCAGCCCCCTTTTTGGTCTGCTCGGAAATCACTCCATAGGTGTTTGATCCTTTGGATTGGATCGGCCTGAGCGATGAAGTGGTTCCCGATACTGTCCACCGCCATGATGTAGAAGGCGACGGAAGTTGGGTCGATGGAATATCCAACCGACTTGACGGGTTCTGCTCACGTCACTACAAATGCACTCTCGTGCCAACATGGAGGAGTCGACGATGGCCAGTTTGAGCCAGCGGCTGAAGGAGCAGAACGCGGCGGGTAGGGCGCGCCTTGCGCCCGATGTGTTGTCGGTGATCGACGAGGCGACCGCACACCTCGGGTCATCGGGTCTCGTTGAGGCAAGTCTCAACGTCGGCGCAGTCGCGCCAGACTTCTCGCTCCCGGTGGCGACTGGGGCCATGATCTCGCTCTCCTCACTGCTGATCAAGGGACCGGTCGTGCTCGCCTTCTACCGAGGCGGCTGGTGCCCTTACTGCTCGACGGAGCTACGGGCGTTGCAGGCCAAGCTTCCGGAGATCACTGCGGCGGGAGCCACGCTCGTCGCCATATCGCCCCAGACTCCGGACAATTCGATCTCCACCGCAGAGAAGTTCGAGCTCGCATTCCCGGTTCTCTCAGACCAGGGCAACGCCGTGGCGGAGTCATTCGGGCTCGTGTTCAGTCTGCCCGAGTCGCTGCGCGAGCTCTATCGGGGCTTCGGGTACGACCTCCCGGCGGTGAACGGCGACGCCACCTTTCGGCTCCCTTTGCCCGCGACGTACGTCATCGAATCCAATGGTGTCATCGCATGGCGCTTCGCTGACGCCGACTACACAAAGCGTGCCGAACCCGACGACGTGATCGCAATCCTCGAGGCGCTACGATGACGCCAAATCTCGTCGCAGACGTCTTGGGCGACGTTCGCGAGAGCGAAGGAGCGTGCAACGGAGGATGATCAGCATTCGGTTGAAACGACGCAACCGACGGCCGACGCCCCGTCAAACACCACCCCCGGCGGTGTCGCGCTGGTGATCAGTGCACCGCGACTCCACAGTGTTGTCTTCGACGTCAACGAGACGCTCGTGGACCTGTCTGGTCTTCGGCAGGCCTTTGACGATCTAGAGCTGCCTGCCTACAGCCTCGAATGGTGGTTCGCCGCGCTGTTGCGAGACGGCATGGCCCTGGCGGCGAGCGGAGAGTACGGGTCCTTCGCCTCACTGGCCAGCGCGGCGCTCGACGAAATCACGGCCTCGAGTGGCCGACGCGCTTCACCCGGGGCAGTCACATCGTTGCTAGGCGTTTTCGCCGAACTGCCACTGCACGCCGACGTCGCATCGGCATTCGAGCGCCTCGCGGCGTTGGACGTGCCAATCCTCGCCCTAACTAACGGCAGTCCCGCGACGACCCGGGGATTCTTCGAACGTGCCGGTCTTGACTCGCTGGTCGTCGTGCATTCGGTCGAAGCAGTCCAGTTGTGGAAGCCCCGCCCCGAGGCCTACCGCTGCCTCGCCCAGGAAGTGGGCGTCGAGCCGCGACGCCTCGCAATGGTGGCCGCGCACCCGTGGGACCTGCACGGCGCATCGAAGGTGGGCTATTCGACGGCGTGGGTTAACCGCGGCCGACGACTTTTTCCGGATGTCTTTCACTCGCCGGACGTGGAAGCGAACACCCTCGGCGACGTCGTTGAACGACTGGTCGAGTATCTCGGATGAACGCTCCTTCGATTCGTCCCTGCAGTCGGCCGACATTCCAGATGATGCCAATCGAGTGAGCCGCTCGCTTAGATTCGAGACCGACGAGAGAAGAGACGATGGATGAGCGAGACCTACGACCCTGACGCACACAAGTGGCTTCGTCGCAAGTCGTTGACGGCTCAAAACCCCGCCAGTATGCGAACACTCGTCGAGTACGGCGAATACGGCGTTGCGGTCCTGGACGAGCCGGTGAGCGGGGGTGGATCAGGCGAAGGTCCGTCGCCGCTGCAGTCGGTGCTCGGCGCGTTGTGCGGCTGCGAGTCCGTCACCTTCCGTCGCACCGCCACCGACATGGACCTTGCTTACGAGTCCATCCGATTCGACGCCGCCTTCACCATCGACATCCGCGGTCGACTCGGCGATCGCAGCGTGCGGCCTCACTTCCAGACCGTGCGCGTACGCGCCATCGTCACCACGGATGCGTCCTTAGCGGACCTCGATTCGGTCATCACCGAGACGGAGGCCCGCTGTCCGGTGATGAACCTGTTCCTCGACGCCAACGTCGATCTCGAGATCGACTGGATTCGAGATAGCGACGACGGCCTCGTTAGCGTGCCGCGCGCGTCGCAGTTACGAGACCAGCCCTAGTCATCGATCGGCGGTGCCCGACAACCTCGAGGGTTCCAGTACGTCTGAGGTCGCCGCCGCGTCGTGCCCCGGCGTCGATCACTCCGGTGTCGGGGTCGCGCGCGCGTTACGGATCGCCTTCAGCACGAAGTAGACCAAAACATTGACTCCATCGATGGCCCAACTCAGAGCGGCCCGGCCCGAGCCCTCGGCGAGGAAGCTCAACAGGATGAACAGGACGATCAGGAACCACTGCGTCACCTCGAGGGGTTCACGGCGCGTTGGCGACGTCGCACTTGGCGACACGTCACGGAGGAAAGTCCGTGACGTGTCCTGGCGATGAATCTCATCGAGGACCGACTTGACGGGCGGGTCGACCATTACCGTCGAGCCGATCGTCACCGTTGGGACGGTCTCGTTGCCGTTGGCGACCATTCGTACGGCGTTGGCGGCTCGTTCGTCCTGCCAGATGTTTATCTCGTCGGTCTCGACTCCGGCGGCGCCGAGTCCGCGGCGCAGCCGCTCGCACGAGGCACAGCCTGGGCGCCAGTACACGGTGATCGGGAGGGCCTCTCTGTTCATACCTTGGCAACCCGTCTCGTCGTCGGATATTCCACGTTGATCCATCGACTCTGGGGCAACCTAGGCGGAGCCGCGCTGGCCTGATGGCACTTACAGTGGATGTAGCCACCGGCTGATGCGGTCGAGGCGGAAGGACACGATGTCGGCACACCACCTCCATCTGCGCCGATCAAGCCGTCCCACAGTTGAGAAGTCACTTGATGAATCAGACTGCGCGATGGGTCCAACCGGTCTGCCTGACTGCGCCACCGGTCCCGGAGGTCGGCTTGCGTGGACGATCAAGGAACTGGTGAACATCGTTCGTAAACGGAGCTAACCCGGGAACGACGCGCCTTTTCGACGCCTGAACAATTCGCAGGGCGTCGCCACCACGAACGCGAGCGGTCCCGTCTCGTGCGGGGAGGATTCGCACGAGACGGGACCGACATCGCAGAATCAGCGCACGGGCATGGAGTTCTCGAGCGAGCGACGTTCGTAGGCGAGGGCGAAGCCCATGCCTACCACCAGCCCGAACAACAGGTGCGAGATGAAGAAGGCAATTTGGGGAACGAAGCCCATGAGGGGATTGGTCGACGGCAGGAGGCCGAAGCGCATCACCAGATAGACCACGGCCCCGCCGATGACGCCAGCGCTTACGAACATCATGCGAGTACGCAGCGCCTGCGGGGCCATCCAGGCGAACGCACCGAGGATCCCGAAGAAGGCCAAGCCGAGGAACATCGAGAACGCGAAGTGCAGCACCAGGCCGACTGCCATGTGACCGGCGTTGAGCGGCATCGCCGACATCACCGCGGCCCGGGCTGACGGCGTCATCGACGACATCAGTGAGGTCACCGTGGCGTTGGTGGCGTGACCGGTCATGATCATTCCCATCATCTGTACCTTGGCCATGGGAACGTGCATCGAGCTCAGCATCGTGCCCAGTTGATTAGCCATGGCCGAACTTATATGGCCGCTGTGGATCGCCATCGTGAGTTGGGCCATGGCGGACGAGGGCAGGTTGATTCCCATGCCAAGCATCAGGCTCGGCAGCATCTGCAACGGTGGTGTGATCGTGAAGACGAAGGCGGGCATGCCGATGTTGATCGCGCTGGCGAAGCCCATGTGGGCCGCTCCCATGACGATCATCATGGTCAGTGCTAACACCATGCCACCCATGGCGCCCCAGAGGGCACCAGGCACGGCAAGGGCGCGCACCACGAGCGATGCATTGCCGGAACGATTCGTGGGATTGAATGTTCGACTGGCGGTCTGGGTACTCATAGAACCTCTATCTCTCTTGACGAACGATGCGTCGCGTCAGTTCCACTGGTGTTGAGAGGCGATCGCCTCACTCGTAGAACCCCGACGGGCGCCGCATATTCCATGCATCTGCTGACTAGTTGTCGTCACCGGTGTGGTCGGATCGTGCACGTCGCGACGTGCCAACGTGATCGAGAGATTGGAATAGACCGTCAATGAGACGGGTTGCTTGATGCGCGCCTTGGGTGAGGCCACGCGTTCGTGGTGCGGCTCGCCCTTTGCGCCACGCGTTTCGAGACAGGGGAACATCGATGAGCAAGAGCCGAAGGTCAACGCCGACACGTCACGGGCCCGCATCGCCGAAAGCTCCCGCACCCGTGCCGCGGCCAAACACGTCCAAGGACCGCTCGTCATCAAAAGCCGCGCGGGCCCGGCGGCGCCGTTCGATCCAACGGACGATCGCGGGCGCGCTCGGTGCCATTGCGCTCGCCGCGGCGATCTCTCTCACCTTCTTCCACACTTCGCCGAGTGCGCAGTACCGCACGACCACCGGGGGGTGGCGCCTTCCTCGACTTGGCGCGTCGGGCGAGGTCTCGCTCGCTTCGTTCAAGGGACACCCCGTGATCGTGAATTTCTTCGCCTCGTGGTGTACCGTGTGCGCCGGCGAACTCCCCGTCTTCGCCTCCGACGCGGTCGCGCTGAGGGGCAAGGTCGACGTTATCGAGGTCAACGCCCTGGAGACCGGTAACGGCTCGTCCTTCGCCCAGCAGTACCAACTCGCCTCGCACGTCAGCGCAGTCGCGAGCGATGTCGGTGGAGGGCAGGGTGACGGTCTCTACCAGGCGTTGGGCGGGACTGGTTCCATGCCGATGACCGCGTTCTACGACGCGCGGGGACACCTAATCACGACCCACGTGGGCGGATTCGACAGCGCGACCCTCGCCAGCACCGTGCGCCAGATCTATGGCGTCACGCTGCCGGCCTGAGCCGTGTCACTATCCAACGTCAGTCTCCTCGCCGCTTTCGCCGGTGGCGTGGCGTCGTTCTCGTCGCCGTGCGTACTGCCGCTGGTGCCGGCGTATCTCTCGATCGTGGCCGGGCTCGACGCCACCCGGACCGCCGGAGCCACGGATGCGACAGGGTCGGTCGCCGCGACCTCGACGACGACCAAGCGCCACCTCGGGCGCGTCACGCGAGACACCGCCTTGTTCGTCCTGGGCTTTGGCACAGTCTTCGTGCTTCTCGGGCTCTCGGCCAGTGCACTCGGCCGTTCGGTGGTGCGTCAGCAGGCCGTATTGACCAGGGTATCGGGGCTCGTCATCGTCGTGATGAGCCTGTTCATGTTTGCCACGCTGCTGTCGACTTCGCCCGGTCTCTACCGTGAATGGCGCGCCCACCCGCGCCTGGGGCGCCTGGGGCCCTTCGCCGCCCCCGTCGCCGGCGCGGCCTTCGCCTTCGGTTGGACGCCCTGCGTCGGCCCGATCCTCGCCTCGGTCCTTGCGCTCTCGACTCAGCAGGACCGCGTTGGGTCGGCCGCGGTACTGCTCAGCGTCTATTCGCTCGGACTCGGCGCGCCATTTCTCGCCGTCGCACTCTTCTTCGACCGACTCCGCGCGCCGCTCGCCTGGCTGCGCCACCACGGGCGTGCCGTCACCGTGCTCAGCGCGTCGATGCTCATGGTTCTGGGTTACCTGCTCATCCTCGACCGGCTGTCCCTCGTCACCTCGATCGCGCAGCGGTGGATTTGATGGGGTCGGCGAACGACACCGAGCGGCGACCCGTGCCGATGTGGAATTCGCCCTTCGAGGGCCTGGTTCTCATTCTTCGCGGCTACACCTTGCGCACGGCCGCCGCCGTGTCGGCCGTGGTGGGGACCTTCTTGTCGGGCGTGAACCAGGGCTCGGTGCTCATCTCAGGACACGTCAACGCCGCGGCGTGGATCCGCATCGCCACCAACTACGTCGTGCCATTCTTCGTGTCGAGTATTGGCTACCTCGCCCCGTCGCGCCGACGTCGCGCGAAGCGTTAACTGCGTCTCAGTCCTTCAGGTGCGTCAAGCGCGAGCGGATCGCCTCGCCCAGGGCGTATGCCGACCCCGCGCACGATGCGATGTCCTCGCGCTCGAGCATGACCTCGACGCTGGCGCTGGTGCGCACGAGGACAACGGGCAGTGCGAAGCGCCCGAGCGCGCGCACGTCACGGGGTTGGTCGTTGCGGTGAAAAGTCACGAACGGTGCGGGTAACGTGGCCGCCACCGCTTGCCAGTCCTCGCGGGGGCCGCGTGGCGCGTGGGTCACGTGACAGAGCGAGCACGGGTCTCTCCCGAGGCGCGACCGCACCCAGTACGCCAACTCCCCGGCGATTGATGACGCCGCGTCGTACACTCCGATGATCTCGAGGAGCTCCGGTGCGGGCGTGGCGCGCTCGAGGTGGGTTGACACGCCCTAGCCGTCCACTCGCTCGGCTGCAACGGGCTCGTCGCGCGGCCCGAGCAGGGCCCGCGACCCTACGCGCAGCAGCGGCGAGGAGGTGATCCCGGCGCGGAGCCTCGGCGACATTATCGGCACGAGCAGGCCCGCGACGATCGAGGCGACAGCGGCGAAGAAGTCCCAACGATACGGCCCAGTCGGCAGGGGGACGAAAGTCTCCTTCGCTACGTACCCGAGCACCAGCACACCGACGCTGAGGGTCGCGCCTCGATACCACGGCATCCTCGTGCGGATCACCAGGACCAGCGCGGCCACCACGGCGAAGAAGTACGCCGCGATGATCAGGTCGGCGCCGTAGGTGAGGATCACCGCGACCGCCGTAGTTGCCTGGCGTTCCCACAGGAAGCTGAACAGGAGGACGAAGCTCACGATCGCGACCAGACCAATGGCGCCGGTCGGCGCACCCGTGGCGGCGCTCGTGCGCTTCAAAACCCGCGGTCCGAACCCGTCGCGCCCCAGGGCGAAGATCATCCGGCTGGCCCCCACCATCAGCGCGAGCGCCGCACCGAAGGAGCTCAGCACTGCGCCCCAGTTGATGAGGTCGCCGAACCATGGAGTGACGAACTGATTGGTCACGCTCACCAACGGCACGGCCGACATCGACAGCGCCTTCACGCTGGGGAAGGCGTTCTGAATCACCGCCGAGACGAGCACCTCGTAGGCCGCCACCGCGACGAGCGAGATCCAGATGGCGCGAGGAATGTTGCGCCTCGGCTGGTGCGCTTCCTCGCCAAGCGTGGCGGCGCCCTCGAAGCCCGAGAAGACCGAGAAGGCGTACACCGTACCGAGGCCGAGGGCCGAACCCGACAGGCCCGTCGCGCGGAACGGAGCCGCGCTGAGGGCGTGGTGGTGGTAGCCGCCCTTCGCGGTGATGATCACCGCGGCGACGACGACGAGAAGGATCGAGATCCCTTCAACGCCGAGGATGATCGTCGACGAAACCTTGATGTCCAGCAGAGCCAGCATCGTCACGAGGACGAACACGATGATCGCGTAGACCTGCCACGGCCAGTGGACACCGAGCGACGCGAAGGCGGGCTGGGCCTCGTCGGCCGTGCTGGCGTAGACGCCGCCGGCGAAGTTCACGTAGACGAGGGTGAGCGCCCACACCGAGAGGAAGCCGAACCTCGGTCCGGCGACCGCGCCGGTGAAGCCGTACACCGAACCGGCGCTGTTGAACGTGCGCGTGAAGATGATGAAGGCGTAAGCGACGAATCCCATAGCGATTGCTGCAATCACTTGCACCAGGGCGGTGCCACCGCCCACGATGCCGGCCAGGATGGCCGCCGTGATCACCACGCCGCCGGTCGGTCCCTGAATCCCGACCGACTCGGCGATCACCCGCAAGAAGCGCAGCCGGCCCGTTCGCAGACGGCCCGCGTCGAGGTCATTCGCGTAGGCGCGCTCTACGACTTGGTGCTGACTGGCCTCCGAGTTCGCCTCGCGGTCGAGACGGAGGTGGCTCATCGCTTCACGCTCTGAGGTGTGGTCGGCCTGGTCATCTCGCCACTCCGTATTCGTCGCGTTCCCGTCATCGGCGCACCACCGTGATCCGCCGCAGCGGGATGGCGATGGTTGAGCCGATCCAGCGCGCCGCCAGCCGCTCGCCGCGCTCGAGGACCGAGTCCGTCACCCCCGGCAGGTAGAGCGAGCGTACGAACAGAGCACTGCGCTCGATCGAGGTGAGGGGGAAGTCGAACCTGGTGCGCACGTCCTCGACCACGTCGAAGCCGTGCTCCGCGAAGAGTGTGGGCACGTGCGACAGGGCCCTCATGTTCGGGTAGCTCAAATTGTGTCGACCGAGCCGGCTGACGAGGCGCGCGTAGCGCATGACGTCACGCACACGAAGCGGCCGACGCCCGGGCATCGTGACGACGAAGAGACCACCGCGGGTGAGCACCCGGTGCACCTCGGTCAAGACACGCTCGAGGGGTTGGATCAGCATCAGAGCCATCGAACAGACGACTGCATCGAACGAACCGTCGGCGAAGGGGAGGGACGTCGCGTCGCCGTCGAGCACGTTGTGGGTCCCTGAGCGCCGTGCTCGCGACAGTTCACTGG
>DATKTZ010000006.1:0-32929 GCA_035530815.1 Acidimicrobiales bacterium
GATAGCAAAGCACCGATCGACTGGTTAGAGAGTCGCACCTGCGACTGGCGCTTCAGCGTTTCCTACGCCACCCTCGACCTCTCGGGTCCCTACCGCAAGGTCTTCAACGAGGCACTGCCCTGGGCGACCCAGATAGCGGACCCATTTCATGTGGTGAAGCTCGCCAATCAGAAACTCGACGAGTGCCGACGACGTGTTCAGAATGAGTTGTTCGCTCACCGCGGGCACAAACTCGATCCCCTTTACCGGGCGAGGCGTCTGCTCACCATGGCCGCCGAGCGACTCGACGAGAAGAGCCACGAGAAGGTGCTGGGACTATTGAAGGCGGGCGACCCTCGAGGCGAAGTGACCGCCTGCTACAACGCCAAGGAAACGGTTCGTGAACTCTACGCGGTCCCGGACTACGAGCTCGCCGGAGTGTTCATCGATGAGCTGATCCGCGACATGAACGATCCCTCCTGGCCCGTTGAAGTCCGCTCACTCGGGAGAACTCTCAAGCGCTGGCGCAACCAGATCATCGCCTGGCACCAGGCCCATTTTTCGAATGGGCCTACCGAAGCCGTTAATAATTTGACCAAACGGGTGAAGCGGGTCGCCTTCGGCTTTCGCAAGTTCCGCAACTTCCGAGTTCGTGCTCTGCTCTACGCGGGCAAGCCCAACTGGGATCTACTCGCCACCATCACACCCCGTTGATATCCGATGAGCCGTCAAGGTCTCGTTGACGCGGGCGCTGGAACTGGCGTGTGACCACGGCGGCACGTTGATCGAACCGGCCAAGGACCGCGACGCCGATCCCACTCCCAACGACGCGACACGCCAGTGGCGATCATCCTTCTTTCGCGCGCCCTACGTGCGCGACGAGCTGGCGCGGCTCGGACTGATCAGCGAGACCTTCGAGACGGCCGTCACCTGGGACCGCTTCGACGCCCTGGTCGACCGGATCACCGCGACGACCGAGGACGTGCTGCGCCACGTGGGTGCCTGGCCCGCGGTGGTGACCCGTCGGCTCACCCACCTCTACCCCGACGGCGCGGCGCCATACTTCACGGTGCTCGCGCCGGGGCACGCCACCGGACGGCTCGCCCAGTGGCGCGAGGTCAAAGACGCGGTGATCGACGTACTCGAGGCCTCCGGAGCCACGGTCACGCACCACCACGCGGTCGGACGGGATCACCGTCGCGGCTACGACCTCGAGCGCCCGCCGCTCTTCGCCGCCCAACTGCGCGCCGCTAAGAGAGTCGTGGATCCGGCGGGACTGCTCAATCCCGGCGTGCTGATCGACCCCTGAACGCGGTCCCTGACACATCGTGGGAACCGAGGCACGGGCGCGTTCGCGAGCGCACGCTAGTTTCGAGCGGTGACCCCCTTCGCGGTCGTTGTCCTGCTCGCCATCGCCGCCAGCGCGTGCGCGTGGCTCGCGTCGCTGGTGAGCGGCGACACGTCGTGGGTGGACCGGCTGTGGTCCATCTTGCCCGTCGCGTACGCCTGGGTGTTCGCGTGTGCGGCCAGGCTTGGCAATATCCGGCTCGACGTCATGGCGGGACTGGCCAGTGTGTGGGGGGCACGGCTCACTTTCAACCTCGCGAGAAAAGGTGGCTACTCGGGCGTCGAGGACTACCGCTGGACCGTACTGCGCGCGCGTATGCGGCCCTGGCGGTTTCAACTGTTCAACCTGTTCTTCATCGTCATCTACCAGAACGTGTTGCTCGTGCTCATCTCGCTGCCGTCTCGAACCGCCTACGAGCACGGCACCACCGCTTTCGGCCCGCTCGATCTGATCGTGACGGTCCTCTTCCTCGCCTGCACGTTCGGTGAGACCGTCGCCGATGGGCAACAGTGGCGATTCCAAGAACAGAAACGTCGCGAGCGCGAGGCCGGTCGCCGACCCCGTCGGGAGTTTCTCACGTCGGGACTCTTCGCGCTGTCGAGGCATCCGAACTACTTCTTCGAGATCGCCCAGTGGTGGCTGTTCTTTCTCTTCGCCGCCATCGCCGCGGGTTCGCTCGCACAACCCACGATCCTCGGTGCGGTGCTGCTCAGCGCGCTCTTCGTGGGGTCCACCCGGTTCACCGAGGGCATCACGCTCTCGCGCTACCCGCAGTACGCGCGCTACCAGCGACGCACGCCGGCACTGATCCCTCGCCCGTGGCGCCGGCGCGCTGACGCCGACGCGGGGCTCGAACAGCCCTCGCGGCGATCGACACAGCGATAGCGCTATCGGGTGAGGGCGCGCGACGCCTCGGCCAGGTGGTGCTCTTCGACGTGGGCGCGGCCACGGCCCCCGGTCATGTTGCGCAGATCCAGCCCGTAACGGTGCAACTCGGCCTCCGGCACGTTGGCGCTGATGGTGACGAAGGTCTCGTCGACCTGGTTGGTGCCGATGACCCGGCCGCGTCGTCCCGAGAGATCATTCAGAACTTCACCTTGGTTGGGCGTTGGCACCGTGGCGTCGACGGCCATGATCCGCTCCAGGACCATGGTGCCCGAGGACTCCAGGGCCGAGCGCAGACCGAGCGATGCCGCCGTCTCGAAGGCCGCCTCGGAAGAGTCAACGCTGTGGTACTTGCCGTCAAAGAGGGTGACGCGCAGACCGACCACCCGGTGTCCCGCCGGCCCGCCGTGTTCCATGGCCTTCTCGATGCCACGACGCACGGCGCCGATGTACTGGTGCGGGACCGCGCCACCGACGATCGCGTCGACGAACTCGAGTGGCGCGGTCGGCTCGATCGGCTCCACGCGCAGGTTCACCACCGCGTACTGTCCGTGGCCCCCCGTCTGCTTCTTGAGCCGTCCCTCCACCTCTCGAGGCGCCGTGATCGTCTCGAACAACTGGACGGGAGGCACCTCGGTCGTGATGTCGACATTGAAGCGTCGGCGCAGCCTCTCGAGCACGACCTGCAGGTGCACGTCGCCCATCAGGTCGATGAGTATCTCGCGTGAAACCGGATCGTGACGAAGGCTCAGCGACGGGTCCTCCTCACTGAGCCGATGCAGGGCCGTGGCGACCTTGTCGATGTCACGTGAGCTGCTGCGAACCACCAACGAGAGCGCCGGGGCGTCTTCGGGCGGTGGCGCCACTGAAAGGTTGCGCCCGTTGCCGGCCAACAGGTCACCGACCACGACGTTGTTCAACTTGGCGACCGCCACGACATCGCCCGCGTACGCCTTCTGCACCGGCATCAACTTCGAACCGAACAAGAAGTTGAGGCCGTGCAGGCGTTCCTCGGACTTCGTGCGTACGTTGGTGAGGGTCATGTCCGCCCTGACGGTACCGGCGATGACCTCCATCACCACAATGCGGCCCACGTAGGGATCCACGATGACCTTGAATGCCCTCAACACCGGTTCGGCGTCGGGGTCGCGCGCGAGCAAGATCTCCGTTCCCGCCTCCATTACCCGGATCTGGCGGCTTTCGGCGATCTCGTCGAGCAGGGTGGCCAGGCGGTCGATTCCGATCGCGCGCGTCACCGAACCCAGCGCGACCGGGACGATGCGTCCTGAGGTCATGAGTCCGCCCAGCACCGCCTCAAGCTCTTCCATCGCGGGTTCCTCGCCCTCGAGGTAGCGCTCGGTCAGCGCGTCGTCGCCCACCACGATGGCCTCGAGCAGGCTGGCGCGCACGCGCGACTCCAACGTAGCGAGTCCCTCGGGGACCGGTGCGCGCTGAACCGTCGAGTCCGCGTAAGTGATGGCGGTGTCGGCCAGCAGGTCCACCACGCCGCTGAACTCCTCGCCCTCGCCGATGGGCAGCTCCAGCGGCGCCAAGGTGGGCCCGATGAGTTGCTCGAGCGCGCCGAGGGTCGCCTCGAAGTTGGCCCGCTCCGCGTCGAGCGAATTGACGAAGACCACCGCGGGCACGTCCGCGTCGCGCACCAGGTTCCACGCCAACACCGTCTCGTTCGTCACGCCCTCGACCGCGCCCACCACGAGCACCGCCACGTCGGCGACGTCCAGAGCACGAGCCACCTCGCCGTGGAAGTCGACGAAGCCCGGCGTGTCAAGCAGGGTCATCTTGTCCTCGCCCACCCACACCGGCGCCATCGCGATGCCGAGCGACATCTGGTGTTTACGCTCCTCGGGGTCGTTGCCGCACAGGGTCGTGCCGTCGGTGACACTGCCCGGGCGCTCGAGCCCCCCGGTCGCCACGACGAGTGCCTCGAGCAGCGATGTCTTGCCGACACCGCTGCGACCGACGAGCGCCACGGTACGGGCCTTCGGGTGGATGAGTGAGGGTGCCATGGGTACCTCGTTTCAACGTCGACGATTGAGACTCAACGTACTCCCCCCACCGCCGCAATGTCAGCCAGATCGTCAACAACCCCTCAACCCCCGGGCGCCGACCCGCCGGTGCCGTGGGGATCCACGAGCACCGCCGCGCCCGTGACCCGCTCGTGGGCCAGGTCGGCCAGCGCCTGGTCCGCGTGTTCAAAGGGGTACGGCGTCACCGAGGTGCGCAACTTGATCCGCGACGCGATCTCGAGAAACTCGCGTCCATCAACGCGCGTGTTGGCGGTCACGCTTCGCAACGTGCGCTCCTGGAACAGATGGCGTTCGTAGTTCAGCGAGGGGATGTCACTCAGATGGATGCCGGCGACCGCCAGGGTGCCGCCGCGATCCAGCGCGGCGAGCGCCGGGGGCACGAGCGTGCCCACCGGCGCGAAGAGGATCGCCGCGTCGAGCGGTTCGGGCGGCGGATCGCTCGCGCCCGCGGCGCTCGACGCCCCCAGGGCAAGGGCCAGTTCGCGCGCCTGCTCGGACCGGGTCATCACGTGCACCGTGAGTCCCTCGGCGATGGCCACCTGAGCGGTGATGTGGGCCGATCCGCCAAAGCCGTAGATGCCCAGGCGTCCGCCCGCGCGTACCCCAGTGCGACGCAGCGCCCGATAGCCGATGATCCCGGCACAGAGCAGGGGCGCCACGCTGACATCGTCGAACTCCTCGGGCAGCACGTAAGCGAACTCCTCGTCGAACACCGCGTACTGCGCGTAGCCGCCGTCCACGTCCCAGCCGGTGAACGAGGGTGCGAGGCACAGATTCTCGCGCCCCTCGCGACAGAACACGCACTCGCCGCACGATCGGGCCAACCACGCTCCCCCCACCCGCGAGCCGAGCTTGAAGCGGTGACACCCCTCGCCCAGCTCATCGACGACGCCCACGATCTCGTGTCCGGGTACCACGAGACGCCGACGCGGCGCCAGATCGCCCTCGGCCAGGTGCAGGTCCGTGCGACAGACCCCGCACGCGCTGACGCGCACGCGCACCTGGCCGCGTCCGGGCACCGGGACGGCGCGCTCAATGCGAACCAGCGGACCCGTGTCGATCGGACCCGGCTCGGCGACCGCCCACGCCGTCATGGTCGCGCTCATCGCCGACCTCCTCGCCTCGTCGCGCCACCGCGGCCCGCCCCGGTCGAGGACACGCGGGTCGGCGGTGACGACGTTCTGTCTCGACCCTACGTCGCCGCACGTCACGGTTCGCGCGGCGGGCAGTACTGTCACTTACGTGCAGAAAGCAACTAGTTCCCCGAGCAACGTCAAGCGACGCTCGCGGGCGACGCGAGCGACCATCGACCAGATCCAGGGCAGCCTGCAGATCGTGGCCCAATCGGCCAACCAGGTTCGAGCCCACGAGCAACTGCTGCGCGCCGCGGGTGTGCGCCTGGACCGCGCCGGGGCGGCTCTGCTCTACAAGTTGCGCTTGCACGACGGCGATTCGTTTCGCGTCACCTCGCTGGCGGCCCTGCTCGGCGTCGACGCCCCGACCGTGACGCGCAAGGTGCAGCAACTCGAACGCCTCGGCTACGTGGCCCGAGCGGCCGACCCCGACGACCGCCGCGCCAGCCGCATCCATCTCACCGAGAGCGGCGAGGCGACACTGGATCGAATCCTGGCGGCACATCGCGAACGCCTCGAACGCCTCTTCGAGCAGTGGTCGGACGACGACGTGCGCTCCTTCGCCACCCTGCTCGAACGATTCTCCGATTCAATACTCACCGACATGGAGCACCACGATGACCACTGACATCAACAGCGCGGGCGACGCCCCCACCGAGCACGAGTTCTCCAAGGAGGAGCACCGCCGCATCCTGGTCATCTTGTTCGCTCTCATGCTGGGCATGTTCCTCGCGGCGTTGGACCAGTCGATCGTCTCGACCGCACTGCCCACGATCGCCGGTGATCTGCACAACCTGAACGAACTCTCGTGGGTCGTGACCGCTTACCTCATCACCTCGACGATCTCGTTGCCGCTCTGGGGGAAGTTGGGCGACCTCTACGGCCGCAAGAACTTCTTCCAGTTCTCGATTCTCATCTTCCTCATCGGGTCAGTCCTGTCGGGGCTCTCGCAGAACATGGTCGAGCTCATCGCGTTTCGCGCCCTCCAGGGCATCGGGGCCGGCGGCCTGATGGTCGGCTCCCAGGCCATCATCGGCGACGTCATCCCCCCGCGCCAGCGGGGCCGCTACATGGGTTACTTCGGCGTGGTCTTCGGCCTGTCGAGCGTCCTGGGGCCCCTCGCGGGCGGTTGGTTCACCCAGCACGTGTCGTGGCGGTGGATCTTCTACGTCAACATCCCCATCGGCATCTGCGCGCTCATCGCCATCGCCCTGGTCCTGCACGTGCCGACCAAGCGCGTCGCCCACCAGATCGACTGGTGGGGCATGTCGCTGCTCTCGGCGGGCGTCGTGTGCCTGATCTTGCTGCTCACCTGGGGCGGCACCCAGTACGCGTGGGGATCGTCGACCATCATCGGCCTGGGGATCGCCAGCGCCATCCTGCTCACCATCTTCAGCGTCGTGGAGTTGCGTGTGGTCGAGCCGATCATCTCACTCAAGCTCTTCTCGAACCGCACCTTCAGCGCCGCCTCGGCCGTGGGCTTCGTCATCGGCTTCACGATGTTCGGATCGATCGTGTACCTCCCCCTCTACCTGCAGGTCGTGCACGGCGTGTCGCCGACCAAGTCGGGTCTGGAGCTGCTTCCCATGGTGACCGGCATGCTCATCACCTTCGTGCTGAGCGGCCAGTTGGTCACGCGCACCG
Source organism: Acidimicrobiales bacterium (assembly GCA_035530815.1). Taxonomy (GTDB): domain Bacteria; phylum Actinomycetota; class Acidimicrobiia; order Acidimicrobiales; family RAAP-2; genus RAAP-2. Next base: position 7,038 of record DATKTZ010000006.1, read on the forward strand.
GGCGCTACAAGATCTTTCCGATCGTGGGCTCCGCGGTCGTGGCCATCGGTCTGTACTCACTGGCGCAACTCGGCCCCACCACGGCGTTCGGCTACGCGGCCATCGGCATGTTCATCGTCGGACTGGGCCTCGGACTCGTCATGCAGGTGCTCGTAGTGGCGGTGCAGAACGCGGTGCCCCACGCGCAACTGGGCTCGGCGACCGCGACGGCCACGTTCTTCCGGTCCATCGGGGGCGCCTTCGGCGTCGCCGTGCTGGGCGACGTCTTCAACAACCGGCTGCTGCACGAGTTGCGCAGCGCGCTCTCGCCAGCCCAACTCATGTCCTTCGTGCGCGACGGCAACGTCACCATCAACCCGGCCCAGATCAACCACCTCCCGCTCGCCGAACGCACGCTCGCCATCGACGCGTTCAGCCACACGCTCCAGACGGTGTTCCTGTTCGCGATCCCCTTCGCCGTCCTGGCCTTCGTGCTCAGCTGGTTCATGCGCGAGATTCCGCTGCGCACCCACGCACACGTGTCGACCGAGCCGATCTTCGACGCGCCCGGGGAGTACTCGGGACTCTAGATTCCGCCCGCGCCGCGCCCGAACCCTCGAGGGCCGCTCTGCTACCTTCGAAGCGACTGAGAGTTCCACCGTTCATCGACACGCGAGCCACCGGGCCCGACGTCGCGGGGAACCCGGGGGGGGTGCGGCAATGGCGGTAATCGATCGACGGCGCCTCGAGGGACTCCTCACGCGCGAGCGCGAGCTGTTCGTGCGAAGCCACCCAGGATCGCACTTGGTGCACCAACGCGCCGAGCACCTCTTCGCCCGCGTGCCGATGTCGTGGATGACGGAGTGGTCGGGCGGCTTTCCAATCGCCCTGGCGTCGGCCCGAGGTAACCGGATCACCGACGTCGACGGCCTCGACTACGTCGATTTCGCCCTGGGCGACACCGGCGCGATGGCCGGCCACTCACCCGAACCGACCGTGCGCGCGGTGACCCACCGGATGACCACCCTCGGCGGCATCACCGTAATGCTGCCCACCGAGGACGCGGAGTGGGTCGGCGCCGAACTCACCAGACGCTTCGGGCTGGCGAAGTGGTCCTTCACCCTCAGCGCGACCGACGCCAACCGCTGGGCCATCCGCCTCGCGCGCCTCGCGACCGCGCGGACCAAGATCCTCGTCTTCTCCTACTGCTACCACGGCTCGGTCGACGAGACCCTGGTGATCGTCGACCCGCAGGGGCACCCCGCCAGCCGACCGAGCAACGTCGCACCCGGGGTCAGCCCGCTCGAGACCACACGCGTGGTCGAGTGGAACGACCTCGAGGCCCTCGAGCGCGAGTTGGCCCACGGCGACGTCGCGGCGATCCTCATGGAACCGGCGCTCACCAACATCGGCATCGTGCTGCCCGAGCCCGGCTTCCACGAGGCGCTGCGCCAACTGGCGACGCGCTACGGAACCCTCGTGATGATTGATGAGACCCACACGATCTCGGCGGGTCCGGGGGGCATGACCGCGCGCGACTCGCTCGAGCCTGACATCTTCGTCATCGGCAAGTCGCTCGGTGGCGGCATCCCCTGCGGTGCCTACGGACTAACGGACGAACTCGCCAACGCGATCGAGCGAGCGGCGGGAGCGGCGGGACTCAGCGACGTGGGCGGTGTGGGCGGCACCCTGGCGGGCAACGTACTCTCGCTCGCCGCCATGCGCGCGACGCTGGCCGATGTGCTGAGCGACGAGGCGTTCGCCACGATGATCGACACCGCGACGCAGTTCACGAGCGACGTGCGCGCCGTGCTGGACGACTTCGATCTGCCCTGGACGGTGACCCAGCTCGGCGCGCGCGCCGAGTACCGCTTCGTGCGCCCGGCGCCGCGCAACGGTGGCGAGGCCGCCGCCGCCGGCGACCGAGCCCTCGATGAGTACATGCATCTCTACACGCTCAACCGGGGCATTGTGATGACGCCCTTTCACAACATGGCGCTCATGTGCCCGAGCACCTCGCTCGACGACGTTGATCGCCACACCGAGGTCTTCACGGGCGCGGTCGCCGAGCTCGTCGGATGACGCCCGCACCCGTGGCTCCCGTGGTGCTCGTGACCGGCGCGGCTGGCGGCATCGGTTCGGCGAGCGCCGCGCGCTTCGCGGCCGGAGGGTGGCGTGTCGTGGGCTCGGACCGAGAGGCGCCGACGGGACCGGGCATCGAGCACGCGATCGCCGCGGATCTCACTCTCGTGGACCAGTGCCGCGACCTGGTCGGCGAAGCCGTGCGCCGCGCGGGTCGTCTGGACTGTCTGGTGAACTGCGCGGGGGTGTGGAACGAGGGCCCCGCCGAGCTCACGAGTGAAGCGACCTTCGACCAATGCGTGGGGGTGAATCTGAAGGGCCTCTTCTTCACGAGCGCGGCGGCGATCGAGCACCTGGAGCGAAGTGGCGGGTGCATCGTGAACTTGTCCAGCGACGCCGGCGTGCAGGGCAACGCCGGCGCGGCGCTCTACAGCGCGAGCAAGGGTGCGGTCACCAACCTCACCCGGGCGCTGGCACTGGAGCTCGCGCCGCGAGGGGTGCGGGTCAACGCCGTGTGCCCGGGCGACGTGGACACCCCGATGCTCGCCGGTCAGGCGCGCGACTTCGGCGCCGACGACCCGGCCGGTTACCTCGCGTCGCTGCTCGCGCACTACCCCCAGGGCGAGCGAGCGAGCGCGCTTTGCGCGCGCCGACGAGGTGGCTGAACTCGTCTGGTATCTCGCCCAGCCGCACGCGGCGCCCATTACGGGAGCCAACCTCTCAATCGACTTCGGACTGAGCGCCGGGATCTGACGCGGACCCACCCACTGGCGGGCCGCCCCGTTTCGGGCCGGGAGCCTTTGTGCCCCCTCGGCGAGGAGGGTCGCCCCGCGCCGGTACCGTGTCGCACCCTCCACCACGTACCAGATTTGACACGTGGGCGCCGCATCTCGAAGATGCGGGTATGGGCGGTGATTCGTCACGACGATGGCGCGTGTTCATTCGAGACGCGCTAGTACTCGGTGTGATCGCGAGCGGCGCCGTGACCGGCCCCGGCGCGCCCGCCTCGGCGCTCACGCGCCAGCACGCGCCGGTCACGCTCGAGACTAGGGCCGCGATGAGCAGCCCCCACCTCGCGGCGCTCGTACGCCTAGGCAGTCGAGGCGCCACCGTGCGCGAACTCCAGCGACGTCTGAGTTCGCTCGGCTACTGGCTAGGCCCGCGCGATGGCGTGTTCGGCGACAGCACCCAGCAGGCGGTCTTCGCGCTGCAGAAGGCGGCCTCGCTGCCACGCGACGGCGTCGTCGGATCCCGAACCTGGCGGGCGCTCGAGCGTGGCGTTCGCCCCCACGCACGATCGAGCCGGGGCTACCTCGTTGAGATCAACCTGCACACGGACCTCCTGTTGTTCGTGAGGAACGCCAGAGTGCTCGTGACACTCAACGTCTCGACCGGGGGCGGCTATCGCTACAGCGATGGAGCGAGCACGGCGCTCGCCCTGACGCCTCGCGGGGTATTCCACGTGCTTCGCCAGGTCGACGGACTCGTCGTCGCCCCGCTGGGCGAGCTGTGGCGTCCCAAGTACTTCGTCGGCGGCTACGCAATTCACGGTTCCGCGTCTGTGCCGCCGGTGCCCGTCTCGCACGGCTGCGTGCGCGTGAGCATCGCGGCAATCAACTGGATATGGGCGTCGAACCGCATGCCCCTGGGCACCAAGGTCTGGATCTACTGACCCGATGGCTGAGCCGACACCCCCACCTTCCCCGTCGAGGGCGCCATGGCACTGATGGTGATCGGGATCGTGTGTCTGGTTGGACTGCTCGCCGCGCTGGCTGCCTACTACCTGCTCACCCGGCTGGACCGCGGCGACTCACCGTGGACCCGGCCCGGCGCGCGTACCCTGATCGCCACGACAGCGGGCGTGATAGTGGCCCTCGTGATCGCCCTCGCCGTGGTGGGTGATTTCCGAGGCGCCGTGGCCGGCATCCCAGACTTCCGCTCGCTCGCAGTGCACCCCGACGCCTCGCTGCACGGCACCGTCGCCTTCAACCGGCTGCCCATCGGCACGCCGCAGGGGATCAAGCTGGGCTGCGTGGACGTCGTCGATGCTTCGGGAGTCGGACCACGACAGTTGTTCTGCGAACCCCAACCCAAGGCAATGGACGCCGAGCTGGCGTGGCGTGGTGACGCGCGCCTCGTGGCCACGAACCGGGGTCAGGACCACTGGCGAAAGATCGTCGACGTTGCCACGGGGACCATCACGATCGTGCCGTGGGTCCGGCCCGGTGAACCCGCCACGACGCTGTCGCCCGGCCCCCAGGGCCAGACCCTCGACGTGTCGGTCTCCTTCGGACGCCTGCGTCTGACCATGCGTCGCGCCGGGGTGACTCGCACACTCCTCACGGTGACGGTACCGCGCGACTACACGTTCTCCCAGGTGGCCTGGAGCCCCAACGGGAAGTGGCTCGTCGTCCAAGACAGCGCGGCACGCCTCTTGGTGATCACGACCGGCGCGAGAACGACCACGAGGTTGCTGGTGGATGGAGCCACGAGTCCGGCCGTGACCAACACATCGTTCACGACGCCCTAGGCGCTCCAGCCGTGGAACGAACCCGGGCGCACTCGGCGCGGTGGTCCTAGTCTGGTCATGACGCGAACGCGGCATCGACACTGCGCGAGAGCGAGCGACGGTGACAGAGGAAAGAAGGCGACACAATGGCACTGACGGACAAGTTGAAGGCGCAAGCGGCGCAGTTGGCCCAGAAGGCGCAAGAGGCCGGCAAGGCGGGCCAGGCCAAGTTCGAAGAGGTACAGGCGCGCCGACGCGCGGACGCCATCTTGCGCAAGCTCGGCGCCGCGGTCTACGCCCAGCACGCCGGACGTGGCACCGACGAGACGACGGCCGAGGTGACTCGACTGATCGGCGAGTTGACGGAGTGGGAGGCCCAGCACGGACCCCTGGGTGATGGTGCGTCCGACGAGACGGACGACGAGCCGACCCAGGACGGCTGAACTCGCCGCGCGAGCGCGACGAGGAATCATGCGCCTTACACTTCTCGGATGAGCAGTGGCGCGTCACCCGAAGATGCCGACGTTGCCGACGAGGGTGAGGTCATCAAGACGCACCGGCTCGAGTCCTTCAGCGACGGCGTGATGGCCGTCATCATCACGCTCATGGCGCTCGAATAGAAGCCGCCCGCGGGCGAGCACTGGAGCCAGTTGTCGCATCGGCTCCCCTCACTGCTCATCTACGTCCTTAGCTTCACCGTCATCGCCATCTACTGGAACAACCACCACCAGCTGCTGCGGGTGACCACCAACATCAGTTCGGGGGTGATGTCGTCCAACCTCATCCTGCTCTTCTGGCTCTCGCTGGTGCCCGTGACCACCCAGTGGGTGGGTGACGCTTACCGTGACCACGTCCCGGCCGCCTACGGGGTCGTCTCGCTCGGCTCGGCGATTGCGTACTACGCCCTGAGTCGAGCGATCCCGCGTGCCAATCACCACGATCGTCGTCTCATCAAAGCGGTGGCCTGCGACGTCAAGGGGGTGCTCTCGCCGATTCTCTACGCGCTCGGGGTGGGACTCGCCTTTCTCAGTCCCTACCTGGCCTACGGATGCTTCGCGCTGGTCTCGATGCTGTGGGTGGTGCCCGACCAGCGCCTGGCGGGGCACGCCTCGCACCGCCACGGGTGACCACTCCCATAGAGGGGCTCTGAACACAATTGCGGAATCACGCTCGGCGGTGCGCCGCCATACAGTGAAGGTAAGGGTGTATCGCACAAGAAAGCGACGTTATGGTGCTTGGGCTGGTCGGCGTTCTCGTCATTGTCGCGGTGGCGGGGCTGTTGCTCTCGAGGCGACCGCGCAACGCGCTGACGCCGCCGGAGACACCGGTGCCGGGTTCCTCGGTGGCGCGGCCAACGCCGCGCGCCACTGCCGGGGTCATCGGCGAACTCGATCGGTGGGTGCAGGCGGGGTTGCTCACGCCCGAGCAGTCGAGCGCGATCGCGACGTTTGAGGCGACCCGCGCGCCCGCGCGGGTCGCGCGGGCGAAGCGCTTCGGATCGAGCCGGGTGCCCGCGACCGCCGAGGCACTCGGCTATCTCGGGGGCATTCTCGCAGTCGTCGGGCTCAGCCTGCTGGTGGCGCGCAGTTGGTCCTCGATTTCGACCGCGGGGAAGCTCGCGCTGAGCGGCGCGTCCGCCCTGGGCCTGCTCCTCGGTGGTGGCATGGTACGTGGCAGCGATCCCGCGTTCGCGCGACTGCGCGGCTTCTTGTGGCTGGCTTCGAGCGCGGCCGCCGGACTATTCGCCGGTGACTTCGTCTACGACGGGCTGGGCATCACCAAGTCCGCCAGCATCGTGCTCGCGGCGGCCGGGTTGATCACCATCCAAAACGTTCTCTTGTGGCTGGGCCGGCACCGCGCCATCCAGCAACTCACCGCGCTAGTCGGTCTCGCGGTCACCCTGGGCGCGGCGGTCGCCGAGACAGCGTCCGAGAGTTGGGTCGGGGCGACCATCTGGCTCGTGGGCTTCGCCTACGTCGCGATCGGGTTACGACGTCTGACGACCTACAGCTTGCTGAACGAAGCGACCGGCGCGGTCGCGCTCGTCACGGGCAGTGTCATCATGACGTCGAACTGGGAGGCGTTCGGCTTCACCGTGGCGCCCCTGACGGGCCTGGCACTGCTCGCCCTGGCGCTCGTGCCCGGATTGGTCGGGCACGCCGAAGACCGTCGTCTGTTCCTCATCACCGGCATCGCTGCGATGCTCATGACGGTTCCCGGCACGATTGGCTACTTCGCCCGTGACGGGGGGCTCATCACGGGGTTCGCCGTGTGGCTCTTCGGCGGCGTGTGCCTGTTCCTCGGGGCGAGGAAGTTGATCTTCGACGCTCCGCTCGGCGAGATCGCCGGCGGCGTGTTCATGGTCGTCGGCGCCGCCATCACCAGCGTGCAGTTCGAAGCCGTCGGTCCCATCTTCGGACTCGTGAATGCGCTCGTGCTCGTCGGGCTCGGCACGATCCCCGGTCAGGTGGTGCTGTCGTTCCTCGGATCGGTCGGACTGCTAGTCAACGTTCCGTGGTTCATCCTGCACTTCTTTCCCGGCGAGGGGCGCGCGCCACTGCTCATCCTCATCTCGGGTGCGTTGATCGTAGCCATCGCCCTGGCGCTCGCCCACGAGCGGGGGCGCTTTCGCTCCGAGCTAGGCGTGTTCTTTCACCGGCACTGACTGAGACTCAGGCGTGGCCGATGACGCGGTGGGGCCGGTAGGGCGCCTCAAGGGTCTCGATCTCGTCGGCCTCGAGCTCGAGCTCCACGGCGGCCACGGCGTCGCTCAGGTGGTGGGGCTTGGTCGCGCCGACGATCGGGCTGTCCACCTGTGGGTTCAAGAGCACCCAGGCCAGCGCCACTTGCGCGGGCGCCACGCCGCGCTTGGACGCGACCTCGAGCACCGCGTCGACGATTGGACGGTCATCCTCGCCGTAGAGGCGTCGGCCGAACTCGTCGTTCTCGGAGCGACTGGTCTGCTCACTCCAGGCTCGCGTGAGGCGCCCCCGCGCCAAGGGGCTCCACGGTATCGAACCGACGCCCTGATCGCTCAGCAACGGGAACATCTCGCGCTCTTCTTCGCGATAGAGCAGGTTGTAGTAGTTCTGCATGCTCACGAACCTCGTCCAGCCATTGATGTCGGCGCTGTAGAGGGCCTGGGCGAACTGCCAGGCGTACATGGACGAAGCCCCGATGTAGCGGGCCTTGCCCGACTTCACGACGTCGTGCAGCGCCTCGAGGGTCTCCTCGATGGGCGTGGCATAGTCCCAGCGGTGGATCTGGTAAAGGTCGACGTAGTCGGTGCCGAGCCGGCGCAGGCTGTTGTCGATCTCTCGCAGGATCGCCTTGCGCGAGAGACCCTGGCCGTTGACGTCCGAGCTCATCTGACCGTTCACCTTGGTGGCGATGACCACCTCGTCGCGGCTCACCATCGAGAGCAGGGTCGCCCCGGTAATCTCCTCGCTCGAGCCGGCGGAGTACACGTTGGCCGTGTCGAAGAAGTTGATGCCCGCATCCAGCGCCTGGCGAAAGAAGGGCACGGCGGCGTCACGGTCGAGCGACCAGGGCTGGTTGCCCCTCGTCGGTTCGCCGTAACTCATACAGCCCAGGCATATGCGAGAGACCTGGAGACCGGTGGAACCGAGAGCGACGTAGTCCATCCGGGTATCCTACCGAGAGGTCGACGAGGCGACCCGCCGACGATCGCCGGTCTCAGGCGCCGGTGGCCACGACGTCGATCGCGGGGTCGTCGCTCCCGTGGGTGGGCAGCACCAGTCGAAAATCGCTTCCCCGTTCGAGGCTGCTGTCGAGTTCGATGTGCCCACCCAGGCTGTGGGCCGCGCTACGCGCGATCGTCAGCCCCAGGCCACTGCCACCACTGATCCGGTCGCGCGCCTCCGCGGTGCGGTAGAAGCGGTCGAAGATGCGGTGTTGGTGTTGCGACGCGATACCCGGTCCGCTATCGGACACCGAGAGCACGACACGGTCCGGGTCCGACGAACACGACAGGGTGACCCGCTGACCCGCGGGTGTGTAGCGAAACGCATTGGTCAAGAAGTTGCTGAGCACCGTCGCGACGAGCCGCGGATCGCTCGCGAGCGTGACGGGCTCACCCCGGTAGCGAAAGTCGAGGCCCGCCTCGGTGGCGAGCGGAGCGAACTCCCTGTACAGCGAGTGGCACAACGCGTCCAGGTCCACTGTCTCGTGACGCACCGCACCGGGGGTGTCGATGCTGCGCAACTGGGCCAACTCGTCGAGCAGGTCCGAAAGACGCGAGGTCTGGCTCTCGATCGCCGATCGGGCCACCTCGGGCGAGATCGTGCCGTCGATGACGGCGTGGGAGAAGCCCGATAGGGCCTGTACGGGCGTCACGATCTCGTGGGCCAGGTCGGCGAGGAACTCGCGCTGCTCGCGATCGATCGACTCGAGCCGGCTCGCCATCATGTCGAACGCGCGTCCCAGACGGGCGATGGGCTCGGGGCCCCCGGCGCCCACGCGCGCCGTGAAGTCGCCGAGCGACACGCGCTCGGCCGCCACGATGGTCTCGTCGACTCGCTGGCGGGTCCGTCGACTGATCACGCGGCTCGCCATCGCGACGCTCGCCAGCACCGCCAGGAGGACGCCGAGGGTCACCAACACGAACTCGATCGGCGGGTCGAGCCCCGCGTCGGCCGGGCTCAGCACGCTCAGCGTGCCGCCGACGATGGGCGTGCTCACCTGCAGCAGGGCTCCGCTGTTCGTGAGATCCGCACCAACCGAGAACGACCCCCGGGCCGTGGTGACCGTTACCCGTTCCTGCTCGGCCACCAGCAGCGGTCGAAACGCCGCCAGGTCCGCTGGGCGTGCGGAACTGCCCAGCGTGCTCGCGATTACGCGCGCCAGCGCGTAGTTCTCCGCGCGCTGACTCTTCGAATTGCGACTCGACCCGACGGAGCCGACGACGAAGAAGGTGACGAGCAGGGCCACCACGGTCGTGGCCACCCCGACCGCGATAAGCGTCGTGCGCCGCTGCACACTCCACTGATTCCTCACCGGGTCTCCAGGCGGTAGCCGACCCCACGAAGCGAGGTCACCTTCAGCGAGTCGCCAAGCTTCTTTCGCAGCCCGGCCAGGTGCACGTCCACGGTCTTTTCAACCACGTAGGTCGTCGGCCACGCCTCACGTAGTAAGTCGTTGCGGCTGATCACGCGGTTGGGGTGTCGAGCGAGTGCCACGAGCAGGTCGAATTCGCGCCGGGTCAACTCCACCTCCTCGCCGCGCACCAGAACCACGCGCGACGCCAAGCGGATCTCGATGTCGCCGATGCACACGGTCTCATCGGTGGCTTCGCCACTCGATCGACGCAGGTGCGCCGCGACTCGCGCTACCAGTTCGGGCACCGAAAATGGCTTGGTCACGTAGTCGTCCGCCCCCAGGCGCAAACCCGCGATTCGCTCGCCCTCCTCGCGCCGGGCGGTGAGCAAGATGATCGGTACATTCGAGAACGCTCGAACCCTCTTGACCAACTCGATGCCGTCGAAACCGGGCAGCATCACGTCCACGATCGCCAGGTCGACCCCTCCGGCCTCGAGCAGGACCAGCCCCTGGGGCCCGCTCGCCGCCTCAAGGACTTGGTAGCCCTCCGCCTCGAGATACGGTCGCACCAACGTACGCAGCGGGCTCTCGTCGTCCACCAGCAGTACCCGCGACCCGCTCATCCGGCCAGCATAACGAGGTGAATTCACGAGTTCCGATGCAATGCATTGGGCGCCTGCCCTTCAAATTACACGGGCGCCACCAGCACTTTCGAATTATCCGACCGCTGACGTTCCCCTTACCATTCCCTAACTTGGCCCCGGTAGAAATGAGCCAAGGAGAAAGTCGGGGTGACGGACACGCCGGCGAAAGCACACAATGGAAATTGCTCTCGTAAGCATCGCGTTCGCACTACTGGCGCTGGCCGTGGCGGTCGTTCCCCTGATCATCGCCACCCGGATGCAGGCGAAGGTCGACGCCTCGACCGAGGCCCTCAAGTTCGCGGTCACCAGCGAAACCACCGAGGACGTACGCGTCCCCGAGTTGGTGTCGTAGCACCACCGTCGTCGGGCTCGACGCCCGGCGTCGCCAATCGACGACGAGCCCCCCGACGTCGACACAGCACCGTGCGGCGACCATCCGTGGTCGCCGCACCGTGCTGTGTGGCGGACTCGCGCTGGGTGACCGTTCGCTCAGCGGGTTCGCCGGCGAAGGGTCATGGCCCCGGTCGCCAGGGCCACAACCACGAAGGCGAAGATGATCGCCGCGTCACCAATCAGACGCCCGGTGTTCGTGCCCGCATCACTGATCTGGCGGGTGGCGTCAACCGCGTAGGACATGGGCAGGATGTCCGAAAGCCAGTGCAACGCCGTGGGGAGTTGATCGCGTGGCACCAGTAGCCCGCAGAGCAGCGTCTGGGGCAAGATGAACGCGGGCATGAACTGGACCGCCTGGAACTCGGTGGCCGCCAACGAGCTCAGTGAGAGGCCTAACGCCGTGCCGAGCAGGGCATCCTCGACCGCGATGAGCGAAATCAACCACGCCGATCCCTGCACGTGCAGGCCGAACAGTCCAAAGGACAACCCCGAGACGAGCGCCGCCTGCACGACGCTGGCGAGACCGAAGGACAGGGCGTAGCCCAGCACGAACTCCGCCTTGGTGAGCGGCAGCGTGAGCAGGCGTTCGAGGGTGCCGCTCGTCCGTTCGCGTAGCGTCGCGACTGAGGTGACGAGAAACATCACAACCAGCGGGAAGATGCCCAACAACGGCGGACCGAACGCGTCGAACGCGCCCGGTCGGTTGTCGAGGATCCACGCCAGCAGACCCATCAGTACCGAAGGTACTACCAGCAACAGTGCAATGGTGCGCGGATCGTGACGCAGTTGTCGCAGCACCCGCTGGGCGGTCGCCCCCACCCGTCGCCAGTTCACGACGCCGTCTCGATCAGCGTTACCATCGCCGCATCGAAGTCAGTGGTGCCGGTGCGCGCGAGCAGTTCCTTAGGCACCGCGTCGAAGATGAGTCGGCCCTCGCGCACCAACAGCAGCCGCTGACAGCGCTGCGCCTCGTCCATCACGTGGCTCGAGACGATCAGGGTCACCCCCTTCGCGGCCAGACGATGAAAGAGGTCCCACAGGTCGCGGCGCAGCAGTGGATCGAGACCGACGGTCGGCTCGTCGAGCACGAGCACCTCGGGAGCGCCGAGCAGCGCCGCCGCGAGCGACACCCGCGCAATCTCGCCGCCCGACATGCCGTGCACCAGTGAGTGCGTGTGGTGTACGAGGTCCACCTCTTCGATCACGCGCTCGACGTCGGAGGCGGGCGCACCGAGCACGTCGGCGAAGTAGCGAAGATTCTCGTGAACGGTCAGATCCGTGTAGACCGAGGGGGCCTGGGTGACGTAGCCCACCCGCGTGCGCAGACCGGGCGCGCCCGCGCCCAGGCCGAGCAACTCAACGGTGCCGCCCGCGATGATTTGTACGCCGAGCAGTGAACGCATGAGGGTGCTCTTGCCACTGCCGCTGGGGCCGAGCAAGCCGACGAGCTGACCCCGAGCGATCTCGAAGGACACGTCGTGAAGCACCTCGCGACGACTGCGTACGACGCACAGGCGCTCTACTCTCACCGTCGGGCTCGACTGCGAAAGCGCCACGTCGAGTCGATCGTCGCTCACGCCATCGAGGCTAGCCGTCGTCGCGCGGCGTACCCGGTCTCACGCGCCGTGCTCGTCGCCTCACCAGTGGAGCGAGGTGGCGAGCACGGCGCGTGATTGCGCGACAGGATGATGATGACAATCCACGAGTAGGAGTTCAATGCACCAGCCGCATCACACACTCGCGCCACGAGGCACCCTCGCGCTGGCCTCGCTGGTGCTGGCCGCGCTGGTGCTGCCCGTCACGAGCGCACCCGCCCGCGCCGCGGTGCGCGACGGCGTTGGCGCCCACGCGAGTGTGCCAATGTGCACCTCGTCGGCGATCAGCTACACCCGCTCGACCAACGCGCGACGCTACCCACTCGGCGCCGTGGTCATCATGACCGCCACACTGCGCAACATCTCGCGCGCGGCGTGCGCGGTCGAGACCGGCCCCCTCTCCCCCCTGTTCACCATCGGCGACGCCGGCGGACATACGTTGTGGAACAACTGCTACACCAACGATGCGCCGGGACCGTGCCCCCAGTACCTGGTGCGGCGAACGCTGGCACGCGGCGCCGCCTACAGCGCCACTGCCCGCTGGGATCAGCGCGCCGGCGCGCCGGCGCGCCAAGTGGTGCCGGGGCGCTACTACCTCACCACCAGCGTGCACGGCGTTCGCGCGAGCGGGCGGCTCGCATTCGATATCGCCGCCTCGCGGACCGTCTCGGTGAGCGCCGCCGACTCCGGTCGCACCTACCGACTCAGTCGTGGCGACCGCTTGGTCGTGCACCTTCGAGCCTCCTCGCCCTACGCCTGGAGCGAACCGGTCGCCTCCTCGGCCCGCGTGCTGGCTCGCGTACGCGGATCGGCCGGCTCGATTACCAGCACCACGTTCCTGGCGTCGGCGCCGGGCCGGGCCACCGTGCGGGCCTCCGAGAACGCCATCTGCTACCCCCAGTGCCTTCCACCCACCCGTCTCTTCTCGATCACCGTGCGCGTCGTGGCCTAGGGGCTCTCTCCGATCCCCCCGCGCTGCGTGCTCTAATGGGCGAGGTGGGCTACCTCGTCCTCTTCCTCCTGGTGCTCGCGGTGAATCTGCTGCCCGCCTTCGGGCCACCCACGTGGTCGCTCCTGGTCTACGCGCGCCTGCGCTGGCATCTCGAACCCGTCGCCCTGGTCCTGCTCGGCGCGTCGGCCGCCGCGTCGGGACGCTTCGTGCTCGCCAGCGGCACCCGAATCGTGCGCTTCAGATTCTCCGAGAAGTACCGCGCGAACCTGGCCGACCTGCAACAGCGCCTCACGCTGCGACGCAAGGGCGTCATCGCCCTGGCCGTGCTCTTCGTCATCTCCCCACTGCCCTCGGCCCAGTTGTTCTGCGCGGCGGGGCTGTTGGACCTTCGCCTGGTGGTGTTGACGGCCTCGTTCTTCGTGGGCCGTCTGGTGACTTACTCGCTCTACGTGACCACCGCCGTCATCGTCGACAAGCAACTCGGCAGCGTGCTGACCGACCTGTGGGGGGCGCCGTGGTGGATCGCGCTGCAGGTGGTGATGCTGGTGATGCTCGCGACACTGCCCATGGTGCCCTGGGGCGGGCTCAAGCGGAGTGCCCACTGACGCGGCACCCGCCCGGTCGCCGGGTCACCGCTCGAAACATCGCGCGGGGCGTCAGAATGGAGCCGTGACTCTCTCTCAGGCGTACGGGCTCGCGTGACGTGGTGAGCGACACCGGGCAGTGACCCCCACTACGACCCCCGGTCCCATGGCGCTCGTGGGCTCGGGCGAGTACCTGCCCCAGATGACGGCCCTGGAGTCGTCGCTGATCACCGGACGAGCCCCGCGCTACGTGCAGCTCGCCACCGCAGCCGTGCCCGACGGTCCCGAGGTTGTCCAGCGCTGGCACCGCCTGGGCCGCACCCAGGCCGAGCGGATCGGTGTGGAACCGGTGATCCTGGCCGTGAACGAACGCCGCGACGCGGACAATCCCGATCTGGCGTCCCAGGTGGCGGGAGCCGGGCTGATCTACCTCTCCGGTGGCCACCCGGTGTACCTCGCCGACACCCTGCGCGACACCCTCGTGTGGAGCGCCATCGTCGAGGCGTGGCACGCTGGCGCCGCGCTCGCCGGCTGCAGCGCCGGTGCCATGGCGATGACTTCGTGGGTCCCGTCGCTACGGCACCCTCGTGGCGGCGGCACCACTGGTCTGGGTCTCTTGGGCCACCTACGCGTCATTCCCCACTTCGACGCGTTCAGCGCCCGAATGCCGGACCTCCTCACGCGCTTCGTCGTCCCTGACGTCGACGACGTCACGGTGATCGGCATCGACGAGGACACCGCCATCGTCGGCGGTCCCACCACGTGGACCGTGCACGGCGAGCGCAGCGCCTGGCGACTAACGAGCGCGGGCCGAGAGCAGCTCCACCCGGGCATCACGTTCGACACCCCGGGTTAATCCCCCTTACGAGGGTGGTCCAACCCAGACGGTGATCGCAGCGGTCACGATCCCACCGAGGACGGAAACGACCACTGATGCCCGGCCCCGGCGAGTTCGAGGGCGAAGGCCGTCGGCTCAGCGCGCCGCGTAGTCGCGGCGCCGAGCGAGCAGTGTCGTGATGGCGCCCGCGAGTGCGGACGCGGGCTCGAAAGGCTCCAGCAGAGCCCCGGCGCGCCCGTGCAGGTGGGCGGCGAGTGCACCAGCGCTCATGACGTCATGGCCCCGGGCGATGAAGGCGCCGATGAGTCCGGCCAGGACGTCGCCCGTACCGGCGGTCGCGAGCGCCGGTGTGCCCGAGCGCACGACGCGCAGTCGGCCGTCAGGACTCGCCACCAGGGTGGTGGGTCCCTTCAACAACACGACGCAGCCGGTCTCGCGCGCCAACGCTCGCACGTCGCGCACTCGATCCTCACCCACCGACCGGCCCGCGAGACGCGCGAACTCCCCCTCGTGGGGGGTGAGAATCCACGACGCCGCCGGATCACGTCGCCCCAAGACCACGGTGTCCAGGGCATCGGCGTCCATCACCACCGGCACGCGCAGTCCGCTGAGTCGCTCGCTCAACCACTCGGCCGCGTCCGCACCCAGACCCGGACCCGCGACCACGGCGCGACAACGCGAATCGATCTCGGGCGAACGCGTATGTACCACCTCGGGCACCACGGTCGCCAGCGAGGTGAGATCGGCCCGGCTCGCGAGTCGGATCATCGACGCGCCGCCCGCCAGCGCCCCTCGCACCACCAACTGCGCCGCACCCGGCATCATCGTCGAGCCGGCCAGGACCTGGAGCGCGTGGCTCCACTTGTGGTCGTCGATGCCCCGCTCCTCAAGTCCGACGAGGTCGTCGTCCTCCATCTGGCCGTCCTCGGCGTGCTCGACGATGCCGATGCCCGCGAAGCGCACGTCGCCGGCCAGGACTGCCGCGGGCCCGGTCACGTGAGCCAACTTCAACGCCCCGATGGCCAGGGTCACGTCGGCCCTCGGCGGCTCACCGAGCAACTGACCGGTGTCCGCGTTGACGCCCGATGGCAGATCGACGGCGAGCACCCTCACGTTCGCGGCGATCCGGGGTGCGACGTAAGGACGCGAACATCCGAGTCCGAAGGCGGCATCAATGACCAGGTCGTAGCCGCGCAGCACGTCGGGCTGGTGGGCCACTTCGATGACGTCCACGCGAGCGCCGCGAGCGCGAAGCCACTCGGCCGCCACGCGACCGTCCGCGCCGTTGAGCCCGGGACCCGCCAGCACCCCCACGCGCGACCCGTAGCAGGAACCGAGCAGGCGCTTCGCCTCAAACGCCACGGCCGTGCCGGCCGCGCGTACGAGTACGTCGCCCCCGCGCACCGCCGCCGCCCTGGCGTCGGCGTCGCGCATCTGCGCGGCGGTAAGGATTGGAATCACACCGTCACCTCGGCGATCGTCGTCTCGCGGACCATTCTGGCCTCGTCGCGGCCGAAGCGGCCACGACTCCGATTCTGTCATGTCGCTGGACGATGGCACGCTGGGGCCACCGAGCAGCGAGTCGCGCTCATCACTCTCGGTGTCGCCAACCTCGACCGGGCCCGATATTTCTGCACGGCACTCGGCTCGTCGAGCAACTCGACGAACGTCGACATCGTCTTCTTCCAGCTCAGACCGCTGGTGCAAACCCGTGGGACCGACGATGAGCGGTCGAGTTACGCCCTCGCCCACAGCGTGCGCTCACCCGGCGAGCTCGAACCGGTGATCGCCGAAGCGGGCCGGGGCCGCGTCACACGCGGCGGTACCCCAACCGCGTGGGGCGCCTACTCGGACCTCCGCCACGACCCCGACGAGCACCCGCGGGAAGTGGTCCGCAATTCCGACTGGCCCCTGGGGCCCGATGGCGCCGTCACGCTGGGCGACCAGTGACGATCGGGGCGCTCAGCCGCGGCGCGGCGACCTCCACAGGGGCCGCGGCAGCGGGTCGGTGGCGTTGATGACCGACTCGACCAGGCGCGCGGCCTGCAGGATCGTCCACTCGTCGTTCGCGCGGCCGATGATGGCCAGTCCCACGGGCAGATCCTGGACAAGACCGATCGGCACGCTCATGATGGGCCAGCCCGCAATGGCCGGCGCCATCGTCGCCACGCTCGCCGGGCCCGGGTGTCCACCCACGGCGAGGTCGCTCTTCCACGACGGCCCGTAGGCCGGTGCGATGATCACGTCGCCGCCCTCGAGTCCCGGCACCAGACACGTCTCGATCGCCCAGTCGAGGTTGCGCTGGCGCGCGCCGAGGTAGGCCTCGCCGCGGCGACCGCCGGTGGCCACGGCGGCCGTCAGGTAGTCGTGGCCGAAGTAGGCCTGTTCAAGTTCGGAATGCTCGTCCTCGTAGGCGATCACGTCCTCCAGGGAGCGCACGCCGTCACCTGGACGATCGCGCAGGTACGAGCCGAGGTCGTCGTAGATCTCGGCCAGCAGCACCGCGAGTTCGTCGCGGCCCTCCTGTTCGCCCGGCACTGCGAGCTCGCGGTCGGCGACCTCGCAGCCCGCCGAACGCAGGCGAGCGACCACGTCAGCGAACAACGCATCGGTGTGCGGGTGGCCCGTCGTCCAATTCGTCGCGGCGATCATGCGCAGAGAACGATCTGCGGGCGCGCTCGAGTTGGAGAGGACCGCGAAGAGTCGTGCCACGTCGTCAACGCGACGGCCCATCGGTCCCGGGCTGTCCTGGCTCGAACTGATCGGCACAACGCAACTCGTTGGCACCACGCCCACCGTCGGCTTCAGGCCCGCCACGCCGTTGACTGACGCGGGACAAACAATCGAGCCGTCGGTCTCGGTGCCCACGGCCAGGGGCGCGAGCCCCGCCGCCAGTGCCGCACCCGAACCCGAGGACGACCCACCGGCGGACCGATCGAGCGCCCACGGGTTGCCCACCAGCCCCCCGGTGGCCGAGAAACCACTCGTCGAGCGCACCGAACGCAGGTTGGCCCACTGGCTCAAGTTGGTGCTGCCGAGGATGATGGCGCCCGCCTCACGCATTCGAACCACGAGCTCGGCGTCGCGAGGTGCTCGACCGCGCAACGCGGTCGAGCCCGCCGCACCCGGCAGTCCGAGTGCTTCGATGTTGTCCTTCACGAGCACCGGAATGCCGTGCAGGGGGCCGCGGCGCACGCCACGACGCCGCTCCTCGTCCCGCTCGAGCGCGACCGCCCTGGCGTCGTGCGCCAGCGACGCAATCGCGTTGAGGTGGGTGACCGAATCGTCGGTGTCGATGGCCGCGATGCGATCGAACAACACGTCGACCAAGTGCAGGGAGCTGAGGCTTCCTTCGTCCAGACGTGCCATCAGCTCTTCGACCGATAGGTAGGCGAGTTCGAGACTGCTCGAGTGCGGATCGTTCATTGCACCACCATAGAAGTTGACTAGACGGACCCCCACCGCGACGAGTCACGTACACGCGGGAACTGGACGTCCAACACGTGGCTGGACCAACCTGCCCATCCGCGTATCGGTCGGATTGTGCGCGAATTCACATACAAGAGATGACGCCGAATCTGGACGAAACACCAGTAAATACCTGTGAAAAAAAATTACTGGAGATCGCAACATAGACGGAGCCAATACTGGGCGCAATCCGAACACAACCTACTACGACAGTGCCCGTAATTGATTCTCGGAGCGCGACGCAGCCTTTCAACTAGCGTTGACGCGAGTGGCTGTTCGAGCCCTAACAAGTGGCGCAAGGAGTTCGACCATGAGAATTGGATTAGTCGGATTCGGCAAGACTGGAAGATCCGTTGCCTCGGTCATACTCAGCGACCCAGAAATGAGACTCGAATGGGTGGTGCGTCGAAGTGAGAAACTAGAGCACCGTTCAGTCCCCGAGTTCTTCGGCATCGAGTCCGATGATCCCGGGCTGATCCATCGGGTCTCGGAGTTCTCCGCCGACGAACTCCTACGCGAGCATCCGGTCGACGTCATCATCGACTTCTCGGCCGAGGACGGAATCGACTACTACGGACCCGCCGCCGCCACGCGCCGAGTCAGCATCGTGACTGCGATCTCGCACTACGCACCCGAACAGCAGGCCAAACTGCGCCGACTCAGCCAACACACCGCGGTGCTCTGGTCGCCCAACATCACCATCGGTATCAACTTCTTGATTCTGGCGGCCCAATCACTCCGGCGAATCGCACCGCACACGGACATCGAGATCATCGAGGAGCACTTCAAGTTGAAGGACGGAGTCTCGGGCACCGCCAAACTGATCGGTCAGGCACTCGACGTCGAAGAAGAAGACATCAAGGCGGTCCGGGCTGGCGGCATCATCGGAGTCCACGAGATCCTCTTCGGCTTCCCGTACCAGGTCGTGCGCCTTCGCCACGAGTCGATTGCCCGTGAGGCCTTCGGCGACGGCGCTCGCTTTGCCGCGAAGGGCCTGCGGGGCAAAGCCCCGGGGCTCTACAAGATGGAAGATCTCATGCTCCCCATGTTCTCGGGAGCCGCCGCCCCCACCCCGGCCAAGCCCGCCCTTCGCGAGCGTTCGCGACGCTTCGGCTTCTTCAGCTTCCCCAAGGTGAGTGAGCCGCAGAACTAGGCCGCCGTTCACCGTATTCTCGAAGTGCGAAGACGGCGGGCGCGACGCGCCACGTGGGCCGCGCACATCACCGCGAGGAACAGGCCCGACGCGGCGTGCCAGCGCATGGGCGGCACCGGGCCCAGCGCGGGCAGGAAGACCGGCCGGCGCGCGATGAGATCGGCCAGACCCGACGCTGCGACATTAACCGCGATAAACGCCAGCGAGCCATCCGCCCAGGCAACACGGGTGTTTCGCGACGTCCGGAACCGTACGGCGAACGCACTGCACAACTGCGCGACACGGCGACGACGCTGTCGCAGGTGCGACAGCGTCAATAGGGCCAAGCCGACTTCGAGCGCCACGTGCCACGTGAGCGAGCTGCGCTGGGATACCCGCGAGCACCGAGAGACCGAGCGACACGAGCAGGCCCACGTGCGCGAACCATCGACGTTGGCGCGCGAGATCCGCGTCGCCACCACTCATCGCCGCCATTGGCCGCATCGGCTCCTGCGGACGCATCGGCCGTCGGGCTAGTGACCACTCGCGGAGGCGCGCGACGCGCGCACCAACTCGAGTCGACCCACGCCGACGCGCACGTACACGACTCGGTGCTCCAGACCCTCTCGCTGATACAGCGTGCCGCCTCGAACCCAGCCGAGGTCGTCCGACTCGCCCGAATGCAGGAGCGAGACTTGCGTCAATGGCTCGTCGGCCCCGCTTCGCTGGGCCGGGGCAACAACCCGGCCACGACGCTGAGTGAAGCGGCGTCACAACTGCAGCGCCAGGTCGAGGACAACTACAGCGTGGCGGTGAAGTTGGTGGTCGTCGGCGACTGCGCACTGGACGACAACGTGCGCTCGCTCATGGACGCCGCGCGCGAGGCCACCGTCAATGCGGCAAAATGGTCGGGCGCCGCCAGCGTCGCGCTCTACGTGGAGGCCGAAGATCGGCGGGTCTCGGTCTTCGTTCGAGACGTGGGCTGCGGTTTCAACCCGACGCCGTGCCGGCGGACCGCCAGGGCATCACTCGATCCATCACCGAGCGCATGAAGCGCCACGGCGGTCGCTCGAGCATTCGAACCTCTTACGGCGCTGGTACCGAAGTCGAGTTGGTGCTGCCCCTCACTGGTCCGTCGTGAGCGAAGAAGGGGTGCTTCGGGTCTTCCTCGTCGACGACCACGCGCTGATTCGCTCGGGCATCCGCGCCGAGTTGGGCGACCGCGTCGAGATCGTGGGCGAGGCGGACGAGGTGGGCGCCGCGACGGAGATGATCCTCGAGCGCCGTCCCGACGTGGTACTGCTCGACGTGCACATGCCCGGCGGCGGAGGCCAGCGGGTGCTCGAGGATGTGCATCGGGTGGACCCGGACATTCGGTTTCTGGCGCTATCGGTCTCCGGCGGCGCCGAGGACGTCATCGCACTGATCCGCGCCGGTGCGCGCGGCTACATCACCAAGACCATCGAGGGCGGCGAGTTGATGGAGACGGTTCAGTGCACCGCCGGTGGCGACGCCGTCTTCGCACCGCGCCTGGCCGGATTCGTGCTCGACGCCTTGGCATCGACCGGTGACGCCCAGGCGGCCCCGGCACGGCTCGACCCGGAGTTCGATCAACTCACCGCCCGCGAGCGCGAGGTACTGCGCCACATCGCGGGGCTACAGCTACAAAGAGATCGCCACACGACTCGACATCTCGATCAAGACCGTCGAGAGTCACGTGTCGGCGGTGCTGCGCAAGTTGCAACTGTCCAATCGTCATCAACTGACCCGGTGGGCCACCGAACGACGGCTGCTCTGACGCCGCCGCCGGAGACGGTGACCAAACTGACGTCGGCCATCGCCCGTGCGGGGCGGACGACTACGTTAGAGGCGGAGTCCGGAGGTGGATCGTGTCAAGGAATACTGAGGAACTGCTTGAGGGCCGCGGGCTGCTGGCCCCCGTCACGGCAGCGCCGCTGGAAGAGGAGATCGACGTCAGTGACCCCCGACGTCAGGAGATCCGCGCGTGGCTACTCGAGCATCCGAACCCGTCGGGACGCCAACTGGCGGACGCCGGTCTCGTGGCGCCGGGGTGGCCGGCGCCGTGGGGACGTGGTGCCGACGTGGAGACTCAACTCATCATCGATGATGAGTTGAGTCGCGCCAATGTGCAACGTCCCATCAATCCCATCGGGATCGGCTGGGCCGGACCAACCATCGTGCACGCCGGTACAGCCGAGCAGCAGGAGCGCTGGCTGCCCCGACTGCTCAGTGGCGACGACTTCTGGTGCCAGCTCTTCAGCGAGCCCGACGCCGGGAGCGACCTCGCCTCGCTGACAACCTCAGCGCGTCGCGACGGCGACGAATGGGTCATCAGCGGCCAGAAGGTGTGGACCAGCTACGCCCACATCGCGGCGTGGGGCATCCTGCTCGCGCGCACGTCGAACGAGGGACCGCACCAGAGGGGAGTCAGCTACTTCGTGTGCCCGATGAATGCACCGGGGGTCACGATTCGGCCACTGGTGGACATGACGGGCGATCACGCCTTCAACGAGGTCTTCCTCGACGACGTGCGCCTTCCCGCCGACCACCTGATCGGCACGGTCAACGACGGTTGGCGCCTGGCCAAGGTCACGCTGGGCAACGAGCGGGTCTCGCTCTCGGGCGAGGGCGCGCTCTGGGGGCGCGGACCCACCGCGAGCGATCTCGTCGATCTCGTGCGCGAGCACCACGTCGCGCACAGCGCACTCGAGCGCGACGAGCTCGTCAAGTGCTGGTCGCACGGCGAGATACTCCGGTATCTACGCCTGCGGCTCCTCGCGGCGGCCCTCGCCGGTCGCGAGCCGGGCGCCGAGGCCAGTGTACGCAAGGCCCTCGCTGACGATCACGGCCAGGAGGTCATGACCCTCGCCCACCGTCTGGCGGGCGCCGCCGGCATGCTCGAGGGACGAGGTCCCGGCGCCATGGACGGTACCGAGGGCGCGTCATGGTCCTACGGCTTCTTGTACGCCCGCGCGCTCACGATTGGCGGAGGCACCTCGGAGGTACAGCGCAACATCATCGCCGAGCGGGTGCTGGGCCTGCCCAAGGACGCCCCGGGGGTCTGAGCGACGACCTTCAGTCGATCTCGCCGTATCGCGCAACCGTGAAGGCGATGTTCATCGGGACGCTGAGGGCGAAGATCACCAGCATCAGCGTTACGATGACGAGCGACGCACCGTTCGTATGATCGCGCACGAAGGCGAACTCGATCATGCCGGCGACGACGAGGTACGCGAGCAGTGACCACTTGAAGAACGTCACGAACTTGGACCACGCGAAGGGCCCGACGCGGGTGAGCAACACGCCCGCCCCGGCCAGGAAGAGCGCGCCGGCAACCAGCAGCGCCGTCGCCACACCCAACGGCGCCACGCGCGGCGCGTACGACGCCATCACGATGCCGCCGATGACGACGCAGCCCAGCGCGATCGTGCTGCACCACGCCACCGGCGGATACGGCCGGTCCACGTCATTGGACGCGTCAGCCCGCGAACTCACCGTGAACCCACCCGAGTCATGATGACCAGCGTGGCGATCTGCATCACGCCCGTGACGCCTGCGGTGTAGATGAATCGCCTCATCAAGCGTCCGATGCGCTCGACGTTCGGCTCCGTCTTGTTCATCTCGGACAGCACCGCAATGTTCGCGGGCTCGAGGATACCGAGTGCGATCACCGCCATGACACCCACCACGCAGAATGACGCGATGAGCCACGGGTGATTGGGACTGCCCGGCGAGAGATCGCCCAGTTTGCGCGCAATTTGAAAACCCGCCGCCAGGGTCATCATCACCAGCGTGGGCATGATGATCACCATCTTGGGCATGAACCGGGCGGTGAACTCTGCGCGCGTCGCGGGCGACAGCCGACCGAGGATTGGTCCGAGCACCAAGCCGACGAAGAGATCGAGGGACGTCCACAGGGCACCACCCACCACGTGACTGAACATGAGGGCCCAGGTCCAGTTGCCCGCAATGGAAAGCGCCACGAACACCACGGCGAGCCCCACGAGCGCCAGTCCGCGCCGCGGGACGATCTCGATGCTGCGTCGAGCGGGAGCGACGTCGGGCGCCGTCACCGCAGGCACGACACTACGACCATCTGTCATGGGCCCTCCGACTCGACGCCGATCGAGTTCACAATCTAGTGCACGACCCTCTTCGAGCGGTGTCCGCCGCGAGGCGTGAGCGGTGGCGGCAACACGAGCGGCGTTGCGGCGTCGGGCGACGATTCGGGTATGGTCACTTCAATGGAGCCGCCGTCACTGGAACTCACCGACGCTGACCGAGATCTGATCCGTTTCGCCTCCTCGATCATCGAAGCTCACGGCGACGGCGAGATCCACACCGTCGCCGCCGCCGTACGATCGGTCGAAGGCGCGATGTACGGCGGCATCAACCTGTACCACTTCACCGGCGGTCCCTGCGCGGAGCTCTGCGCGTTGGCCAACGCGCGTGCGTCAGGGGCGCGCGAGCTCACGACCATCGTCGCCGTCGGCGACGATGGTCGCGGTCCGCTGAGTCCGTGTGGACGTGACCGCCAGGTGCTCTTCGACTACTACCCAGGCATTCGAGTGCTCGTGCCCACCGGCGATGGTGTGCGATCGTTGGCCGTCACGGATCTTCTCCCCTTGGGTTACCGCCGCAACGAACTGTGAGCTGGGACGCCGTGAGGTGAAACACTAGGGCGGTGGCGCAACTCAGCGAATGTGAAGTCTGAGGATTCGAGTGGGGCGATCTCTCCTCTCACGACCTCTCCCGGCGACTGCGCACGGCCACGGAGGCCTGGATCGTCGCGCTGGCCGACCCGTACGCCGAACGTGAACTGATCTTTTCGAGCGCGTCGCCCGCCCGCGTGACGGTGCGCTGGGCCGGAGCCCAGGCCGTGCCCGAGTGCGAGCACCACCTCGACGACGTGCGGGAGAACCTGCGCACCCTGACGGATCGATGAGCTTCGAACCACCCTTGGCCAACCTCGAAGACCTGGGCGGGTGTTCGTCCACTGGCGGGCCGGCCCCATGAGGGAGGCGTCGCACTCTACGAGAAGGCCCTCGATGTCGACGATGGCGCCGCGCCTCGCTTGCGGTGAGCTCGCACAAGCCCTGCGGAGCCGCGGACGCCACCGTGAGAGACTGGGATATGACCACTTCCACACCGACCATCGTCGTCTGCGACGGCGACCAGACCGGACAGGAACTCCTCAACGAGTCCCTTCGCGTAATGACCCCCGAGGTGCTCGGCCTCAAACTCGACTTCGAGCACTTCGATCTCTCCCTGGAGAACCGGCGCGCCACGAACAACGACGTCGTGCGCGACGCCGCCGAGGCCATGGTGGCCACGGGCCTGGGCCTCAAGGCCGCCACGATCACACCGCCCGAGATCGGCGGCGTCGGCTCCCCCAACCGGATCCTGCGCGAGGGCATCAACGGCTCGGTGATCGTTCGCACCGGACGACGCATTCCGGGCGTAGCGCCGGTGGTCGCCTCCACCAAGCCCATCATCGTGGTCCGCATGGCCGTGGGTGATGCGTACGGCGCGGCCGAGGGTCGTGAGGGGGCGCCGGGCCAATTCGGCGAATCCGCCTGGCGCACCGAGCGCATCGAGCGATCCAACTGCCGCTTTGTGGCCGAGTACGCCTTCCAAGCCGCCGAGCAGACCGACGGGATGGTCTACGGCGGCCCCAAGTGGACCGTCTCGCCGACCTACGAGGGAATGTTGAAAGAGGAAATGGACGCCGCCGCCGAGCGCCACCCCCAGGTGACCTACCGACCCACGCTGATCGACGCCACCTACGCGGGCCTGGTGACCGACGTGCACGAACACACCCTGGTCATCCCCACACTCAATCGCGACGGTGACTGCATGAGCGACCTCGTGCTGGCCCTCTTCGGCTCCATCGCCGGCGCCGAGTCGGTGCTGATGTCACTCGACGAGAACCTGCACCCGATGGTGGCGATGGCCGAGGCACCCCACGGGACCGCGCCCGCGCTGGAGGGCAAGAACGTCGCCAACCCCATGGCCATGCTGCTCGCCCAGGCGGCGCTCTTGGACCAGGCCGCGGTGCACCTGGGTGATGACGCCTACCGCCACGCCGGTGAGCGCCTTCGCACGGCAACCCTCGACGGGGCCGCCGCGGGCGTGCGGACCTTCGATCTCGCGGGTGAGGCCACCACGAGTGACGTGGTGGACGACGTCATCCAGCGACTGCGCGCCACGAAGTAGGACTCACGCATCCGGGTGCCGCGACGTATGGGACCTTAGTCCGTATGGTCACTATACCCCTGGGGGTATAGTGACCATACGGACTAAGGAGGTTCTCGTGGGAAGAAATGTTGGAACGCTTGACCGAACCCTGCGAATCGTGCTGGCCATCGGGGCGATCATCTGGGCGCTCGCCGTTGGTTCGAGCAGCGTCGGGGGCATCGTGCTGTGGATCATCGCCGCGATACTCGTGCTCACGTCGCTGTCCGGATTCTGCCCGCTCTACCGCGTGTTTAAGATCAGTACGAGGGGCGACTAGAACTCGAGGAGGCTCGGTGAGCGAACTCACAGTAGTCGTAGACAAATCACTGGGCGCGACTGAGGAACTGGTCCGGGCGGCCCTGAAGGAACAGGGCTTCGGCGTACTGACCGAGATTGACGT
>DATKTZ010000007.1:0-63660 GCA_035530815.1 Acidimicrobiales bacterium
CGCGGCCATGGCCAAGGCCGACCTCTACTACCAGACCACCGGTCCCGGTAGCGCCAACGGCACCTGGGTCCGGGTCGTGGGCCAAAAGCCCCGCGCCGGCACTGCGGTGGCCGCACGTTCGACGGTGACCCTGACCACCTCGAGCGCCCGCGCCCGGGCCACGACGCGCGCCGAGGTGCGGGTGCCCAACGTGGTCCACTTGACCAAGGCCCAGGTCATCAGGGTTTTCAAGAAAGATGGCCTCACGCTGCGTGCCACCGGTCCCGGTAGCGCCAACGGCACCTGGGTCCGGGTCGTGGGCCAGAGCCCCCGTGCCGGCACGAAGATCACTCGTCACGGCGTGGTCACGCTCACGACCACGCGCGCGAGGACCCCGCGTCCCACCACGACGTCCCCGCCCACGACGAGCACCGCCCCCACCTCCAGTTCGACGACCTCCTCGCTGCCCGGATCGAGCACCGACGTGACCACGACGTCCCCCACCACGACGTCCCCACCCACGACCACGACCACGACCACGCAGAAGGTGATTCGCCGTCGCCCCCACCGCTACCGCGTGGGCGTGGCAACCTGGTACTCCTACATCCCGGGCCGCTGCGCGACGTCGTACCTTCCCATGGGCACGCGGGTCACGGTGCGCGACCTCGCCTCGGGTCGCACCATTCACTGTGTGGTGACCGACCGCCAGGCGGTGAGCTCGGGTCGTGTGGTTGATCTCTCTGAGACTCAGTTCAGTCTGCTCGCGCCTTTGTGGCGCGGTGTCGTACGTGTCAAAGTCTCCTGGTGACCCACACGCGTACCGAGATTGCCGCGCTCTTGAACGAGTACGGGCTGAAGCCGTCGCGCGCGCTGGGCCAGAACTTCGTGGTGGACCCCAATACGGTGCGTCGCATCGCGCGACTGGCCGCGGTGGGACCGGGCGACCTGGTGCTCGAGATCGGGGCGGGGCTGGGCTCGCTGACCCTGGCGCTGGTCGAGACCGGCGCGGAGGTCATCGCGATCGAGGTGGACAGGTATCTCCTGGCCGCTCTGCGCTCAGTGGTCGAACCCCACGGTGTGCGGGTGCACCACGGTGACGCGCTGCGCCTTGACTACGGCGAACTCCTGGGCGGCCGCACCGCCACGGTCGTCGCGAATCTCCCCTACAACGTGGCCACACCCCTGGTCCTGCACCTGCTCGAATCCCAGCCGCTCATCACCCGAATGCTGGTGATGGTCCAACGTGAGGTGGGCGAGCGCTTCGCGGCCCACGCCGGGGACGAGGCGTACGGAGCGGCGTCGTTGCGGGTGCAGTACTTCGCCGACGCCCGTGTCGTGGGTCGAGTCGGTCCCTCGGTCTTCCTGCCGCGGCCCAACGTGGAGTCGGCCCTCGTCGAGATCGTGCGACTCGACCAGGTTCGGGTCGATCCCGCCGTGGTGAGCGAGACCGCGCTGTTCTCGGTGATCCGCACCGCCTTCGGCCAGCGGCGCAAGATGCTGCGGCGTTCCTTGGCCGATTGGGCCAGCGAGGGCGTCTTCGAGCGCGCCGGGATCGACCCAACGCGCCGACCCGAGGAGTTGACCCTTGAGGAGTTCGCCCGTCTGGCGGGCGCGCGATGACGATACTGCACGCTCACGCCAAGTTGACCTGGTCGCTCGAGATCACTGGTCGGCGCGATGACGGGTACCACGAACTGCGCAGCGAGATGGTCACCGTCGACTTCACCGATCGGCTCATCGTGAACGAGTCGGCGGACTATCTGCGCGTCGTCACCCAGGATGCCGCCGTGCCCACTGACGGGTCGAACCTGGTCGTGCGCGCGCTGCGTCTGGTGGGTCGACGAGCGGGTGTCACCCTCGAAAAGCACATACCGAGCGGCGCCGGACTGGGCGGGGGAAGTGCCGACGCTGCGGCCATATTGCGCTGGGCGGGCGGGGTCACCAACGAGCAAGCCCTGAGCCTGGGTAGCGACGTGCCCTTCTGTCAACTCGGGGGACGAGCCCTGGTCGAGGGGGTGGGCGAGCGGCTCACGCCGCTGAACTTCGAGGCGCGCGAAGTGACCCTCGTGCTGGCCGACTTTCGCGTCGATACGGCGCAGTGCTACCGGGCCTTCGATGAGTTGGTGTCCACCGGCTGGACGCCGAGCGGGAACAATCACCTCGAGGTCGCCGCCGGACTGGTCGAACCGAGGCTGGCGCGGACCCTGGCGTGGGCGCGTGAGCACCTGGCCGATGAGGTGCGACTCGCCGGGTCGGGTTCGTCGATGTTCGTGACCGGTCACCTTCGAGGTGACGTTGAGCACTGGGACGTCGAGGGACCCGAGGGTCGTCTACGGCTTGTCCAGACCACCACGACGCCCGCGTAGGCGTCCGCGAGAACTATTTGCCGGCGGCGCGACGCTGAAAGCGAGTTCGCTTCAACATCTTCTTGTGCTTCTTCTTGCGCATGCGCTTACGGCGCTTCTTAATTAGTGATCCCATGGCTCGTACGACACTACTAGGTTTTGAGTAGCACTCATCGGAAAGGCCCCGTCGCACCATGACACTTGAGTTAGACCACGTCCAAGTCGCGATCGGCGAGGGTAGCGAGGCGGCCTGTGACGCCTTCTATGTCACCCTGTTGGGCTTTGAGATCGTGACGAAACCACCAGTGCTGGCCCGGCGAGGCGGACGCTGGTATCAACGAGGGCCGGTCACGCTGCACCTGGGAGTGGATCCGCAGTTCCGTCCGGCGCGCAAGGCCCACGTGGCACTTCGTGTGGGCGACTACGACGATCTGATGGTGCGGCTCGAAGGCGCGGGCGTGGCTACGCGGCCCGACGAGCACCTCGAGGGAACACGCCGCTGCTACGTGGACGATCCGGTGGGCAACCGGATGGAGCTCATCGACGCTAACTCTCTTCGCTGACCCGCTCGATGCGCAGGGCTTGGCGCGGACAGCCGCGCACCGCGTAGCGCGCGGACTCCAGAGCGCTCAGATTGGACAGCGCGACTGGGGTGCGGGTGATGATCGGGTAGCCCCACTCGTCCATGTGCACCAGGTCCGGCGCGAGCTCGCCGCAGTGTCCGTAACCGTCACAGAGAATGGGATTGACGCTCAAGACGAAGCCGCCGCTGCGGCGTCTCATTCCCATATCAGTTCCTCTTCGTGCTCGAGCTGGGGCACCGTCGCGAAGTGGCGCGCGCTGCGGCTGGGCGCACATGGGGCACCACGAACGTGCTCGGCGACGTCGGAGGCGAAGACCTTGAGCGCCGATCGCACGAAGCGCACGACCCCGTCGGGGTGCCGGCATGCGCCGCGACCTTCGATCACGGCGCAGCGCTCGACGAGGCGCTGGTGAGCGGCGATGGCGTCGCGCGATGGCTGGAGCAGGTGCGCGAGGTCGTCGGCGAGCGCCGGCAGCCCGAAGGCGCACGGGCCGCACTGGCGAGCACTCTCGTTGGCCATCCAGCGCACCACCCGGTGGGTCTCGACCAGCCCGCACCCGGCACGTGGCAGTACCACGATGATCCCCGCGCCCACGGTGGCGCCCAGCGGGGCGAGAGCCTCGTTCGAGAAGGGCGTGTCCAGGAGCGAGCCCTCGAGCCAGCCCGCGCCGTAGCCGCCGATCACCACCGCCTGGGGGTCGGTGTCGGCCCCCGCCGCGGCCAAGATCGTGCGTATCGGGGTGCCCAGGGCCACTTCGAGCACGACCGGG
The DNA here is from genome assembly GCA_035530815.1 of Acidimicrobiales bacterium. Taxonomy (GTDB): domain Bacteria; phylum Actinomycetota; class Acidimicrobiia; order Acidimicrobiales; family RAAP-2; genus RAAP-2. The sequence continues at coordinate 3,678 of DATKTZ010000007.1, forward strand.
CGCGCCACGGCACCGCTGACCGAGACGAGGGTGGTTCCCGGATTCTGCGCGGTGCCGAGCGTGCGGTACCACTGCGACCCGTAGCGCCCGATCAGGGCGACGTTGGCGCAGGTCTCGGCGTTGTCGACCAGCACGGGTGCGTGACCGATGCGCAAGATCGTGGGCCGGTGCGGTCGGTACTGGGGGAGCGACTCGTTGTCATCCAGCCAATGCACGAGCGCGGACTCCTCACCGGCCACGTAACGCCACGGAGGGGTGTGCAGTTCGAACTTCGGACCCCTTGTGCCGCGCCGCTCACGCTCGTGGATGGCGTGCTTGAGGTGGTTGACTACCGTGGGGTTGTCGCGCGCGACGCTCACCGCGATGTTCTTGGCGCCGATGAGCGTGGCCAGGTACTCCGCGCCGTCGAGGACCAGGTGGGGATTCGCGCTGAGCAGCGACTGGTCCTTGTGCGACGCGGGTTCGCCCTCCATGGCGTTGACCACGACGAACTTGTTGTGACTGCGCTGCTCACGCAACAGGCGCACCTTGCGCGCCGTGGGAAAGCCCGCTCCGCCGCGTCCGGTGAGTCCTGATGCCTCGAGCTCTTCGAGGAGCCGCATGCCGCGCTGGGTGGCGGGAAAGGTCTCTTCGTGCTGGGCGAGCGTGAGGGGTCGACCCGTGGGATTCGCCAGCAGGCGCGGCAGCGCGTCGGGGGCGATCATCGTCGGCCCCGACGTCGAGCATCGGACTGGGGGACTCGGGGAAAGGCACCGGGTGGCTGGTTGGGTCGCTCGGTGGCGGGCGGGGTGGGTCGTTCGGATGATCGTGAGGTGCGCGTCGGTGGCTGGGGTAGTGCTCGCCCGCGCTCGGCGCTTGGTGCGCGACCCGAACCCTGGTCGAAGGGGCGTCCTCGCGGTGCGGGTCGAGTCGATGCGGGCGCCGCGGCGAGCGGGGAGAGGGCGGTGCGACCAGCGGCGCGCGCGGGACGACCCAGGACCCGCCACAGGCCCGCCGCGAGGGCCGTGAGTGAGCAAGCGAGCACCAAGAGCAGGCCGACGCCGCTGCGGCTGTCGGTGCCCGTGAGCAGCGCGTGCACGATGGACGTGGCGAAGCCCAACCAGCTGAACCAGTGAATGAACCGCCACGTCTGGTTGGCGATGCGGGCCTTCAAGAGGCTCGAGATCCACACCGCGAGTATCAGGTCGAAGGCGACCGCGCCGAGGGCGACCGGCAGGCGCTTGTAGGACGAGGTCATGGGGATGAACGCCGACACGATGCCGGTCGAGACGAAGCTGTCCATGACCGTGGTCAAGATGTGCAGGACGAGAAACACCACGGCCACCATCGACACTGATCGGTGCAACTCATTGAGTTCGAAGCGTCCGATCGAGGTGCCCCCCACGCGGTTGGCGACCAGGCTGCCGAGGGTGACCACCGCGGTGAACAGGACCATGGCGACCAGGCCCGTGGCACGGGTCGTGTACCAGAAGTAGGGCGAGGTCAGGGCAAGCACTCGCGACTCCGATCGTCCTCGGGCCATCCCCCGATGAAGTCCACGGTGCCGTCGTTTCGCACCAGTCGGGCGGACCAGCCGGCCTGGGCGATGTGAAAGCCCGCGTCCTCTCCCCAGAGCAGCGCAGCAGTGGCGAACGCGTTCGCGATGACACAGCTGCTCGCCGAGACGCTGGACGTGGCGTAGACGCTGCGGGCAAAGGTGCCGGTACGCGGATCGATGATGTGGTTGGCCACCTCCGAACCGACCCGCCAGGTTCGGGTGGTGAGCGAGGAGGTGGCGATCGCGCCACTCGCGATGCTCACGCGGGGCTCGTCGCCGCGAAGATCGAGGCGATCGGCGATACCGATCACCCAAGGTCCGTCGGGCCCGTTGCCGAGCGCGGCCACGTCACCGCCAAGTTCAACCACGACACCACCGTGAGGGGCGACGTCGTGGGCGACGAGGTCGACGATCAGTGCTTTGGCGCTCGCTCCGAGGTCGAGTTGGCACCCTGGGTCGAGGGTGATCACGTGCCGCTCTCGATCCAAGTGGATCGCGCCCAGACCCGGAGCGGGAATCGGCGCCCCGGCCTTGAGGTCGTCGCGCAGGAGCAACTCGTCGTAGTCGCGATCGTAGCCCAGCGCGATCAGCGCCGGGAGCACGGTCGGGTCGCACAGCCCCCCGGTGGCCTCGCCCGCGCGCAGGGCCGCGTCGATCGCCAACTCCAGTGTGGGGCTGATGGCGAGGGACTGTCCGCTCTGCGCGTTGAGCCGTGAGATCTCAGAGTCGGACCTGAATCGATTGCATGCCGCGTCGAAGGAGTCGATCCAGTGCCAGAGGCGTTGTTCGGCGAAGGCCATCTGCTCTTCGTGCTCGGTGGCCAGGGTGCCAGTGAGGCCCCAGATCTTAAATTTCATGGCGTGGCTAGTTGCAGACCGTCGTGCCCGACGGCGTCGAATAGCAGACCGTCGTAGTGGTGACCGGCGCGGGGGCGGGTGCGGTGTGGGTCGACGATGCGCTGGGCGTCGACACGCTATTCGACCCCGTACCCGTCGGGCTGGCCGTGTTTGACGAGGACGAGGGGGGCGTGGTCAGCGCGCTGACTGGGGCGGGCACCGTCGTGAGGGGCTTGGCGGTGGCCTTGGCGTAGCCGATGAACAGGCCCGACGCGAGCCCCGACCCGATGAGGATCGTCTGGGTCAGTCGTCGGACTCGCGCAAAGCGTCGGTCGCGCTGTTGGGGGGTGCGGGGGTGGGGGGTCATAGTTTCCTTTGCGAAAAGTCTGGCACCGCTAGTTAAAGCGCGGTCATTCGCAACATAAGAAGTTCAACAAAATAGGCACGCTGGCGACGGGGAAGTTCACCCTCTGTCAACTGGTGGGCAGCGTGATGGTGAAGCGCGCTCCGCCGAGTTCGGGGTCCTGGTCGACCTGCACCGTGCCCTGCAGCTCAGCGACCACCTGGGCGACGATTGACAGACCGAGGCCCGAGCCGGGCAGCGCGCGCGCCGACGCCGAACGCCAGAACCGGTCGAAGACGTAGGGTCGGTCGGCCTCGTCGATGCCCGGACCGCTGTCGCTCACCACTACCCGCCCGAGGTCTGACACGACGAGGATCCGCCCACCCGAGGGGGTGAACTTGATCGCGTTGGTCAACAGATTGGTGACCGCGCGGCTCAATCGGTCTCGGCGCGCGATGATGGATGAGGGTTTGACGTCGACGTCGATCGTGATGTCCTTGATGCGCGCGTGGGTGCGCGCGATGTCGACGCACTCGTCGACGCACTCGTCGAGGCGCAGCAGCTCGGGCTCGCCCTCGCTGCGCTCGCCGCGGGCGAGTTCGCCCAGGTCGGTGACGAGCGCGGCGAGTTCGTCGACCTGGGTCACCATGTCGTTGGTGAGTTGGCGCAGGTCCTCGGGGCTGAGCTCGTTGGCTCGCGACAGCACCTGGGCGTTGGTGCGCAGCGAGGTGAGCGGCGTGCGCAACTCGTGGCTCGCGTCAAGGACAAGCTGTCGCTGCAGCGACTGGCTGCTCTGGACCGAGCTCAACAGGCGGTTGAACACCCGGCGCAAGCGTCCGAGCTCGTCGGGGCCGCCTTCATCGATCCGGTAGGTCATGTCGTTGGTCTCGGCCACCCCTTCGATCTCGTTGGTGACCTCCTCCAGGGGTCGCAGGGCGGTGCGCGCGATGACCAGACCCAGCACGAGCGCGAGGAGAAGCCCGCCGGCGACCAGGAGGAGGAGGGTGCGCACGAGGTGGTGCAGTTCGTTCTCCTGTCCCGTGATGTTCACGACGAAGAGCTGGGCGGAGGTGGTGGGGATCTGGCAGAGGCCGGTCGAGCAACTGACGATCGAGTTCGCCGGCAGGCCGATGATGAGTTCTCGGTAGGACTGGCCGCCAAACTCCACGGTGCGCAGCACCTGGGCTTCCTTGCCCTTGGCGACCTTCATGATGGTCTGATCGATGGGCACGTTCGACTTCGGCGAGGTCTGGCCGCTGGCCAGTACCAACTCGTAGTAGGCGCCAGTAACTCGCGAGTCATCGCCGAGCTGGTGCAGGGCGGGTGAGTGTGAGGCCTGGATCAGCGACTCGTCCACCGAGCGCAGCACGGCGTTGCGCGTGGTGATGAATGACGCGAGGCACGCCAGGATGACACCGACGGCGGCGACGCCGACCGTGGCGGCAATGACGCGTGAGCGAAAGGTCACGACGTGCGCAGCGCGTACCCTACGCCGCGCACGGTCTGAATCAGGCGCACCTCGCCGCCTTCTTCCAGTTTGCGTCGCAGGTAGCCGATGTACACGGCCAGTGAGTTGGTGCCCGAGTCGAAGTTGTAGCCCCACACGAGGTCGAGGATCTGGTCACGGGTGAGCACCTGGCGCGGGTGTTGGAGGAAGAGTTCGAGCAGGTCGAACTCGATCTTGGTGAGTGCTATCTCTCGTCCCGCGCGCAGCACTTCGCGCGTGCCGGGGTTGAGACTCAGATCCTCGAAGCGAAGGACGGTCTCATCGCCATCGCTGACGTTGTGGCGCCGCAGCAGCGCGCGTAGTCGCGCCAACAACTCGGCCAGGTCGAAGGGCTTGACCAGATAGTCGTCCGCCCCGACGTCGAGGCCCTCGACGCGGTCGTTCACCGCGTCACGGGCGGTCAGCATGAGTATCGGGGTCGTGTCGCCGGCGCGGCGAATGCGCCGACAGACCTCGAGCCCGTCGATGTCGGGCAGTTGAAGGTCGAGCACGATGGCGTCAGGTGCGCGAAGCTGCACCGACTTGAGGGCGCTGAGGCCATCCTCGAAGAGGTCCACCTCGTAGTTCTCCATGCGCAGCGCGCGCCCCAGCGCCGTACGGATGGCGCCGTCGTCGTCCACGATGGCGATGTAGGACGTGGTACTCGTGGTGCTCGTCACGGGGCTTCCTTCGAAGGGTGGGTCAGGCTCTAGTGTTGCTGGTTGGTATTAACTGTCTTCATCGATTCTCTAAGAATCTACGAAGATTGTCAGGGTACCGGTAGTGGCGGGTAGTTCAACTGGCAGAACAGCGGACTTTGGATCCGAAGGTTGGAGGTTCGAGCCCTCCCCCGCCAGCCACCTCGTGACGCGTCGTCCCCGATCAGCACCTCCAACGGGGAGTTGTCCCGCTTCGCTCGCCTCCCCCCAATCCGGTCGTGAAGGGTTCGCCGTGATGCGTCGCGCGCGTCGGGGTGCTCGAGACCTCTGCGTCTCGAGGGCCGAGCGCTGACTGCCCCTCGCGTTCACACACCCCTCTTGAACCGGCATCGGAATGTGCTTCGGGGCACTTCGACCCTGTTGCGCACCTCGCGCCTTTTCTACGGTGCTTGAAGTGGCGTGGTTCTGTTGCTGAGCAAGGCGCAGCGATGTCAATTCGTGAGACCCAATGCCACCAAACAAAGGAGGCATCGTGTTCGATGATCAACGTACAAGGGCGCGCGGCGCGACATGGCTGTCGCGTCTGGTCGTCGCGGGAGCGGTCTCGGCCCTCGTGATGGGAGCGACTGTCACCACCGCGGGCGCCGCAGCCCCGCCCAAACCCGACAAGACACTGAACTTCACCAGCGCCACGTACCAGGTGACCGAGGGACAGGGTGTCGCCTGCGCCTCGGTCGAGCGATCGGTGATCAAGGGGAAGGCCCCGACTGCCACCTTCGCGACCGGCGGTGGTACCGCCACGAGCGGCGTGGACTACAGCGCGGTGGACACGACTATCTCGTTCCCCAAGCGACAGAGCGTGGCTGAGGTCTGCGTTCCCATCCTCGTCGATCACGTCACCGGCGAGCCAGACGAGACGTTGGAGGTGACGCTGGGCAACCCGAGCCGAGGCTGGACCATCGGCGCACAGGGCTCCGCGACCTTCACGATTCACGAGATGTCCGTGCCGAGCGCGCCCACCAATCTCGCGGCGAACTTGGCGTACAACGAGAACGGCGGAATCTACGTGTCCCTGACCTGGACGGCCTCGACCGGTCCGGTCGACCATTACGTCGTCGCGAGTTCGACGACCTCGGGAGGGCCCTACGACGACATCGGGACCGCACCGGGCACCAGCTACCAGGTCACACCGGCGCCCCTGGAGGACACCTACTACGTCGTGCGGGCGCTCAACGCCGACACAGCCGCGTCGGGCCTCTCGAACGAGGCGATGGGCGAGGCGTTCGTCCCCGGCGGCGGTCTCTACTGGGCCAGTTTCTCCAGTGGCACAATCATGGCGGCCAACACTGACGGTACCGGCGTGAGTGTTCTCGTGTCGGGGATCGAGGGTCCCATCGCGGCGGCGGTGAGCGCCGCGTACGTCTACTGGACCGACAGCAGCGCCGGCACGATCAACCGGTCGAACCTGAGTGGCGGCGACGTGACAGCTCTCATTTCAGATCAGAACCACCCGTACGGGCTGGCCGTGGACGCCCAGCACATCTACTGGACCAATCTCACCGGTGTCAACGGCGGCACGATCAATCGGGCGAACCTCGACGGCAGTGGAGTGACGACGATGGTCTCGGACGAGAACTCACCGTCATCGGTGGCCGTGGACGCCCAGCACATCTACTGGACCACCTGGAACTCCCCCGGGGGCACGATCAGGGAGTCGGATCTCAACGGTGACAACGTGCAAACCCTGGTAGATACGCAGGACAACCCGTTCGCGATCGCCGTTGATGGTTCCTTCGTCTACTGGGTGAACGAAGGCCAGATCAACACCGCCACCGGCACGGTGAACAAGGCATTGTTGAGTGATCCCTCACAGGTCTCGGTCTTGGCCACCGGCCAGTGGCACCCCGACGGCCTGGCGGTGAACGCGAACTACATCTACTGGGCCAATTCCAATGGCGGCACGATTAACCGGGCCAATCTGGACGGCACCGGTTCGTCGGCCATCGTCACGGGCACGAGTCAGCCCATCGGGATTGCCGTCGTCAGCTCCTGAGTTGCGACCTTGAGCCACAGTTCCACGAGTCCGCACCGCCGCGCAGCGGCGGTGCGGACTCGGTCTGTGCCGCGTGCGAGCGGTCAAGGACCCGCGAGTCGATGCCCGATCTGTCGGCCGTGATTCGCCTTGGCCAGTCGCACAGACCCCGTGGGCGGGCGTCACCGGGCCCGAGGACCTTGCCGGGAAGAACTGCTAGAGCTCGGACAGGATCGCGGCGAGCCTGAGCGGTTGGTCGCCCTGGACCGAGTGGCCCGCACCCTCCACGTGCTCGATGCGGGCTGAAGGCACGAGCGCTCGCACGCGACGTTCGTCGTCGTCGTCCACCACCGAACTCGGCGCCATGGCCCGCACCAGCGTGAGAGGCACTCGCAGCTGCTCCAGCACGGGCCACAGGTCCAGTGCCGTGGGTGCTTCGAGTGCGGGCGCCGGGTGTTGTTGGTGACGCCAGACCCAGGTCCCGTCGTGACGGCGCACGGCATTGTGCAGGATGCCCCGTCGTAGCGAAGACTCCGAGCGGGTCGGGTTGTGCTCGATGGTGCGCGCCAGCAGGGCATCGAAGTCCTCGAAGGTACGAGGACCGTTCACGAAGTCGGTGATGTGGCGGGCCTTGGCGGCCGTGACGCCGGGTGTGATGTCGATGAGGGTGAGACTGCTCACGAGGTCGGGCCGCTCGTGGGCGACGATCAGCGAGGTGAGGCCGCCCAGTGACATGCCCACCAGGGGTACGGGGCCGGTGAGCAGTTGCTCGAGGGCCCGCTCGAGGTCGAGGGCGTGACTGGCCACCGCGGAGGCGCCGTGGGGCCCCGCGTCGGAGTGGCCGTGGCTGGGAAGGTCCAACGCCAGCAGCGGTCGCTGCAGGGCGATCGCCACCGTGTCGAAGGTGTGCGCGTTCTGGGCGCCCCCGTGCACCAGTACGAGTTGGGGGTCATCGTCGCCCCAGCGCAGTCCGCTCAGCTGGCGCAGCCCGTCGACGGCGACGAAGAAGCGCCGCACGGTGGGCACGGGGACATCAAGGTCCCACTCGGCGAGGTTCTCGTGAAAGTAAGCGAATTCATCGTAGGAGAATGCATCCACGCTTGGCATCGTAGGAGATGGCTGCTAGAGATGGGGGGGTGAGTCGAGCGACCTGTGCAGTGATACTCGCCGCCGGGGAGGGAACGCGGATGCGATCGGCCCGTCCCAAGCCGTTGCACCAGATCTGCGGGCGGCCCATGACCCTCTACGTGCTCGACGCCGTGGCGGACGTGCGCGCCACCGTCGTGGTCGTGGGCCATGGGGCCACCTGGGTCGAGAAGGAGTTGAGCGCTCGTGCGCACGCCCGCCACCTGACCTTCGTCGAACAGAGCGAGCAACTCGGCACGGGTCACGCCGTGGCGGTGGCGCTGCCCACGGTGAACGACGAGCTCGGGGCCAGCGACGGGGACGTGCTGATCGTGCCAGGCGACACGCCGCTGCTACGCCGTTCGACCGTGAACGAGCTGTTGGCGCATCATCGAAAGAGCCAGGCCGCGTTGAGCGTGCTCACCGCCGAGGTGGATGATCCCTCGGGCTACGGACGGATACTTCGAGGCAGGGACGGCGCGCCCGTGGGGATCGTCGAGCAGCGCGACGCGAGCGCGGACGAGTTGTTGATCACCGAGATCAACACGTCGATCATGGTGGTGCGGGCTAACGTGCTCGGACCGGCACTGCGCCGGGTGGGTCGCCAAAACGCCCAGCACGAGTACTACCTCACCGATCTCGTGGCGGTGCTGCACGACGCCGGACACCTCATCAACGCCGTCGTGCTCGATGACCCCCTGGAGGCGTCGGGGGTGAACGACCGGTCCCAGCTGGCCGACGTCGAGACCGAGGTCCGGCGCCGCATCAATGAGCGCTGGATGCAGCGAGGGGTCACCATGTGGGATCCGGCGACCACGTACGTGGACGCCGAGGTCGAGCTCGCGGCGGAGGTGTCGCTCCTGCCGGGCACGGTCTTGAAGGGTCACTGTGTGGTTGGCCACGGTGCCCGGATCGGCCCGAACGCGTACCTGCGCGACGTGAGCGTCGGCGAGAACGCCCGCCTGGGCACCGTGGAGGCCGTGAACGTGCGCATCGGAGCCGATGCCCGCGTGACATCGCACACCGTGCTGGCGGCGGGTTCCGAGGTGCCCGCGGGCGCCGTGGTCGGGCGCGACGGGCGCCCCACGCCCTAGTGGTGCCTGGACAACCAGTACGCTGGCGCCGTGGAGTCACTCGCTAAGCGCCGCCTCGTCATTGCGACGGGGCGCTGTCACCCCGACCTGGCCCTGGACATCGCCGGCAAGTTGGGGGTCCAGTTGACCGAAGCGAACGTCCGCGAGTTCGCCAACGGCGAGATTCACTGTCGATTCGACGAGTCGATTCGCGGCGCCCACGTGTTCATCATCCAGACCCACTCCTCGCCGGTGAACGACGCGGTGATGGAACAACTCATCATGATCGACGCCGCCAAGCGCGCTTCGGCCAAGAGCATCACGGCGGTGATCCCCAACTACGGCTACGCCCGCCAGGATCGCAAGTCCGCCGGGCGCGAACCCATCACCGCCAAGTTGATCGCCGACATGCTCCAGACAGCGGGCGCCAATCGGGTGCTGTCGGTCGACTTTCACTCGGGCCAGATTCAGGGATTCTTCGACATTCCGGTTGACCACCTGGTGGCGGCGCCGGTGCTCGAGGACTACCTCAAGGAGCACGCCGATCCGCACGGGTTGGTCGTCGTGGCCCCCGACGCGGGACGCGTCAAGGTCGCCGAGCGGTACGCTCAGCATTTGGGGTGCGACCTGGCACTGGTGCACAAGACGCGCCCGCGCGGAATTGCCAACGTGGCCGAGGCGCGCCACATCGTGGGTGACGTGCGCGGCCGGCACTGCGTGCTGATCGACGACCTGATCGACACCGCGGGCACCATTGTGGCGGCGTGCGACCTACTGAAAGAGCACGGCGCCGAGGAGATCTGGGTCATGGCGACCCACGCGGTGTTTTCGCCGCCAGCCGTCGAACGACTCTTCAACGCCCCGATCAGCCGGGTGGTGGTGACCGACACGCTGCCGCTGCCCAGTGAAAAGCGCTTCGAGAACCTGGAAATCCTCTCGGTGGCGACCATCGTCGCCAATGCGATTTCGGCAATCTTCGAGGACGCGTCGGTTTCGGACATCTTCGGCGGCGAGAACCTCCTCTAGGGCGTCGATGATGCCGCGGCGCGCGGACTAGACTTTTGGACCTGTGTGCGGCCCGCTTCGGCGCGCCAGCCATTCGTTAGAGGAGTTTCCATGTCGCAGGCCACGTTAAGCGCATCGACCAGTCGTCCCCAGGGTTCGCGCAATTCGCGCCGACTCCGCCTCGCCGGATCGATCCCGGCGGTGGTCTACGGCGCGGGCGTTGAGCCCCTCGCGATCGCGGTCGATGCCAAGTCGTTTCGCACCGCCGTGTCGGGCGAGCAGGGTCTCAACTCGCTGATCACGCTCGACGCCGACGGACGCAAGTTCATGGTGATGGCGCGCGAGATCCAGCGTCATCCAGTGCGTGGCACCGTGGCGCACATCGATTTCCACATTGTCGACCCCAACAAGCCGGTCACCGCGGAAGTGCCGCTGCACGTCGTGGGCGACGCGGTTGAGGTGCGCCACGCCGACTGGGAGGTTGACCAGCAGCTGTTCGCCCTCGAGGTGAGCGCGCGACCCGACCAGATCCCCACCCACATCGACGTGGACATCTCCGCGCTCACCCCCGGCGACGCGATTCGCGTGGGCGACGTGGTGCTGCCCAAGGGCGTCGTCGCCTCCGCGGACGCCGCTCTGTCAGTGGTGACCACCCGCGCCGGGCGCACCGCCAAGACGGCCGGCGGTGTCGAAGAATCCGGCGAATAGTCCGCCGTGGCGCTTCGGCGCTCGTCTGAGCCATCGCGCCGGGGTAGCGCGAGCACGCTGGTCATCGTCGGTCTGGCCAACCCCGGTGAGCAGTATGAGGGATCGCGTCACAACGTTGGAGGCGACGCCGTGCGTCTGGTGGCGCAGCGTCGCGGAGTGTCGCTTCGCCTCGAGCGGCGCCAGCGGGCGCTGAGCGCGACTGTGGCAACCCCGCGCGGGCCAGTCACCCTTGCGGTGCCCACCACCTTCATGAATGAATCCGGTGCCGCCGTGGCGCCATTGCTGCGGCGCACTTCGCTGGAGGATCTCAGCCACCTCGTGGTCGCTCACGACGAGCTCGATCTAGAGCCGGGTCGGCTGCAAGTGAAGTTGGGTGGGGGGTTGGCGGGGCACAACGGCCTTCGCTCCATCGCCAAGGTGTTGGGCAGTAACGAGTTCGCCCGTCTGCGGATCGGCATCGGCAAGCCCCCCACCAAAGAGCACGGCGCCGATTACGTGCTCCAGCGACCGACCGGCGCGCAGCGCGCGCGGTTACGCGAGGACGTCGTCCTGGCCGCCGACGCGCTGGAGGCGCTACTGGACTACGACTTCGACGAGGCCCAGCGCCGGGTGAACGCGATCCGTGGCTGACGCGAAGGGTCTTCGTCGCGTCATCGATCTGATCGCGGGCTCCGTTCGCTCAGCGGTTGCTTCAGGCTCGTTCACCCCAAGTTCGTACGCGACGCCGCTCGCGGTTGCCGCGTACGTGCTCGAGTCCGACTTCACGTTGGTCGTGTGCGCCACGTCCACCGAGGCCGAGCAGTTGCGCGACGCACTCGCGGCGATGCTCGAGGGCGATGAGGTCTCCCTGTGGCTCGGGTGGGACACGCACCCCCTCGAGCGGGTGAGCCCCGATGCGTCAGTGATGGCCACGCGTTCGCTCCTGCGCTGGCGCCTCGCTACCGGAGACCGTCCGAAGGCGCTCGTGGCCTCGGTGCGCTCGCTCGCCCAGATTCTGCCGGGCGAGGGCGCGCGCGAACCGCTCGTCGTGCAACGCGGCGCGCAACTCGACCGTGACGAGTTTGTGGCCCATCTCGCGGGATTCGGGTACCTGCGCGAGAGTCTGGTCGAGCACCGTGGCGAGTTCGCCGTGCGCGGTGGCATCGTCGACGTCTGGCCCGCGCAGGGTGACGAACCGTTGCGCCTTGACTTCTTCGGTGACGAGGTGGAGCGACTGACGAGTTTCGATATCGCCAATCAGCGTTCCCACGCCGACGTCGAGGTCGCGGTGGTGGCGCCGGTGCGTGAGTGGCTGCCCGATGAGTTCACCCGAGCGAGCGCGGAGGAGTTCGCCGAACAGAACCCCTGGGGCGCTCCGGTCGTCGAGCGAATTGCCACCGGCCAACTCTTTGACGGCATGGAGGGCTGGATGGGATTGTTCGTGCCGGCTCGCAAGACCGTGCTTGACGAGGTCGGTACGTCGCCGTGCCTGGTGGTCGAGCCCGAACGTGCGCGCCAGCGTCTCGCCGACCTGCTCGACGAGGAGCGTGAGCTCACCGACGTCGTGGCCGCGACCTGGCGTGCCACGTCATCGGTTCCCCTGTTGCACGTGGACTGGGCGTCGCTGTTCGGCACGCGGTCGTTCACCGCACTCGAGGCGAGCGTCGCCGGGCTGGCGAGCAATCCCCTCGGTCTGACGTCGCCGCCGGTTGTCCAGGGGGATCCGGCGCGCATCGCGGCGCACGTGCGGACGTGGTCGACGACCCGTCGCGGCGTGGTGCTGAGCTCGAACGCCCAGGCTCTCGAGCGCATTGCCGATCAGCTGCGAGGCGAGGGCCTCGAGGTAACCACCGACCCTTCGAAGGTGCTCGAAGCGCGTCTCAGCGTGCTGTCGAGCACCTTGGCGTCGGGCTTCGCGCTCGATGAGCCTGAGGTGGTCGTCTGGAGCGAGGGTGATTTGACCGGTCGGCGCACCGTGCACCGGGTGGCTCGCACTCGGGCGCGCAACGTCGACGGATTCTTCGACGACCTGGCGGTGGGCAGCTACGTGGTACATCGCCAGCACGGCGTGGCGCGATTCTCCGGCACGACCACGCGAGCGTTGAACGGGACGGTGCGTGACTATCTGATCCTTGAGTTCAAGGACGGTCGCAGCTACTGGCCCACCGAGCAGATCGATGCCCTGACCCCGTACTCGGGCGGAGACGCACCGGCACTCTCGCGCATGGGGGGCGCCGAGTGGCAAAAGACCCGCGCCAAGGCGCGCGCCGCCGCCTTTCTGATTGCCCAGGAGCTGGTCGACCTCTACCGCCAGCGCTCGGTCGCGAGTGGGCACGCCTTCAGTCCAGACACGGCGTGGCAGCGAGAGATGGAGGAACTCTTTCCCTACACCTTGACCCCCGATCAGGCCCAGGCCATTGAGGACGTGAAGGCTGACATGGAGATGTCGCGTCCGATGGACCGTTTGGTGTGCGCGGACGTGGGCTTCGGCAAGACCGAGATCGCGCTGCGCGCCGTGTTCAAGGCGGTCCAGGACAACAAGCAGGCGGCCATCCTGGTGCCCACGACGCTGCTCGCCAGTCAGCACTTCGCCACGCTAACCGATCGGTTTGCGGGCTTTCCGGTGAGAGTAGCGCTGCTGAGTCGATTCGTGGACGACGCCGAGGCCGCGGCGACCGTGCGCGGCCTCGGCGACGGATCGATCGACGTGGTGGTCGGCACGCATCGACTCTTGTCGGAGAACGTGCGCTTCAAGGACCTGGGTTTACTCGTGGTTGACGAAGAGCAGCGCTTCGGCGTCACTCACAAGGAGGCAATCAAGTCACGCTCGGTGGGCGTGGACGTGCTGACCCTCAGCGCGAGCCCCATTCCGCGTACGTTGGAGATGGCCTTCGCGGGCATCCGGGATCTCTCGATGGTGACCACGCCGCCGGCCGACCGGCGTCCCATCCTCACCCACGTGGGCGAGTACAACGAGGCCGCGGTGATCGAGGCCGTGCGCCGCGAACTGTTGCGCGAGGGGCAGGTCTTCTTCGTCCACAACCGAGTGGCCGACATCGACCAGGTTGCCAAGCGCCTGGGCCAACTCGTGCCCGACGCCCGCATCGCGGTGGCGCACGGCCAGATGGACGAGGGCACGCTCGAACGCGTGATGCTCGACTTCTGGGAGCGCCGCTACGACGTGCTGGTGTGCACCACCATCGTCGAGTCAGGGATTGACCTGCCCTCGGTCAACACGCTCATCGTCGACCGCGCCGATCGCCTGGGTCTGGGTCAACTGCACCAGTTGCGCGGCCGGGTGGGACGCAGCGGGCAGCGGGCCTACGCGTACTTGTTCCATCCCGCTGATCAGGTACTATCGGAGACAGCCTTCGAGCGACTGCGCACGATCGGCGACAACACCGCGCTCGGTAGCGGTTTCAAGATCGCCATGCGCGATTTGGAGATTCGTGGCGCGGGCAACCTGCTCGGCCACGATCAGTCGGGACCGGTGGCGGCGGTGGGCTACGACCTCTACGTGCAGTTGGTCGCTGAGGCGGTCGCTGACGCCAAGGGGTTCGTCGTGCCCGAGCCCGTGACGGTCAACCTCGACGTTCCCGGAGAGGCACACCTGCCCAAGGAGTACGTCGAGGCGGACGACGCGCGTCTCGAGGCCTATCGACATCTCGCCGCGGTGGCGACCATGGGGGAGTTGGGGGATCTGCGCGACGAGTGGCTCGACCGCTACGGGGCCCTGCCCACGGCGGCCCAGGGACTGCTGGACCTGGCCGAGTTGCGACTGGTGTGCCTGGAGCTGGGCGTCGCGTCAGTGGTGGTGATGCCCGCCAAGATCGGCGTTCGCTCGGCGCCGGTCGTGAAGCTCGGGCCGTTGGAGCTCTCGGTGTCCCAGCAGGTGCGGGTTCGTCGGCGCTACGGCTCGCGGGCCTACGACGAGACGACCAAGTCGCTGCGCCTGGAGTTGAGCAAGGACGCCGCCACGCCCCGGGACCTGACCGCGCTACTCGAAGAGATCACGGCGATGCCCTCGGGGCGTTGATCGGCACTCGGTAGCATGGGAGTGTGCGTCGACTCGTAGCCCTCTTTGTCGTGGCCCTGCTCGGGGCCGGTGTGTATGGCCTCACCAGTGCCTCGTCGGGCATCAGCGTCAGCGGCGCGTCCGTAGGTGGCGCCGCGTTTCGAGCGGAGTTGAACGCGATCGCCTCGACGCCCACGCTTCAGTGCTATCTCAGCGCGCTCAGCGCATCGAACTTTGGCCAGGGCGCCGGGGGCGCGACGATGTCGGCTTCGGGGGCGGCCGCGTGGACGACGATGCGCGTCGAGGGTCTGGCCATCGGCCAGTACGTGCACGAGCACTTCGGCTACGTGGCGAGCGCGAAGGATCTGACACTGGCCACTTCGTCATTGGAGGGTGAGATGACCTCGGCGGCGAGCCAGAGTCAGCTGAACTGCCCGGGCACCTCCGCCCAGGCACTGGCGGCCATGCCCGCCGACATGCGCCAGGCGCAGTTGGAGGCCCAGGCGGCGTCGCTGTATCTCCTGTCGAAACTGAATTCGACGATTCCGCTCACCGTGGCCTCGATGAAGACCTACTACGCCCAGCACATCTCGAGTTACGACACGATCTGTGTCAGCATCGCGCTGGTCGCGCCCACGCAGATCGCCGCGTTCACCAAGGCCCAGGCCGGCGGCGCCTCGGTGTCCGAGCTGGCCAAGAACTTCTCGTCGGATCCCTCGGCCGCCAAGGGTGGTGCGTACGGTTGCTACCCGCCCACGAGCGGTGCCTACGCCAATGTGCGCGCTGACGTCGGATCGACGCCGCTGAACACCTTTCCCACCTCGCCGCTGAGCGTGAGCGCCAACGGTGCGACCTACGCGCTCTACGTGGCGCCGACCCAGCGCACTACGACCCCCTTCGCCCAGGCCCAAGCCGCGGTGCTCGCGGACCTTCAGCACCTGAACGCAACCTCGGCCAGTACGGTCAAAGAGAACATCTTGTACCGTGCGGCGGTTGAAGTCGACCCCGCGTTCGGACGCTGGGGACTCTCTACCAGCGGCCCCTCGGTCTTCGCCATGGCGACGCCGCCGAGCGCTCAGGTGAATTCGCCCGGCGTCCTCTCACGGCCCAGCACGTCCAGCTATAAGTGACCGCCCTGATTCGAGTGGTGGGCCTGGGACCCGCGGGCCCTGAACTGCTTACTGCGCGGACCCGTCGATTGATCTCCGAGTCGCCCGTGGTGCGCCTGCGCACCCGGCGCCATCCCGCGGCCGAGGAGTTCACCGGGGTGGTGAGCTACGACGAGTGGTACGAGCGAGCGGAGTCCTTCGAGGCGCTCTACGCGGACATCGCGCGAGACCTTGGCGAACTCGCAGCAACCTCGCCCAACGCCGAGGTCGTCTACGCAGTGCCAGGTTCGCCGGTAGTCGCCGAGCGGACCGTCGAGCTCTTGCGCACCAACCCGTCGGTGCGCGTCGTCTGCGAGCCGGCGGTTTCGGTGATCGATGTCGCCTGCGCGGCGCTCGGCCGTGATCCGATGGCGGTGGGACTTCGCGTCGTCGACGCGCTGGCGTCCAGTGAACCGCTGCGCGGGCCTGGACCACTCCTGGTGTTGCAGACCTACTCGAGCGAGGTGCTGGCGATGGTGGCCGATCGGGTGCCCGCGACGACAACGGTTACCGTGTTGCACCACCTGGGGCTCGACGACGAGGTCATCGAGGAGTTGGCCGCGAGCGCGCTGGTCTCATTCGACCGGGTCGACCACCTCACGTCGTTGTGGGTCGACGGTCTTCGCACCGCCGGTGAGGCGACGGACGATCTGGTGGACTTCATGCGCCGGTTGCGCCACGAGTGTCCTTGGGACCGCGACCAGACGCACGAGTCGCTCACCCGACACCTCCTCGAAGAGGCCTACGAGGCGCTCGACGCCCTCGAGGCAATGGTTCGCGCCCAGACGAGCGGCGTCGGGTTCGACGAGGCGAGCCGTCACGTCGAAGAGGAGTTGGGCGACCTTCTGTTTCAGGTGATCTTCCACGCGCAGCTGGGCGAGGAGGAGGACCTCTTCAACTTCGCCACGATCGCCGACGGCGTACGCGACAAGTTGATCGGACGCCACCCGCACGTCTTCGGTGACGTCGAGGTAGCCGACGCCGACGAGGTGGCCTCGCGCTGGGAGGTACTCAAGCAGGCCGAGAAGGGTCGTGAGAGTGTCACCGACGGAATCGCGTGGCAGCTGCCCGCCCTGACCCTCTACGCGAAACTACTTGCCAAGTCCGCCCTGGTGTCACCGCCGCACGGGTCGA
Organism: Acidimicrobiales bacterium; assembly: GCA_035530815.1. Classification (GTDB taxonomy): domain Bacteria; phylum Actinomycetota; class Acidimicrobiia; order Acidimicrobiales; family RAAP-2; genus RAAP-2. The sequence goes on from DATKTZ010000007.1 coordinate 20,758, forward strand.
CCGCCCGCTCGAGGCTCGCGGGGGCGTTGGACGCGCTCGCTCGCAGCGAGGTTGATGACGGCGACGCCGCGACGTGGGGTGACGCGTTGAGCGCCCTGGTGGAAGTGGCCCACGACGCTGGCGTCGATCTCGAGGGCGTCCTGCGCGCGCGCGCCGCGTCGCTGCGCGACGAGATACGCGCGCGCGAGGCGGGCCGCTGAGCCATTTCGCCCCGGACTAGCGTGAGATGCAGACCAAGAGGAGATGCGCATGAGTGCGATTGAGATTGTCCTGGGCCGCCAGATCCTGGATTCGCGGGGTAACCCCACGGTCGAGGCCGAAGTGCACTTGGAGTCAGGCGCCTTCGGCCGGGCGGTATCGCCCTCGGGGGCCTCGACGGGACGCCACGAGGCCGTGGAATTGCGAGATGGCGGCCATGACTGGGGCGGCAAGGGGGTCGGCGACGCCGTCGGCTACGTCAACGGTGAGATCAATGATGCCCTGGAGGGCTACGACGCCACGGACCAGCGTGAGGTCGACGCCGCGCTCATCGACCTCGACGGCACCGAGAACAAGGGTCGCCTGGGCGCCAACGCCATGCTGGCCGTTTCGCTCGCCACGGCGAAGGCCGCGGCTATGGAGAGCGAGCTGCCCCTCTTTCAGTACATCGGCGGGGTCAATGCGCACGTGTTACCGGTGCCGATGTTCAACGTCGTGAACGGCGGCGTGCACGCGAGGAACTCAATTGACTTCCAGGAGTTCATGGTGATGCCCATCGGCGCGTCGAGCTTCGCCGAGGCGCTGCGGTGGGGAGCCGAGACCTATCACGCCCTCAAGGCGGTGCTGAACGCGCGGGGTCTGGCGACCGCGGTGGGCGACGAGGGCGGCTTCGCGCCCGATCTGCCCGATAACGAGACGGCGGTGAAGGTACTCGTGGAGGCGATTGAATCCACGGGCCGCACGCCGGGACGCGACGTCGCGATCGCCCTGGACCCCGCCACTTCCGAGCTGTGGCGCGACGGTGCGTACCACCTCGAGGGCGAGGGCCGGGTTCTGTCGAGCGCGGAGCTGGTGGACTACTGGGCCGACCTGGCGTCGCGCTATCCGATTGTGTCCATCGAAGACGGCATGGCCGAAGAGGACTGGGACGGCTGGGTGGCGCTGACCTCGGCACTAGGGACCAAGTTACAACTGGTGGGCGACGACAACTTCGTTACCAATCCGCGACTGTTGCAAAAGGGAATCGATCTGCACGTGGCCAACTCGGTGCTCATCAAACTGAACCAGATCGGGACGCTGAGCGAGACGCTCGACACCATGCGACTGGCCGCCACCCACCATTACAGCACGGTGATTTCGCACCGTTCAGGCGAGACCGAGGACGTGACCATCGCTGACCTCGCCGTGGCCACCAACGCCGGGCAGATCAAATCTGGCGCACCGGCACGCACCGACCGCGTTGCGAAGTACAATCAACTGCTGAGGCTCGAGGAGCATCTCGGGAATCAGGCTCGTTTTCTAGGTGCAGCGTCATTGTCGGGGGCGGCTGGTGTCAGTTACTCATAACATTGCTCCGCGAAGTCACAGCGCGTGGATGTTGCCGTTGGCCATCATCACGGCCCTCGGCATGCTCGTGATGTGGCTCCCCGTCAGTGCACTGTGGCAGCAGCAGCAGCAGCTCGACTCGACGGCGAGCCAGATCAGCCAGATCGAACACCAACAGCAGGCGCTCACGCTGCAGGCTAAGTCGATCTCGAACAAGTCGATGGCGTTGCTCCTGGCCCGCCAGCAGTACCAGCTCGTTGAACAGGGCCAGAGCTTCATCCAGGTTCTGCCCGGCACGGTCGCGGGCCATCCCACCCAGAGCAGCGGGGACCCGGGTTTGCAGCCCTTGGTGTCGCCGTCGTCGGTCTCGACCCTGGTGACCAGCGCGCCCACCAAGGCGAAACGGGACGCCAACCCGGTGGGGAACTTCGTGCAGCGCCTGGTGCGCACCTTCGAGTTCTGGCGTTGAGCACGTTTCAAGACGCGTCAAGCGAGGACATCTCCACGATCGAATTGCTTCTCGGGCGACCCCTCGCGGGACGCTGCGCGGTGGTGGTGCGTCGACTCGACGGGCGTCCAGTGGTGATCGAAAACGAGCCACACCTGCGCGACGGGACGCCCATGCCCACGCTGTTGTGGCTCGTGGATCGCGAACTGCACGAGGCGGTGAGTCGCATGGAGGGTGGCGGTGGCGTGCACCGATTCGAAGAACTGGTCGACCCCCACGACCTGGAGCGCGCGCACGACGACTACGCCCGCCGGCGTGGGGAGGCCACCGTGCGCACCGACCTGACCCAGCCGAGCGGAGGCGTGGGCGGCACGCGCGTCGGGGTCAAGTGCCTCCACGCACACCTCGCCAACTTTCTGGCCGGGAACGACGATCCGGTGGGTGAGCTGGTCGCTCGAGATCTGGATCTGCCCGATTTGGTCGTCCAGGACGTCCGTGGCTGAAGTCGTCGCCGCGATCGACTGCGGCAGCAACTCCACGCGGTTGCTCATTGCGAGTCGCGAGCAGGTGCACGCTCGGGCGATGCGCATCACGCGGCTCAGTGAGGGCGTCGACGCAGCGCGCACACTGGCCACCCCGGCGTTGGCGCGCACCTACGCGGTGCTCGACGAGTATCGGGCGATCATGGACCGATTCGAGGTCAGTCGGGGCCTGCTGGTTGCCACCTCGGCGGTGCGCGATGCTTCGAACGGTCCGACCTTTGTCGCCGAGGCCGAGCGACGCACACGCATCACCTCGCGAATTCTGACTGGCCGGGAGGAGGCGACCTTCTCCTACGAGGGCGCCGTCGCCGAACTCGCGCCCGCCACGGTGCCCACGCTCATCGTCGACGTGGGCGGGGGGAGTACCGAGCTCTGCGTGCGTGCCGATGACGAACTGGCGAGCTACTCAATGCAGCTGGGCTGCGTGCGCATCAGTGAACGCGCCCTGGGCAGTGGGGTCGTGACCGCGGAGCTCGCGCGGGCCGCGCGTGAGATGATCGACGCCGAACTCGACCGGGCGTTCGCCGCAGTGCCGGTCTTTGGACGAGTTGTCGGCAACGTTCGGATGGTGGGGCTGGCGGGCACGGTGGCCACCCTGGCCCAGTTGGACGCCGCCCTGGCGACCTACGACCGTGACGTCGTGCACCACCGGCTGCTCACGCGCGAGGTGGTGGTGCGTTGGCGCGACCGACTGGGGGCCGAGACCGCGGAGCAGCGGCTCGCCCACTTGGGGATGGTTCGCGGGCGCGAGGACGTGCTGGTGGGCGGACTCTACGTGCTCGATGCGGTCATGGAGCGCTTTGGGGTGCAGGAGTTGTTGAGTTCGGAGAGCGACATTCTGGATGGGATCGTGCGTTCATTGCTCTAGTTGGTCTGCGCGACGCCCGTGCACCTGCCACGATAGAGGGGTGAGGATTCGTTCATGGTGACGACACGCAACTCGATCTACGCGCCGCTGTCCCTGCACGGACGTCGGGTCGTCCTGCGCACACTGGGCGACCAGGACTATGAGGCGTGGCACGAGGTGCGTTCGCGTTGTCACGACTGGCTCGTCAAGTGGGAGCCGCGCTCGGCGCACTCCTCGCACTTGCCCGAGGATCCTCGAAGTTTCTCGAGCCGCTGCGCCATTCGCGAACGCGAACGGCAGATGGGGACGGGCTTCGGCTTCGGCATCTTCGTCGGCGGCCGGTTCGTGGGTGAGATCACTCTCTCGTCGGTTCAGCGCGGACCCCTGCAGTCGGCGTTCATCGGTTACTGGATTGACGAGGCCATGGCCGGCCAGGGCCTCATGCCCGAAGCCGTGATCACCATGTTGCAGTTCTCCTTCGAGTCGCTGCGCCTGCACCGAATCGAGATCAACATCATCCCGCGCAACGCGGCGTCGCGACGCGTGGTCGAGAAGTTGGGTCTGCGCTTTGAGGGTATTGCCGAGCGTTACCTGGAGATCGATGGCGCGTGGGAGGACCACGCGCGCTACGCGGTCACCGCCGAGGAGTGGAACGATCGCGCACCCGAACTCGTCGCGAACTGGCTATTGCCGCTCGCGGATTAGACGGCGTCGTAGTTCCGCCCGCGCAACTCCGCGATCCCGGCCGTGCGCAGGCGACCGCCAAGGGAGGCTGCGATGCCGAGCGCGGCGAGCGAGGCGTCGCGCGCGAGTACGACCAAGGCGTCAGCGTCGCCTCTCGCGATCACGAGGCCCTGGATGCGAGCTTCGCGCGCGACCCGGTTGACTTCGTCGACCTCGACATCACGCGCGAGCTCGATCACCGGATTCTCGTAGTTCGTTCGTCGCAGGACTCGCAGATCGCGGATCATGGTCATTGAGTCGCGTCCCACCCGCACCGAGGACCCGCGCACGTCGTCCCAGGTCACGTGCACCGGTTCGACCGTCAGGCCCAGGCGGTCGGCGAGATAGAACATCTCGGCGTCGTAGGCGAAGCCGTTGACCATGCCCATCAGCGCGAGGAGTCGAGCTGGTCCGCGCTGAAATCCCTTGGCACCGCACTGGGTGTCGCGCAGGGTGAGACCCGTGTAGTGGTGCACCAGTCGGTGGAACGCGGACCCGCTCAGCGTGCGCAGCAGTGAGTCGTAGTGGATTCGACCCTGGACCGCACGAGAGCCCGGCACCAGGGCCGTATGCTCCAGCGCGGCGATCATCTCGACGAAGTGCTCGGGCCGAATCGCCATGTCCGCGTCGGCGGCGAGGAGGTAGTCACCGCGCGCCAATGCGATGCCCAGGCGCACCGCGGCGCCCTTGCCGAGGTTGGTCGGCTGCTGGACGAACAGGGTGTGCGGCAGGTGGCCGTAGACCTCGTGTGCGACGCGCAGCGTGTTGTCACCGGAGCCGTCATCGATCACGATGATCTCGGTGGTATCGAGTGAGAGTTCGGCGAGGACCGGAGCGAGGCGTTCATAGCCCGAGGCGAGGCGCGCCGATTCGTTGTGGGCGGGGATGATGAGGGAAGTGCGAACGCTCACAACGTACTAGCCATAAGTTACGGGCGAGCGGCACCGACGAGGCCGAAGGTGAAGATGGGCGCAAGGCTCACCGTTGTGCCCGAGTGCGCGGCCGCGATGATGGTGCTCGTGCCCCACGGACCGCTGCCCGCGTACATGACGACGTGGTCGATGAGATGGTCGCCGTCGAGGTTGTAGTAGAAGAGCAGGTCGCCCGGCTGCAGTGCGGTGAGCGGCACGTGGTGCATCGCCGGGTACTGCTGCTCGGTGGTGCGCGGAATAGTGAAGCCCGCCTTGGCCCACGCCCACTGGACCAGACCGGAGCAGTCGAAGCCGTGACCAGGTGACTCGCCGCCCCAGACGTAGGGCACGCCAATCTGGGTCTCGGCCCAGTGCAGCGCGGCCATCCCCTGCTTGGACCCCGCGGGCGTGCCCGAATAGACGGTCGTGGGCGGGGTCGCGGCCTTGATGGCCGCGAGGACTTGGTTGGCCGCAGCCTGGCCGCCCACGGCCGACGCGGCGGCCACCGCGGCCTCCTCCTGGGCGACGTTGCGCGACCGCGCGGCGGCTGCCCCGGCGCGCACCTCGTAGGCGATGATCTCGGTCTTGAGGGCTTGGGTCACCACCGCGAGCGTGGCCTGGGTCTCGTTCTGGTTGCGGATGTTCTGTGCGAGCAGGGCCTGCATGGTGTCAGTCTGGTGCTGGGCCTGTGATTTCTTGGCCGCCACCTGGTGGATGGTAGCGTCGAGCGACTTCTTCTGGCTCTCGTACTGGGACTTGATCGACGCCAAATCGCCCACCACCTGCGACTGGTAGATGTTGCGGGCGTCGCTGGTGGTCACACTCTGGTTGAACAGAGCGATGATCTGGGCGTCGGCGGCGCCGTAGACGTACGCACGCACCGCGGCCACCTGCAGCTTCTTGGAGGTGAGCTTGATCTCGGCTCGCTTCTGGATCTCCTGGCGGGTAAGCGCGGCGATGTCGTTCTGCAGGCTGGCGAGTCGCACCTTGGCCGCGTCGTAGGCGTTGGCCGTGGTCTCGCTCTCGCGTTGTTGTTGGGCCAGTCGAGCCGAAAGAGCCGAGATCTGCGCCTGGGTCTGTTGGATCGAGGCCCCGTGCGCGACGGCGGGCACGAGTAACGTGCCGATCAGGGCCACGACGGCCAAGAGGGGAATTGATTGAGTCGTGCCCCGACGACGCACGCGAATCATGGGTCCAGCCTAGTGAACGAATATGTGGAAATCAGAAGATTCGATGCGTTCTTCGATGCGTTACGGTTGCGTAACGTTGTTCGCTTGAGGGGGCGTAGCCCAATTGGCAGAGGCAAGGCGCTTAAACCGCCTCCAGTGAGGGTTCGAGTCCCTCCGCCCCTACGCAGCAACGAATCGTGGGGTGTACGAGCTCGCGCGCGATCGCCGGTGGCGGTGGTTTTGCGCGTCCGTCACGGCTTCAAGACTCGACGTGTGACGGCGCATCCCATTTCTTTAGTAGCGTGGCCGCCGTGGCTAAGAGCGCAACAGGCAAATGGGTAAGTAGGGTCGGGGCGTCGGGGGGCGGCAAGTCCTACAAGAAGACTCGACCGGCAAACTACTACGGTGCGTTGATCGTGATCGTCGTGCTGGGTCTCATTTCGACCATCTTCGCGCGCTACGAGTACCAGCACCCCGCCGCGGCGCCCTCGTCGACGCCACCAGCGATCGGTACCACCTGGTACGCGGCGCTTTCGGTCCAGGCCTGCGGCGCGCACCTGCCGTTCTTGAACACCGACCCGACCTACAAGGGTGGCTTCACGGTGCTCGCGTCCAACGTCATCAAACTTTCGCCGGTGTCGACCGCCGACTCGGGCAACAACGCCACCCTCTCGCAGTTCGCCGCCGAGTTCCCTGGTCTGATCGCGAGTTCCAGTGAGCTGGCCATACCCACCGCGACCGGAACCTCCAACCCCAAGACCACGTATCACAACGGTGACGCCTGCTCGGCGAAGTCCAAGTACCCGGGTCAGAAGGGCCAGATCTCCTACGCCTACTGGACGTCTTTCGGCCAGAAGAAGCCGGTGATCACGACCGATCCCGCGTCAATCAAGTTCTCGCCCGAGATGAGGGTGACCATGTCGTTCAACCCCGCCGGCGTCACGCCGCAACCGCCGCTCCAGGTCAGCGTCAACGCGATGGTGACCGCCGCGCAGGGTTCGACGACCACGACTGCGGCAACGACGCCGACGACCTCGCCGAGTACGACAACGACCGTGGCCTCAACGGTCACCACCACCAGCACGCCTTCGACGTCGACGACAGCACCCAAGGGCTGAGCTTGAAGTCGATCATTCTGGTCGGCGGAATGGGTACGCGATTGCGGCCCCTGACCTACGAGACGCCCAAGCAAATGCTGCCGCTCGTGGGGGTTCCGATGATCGAGTGTGTGCTGGAGAACCTGGCATGCCACGGCGTGACCGACGCGGTCCTGTCATTGGGCTACCTACCCGATCAGTTCATGAAGGCGTACCCGACCAGCGTGATCGCTGGCGTGGACGTGACCTACGCGGTGGAGCCCGAACCGCTCGACACCGCGGGAGCCATTCGATTCGCCGCGGACTTCGCCGGGGTTGATGAGACGTTCCTGGTCGTCAACGGCGACGTGCTCACCGATCTCAACGTGACGCGTCTCTTGGAGTTTCATCGCGCCAAGGCCGCTGAGGTCACGATCGCCTTGCACGAGGTGGACGACCCGTCGCTGTTCGGAGTCGTGCCCACTTCGAGCGAGGGACGCGTGCTCGCGTTCGTGGAAAAGCCCGCGCGCGACGAGGCACCGACCACCTTCATCAACGCCGGCACTTACCTGTTCGAGCCCTCCGCGCTCGCGCACATCCCCGGCAATCGACGGGTCAGCGTGGAACGAGAGACCTTTCCCGCCCTGGCGGCGGCCGGTACCCTGTTCGCGATGCCCGACGACGCGTACTGGATCGACACCGGCACCCCGCGTACGTACCTGCGGGCCAACGTCGACATACTGAACGGTCGAGACGGACGCATCATGCCCAACGTCGTCGACGGTTCCTGGCGACACCCCAGCGCCACGATTGAGGCGTCGAGCACCATGGTCAACGCCGTGGTGGATCGGGGCTGCTACGTGGGAGCCAACGTCACGCTCGACGACGTGGTGCTGCTTCCCGGAGCGGTGATCGAAGAGGGCGCGGTCGTGCGTTCCTCGATCATCGGCCCCGAGGCGGTCATCGGTAGCTTCTCGGTGCTCGGAGCCACGTGCGTGGTCGGTGCCAAGGAGCACGTGGCGCCGGGCTCGGTGCTCTCGGGCGACGTCCGGCTCGGGGGCGTGTAGTCAGCGGAACAGGTCGTTGTTCGCCGAGCGGACGATGTCCTCGCTCACCGAGCCCTCGCCGAAGTAGGACTCGTCGAGCCCGCGCAGCACCGCGAAGGGGGTGGCGGCGTTCTTGGCCAAGACGAGGTTGGCCGCCGCGGCGATCTCGTCGGCCAACGCAACCTCGGTCGCTTCGAGCACGCGTCCGTTGGCGTCACGCGTCCCACGCAGATCCAACACCACGCGCAGGCCCGCGGCGCCGATGGCGACGTCAGTGACGCCATGGCGCCAGGCTCGTCCGAAGGTGTCGGTGATGACCACGGCCACCTCGACGTGAAGTCGCCGACGAAACCCCGCGCGCAGGCGACGCGCCGTTCGGTCTGGTTCCAACGGCAAGAGCACCGCGGTCCCCTCGTCGGCGTTGGACAGGTCGATGCCGGCGTTGGCGTTCACGAAGCCGTGGCGCGTCTCGGTGATGCGCAATGTGCCGCGTCGGCGCAGGATCCTGGTGGACTCCTGTTCGATCAGTCGCGCCTTGTGCTCGTCGGTGCCATCGAAGGCTACGACGCGGCCCTCCGACTTGGCGACGACCTTGCTCGTCACCACCACCAGGTCGTGGTGGGTGAGCGTCTCACCCTGGTTCGCCAGCGCATCCACCACGAGACCTGCGAGATCATCGCCACGGCGGACCTCGCCCACGCCACGCAGCGCGAAGATCCTCAGCTCGCTCATTCGAGCACCGCCCGGGCGAGGCGCTGGGCGTTTTCACGTTCGGCCATGACGGTGCTCGTGACAATCACCTTCATGCCGCGCTCGCGCACGTCATCGGCGCGGTCGGCGTCTACCTCGTCGATCACCAGGGTCCCAACGATGCCGCGGTAGAAATCGGCGACCCCCACGCACGACGCCTCGTAGCCGAGTTGGCTCAGCAACTGGTCGGCGGGCCCCTTCAGCGCGGCGCCACCGACGATGGGCGAGATCGCCATCACGTCGTCGCGGCGCTCGCTCAGGAGCGCGCGCACCCCGCCGACCTGGAGGATCGGATCGATGGAGATGAGGGGGTTGGAAGGAGCGATGACGATTCGCTCGGCGTCGCGCAGGGCGTGCAGCGTTTCGCGAGTCGGCGAGGCCTCGCGAGCGCCCTGGACAGTTATTGACGAGACGCGGACCGCGTGGCGGTGACGCACGAAGTACTCCTGGAAACTCAGTCGGCCCAACTCAGTGTCAAAGACCGTGGCGATGGTGGCGTCGCTCACCGGCAGGAGTCGCACCGCCACGCCCAGGCGTCGGCATATCTCGCTCGTCACCTCGGTCTTGGTGGCGCCCTCGCCGAGACGCTGTGATCGATAGAGGTGGGTCGCGAGATCGCGGTCGCCCAGACGAAACCAATCCTCGCCGCCGAGCTCGGTGAGCGCGTCCATGACGTGCCACGTCTCGTTTTGAAGACCCCAGCCGAGTTCGTCGTTGTTCATGCCCGCCAGCGTGTAGGCAATTGTGTCCAGGTCCGGGCAGATGCTGAGACCGTGCAGGACGAGGTCGTCGCCCACGTTGACGACGGCGGTGAGATCACTGGCAGACCCGCGGTCCACCAGTGCTTGCAGGAGGCGCGCGGCACCGACGCCGCCGCACAGTACGGTGATCACTCCCGAGACTCTAGATGGGCTTGGGTAACATCATGTGCTGTGAGCGACTCGTCGATAAGCGCAGGTTGGCCGGGTCGCCCCGCGGTGATGGTGGTGCGCCTTCGAGCCGGCGTCGCCGAGGTGGTCGCCCAGGCGGGTGAACTCGATGAGCGTCGGGTGTGGGCCTCAGTATCCAAGATGGTTGTGTCGCTGGCCTTCGGGGTCGAGTTCGACTGGGGGCTGCACAGTTACACCGACGCGCTGGGTCCGCGCGGCGCCACGCTCGCCAACCTGTTGTCCCACAGCAGCGGACTGGGGCTCGAAGAGCACGACCGGGTGGTGCCGGTGGGCACCAAGCGGGTGTACTCGAACTACGCGGTCGACCTCGCGGTCAAGGCAATCGTGGGCGACAACGAGCCGTCGCGGTGGCTGGAGGATCGGATCTTTCGTCCGCTTGGGATGAACGACAGCGCACTCGAGGGCCGCGCGGCCGCGGGCGTGGTCGGTACAACCCGGGACATGGCGGCACTCGCCGAAGCCTGGTTGCGCCCCGACGCGGTTTCCGCCGCGACCCGTGACCGGCTCATTACTCCGTACATCCCCGCGCTCGACGGTGTCGTGCCGGGTTTCGGGCGCTTCAGTCCGTGCCCCTGGGGATTGGGCCCGGAGGTTCGTGGTGAGAAGCACCATTGGATGGGGGACTGGCCGTCGGCCAGCTTCGGGCATTTCGGCCAGAGCGGCGCGCTCATGCTCTTGAACGCGCACGAGCAGATCGGCGTCGTCGCGACGAGCACGGAGGCCTTCGGGCCGTGGGCCGTGGAACTCTGGCCGCACTGGACCAGCGCGATGCGCGCGCTCGCACTCGCTTCGTGAGCAATGACGCCCTCCGCGTTGGTGTGGACCTGGACGGCTCGCTGGAGTCGCTCGGCAACTCGATGAACGATCTCGCCGACGCCCTGACCGAGATGGGCGGTTACGAACTGGTGCGCTTTCGCACCCTGCACTCGCCCGACGCCCCCAATGAGTGTCGGCCCACGGCCCGGGCGCTGTGGGCTCCGTGGTGGCGCCACGGTCTGGGTCGATCCATCGACTTGGTGCTGCCGCCGGTGGACATCGTGCACGTCGCGGGCATCGCCACGCCGCCCACGAAGAGTGTCCCGCTCATCATCTCGGTGGACGACCTCCGCCCCCTGCGAAGCGAGTCGCGGATCCACCAGCGCATCACTCAGTTGCGCCGTGCCACCGCCAGGGGCGCGTTCCTGGCGGCGTCGAGTCGCACGGCCAGCCACGAGGTGCTTCAGGTCCTCGGTGTGCGCCGACACCAGGTCGTGGTCGTGCCGCCAGCGGTGCCCCACGTCGCGACTACCAGTGACGGTGAGGATTTGGTGATCAACGTGACCGGCGCGGTGGAGCTCTTCCTTTCCCTGGCCCCGGACCTAGTGGACTTCGCACGCGCGCACGACACCAGGGTGGTGGCCCTCATGAGCACCGAGGCGTCCTCGCTGGTACGCATGCGCGCTTCGAGCGTGATCGTGCGTGCGCGGCGCGACGCCCGCGACGCCCTGGCGTCAGCGCGGGTCGTGCTGCATTTCTCGGACGGCGCGCGCTTTCCGTCCTTCGCCATCGCCGCGCTCGCGGCCGGCGTTCCCACGATCGCGCGCGCCACATCAATCAACCGCGAGTTGCTCGACGGTGCGGCCGCCCTGGCCGCGAGCGACCGCGAGATGGTGGATTTGCTCGAGAGCATCTGGGACAGCTCGGCGCGACGCGCCATCATGGTGGCGGCAGGGCGCTCGAGAGCGGTGGACTACGCCCCCGCCACGGCGGCGCAGGCGTACGCAGCGCTGTACCACGATGCCGTGCGAGGCTGGCGGCAGTGACCCGAACGCTCGCCCTCACGCTCGACCAGTTCTACCGACCCCAGCCGGGCGGGGTGGCGACCTACGTGCGGGGTCTGATTCAGGGCCTTGCGCACCTGGAGACGAGCGACGTGGAGCTGCGCGGCGTGGTGCCGCGTGGCGCGGTGCCACCCTCGGTCGCGGAACTTCCCGTAACCCTGTCCACGGCGCCGCTGGGTGTTCGACTCTTGACACTGGTGTGGTCTCGCTGGCCGGTGGGGGTGCCGGGTGCGGCGTCCATTGTGCACGCCGCGTCGATGGCGGGCCCCTTTGGTGGCGGTCGCCGTGACGCCGTGCACTCGGTTGCCGTGCACGACCTGTTGTGGCGCGACGCACCTGACGCTTCGACACCTGCGGGCATCCGGTTTCACGAGCGTCGCCTGGCGCTGCTCGAGCGGCGCGAGGATCTGCGAGTCTTCGTCTCGTCGCCGGGACTGTCCCAGCGTCTGGCGGCCGAGGGATTCGCGTCCTCACGCCTGCACGAGGTACGCCTGGGGGTGGACGACGACGCCACGGCCCCGGCGAGCGAGGTCGAGGTGCGCCGGCTCCTCGAAGGCCGAGGGGTGCGGACGGGCTACACGCTGTACGTGGGCACTCGTGAGCCGCGCAAGAACATTGAGCGTCTCGTGCGCGCGCATCGCCAGGCGCGATCGCGCGCGGGTGAGCTTGGTCCGTTGGTGCTCGTGGGGCCCGCGGGCTGGGGCGAGGTCGACACCGGTGACGCCATCGTGCTCGGGGTACTTGAGCGCCCACTGGTCAAGGGGCTCTACCGTGACGCCACGGTGACGGCTTACGTGGCTCGCGCTGAGGGCTGGGGACTTCCCCCCGTGGAGGCGCTGCACGCGGGTTCGCGGGTGGTGGCCAGTCGCACGACGCCCAGTGTGTCGTCCAATCTCGAGGTCACGTTGGTAGATCCGCTCGACGAGGAGTCCATCGCCGACGGGTTTGTGCGTTCGCTCGAGACCGATGACGACGCACCCGCCCGGGCTCGCCGGCGCGCCTCGGTTGCCGAACTCACGTGGCGCAACGCCGCGCTGGATCACCTGGCGGGTTGGCGATGAGGGTCGCGCTGGACGTTTCGGCGGTACCGGCCACTCCTGCGGGGGCTGGACGTTACATCGTAGAGATCGCCCGACGCCTGCCGGCGATGGACGTGAGCACGACGCTGGTCACGCGTCGCGACGACGCGAAGCGCTGGGCCGCGTGGTCGCCCGACGCGCTGCTTGCGCCGGTGGTGCCGACGTCGCGCGGGCGACGGCTCTGGTACGAGGCGGGACGCCTGGGGCGCAGCGCGACGGCTCGAGGCGTAGACGTGTGGCACGGACCGCACTACACGATGCCGCGCCGCGCTACGACGCCCTGTGTCGTCACGATCCACGACCTGACCTTCTTCACCAATCCGGAGTGGCACGAGCGCGCCAAAGTGGCCTACTTTCGCCGGGCGATCGAGTACTCCGCACGCCACGCCGCGGTGCTGATCAGTGTGAGCGACTTCACCGCGCGTCTGATGGACGAGGTCCTGGCGGACCACGCACCCGTGGTGGTGGCGCCCCACGGCGTGGATCTGGAGCGATTTACCACCGAGCAGCGCGATGACGAGCTGCTCTTTCGAACCCATGCGCTGCCGTGGGGGGTGGCATTCGTGCTCTTCGTGGGTACCCTCGAACCGCGCAAGGGCCTTGACGTGCTGGCGGCGGCCTTCGAGGAGGTCGCCCGAACTAATCCCGAGGTCGAACTGTGGATCGCCGGACAGCGGGGCTGGGGTCAGCGAAGCATCGACGCGTTGGTCGCACGGCATCCCGCGAGTGCGCGGATTCGCCGCCTGGGCTTCGTGGACGACGAGGTGCTGCCGGCGTTGTTCCGTCAGGCCCACTGCGTCGCCTACCCCTCGCGTGGCGAAGGGTTCGGCCTCCCGGTGCTCGAGGCGATGGCCTGCGGGGCCACCGTGGTGACGAGTGCCGGCACCGTCATGGCCGAGGTGGCGGGCGGGCACGCGATTCTCACGACACCGGGCGACTCGACCGCCCTGGCCGAGGCGGTTAACGCGTCACTGGCCCTGGATCAGGGTGAGCGGCGCGCGCGCGCACTCGCCGCGCGCGCGCGCGCCGAGCTCTTCACCTGGGACGCGTCGCTCGAGCGCCACGTGCAGGCCTACCAGCGCGCGGCGGGCGGGCGCTGAGCATGTACGCGTTCATCACCGGGGGGCGCGGTTTCGTCGGAGGGCACCTGCGCGCGCACCTCGAAGCGGCGGGCGATGAGGTTCGCGTCGTGGATCGCGAGTGCGATGTCACCGTGCGCGAGGAGGTGGCCGACGCACTGGGCGAGCGCCCACCCGACGTGATCTACCACCTGGCGGCCCTGACCAGCGTCGCGAGGTCGTGGCAGGAGCCCAGTGAGTTCACTCGTGTCAACGTCCTCGGAACGCTCAACGTGCTTCAGAGCGCGCGCGAGGTCGCGCCGCGCGCCAGTGTCATCGTGGTCAGCTCCGCCGACGTCTACGGCGTGGTTGGCGAGTCCGATCTGCCGCTGCGCGAGTCACGGCCGCCGGCGCCGGCCAACCCCTACTCCCAGACCAAGCTCGAGGCTGAGATCTTCGCTCGCGATGCGGCGCGCGCGGGTCAGCGGGTCATCATCGCGCGGCCCTTCAATCACGTGGGTCCGGGACAGTCCTCCGAGTTCGTGGTGCCGGCCCTCGCGCAACGGCTGCTGGACGCCCGTGACCAGGGACTGGACGAGATTGCCGTCGGCGATCTCTCGCCGCGACGCGACTTCAGTGACGTGCGCGACGTTGTTCGGGCGTACCGCCTGCTCGAGCTCTACGGCGTCGCCGGCGAGGTCTACAACGTGGCCTCGGGACTCGACGTCGCCATCGGCGACGTGGCCGCCCGGCTGGTGGCATTGATCACCCCTACGGTGACACTGGTGCGCGACGAGTCGCTGATTCGCCCCGTCGAGGTGCCCGTGATGCGGGGCAGTTTCGAGAAGCTGCACGACGCCACCGGGTGGGAGCCGACCATCGCGCTCGAACAGTCGCTTCTGGACGTGATCAGGGATCTTGAGGGGCGACGCAATGACCGATAGGCCCGACGTTGGCGGGTTCGCGTCGCGGCTCGAACCCTCGTGTCGCCCCGGCGCCAACTAGCCTTGGGGGACTGATGGAATCTCGAGCTCCGGCCGTCGTCGCCGTCGTCGTCACTACTGGTCCTGGACCTGGTCTGGAAGCCACGGTGGCTTCGCTCGAGGCGCAGGACTACCCCGAGTTGAGCGTGCTCGTCGTGGCCAACGGCGAGAGCGAGCACGTCGCGGCGCGGGTGGCGGCCGTCGCCCCGACGGCCTTCGTGCGCGTCCTGGACGAGAACCGGGGGTTCGCGGCGGCGTGCAACGAGGCGTCGCTCATGGTGGAGGGATCCGCCTTCTTCCTCTTTTGCCACGACGATGTTCGTCTCGAGTCCAACGCGGTCCAGCAGATGGTCGAGGCCGCGTTTCGCGCGAATGCTGGCATTGTCTCGCCTAAGTACGTTCGCTATGAGGATCCGCTGGTCTTGTTGCACGTGGGCCAGACCTGTGACCGTTTCGGGGTAGTCCAAGAGCGAGTGGAGTTTGGCGAGATCGACCACGGTCAGCAGGACCTCGAGCGCGACGTGTTCGTCGCACCCGGCGGCGTCACTCTGGTGCGTTCGGACCTCTTCGTGACCCTGCGGGGGTTTGATCCGCTCATCGTGGCCCTCGGCGAGGACTTGGACCTCTGCTGGCGCGCGCAGATTGCGGGCGCGCGCATCGTCGTCGCGCCTTCGGCGAAGGTGGCGCACCGCGAGTCGATCGCTCGGGGCGAGCGGGCCATCACGGCCAAGGGTGTTCGACGCTCGAGCCGCAAGGACCTTCAACGCCGCCATCAGCTCTTGGTGGTGTCGACCGGCTGGGGCCGTCGCATGACGGTGAACACCCTCGTCATGCTCGCGGTCCTGGAAACGGTCGAGTTCGTCGTCGCCCTGCTCGGGCGTGACACCGATCGTGCCGGTGCGATCGTGGGCTCGTGGCGCTGGTTGTTCCACAATCGCGTCCGTATTCGTGAACGGCGGCGTGAGCGCCAGCTCACCCGGGTGCTCACGGACGCGGACATGCAGCGCCTCCAGGTGGGCGGCGCGAGTCGCTTGCGACGCTTCATCGTCACGTTGTGGCGTGACGGACTCGATCGCGCGCGCGGCATCTTGCCCCAAGAGCCCGAGGTGGGGATCGACGAGGCCGAGGAGGCGGGCGTGGGCTTCGCGACCGCGTTCGCCGAGGCCGAGGAGTTCGATGAGATTCCCGAGAGCGCGGCGCTGCAGCAACGTCGTCGGCCCTCGAGGTTGTTGACGTCGTTTCGATCCCAAGCTGGGCTCCTCGCGCTGGTCGCGCTGGCCTGGATGATTGGCTCGCGCAATCTCGTCGCGATGCACCTGCCCCTCGTGGGACGCCTCGCGCCACTGGACTCGTGGTGGACGACCTGGCGCCACTTCTTCGCCTCGTGGTCGTCCAACGGCGTGGGTACCGTGGCGCCGGCCATGCCGGGCTACGGGGTCCTGGGCTTTGCGGGCACGTTCGTACTGGGCCGGATGGGGATCCTGCCGCGCCTGGCGCTCATCGGGGCGGTGCCCCTGGGCGCCTACGGCGTGGCGAGGCTTCTACGAGGGCGGGTCTCGAACCGGGCTCGCGTGATCGCGACGGTGCTCTATCTCGCGCTGCCGCTGGGTCTCGACATGATCAGTCAAGGTCGTATCGACGTGCTGATCGTGGTGGCGGGACTGCCCTTCGTTGTGCGCCGCCTCTTCGAGTTGCTCGAGGTACCGGGATTTCGCGAGATCGCCTACGGTCCTCGAGTCTCGTTTGGACTTCACGGCTGGCGCGCGAGCGAGCCCGGTCAGCGCATGGTCGCGATCATGCTCATCGCGCTACTCAGCGCTATGGCGCCGGCGACGATCGTCGCCGTCGTGCTGATTGTCCTAGGCGTGGTGCTCGCGCGCTTCTTCGAGTCCGACCCCGCCGCCGCACACCCGTGGCGACTACTGGGCGCCATAGTGCTGGGCCTCGCGGCGTTCCTGCTCCCCATGACCATCAACGTCATCATCGCCGGTCGTCAGGCGCCCGAGGTCCTTGGTCTGGCGCGCGGGCCGTGGTCGGCCCCCAGCTTCTGGCAGATCCTGCACGCGGGCGACGGGAGTTTCGGCTCCTCGTGGCTCGCGTGGCTTGCTCCGGTGGCCGCGCTGCTCGGCCTGGTGCTGTCTCGCGGCGAGCGCCGGCTCATCGCCACCAAGATCGCCGCCATCGCCACCTTGACCATTGTCGTCGCGACCCTTGACGCGCGCCACTGGATGGGCTCGTTCGCACCCGACCTGGACGTGCTGCTCGCCCTCTATGGCGTGATGCTCGCGGTCTTGATAGGACTGGGCATCAGTGCCATTGAAGTAGATCTGCACCAGATTGGCTTCGGGTGGCGCCAGATGGCCGCCGGGGTGGTCGTGACGACGATCGTGGCGGCGATGTTCCCGTTCATGGCGAGTTTCGCCACCGGCCGATTCAACCTACCGATGACGAGCGTGGCCGAGTCCATGAACGCGCTCGCTCCGGTCGGCGATGGCGGCTACCGGGTCCTGTGGTTGGGGGATCCTTCGGTGATCCCGATCGCGGGCTGGTCGGTCGCCCCGGGCGTGAGTGCGGCGACCTCGATGAACGGCATGCCGGGCGGGGCCACCCTGTTCACCGCACCCGAGGCGGGCACGAGCTCGACGCTGCTCGGTGACGTGCAGTTGGCCCTCGAGGGCCGCACGGTGCGCTTGGGTGAGTTGCTGGCCCGGGCGGGAGTCTCGACCATTGTCGTGATGAACTCGTCGGCGCCCGAGTTGGGTGGTGTGCAGTCCGTCTCGTTGCACCCGGTGCCAGCGGATCTGCTCAGCACGCTGGCTCGCCAGACGGACCTGTCGTTGACCTTGCACACTCCCTCGATGGACATCTACGCCGACTCCCTCTATCACGGCATACTGGCGTCGACGCGCAACGGCACGTTGACGCCCGTCAAGGGCGAGCTCTTCGACCTCAATGCGGTGAGTTCCCCCTCGACCGTCTCGGCCGCGGTCGCTCCGGCCAGCGTGTTCGACTACTTCGTCAACGGCGAGCCCAGTGCTCGCGGGGTGTCCAGCGACTGGGTGCCGACCTTCCAGGTGAGCGATGTTCACCCGCCTGCGGGTGGCGACCTCCAGGGGCGGTTGGTGCTGCGCCGCTTCCCCTTCAACGGGATCATCGCCCTGTTGACGCTGTGCCTGTGGGCGCTGGTGTGGCTGGGCTTTGGCTGGGTACACCGGCTCGAATGGATCTTCCGGCTGCGCCAACGGCGCACCACGACGGGCCGTCACGCCAAGCAGGGCTCCGATGGCTAGACACTCGCGCTCACCGCTGCTCGTGGTTCTGGCCGCGATGCTGGCCGCGACCGGTGCCCTCGCCACGCTGGTGCGTCAGCCCAACCCCTCGGCCGTGCCCAGCGGCCTCGCGGTCGCCAGCGACGCGGAGTCCACGGCGCTGTACTGCACGGGACTCACCGGTGCGCACTCGCCGACCTACGGTCACGTGGTCTTTTCCAACATCTCGGGCATCGAGCGAACGATCGCGGTCCAGGTCTCGTCCAACACCGGTCAGCACGCGACGCGCTCGATCCAGTTGGGCGCGCACACCTCGAAGTCCATCGCGCCCAGCGCCTTCGTCAGCGGTACGGCCTACGGGGTCGGCGCGGTAGTGGACGGGGGCGGCGTGGTCGCCGAAGAGGTTGCGGCCACGTCGAGCGCGCAGGCACCGTGCGCGGCCTCGGGTGTGACCGACTGGTACGGCTCGGGCTTTGACACCCTGATCGGTTCGAGCGCCACGCTGAGCATCTACAACCCGACCGCCACCCCGGCGGTCTTCGACGTGAGCACCTATTCATCGACGGGCTTCGCCGCGCCCGCGCCCTTCCAGGGTTTCAGCGTGGGCGCGCACGACGAGGCCGTGTTGAATCTCGGCAAGGAGATTGTCAACGCGTCGAACATCGGCGTGCACGTCAACGTGCTGCGTGGATCGATCGCCGTCGTGGGGGTGCAGCAGTCGGGTCCCGTTGCTTCGTTCATGACCGGCGCGAGCGCCCCGGCGACTTCCGCGTGGTTCCCCCAGGTGAGCACCGTCAGGGGCGCGCTCGCCCAACTGCGTGTGGCCAATCCCAGCGCTGCGCGCGCCGACGTCACCGTCGACGTCACGATCGGCAAGTTCCGCGTGGTGCCTCGAACCTTCAGCATTCCGGCCTACGAGAGCGCGCTGCTCTCGATCTCACCGAACACGGCGATACCAGCGGTGGGCTTCGCCTCGCTCGCGCTCCATTCGAGCGAGCCGGTCGTGGCGAGTCTGGCGACCGGTACGACCTCGGGCGTCGGACTCTCCTCGCCGGCCACGCCATCGCGCACGTTCCTCGTCTCGGACTACACGGGACGTGGCTTCAGCTCCGCGACGGTCACCAACACGTCGTCGCACTCGGTGACCGTGACCTTCACCCGGGTGCCCATGTATCACAGCGTGCCGGCTACCGCGAGCGCCCAGTTGGCTCCGGGCGCGACCCGGGCCATCGTCAGCCTCTTCGGAGCCCTGACCAAGTTGCACGGTCGAACCGTGCTGGTGAGCGCCTCGCGGCCGGTGATTGTCGTCGCGACGACCCTGCCTTCCACCCCGACCGGGGTGCAGGTGGTGTCGGCGCTAAACGGCGGGTAGCGTCGGCGGCTGCCAGGCGGGCGCAGCGACGGGCTCCACCTCGGGGGCGGGTACCCGGCTCGGCGTGCTGAGCGCCGAAACAGTCTTGGTACCGCGGGCGTGCACGGGTTCGCCGTGCGCCTCGTCGATCAACTGGGCCGCCTCTTCGCCGTCGAGGGTCTCGTGCTCGAGCAGCGCCCGGGTGAGTGCCTCGAGGCCGCGTCGGTGCAGGGTGAGTACCTCGATAGCCCGCGACTCCTGCTCGCGCAGGATGCGCTCGACCTCGTCGTCGATCATCTGGGAGGTGTGGTCTGAGTAGTCGCGGGTGTGCATGAGGTCCTCGCCCAGGAAGACCTGGTTGTTGGCGCCCCAGGCCATCGGTCCGATCTCTTTGGACATTCCCCACTCGCGCACCATGCGTCGAGCGAGATCGGTGTTGCGCTGCAGGTCGTCGGCGGCGCCCGTCGACAGGTCGCCGTAGACGAGCAGTTCGGCTACGCGACCACCCATGCGCATGCACAGTGAGTCCTCGAGGTGTTGGCGTGACATGATGTGCCGGTCCTCTTCGGGCAGGGTCATCGTGACGCCTAGCGCCATGCCGCGCGGGATGATGGTGATCTTGTGGAGCGGGTCGGTCTTTTCGAGCACGTAGGCCAACAGCGCGTGGCCGCTCTCGTGGAACGCGATGCGCTCGCGTTCGTCCTCGCCGAGCACCATCGTGTCGCGCAACTGACCCATGAGGACTCGGTCGCGCGAGGCCTCGAAGTCTTCCATGGAGATCGTGGCCGAGTGTCGACGCACGGCGTGCAGCGCCGCCTCGTTCACCAGGTTGGCCAGGTCCGCCCCGCTCATGCCGGGGGTGCCGCGTGCGACCATCGAGAGGTCGACGCTGGGATCGAGGGGTTTGTCCTTCGCGTGCACCTCGAGGATGGGCAGGCGCTCTTCGAGGTCGGGCAACGGGACCACGATCTGGCGATCGAATCGGCCCGGGCGAAGAAGCGCCGGGTCCAAGACGTCGGGCCGGTTGGTCGCGGCAATCACGACGACGCCCTCAGTCGGGTCGAAGCCATCCATTTCGTTCAGCATCTGGTTTAGGGTCTGCTCGCGTTCGTCGTGGCCGCCGCCGACGCCCGCGCCGCGCTTGCGACCGATGGAGTCGATCTCGTCGATGAACACGATTGCCGGCGACTGCTTGCGCGCGGTGGCGAACAGGTCGCGCACGCGGCTGGCTCCCACACCGACGAACATCTCCATGAAGTCAGAGCCGGACACCGAGAAGAAGGGCACTCCCGCCTCGCCGGCCACCGCCCGCGCCAGCATGGTCTTGCCGGTGCCAGGGGGACCCACGAGCAGGATTCCCTTGGGGATCATCGCTCCGATCTGCTTGTAGAGTCCGGGGTTCTTCAGGAACTCGACCACTTCGCCGATCTCCTGTTTCACGCCGAGGTAGCCGGCGACGTCGGAGAAGGTCGTGCGAGGGCGATCTTGATTGAATTGCTTGGCCTTGGAACGGCCCACCGACATCATGCCGTTCATCTGGCCCCGGGCCTGTCGGCCGGCGAAGATCATGAAGCCCGCGAAGATGAGGATCCAGATGAGATAGGGCAGGAAGGTCGAGGCGAATCCGGAGGGGTTCGCGAAGGTGACGTTGACGTTGTTGGTGCGTAGTGTGTCGACCTCGTTACTGAGCGCCGGTGCGGGGCCGTTGGTCGTAAAGTTGGTCCCATCAGTCAATTGGCCGGTGATGACGCCATTGGAGTTGTTGATGCTGGCCGACACCACGAGTTGGTGGCGGGCGTCGTGGATGAGTTTGGAGTACGAGATGTTCGTCACGCTCTTGCTTTGGAACAGCGAGGGGATGAACAAGATGCCAAGCACGAATGCCACGATGGCGATCGTGACGAAACGCCGGCGCGACTCGGGCGCCATTGGCCGCTCGGAGTTCGGCAGGTACTTTTTTAGACCTGGCTTGTCATTCGGTGGAGTATTCACTTAACCAATCTAGGGGCGTTCGCCCGCATCGAGGCTCGCGCCCTGTGCAAAACCCCGTACTTGTTAGCGTAAGGGCTTGTGAGTTCACACTCGGACCTGGATTTCCTACGCCCGCCACGCCCCGGCATTATCCTGCTCGTCGCGGTGCTGGGATTCATCATTGGCCAGGTGGTGGCCACCGGCCTGATCGCGCTGGGCGTGGCGCTGAGCCACTTTCCCGGTGGTCTGAGCGCCCTCGCGCGTCAGAGCCAGCCGCCGTGGTGGGCGAACGTGCTCAGCCTCGTCGGGCTGTGGGTGGGTTTTGCCTACGCGATTCGCGCGGCGCGCTCGCGCGGCGCGCTCGCGCCGCTCGCCGCCCAGTGGCAAGTGAAGCCCGGTGACTGGTCCTACGTGGTGCTCGGCGTCGTGCTGCAGATCGGTGTGGGGCTCGCTTACCAGCCGTTTCACGTCCAACACCTGAATCGGCCGGTCACCCACCTCTTTGGCCAGGCCCACGGCTGGAGCTTCGCCGTGCTGGCCCTGTGCACCACACTGGGCGCGCCGTTGATGGAGGAGTGGTTCTTTCGCGGCGTGCTCTACCGGGGTCTCGACGTGGCGTTGCACGGTGAGCTGAGCACGCTCGGCGCCTGGCTGGCCATCGTCGCGAGCGCGCTGGTGTTCGCTCTGGCCCACGGCGAACCTGCGCAGTTCGCGGGTCTCGCGTTCCTCGGCGTCGTGCTGGCGTGGCTCGTGCGCCGCACCAAGCGTCTGGTGCCGAGCATCGTGACCCACCTCTCGTTCAACGGCGTCGCGATGGTGGCTCTCTTGATCCAGAGGAGTCATTGATGTGGCGCAATCTGCGCAGTCGTCTGACGCCGCTCGGCGCGCTCGACGCGGTATTCATCGCCTGTGTCATCTACATCACCGTGTGGGCGCTGCACCCGAACCTGGTGTTCTCCTCGACGCTGCTGACCGGCGGTGACACGGGGGCGCACCTCGCGCTGCCGGCGTACCTGCGCACTCAGGGTGACCTGTTCAATCTGACGCCGTGGTATCCGGGCTGGTTCGCAGGGATGCCCGCCTACACCTATTACTTCGTACTGCCCGACGTGCTGGCCACCCTGGCCAGTTACGTGATCGGCTTCGCGCTGGCCTTCAAGCTCGCGACGATCCTGGGCTCGGTGTTGATGCCGATCGCCGCCTACGTCATGGGGCGGCTCTTTCGCGCGCCGCGACCGGTACCGCTGGCGCTGGCCATGGCGACACTGCCGTTCTTGTTCGACGCGTCTTACACGATCGATGGCGGGAACCTCTTTTCGACCATGGCGGGCGAGTACGCGTTCTCGTTGTCGCTCGCGCTGGCGCTGGTGAGCATCGGGTTGTTCGCTCGAGGGGTGCGCACCGGGCGCGGGTACTGGTGGGCCGCCATTACCCTGAGTGCCACGCTGGCGTCGCACGTCCTGCCGTTCTTCTTTGTCGTCGGTGCCGTCGGCGTGCTGGTGATCTTCGAGACCCTCCAGCGACGCGGCGTGGGCGATCCGACCCAGGAACTAGTGCCGGGCGACTACGCGCGCCCCTGGCGCTTCGCGCTGGGTGCGGGCTTGTTGTCATTCGGACTCTCTGCGTGGTGGCTCCTGCCGTTCGTGGCGACCCAGAACCTCACGAATTCGATGGGTTACACCAACGACAACGTGAGTTCGCTGCACTCGATCTTCACCACCCTGGGCTGGTACAACGCCACCGGCGCGGCGGGAGGTGATCGCTGGGTGATCATCATGGCGGCGTGTGCGTTCGTGGCGGCCTTCGCGGTGCGCGACCGGCTCGGGATGGTGCTCGGCGCCCTGACCCTGCTCTCGCTCGGCGCCTACGTCCTCGACCCGCAGAGCGTGATTTGGAACGAACGGCTCGTGCCGTTCTGGTTCGTCACGATCCACCTGAGCGCCGGCTGGCTCGTAGGTTACCCGTTGGCTCGCTGGAGCCACGTCGGCGCACGGGTGCGGCGCTGGGCGCCGATTGCGACGCCCGCGAGTGACGTTGAATCGGCGAGTTCGTCGGGCGAGCCGGACCCGCTCGAGGACCACCCCGAGCGCGCGGCGCCCGAGGGCAGTGGCCGGGCCGAGAACTCGGGGCTCGACGAGGGCGCGCTCGACGAGGCGCTCGACGAGATGCCCGCTCCGCCCGCCTCGGGTGAGCGCCGGGCGCGTCGGATCGTGCGCGCGAGCGTCAGCGTCGCGGTGCTGGGTCTGGCCTCGACCCTGCCGGGCCTGGTGCCGCCCCTCGCCACGACGCTGGGTCTCTCGACCACGGGCAATCAGGTGAGTAGTTGGGCGCAGTGGAACTACTCGGGCTATCAGAGCAAGGCGGCGTGGCCCGAATACCACGATCTGATGACCACGATGCAGCGCGTCGCCGATCACTACGGCTGCGGTCGCGCCATGTGGGAGTACTCGTCGAGCGAGAATCGGTTCGGCACGCCGATGGCGCTCATGCTGATGCCCTACTGGACCAACAACTGCGTCGACTCCATGGAGGGCCTCTTCTTCGAGTCCTCCGCCACCACCCCCTACCACTTTCTCAACCAAGCCGAACTCAGTGCTGCACCGTCCAATCCCCAGGTCGGGCTGAACTACGGACAGTTGAACGTGAGTGAGGGCGTCAAGCACCTGCAGATGCTCGGCGTGAAGTACTACGTGGCCTTCTCGCCCCTGGCGGTGGCCGAGGCGAACGGCGACCCCGATCTCAGGTTCGTGGCGGCGACCAAACGTTGGCCCTCTCCGGGCGTGCAGTGGCGGGTGTACCTGATCAAGCACAGCCCGATGGTCCAGGGTGTGACCCGGCTACCCAATGTGGTCAGCGGTATCGCGAGTCGCACGGCGTGGCTCAGCGCCAACGCGTCGTGGTGGCTGGATCCGGCTCGGTGGTCGATCCTCATGGCGACCAGCGGCCCGAAGTCGTGGCCGCGCGTCTCGAGTCCGGGCCACCTGGACCCGACGCGGCGGGTTGCCCCGGTCACGATCAGCGATCTGAAGGTCGCCACCCAGTCGGTCTCGTTCCGCGTCAGCCGCACCGGCGTGCCGGTGCTGGTGAAGATCTCCTACTACCCGCGCTGGCACGCTAGTGGTGCCACCGGGCCGTATCGAGTGAGTCCGAACCTCATGGTGGTGGTGCCCACGTCCAAGGACGTCTCGCTGGAGTACACCTCCACCCCGGCCCTCACCGTGGGCAATATCATCAGCGATCTCACGGTGCTCGGCGCCACGGCGACGATCTGGGTCGTGCTTCGGAGACGCCAAAAGGTCCGGAACTAGAGTTGAGCGTTGTGGACACTTCGGCCGTCTTCAAGGCGTATGACATTCGAGGTACCTACCCCGACCAGATAGACGAGGACCTCGCGCGGGCCGTGGGCTCGGCCTTCGCGACCTTCGTCGCAATGCCGCAGATCCTCGTCGCGCGCGACATGCGCCCCTCGGGCGTGTCGCTGAGCCACGCCTTCGGCGAAGGCGCGCGCGCCGTGGGGGTGGAGGTGGTGGACCTGGGTCTCGCCTCGACGGACTTCTTGTACTTCGCCACCGGTTACATCGACGCGCCCGGCGCGATGTTCACCGCGTCGCACAACCCCGCCCAGTACAACGGGATCAAGCTCTGTCGCGCCGGAGCCAAGCCGGTGGGTGTCGACACCGGCCTGGGCGAGATCGCCGAGTTGACCGAGTCCTTCTACGCCCAGCCCGCTGAGGGAGTCCTCGCACCGCTCGTCCAGCGAGACCTCATCGACGAGTGGGTCGATCACGTGCACTCCTTCGTGGACGTCAGTTCGTTGCGCCGCCTCAAGATCGTGGCCGACACCGCCAACGGCATGGGTGGCTACGTGGTGCCGCGCGTGTTTTCTAGTCTGCCCTTTGACGTCGAGATCCTCTTTCCCGAACTTGACGGCACGTTCCCCAACCACCCGGCCGACCCGATCAATCCGGAGAATCTGGTGGATCTCCAGCGGCGCGTGCTGGAGGTGGGCGCGGACATCGGACTCGCCTTTGACGGCGACGCCGACCGCGTGTTCCTGATCGACGAGAAAGCGCAGCTCATCAGTGGTTCGACCACCACCGCAATGGTGGCCGCGGCGATGCTGGGCCGCAACCCCGGCGCGACGATCCTCTACAACCTGATCTGCTCGAGATCGGTGCCCGAGGTCATTGACGAGTTCGGCGGCGTGGGCGTGCGCACCCGCGTCGGCCACAGCTACATCAAACAGGTCATGGCCGAGACCGGCGCGGTCTTTGGCGGGGAGCATTCGGGGCACTACTACTACCGTGACAACTATCGTGCCGACTCGGGGATCATCACCGCTCTCGTGGTCCTCGAACTACTGAGCCAGACTCATCAGCCGCTGTCGGAGTTGGTGGAGCCCTTTGATCGCTACGCGGCGTCGGGAGAAATCAACACCCAGGTCGCGAGCCCCTCGGCGACCGTGGCCGCACTGAGTTCGACGATGCGCGAGCAGGGGACCAACGTGGACGAACTCGACGGGCTGACCGTGGAGTACGACACGTGGTGGTTCAACCTGCGTCCGTCGAACACCGAACCCCTGCTGCGGCTCAATGTCGAGGCGGAGGACACAGCGGCGTGCGCGGTGCACGTGCGCGAGGTGCTCGACCTGATCGAAGGAGCCCAACCGTGAGTCTCGATGCATTTCTCCTGGAACTACTCGAGGACCCCGTCGACCACGGTCCGCTGCTGTACATCGAGCAGCGTCAGGTCCTCTACAACCCCCGACGACGCGTGGCCTACGAGGTGCGCGGTTCGATCCCGGTGTTGTTGCCGGGCGAGTCACGCCCGGTCAGCGACGAGGAGCACGTCGCGTTCGAGTCGGACCCCACCGCACGCACGACGGGCCGCGCCTGATCCTCTTTAGCTCAGGCGCTCGACGATCATGGCCATGCCCTGACCGCCGCCCACGCACATCGTCTCGAGACCGAAGCGCTTGCCGCGGTCCTCGAGCCCGTTGAGCAGAGTGGTCATGATGCGCGCGCCGGTCATGCCGAAGGGGTGTCCGAGCGCGATCGAGCCGCCGTTCACGTTCAACTTGTCCCATGCGATGCCCAGGTGCTTGGCGCTGGGAATCACCTGGGCGGCGAAGGCCTCGTTGATCTCGACCAGGTCGATGTCATCCATGGTCAGGCCCGCGCGACCCAGCGCTTGGCGGCACGCTTCGATCGGGCCGAGTCCCATGATCTCGGGGTTGAGCGCGCTCACGCCGCTGGCCACGATACGCGCGAGTGGCGTGATGCCCAGTTGCTTGGCGCGGGTATCGCTCATCACGACGACCGCCGCCGCACCGTCGTTCAGCGGACACGCGTTGCCAGCGGTGACCGTGCCGCCCTCGCGAAACACCGAGGCGAGTGACGCGAGTTTCTCCATCGTCGTGCCCGGTCGTGGTCCGTCGTCCTTGGTGATCACCGTGCCGTCGGGCAGGGTGACCGGGATGATCTCGCGCTCGAAGAAGCCGTTCGTCTGACTCTGCACCGCGAGCTCCTGGCTACGGAGGGCGAATTCGTCCATCTCGGTGCGCGAGACGTGCTCGTACTCCGCCACGTTCTCAGCGGTCTGACCCATGGCGATGTAGATGTCGGGCAGACCCGCTGCCTCGGTCCACGGTTCGCTCACCTTGGCGGAGCGCGACTTGGTGCGCGCCAGGGCGTCGGCGAAGAGGGGATTGACCGCCTGGCCCGAATCCGAGGCGCCGTTGCCGTAGCGCGACACCGTCTCGACACCGGCGGCGACGAAGACGTCGCCCTCGCCAGCGCGAATGGCGTGCGCGGCCATACGGATGGTCTGCAACGAAGACGAGCAGTAGCGGTTGACCGTCACACCGGGCACGTGCTCGAGGCCCGCGAGCACCGCTGCCACGCGCGCCACGTTGAAGCCCGACTCGCCGGCGGGCGAGCCGCAACCCACCATCAGGTCTTCGACGTTGTGGGGATCCAACTGTGGCACCTTGGCCAGAACCTCGCGAACGACGAGCGCCGTGAGGTCATCGGGGCGCATGTCGATCAACGAGCCCTTGAAGGCTCGACCGATGGGGGTGCGGCCGGTGGCGACAATGACGGCTTCGGGCATGGGTTCCTCCTCGTGGTTACTGCAGCGTAACTCTGGCGAGCATAGTGAAGATCACCGCCATCAGCGGTCCTAGGCGCTGAGTGGACCCGCGTCGTCGAAGCCCTGGCGAACGCCGTGGCCGGCGCGCCTAGCCAGTTGCTCGGGCTCGAACAGCATCCAGTACGCGTTGCGCGCGTGCTTGCGCGAGCGATTCTCGAACACGCTCGCCAGCACCGCGGGGTCGTCGGCCTCGTCCTCGTGCACGAAGACTTCCAGGATCGGGGTCGAGGTGAGCAATTGGGCCTGCATGATGCCGAGCGCCGCCTCGTGGGCGCACTGCTTGTCGATCGGGGCCTTGCCTGGCATTCCCAGGGCGACCACGATGGAGCATCCGTCGCGCTCGATGAGGTTCTTGGCGGCCACGGCGAGGTCCTTGAAGCCGGGCACGGTCCGTGAGACGACGCTGAACGTCTCGCCGTGGCCGGGACACTCGGCCAATTCGGCGCGTGCCGCCGCGCCCATGTCGTAGCGAGCGAACATCGTGTCCACGACGCCGATCTTGGTCTTCTTGGGGGACTTGGTCTTCTTCGTCACGGCGCTCCGATCAGTTGCTCCCAGTGTAGGGAACTGATGCGTACTGGCTCGCGTACGACGCGACGCGGAACCGGGACCTCTATCGTGGCGCGAGGCCCTCGACGGCGTCGCTCAGTTCGATGCCCCAGGGGATGACTGCGAGCGTCGGAATCTGCACGCCGGCTTCGATGTAGCGCTGGACGTGGTCGCGACACGCGTCGTAGGAGCCGTGGATGATCAACTCGTCGACCAACGCGTCCGGCACGAGTTCGTTCGCGCGCTTGCGATCGCCCGCCGCCCACGCGTCCCACATCGGTTGGAGCAACTCACCACGCCCAAGCCAACGGTGGAACTCGGCGTAGGCGTTCACGGTGAGATACGAGGTGATCATCCGTCGCCCGATGGCTCGCGCGCTGTCCGCGTCCTCGCTGGGGATGACGAAGAGACGCGCCGCGATGGTCTTCGCGTCGCCTACCTCGCTCCTGCACTGCGCGACATCGTCGGCGCCCAACCAGTTGAGGATGGCGCCGTCGGCTTCGCGACCCGCCAGGCGGAGCATGCCCGGGCGCAAGGCACCGAGCAGGATCGCGGGGCGCTCGAGGACCGGTCGTGAGAGTCGAAACCCGTGCACCTCGAAGGTCTCGAACACGTGGTCGATCTTCTCGCCGTCGAGCGCGCGCTGGACGAAGTGCAGGACGTCGCGGGTGCGCGCGTAGGGCTTCTCGTAGGCAATGCCATTCCAGCGTTGCACGACTGGCGCGCTGGAGGCGCCGAGTCCCATGGTCAGACGTCCCTGCGCTGCCTCGGCGAGTGCGGCAATACTCATGGCGAGCAGCCCGGGTCCTCGCGTGAACACCGGGGTGACCGCCACGCCGAGGTTGAGTCGTGACTCCCAGGCGGCGGCCAACGTGAGCGGGGTGAACCCGTCGGCGCCGTCCACCTCGGCCGACCACACGTCGCTGTAGCCGAGGTCGGCGAGACGGTGGAACCACTCTCGATGCTCGGGTAGCGACACGCCGTCGAAGGGGATAGTGATGCCGTAGCGAGATGTCATGTTCTCAGTGTTCCAGATTGGAGGTCGCCCACGCGGCTAGAGCAGGTAGTCGCCGCCGTGCGCGGGCGGAACCGTAACGCCGTGGCGCCCCAGATCGTGAATCCAGCGTTCGATGAGGGTCTCCAGGATCGTGGCGCGAGCGTAGTGCTTGTCATCGGCGCCGATGAGGTCCCAGTGCGCGTGGGGGTGGTCGGTCCACTCGATAGCGTCGCCGAGCGCTTCGAGGTACGCCGGGCGCTTGCTCCGATTACGCCAGTCGTCCTCGGTGAGCTTCCACTGCTTCAGCGGATTACTTGCTCGTTCGTTGAAGCGCCGGAGTTGCTCCTCGTCCGACACGTGGAGCCAGAACTTGACCACCGTGACGCCGTCGTTGACCAGTGCGTTCTCGAAGTCGACGATCTCTTGGGCCGAACGCCGCGCGCCGTCGCGGTCGATGAGGTGTTCCACGCGTTCGACGAGCAGTCGCCCGTACCACGATCGGTCGAACACCGTCATCTCGCCGCGTCCGGGAATTGACGACTGGAAGCGCCACAAGAAGTGGTGGCGGCTCTCCTCGGTGGTGGGAGGACCAATCGGTCGCACCAGCACGTGGCGCGGATCGAGGCCTTGTACCAGGCGCCGGATGGTTCCACCCTTGCCGGCGGCGTCGAGACCCTCGAAGAGCACGAGGAGCCCGGGTCCCTGGTGCGGCGGATCCAAGAGCCCCGCCGTTGTAAGGCGCAACTGGACGAGCCGGTGTTGGGCGGCGAGGATTCGCTTCTCGGACTCTTCGGCCGAGAGGCGCTGGCTTAGATCGATGCTGGCGATCCGATCAGCCACGATCCGCTCCCATCGCTCGCGATGGTCGAGTCAAGCACGCTGGCGTCACGGGCCTCCTTCAGCGACGTTGTCACCGTACCGCACGGCACCTCGGGGGCGCCCACGCACGATCATCGTCTGTCCCTAGGATATTGAGCGACCATCTCGGAAGAGGACCATGCGAAGGCTCGTCGTTACAACCACGCTTGGTGTCATTGTGGTCGTCGCCTCCGTGGTGATGTCCCCTCGGGTGGTGACCTCGGCGGGGGCGGGCACCACGTCGGGCACGGCCCATCTCGCGCTGCCCGCGCCAGTGTGTGCTCCCTCGGGTGCGTCGCGTTGCGCCACGTGGCGTCGCAGCGACACCTGGTCGAAGACGCCATCGGTGTACACGACTTCGTTTCGACCCGCCGCCCAGCCCGGCGTCGTGGCCTACGCCGCGTGGATTCGTTCGTCGTCGACCCAGTTGGCGCTGTACCCGGGCTACGAGGGACCAGGGGCGACGACGCTGTCGCGTGGCCCCGAGATGGTGCCGAGTGCCGCGCGAGGCCGACTCCTTGCGACCTTCAACTCCGGGTTCTACGAGGCTGATCGGCCCGGTGGGTTCTACGTCAACCACATCCTCTACTTCCCGATGATTCGGGGGCTCGCGACGGTGGTCCGCTACACCAACGGCACGGTGAACGTCGTTACCTGGCGCCAAGGGGCGCGGCCCGGGTCCAACGTGCTCATGGCGCGCCAGAACCTGCCGCTGCTGGTCGCGCGCGCACGACCGAGTGCGTTGTCGGCGAACAACGCGGCGTGGGGTCTCACGTTGCACGGTGTGCCCGACGTGTGGCGCACGGCGCTCGGGGTGGACGCCCACGGCAACCTCATCTACGCCGCGGCGCCCGCCCAGACCTCCGCCAGCCTCGCTTCGATCATGGTGGCGCTGCACTGCGTGCGCGCAATGCAGTTGGACATCAACCCCGAGTGGCCGATCCTGGTCACCTACGCCGGGCCGGGCGCTCAGGGACCGTCGCTCTTCGTGCCCAATCCCAACCAGATTCCCGGGCGCTTCCTCTATCCCAGCACGAAGGACTTCTTCGCCGTCTACAGTGCGCGAGCCCCGGGAGCACCCCAGCCGTGGTGACACCCGAGTCCGACGGTGTACACGGCGGTCGTCTTGCGCGCCGGGTCACGCTGGGTGTGGTGACTCCCTTGGTGCTCGCCGCGCTCGTTGCGGTGGGGTACGCCAACGTGCAGCACCCCACGAACACCACTACGAGCACACTCGTGGCGACGTCGACCACGAGCACCACGACGACCACCCTGGCGCCGGTGGCCACCATCGCCGCAGTGGGCGACACCGAACTCGGCAACACCCCCCAGTTACCCCCTGATCTCGCCGCCTATATGGCTCCGGTCGTACCCGCGCTGGCCGCACCGATCGTGTTCGGGAACCTCGAGGGCACCATGACCGACGCCACCACGTCCAAGTGCTCGTCGACATCGACGTTCTGCTACGCCTTCCGGGTGCCGCCCTCGTTCGCCGAGGTCTACCGCCGGGCGGGCTTCAACGTGCTCAACAGCGCGAACAACCACTCCAACGACTACGGGGCGAGCGGCGTCGCCGACACCTCGAGCGCGTTGCGCGCCGCCGGGATCACCCAGGCGGGCCTCGCGGGCCAGATCGGCGTGGTGCGCGACGGTTCGCTGAAGGTGGCCTTCGTCGATTTCGCTCCCTACGCCAGCACCAACAACCTCCTCGACTTCCCCGCGGCGGCCGAACTGATCAGGCACGCCAAGAGTGTCGCGGATCTGGTCGTGGTGTACATGCACGCCGGAGCCGAGGGGCCCGACGCCGCACACGTCACGCGCGCCACCGAGACCTTCGTCGGCGAGAACCGGGGCAACCCGTACGCCTTCGCCCACGCCGCGATCAACGACGGGGCTGACCTCGTCATCGCGAGCGGACCACACGTGCTGCGCGGCCTCGAGTGGTATCGCGGTCATCTCATTGACTACAGTCTCGGCGATTTCGCCAACTACTACAACTTCGCCACCTCGGGCGACCTGCGCTATTCGGCGATCTTGAAGGTGACCCTCGACGCCGCGGGCTCAACCGTGCGGGCAAACTTCACCTCACTCGTGCTGAGCCCCTCGGGTCAGCCGAGTGTCGATCCCACCCGGTCCGCAGCCCAGTTCGTCAACCTGCTGTCGCACCAGGACTTCGCTAATGCCGCGGCGGTCATCGCCCCCGACGGCAACGTGTCGTTGCCTGTTCGCTAGCACCCGCCCGCGGGCCCCGCGACGCCCGGCCCCGCTCGCCAGTCGTCAATGGTGCCCACGTTGCGTGCGCGCGGGTTCGGACCCAGGTGCACCACGTACCAGACGCCGCGCCACGAGATGAGTGACGCCACCGCCACCGACCAGACCCGGGCACCCTTGCGAAAGACCAGTCGAACCCCCGCCAGGTGCCAGTAGCCGATCAGGTTCTCGCAGGCCCCCGGGGGGATCCACGCCGCGTCGCTGCGATGCACCTTCACCCCTACGAGCACGGGTCGCGCGCCGGGGACGATTCGTTGGTGATACGCCGCGAGATCGAGGTTGTAGAACGCGAGCAGGCGCGCGTCGTAGTCGCTGGCGGGGTTGGCCAGGAGACCCTGCTTCATCCGGATGTAGGCGGTGCGTGGAAAGAAGGACCGACGGGCGAGTGTGGGGTTGTCACTCACGATGGCTCGCCACACGACGTGCAGCACGCTTCGCACCCCCGTCGTGGTCGATGGCTTCGCGCTGGTCGCGGGCAGTTGTCCCGGGTCGATCGTGGTGGTCGTCGCGGTGCTTGCGGCGCTGGGGGCTGCGAGCACCGCCCCCAGGCACAGGGCGAGTGCGAGCGCGCCATGGCGCAGGCGGGGCACCGATCTCGCCGCCGGGCTCAGGGCCGACGTAGGAACCAACGTTCGCGAACCCACACCCCAGCGAGGAACAGCAGCGCGAGCAGTCCGGCGGCCAGACCGAACTTCTCGTGGGGCGGGTTGAAGGCGTAGGTGACCGTCGAGGTGCCCGCGGGCACCTCGACGCTCTGGTAGACACCGTTGGTCGTCGTGATGGGTACTTCGCGGCCGTTCACGTAGGCGTGCCAGCCCGGCATGGCGAGTTCGGTGCGCAGCAGTGTCGTGGCGCTCGGGCAGTCCACAGTGGCCTTGGACGGACCCAGCGTGGTGACCGTACAGGATGACGCTGTCGTCGACATGAAGGGCCGCGGATGGGGCATCTCGTAGATCGTCGCCAGTGAGTCGGCGAAGACCTTGGTCACGCCCAGTTTGGCGAGACCCGCCAGCGGAATCACCGAACTCGGAATAAGCAGGTACTTGACCGACGCGTTCTCGTAGGCCTGGAAGTGGTCGAGCACGGCCTGTTCCTGGGTGATGATGCCGGTCATGCCACCGTGAATCGTGAACTGATTCGATGGCGTGAGATTCGGGAAGAGGTTCTTCGCGATGAAGTCCGCGTAGTTGTGCGGGAAGGGCAGATCAACCTGGCTCAGTTCGTTGAGGTTGTACTGCGAACCCCAGTTGGGATAGAGCACCGCGAAGTCGAGGAAGCGCTCGTTGCCCTGGTGGGCCTGCAGGTAATGGATCGGCGCCTCATCGAGTGTGATCTGTTTGGGCGACTCGGCGGTCGGCACGTAGAACAACAACAGCGCTTCCCCGCACAACACCAGGGCCACGAGCAGTGGCGTCACGCGCCAACGCGTGAGCAGGGCGAACGCGAGGAGCAGTCCCAGCGCGATGAAGGGCAGCGCGTGCAACCCGATGAAGATGATCCTCGCCTTGGGGATCAGCACCACGCCGCGGTTGATCGAGCTCGCGGCCAGCGCGCTCCACGTGAGCAGACCGAGGGCCACCAGGGTGGTCACGGGGAAGAGCCGCTTGGCCTTCGCGGTCGTCGCCAGGTCCATCATGCCCAGTGCGGCCAGAATGATGAGGGCCATCTCGATGCTGGGAAAGATGTAGCGCGAGAAGGCGACGGTGTTCATGATGGGCAGCAGGTTCCACACGCGGCGCAGCTCAAAGAGGTTGCGGGTGGTCAACACACCAATGAACGACCACACCCCGAGGTAGATACGCAGCCCGCGCAGGCGCTGGCCGAAGAGCCCGAGCAGGGCCAGCGCCACGACGCTCGCCGAGAAGTAGCCGCCGATCCCGCCCCAGCCGGCGTAGGAGTTTGGGTTGGAAAGCAGGGTCCCGTACACGTACGGGTCGAGCAACATCGGAAAGGCCTGGGGCGACAGGCGCGCGAGTCCGTCCACCTGGCTGACGTGGCCACCGACGCTGGCGACCTTCATGAAGTCGAGGAAGGGGACGAGGATCGGTAGCGAGAGGACGATACCGACCACCGCGGCCAAACCGGAGCGCCTCGCGGCGACGGCGCGCACCTCGCGTGGCAGCGAGAAGAACCGCAGGATTGCCCAGCCCCCAGCGAAGAGTGCGTCGAGGTACGCGACTTCGGGGAATCCAGCGTAGAGCGAGAGCGAGAGCGCGATGGCGGCGACGTACCAGCCCTGGCGCTCGTGACGTCGCGCCGAATCGAAAATCATCTCGATGCCCAAGATCAGCATCGGGAGGAACGCGACCGGGTTCAAGACCGCGTTGCCCAACCAGGCGTACGTGCCGTTCAAGGCGAACAGCACACCCGCGGCGGTGGCGAAGATGACCGGAATCGAGAGCCGCCGTGCGAGGAAGTAGGTCGAGACGCCGGCAATGATCTCCAAGAGCACGTGGAACCACACGAGGCCACTGGGGAAAGCGAAGAGCAGGGTGAGCGGAAAGAACGACGCGGACTGCATCTCTCCGGCTAGCGGAGTGCCGAGTCCTTCGAAGTAGTTCCAGAACGGCATGTGGCCGTGGAGCAGGTCCATTGCCGAGAGATGCCCCAGCGGCTGGGTGATGAAGCCAACGTTGGGGTCGATCATGGGGCGCCCGCACGTGACCCGGCAGATCTTGTGCGAGATGCCCGCGGTCCACGAGATGGGGTCATTGTTGGCCAGCCCCGAGACGTACATGATGTTGCCGACCAGGACGGCCAGCACGATGATGAGCAGGGGCACTGTGGCCGGAGGCAGCCGCCGGTAGAACGCCCCGAGACGGGCTCCGAGAGAATTCACCCACTCAGGCTACAAGAGCCACTGGGTCGAACCGGGCCGCTCAGCGGTGGCGGTAGTAGATGGTTTCACCCAGCAGCAGCAGTGACTCGGGAAAGTAGGGATCGCGAAACGTTCCGAAGATGTCCCAGCGCCGGATGAATCGGTTGCGGTCGTCCAATGGGTCCAGGGTGCCGCGTGAGGAGCTCACGTGGTGGTAGAGGCGGACGTCGGGCGTGTAGAGCACGAAGTGACCATCGAGTTGGCTGCGCAGACAGATGTCGACGTCGTTCATGACCACCTTCAGTTGTTCGTCCATGCCGCCGAGGGACATCCACAGTTCGCGTCGCACCATCTGGACGGCGCCGGTCACCGCCGATACGTCACGTGTTGCGGCGACGAATTGGTCCGCGTTCGTGTAGTTGGAGTCGCTGCGCAGATGCTGGGGGTAGGGAGCGATGACGATGCTCTCGTGCTCGAATCGGCCGTCCTGGTCCAAGAGGCAGGCGCCCACGATGGACACGTCGGGCAGTGACGCGAGCGCGACCATCTGCTCGAGCCAGTCCGGTGTGATGACTATCGTGTCGTTGTTCAGTGTCACCACGAAATCGGCGTTCGAGTGCTGTATACCCCGGTTGACGATGTGGGCGTAGTTAAACGGGCCCGGACAGGGAACGACCCGGTGCTCGGTTGTGGCGAAGAACTCGAGCGTCGCTGAGTCCACCGAGTCATTGTCCAGGATGATGAGGCGGTAGTTCGGGTAGGTCGTGATCGCCTCGATGGCGTCGAGGCACTGGCGCACTAGGTCGAGTCGATCCCGGGTGGGGATGATGATGTCAATCGAGGGCGCGGGGGTCGGTGTACGCAACGACCAGCGCACGACGCCGGGCACGGTGCGCGCGTCGACCTCGCCCACCCAGCCCCGCCGCTCGAGCGCGCGCTGGACGACCCGGCACGTGTCGTCATTGACGAGCTCGCTGAACCCAGCGTCCCCCCGGCCCGCGGGCAGGACTGCGGCGACGTGGTGAAACTCCGCGTGGGCCTCGCTCAGTCTGAGGTAGGCATCGTGTTCGAACGCCCGGCCCGCGCCGCTCGAAAAGCCTCCGACGGCGCGCAGCGTCGTCACGCGAATGAGCGCCGGTCGGCCTACCACGTTGTAGCTCAGCAGTGTGTGGGGTCCGACGTTCGGACTCTTGAGAATCGGTGTGGGGGGGTTCGGCCCGGCCTCGTCAGCGAAGACGACGTCGTCGTGCGCCGCGGCGTGCGAGAGCAGCACGGTGATCGCCGCTTCACGCTCGAACCCGGTGGCGGTGGCTTCAACGAGGGCCAGCCAGGTCGTCGTCATCGAGTTCAACGCGTCGTTGAGCGAAGTGATGGCGTCGGCGGACCAACCGGTACTCGCGTCGACGGCCCAGACGGTCACGTCATCGAAGTGAGCGTCCCCGCGCAACTCGAGGTTAAACGCGGCGAGGGGCTGAGGGTGGTAGTTGAGCGGAAAGGTGGAGCCCTTGGGAGCGCGCGTGACGGCGAGCACCTCCTGGGGTGTGGTGTCCTTTTCTCGCCCGGTCAGTGAGCGCGCCACCTTGAGCAGTGGGCGCCCGAAGAATCGAGCGAGCCTGTAGCGGCGGGTGTTTTCGCCGAGCATCCGTCCCAGCGTCCGGCGGAACCAGTTGCCTGACGCCATGTGAATGCTGTCGTGGAACGCCGCCCAGCGCTGACGCAACTCCTTGTCCGAGAGGAGTGGTGCCGCACCGTCGGTGTCGAATTGCTGGAGGCGAAGCACGTGGCGAGGTCTTTCCTGTCGTGGGTCGTGGTCGAACGATCTGATGGGTCCCCACAACACTAGTGAGCGAGCACGTTGCCGGGCCCCGTCGGTGCCGGGCCATTGCCGTTCACTGTCGCGCGGTGAGCATCTTTCGCATCTGCAGCGTCTGCACCTCGTAGCCACTGTGTTCGTAAAGAGTCCTCGCCACGTGATTCGCGCCGAACACGTTGAGACCGAGCGCCGTGGCGCCGCTCGCCAGTGCCGCACGTTCGGCGGCCTCGAGCAGAAGCCGACCGTAGCCGCGTCCGCGCATGGGCTCATCGACCTCAATGTCGTAGATCCACGCTTCGCCGGAGGCGTGGCCCTGAGGCTCCAGCGAGATCCATACGTGTCCGACGCGGGTACCTTCGTGCGTACGCGCGTGGAGGATCAAGGTGCCGGGCGTCGCCAGTCCCTGGGGCAAGATGACGTCGGTCTGCTCCGCGGCCAGGCGCATCGCATCGCGTTCATGCCAGTTTCCGGCGCGCACCTGTTCGGAGGCGAACTCCTTGATCACCTTGGACTTCAGTCGCTCGAAGTCCTCCGACGTTATGGGCTCGAGAACGAGTTGATCCACCGGGCGAGCATATCAGCGCCCCCTGCGAACAGGGAGTATCGGTGGACGCGTTCCGGTGGTGACGCATCGTTGTGAGAGTGTGGGGACGTGAGAACCCACAGCGCGGCGTCGGGCCAAAACTCGGCGCGAGAAACCGAGGTGACGTCGTGACGTCGTTCACTCGGCTGTTCAGCCCGCTCGTCGTGGGTTCGTGCACCCTGCGCAATCGAATCGTGTCCTCGGGCCACGACACCGTTATGGTCGACGACGGGAAGATCACCGACCAGCTCATTGCCTACCACGAGGCGCGAGCTCGAGGCGGTGTGGGTCTCATCGTGGTCCAGGTAGCCGGCGTGCACGAATCGGCCCGCTACACCTCGCACATCTTGATGGCGATTGATGACTCGTGCATCGAGGGCTATCGACGCCTCGCCGCGTCGGTGCACCGGCACGGCACCACGATCTTCGGCCAACTGTTTCACCCCGGCCGAGAGGTGATGGAGTCCCAAGACGGGACGAGTCCCGTCGCGCTGGCGCCCTCGGCGGTACCCAATGAACGCTTCCGGGTGATGCCCAGAGCCATGGAACTCAGCGAGATCGACGCGATCATCGAGGGCTATGCGGCGGCCGCGTCGCGTTTGCAGCGCGCGGGACTCGACGGCGTGGAGGTTGTGGCGAGTCACGGCTACCTGCCCGCCCAGTTCTTGAATCCGCAGGTCAATCTGCGCGAGGACGAGTACGGCGCGAGCGGCCCCAATCGGCTCCGATTCCTCGAGCGGGTCCTCACGGCGGTGCGCGAACGTGTCGGCGAGCAGTTCGTGGTGGGGGTGCGCCTCTCATTGGGCGAGCGCGACCCCGCTGGGCTTGACGAGGACGTGGTGCTCGACGTCGCCAGAAGTCTGGCGCACGCGTGCCTCGTTGACTACATCAGCGTGACGGTGGGCACCTCGGCAACGCTCGCCGGCTCCGACCACATCGTTCCCGAGATGAGTATTCGCAACGGCTACACCGCGCCGTGCTCGCAACGCGTGAAGTCTCTGGTGGATGTTCCGGTGTTCGTCGCCGGACGGATTAACCAACCCCAGGAGGCGGAGCGGATTCTCTCCCAGGATCAGGCCGACGCCTGCATCATGACTCGCGCCCTCATCTGCGATCCGAACCTGGCCGAGTTGGCCCTGGCCGGTGCCACCGATGACATTCGGGCGTGCATCGGCTGCAATCAGGCCTGCATCGGGCACTTTCACGCGGGCTACCCCATCTCGTGCATACAACACCCCGAGACCGGTCGCGAGTTGCTCTATCCACGCGGCGCGCGATCATCGCGCTCGCGCTCAGTGGCGGTGGTTGGCGGGGGACCGGGCGGCATGAAGGCCGCGGCGGTGGCGGCCGAGCGCGGTCACCGAGTGACACTCTACGAGGCACAGCCTCAACTCGGCGGGCAGATCCTGCTCGCCCAGCAACTGCCGGGACGTGAGGAGTTCGGCGGTGCGGCCTCCAATCTTCAGCGCGAGCTCGAGCGGTCGGGCGTGACGTTAGAGATGCGCACCCGCATCGGCGCGATCGATCTGGCGGCGAGTCAGCCGGACGTAGTGATTGTGGCGACCGGCGCGCGGCCCTACCGGCCAGCGCTCGAGGTCATGGGCTCGCCGATCATCGTGGACGCGTGGGACGTCATCTCGGGAGTCTCGCTGCCCCGCGGGCGGGTGGTGGTGATTGACTGGCGTGGCGACTGGACGGGCATCGGCGTCGCGCGGATGGCTCGTGCAAAGGGCCATGACGTGACGTTGTGCGTACGCGGCTACGCCGCCGGCGAGGCCTTGCAGCAGTACGTGCGCGACGCCCACCTCGCCGCGCTCGAGCGCGAGGGTGTGAGGGTGCACCCGCTGGTGCGGCCCTTTGGTGTCGACGAGGACACCGTCTATCTCCAGCACGTGCTCACCGAGAAGCCGGTCATGATCCACGACGTGGCGGCCGTGGTACTGGCCTGCGGGCACGAGTCCGACTCCCAACTCCTGGGCGAGTTGCGTTCCGGCCCTTTCGAGGTGCACGCGGTGGGTGACTGCCTCGCCGCTCGAACGCTCGAAGAGGCGGTGCTCGAGGGACTGCGTGTGGCTAGCGCGCTCTGACCAGCGTCGCCTTCGCGCTAAAGAGCGCTACCCAGTATCGTTTCGAGACTAGGTAGTGGCTCTTC
This sequence comes from Acidimicrobiales bacterium, assembly GCA_035530815.1. Classification (GTDB taxonomy): domain Bacteria; phylum Actinomycetota; class Acidimicrobiia; order Acidimicrobiales; family RAAP-2; genus RAAP-2. The sequence goes on from DATKTZ010000007.1 coordinate 60,466, forward strand.
AGTGCTGCCGCGTGATATTGCGGAGGCGCCCTGGGTCGCTACACCAGAATTTCGCACGCTGTTCACCTTTCGTTAACCTTCAAATAAGTGCGCCTTCACAATCGAATGGGACACTCGTGAGCGTCTATGTCGAATTGGAATGACTGGAGCCGTCGTGGCTGGTTTTGAAGCGAAGGAGCGACCGATGACCGAGTCCGCCGAGGATGTAATCCCACAGACCGGTCTGGCGGCATCCACCCAAACGGTGAGCCAGCTCCTCGACGACGCTCCCACCAGTCGCTTCCACCACCGCGCCGTCCTGATCTCGGGTATGGGCTTCTTCACCGACGCCTACGACCTTTTCGTGATCGGCATCGTGGCCGCGATCTTGAAGACCGAGTGGAATCTCTCCACGACCCAAACGAGTTGGGTGACGGGATCGGCGATTCTCGGCGCGTTCATTGGTGCATTCGTCTTCGGTCGGATCGCCGACGTCCTAGGGCGCAAGACCGTGTACACCACGGTGGCCTTTATCATGATCGTCGGGGCCGCGGCCTCGGCGTTCTCGCCCAACCTCGCCTTTCTGGTGATCGCCCGCTTCGTGTTGGGTCTCGGCATCGGCGGCGACTACCCGGTTTCGGCGGTGCTCATGAGCGAATACGCGAATCGTTCCGATCGCGGACGTCTCGTGGGACTCGTCTTCTCGATGCAGGCCGTGGGTCTCATCGTTGGGCCGCTGGTCGGCCTGATTCTGCTGTCGTCGGGGATCAGCCAGCCGATGACGTGGCGCCTGCTGCTCGGGCTCGGGGCGCTCCCCGCAGCTGCGGTGATCTATCTTCGCGCGAGGATGCCCGAATCGCCCCGTTTCAGCGCGAGCGTGAAGGGCCAGTCCGGCCGCGCGGCCCAGGAACTGCACAAGTTCGCCGGCGGGGCGATCAACTCGGCCACGGCGGCCGACGTGGAGAAGCGCCACCTGAGTCTCCGTGAGTTCCTGACGAATCCACGGATGCTGACCCTGGTGCTGGGCACGGCGGGATCGTGGTTCCTCTTCGACTACGCCTACTACGGCAACACGATCTCACTGCCCAGCATCCTGCTGGAGGTGTCGCCCAACGCGACCCTGGAGACGAAGCTGTGGCTCACCCTCGCGATCTTCGTCGTCTTCGCGCTGCCGGGCTACTTGCTCGCCGTATGGAAGATCGACAAGGTTGGTCATCGTCAACTGCAGCTGATCGGCTTCGCTGTGATGGCGGCGTGCTTTCTGGTTCTCGGTGCCGTGCCGATGCTCACCACGACGGTGGCGCCGTTCATCTTGATCTTCGGCTTCAGTTACCTGTTCACTGAGTTCGGTCCCAACACGACAACCTTCGTTCTGCCCTCGGAGGTCTTTCCGGTAGAGATGCGCACGACCGGACACGGCATCGCGGCGGGCATCGGGAAGTTTGGCGCGTTCGTCGGTGTGTTCCTCGTTCCGCAACTGCAGAACAGCGTGGGCCTGCGCGGCATGCTCGTGGTGGCCGCGGGCGCGGCCCTGGCGGGGATGGCGTTGACCCTCGTGTTGCCCGAGCCGGCGGCTCGCTCGCTCGAGGAGGTGTCGGGCGAGGGCCATCCGAATCTGCGCGCGCCCAAGAGGGTGAACGGCTCGTCGCGCGGGTCGCACGAGGCGCTCCCTGACGCTTCGGGAAGCGTCGCGTAGGCGCACCGGTCGTCGCGTCGAGCGGCGCACCGGTCGGTTCTCACCGTCGCGGCGGTAGATTGAGCGCCAATCACTTTCCGAAGGGGCGGCAATGACGGTGGATCTGCGAGCGACGACGGTGGCGATAGAGGGTCACGGCGGTGACCATATCGAGGCGTATCTGGCCGAGCCCCTCGGGGTCGACCGAGTGGGTGGGGTCGTGGTGATCCACCATCTGCCGGGGTACGACGAGGCGACCAAGGAGATCACGCGCAAGTTCGCGGCTCAGGGCTACCTCGCCATCCTTCCCAACCTCTACAGTCGCGATGCGCCGGGGGCGAGTTCGGATGACGCGGCCGCGCTGGTGCGCTCCCAGGGCGGCGTGCCCGACGCACGCATCGTGGGCGACGTAGGCGGGGCGGTTGCGTACCTTCGCCGCCACCCCAGCTCCAACGCCAAGGTGGGAGTGATTGGCTACTGCTCGGGTGGGCGTCAGACGGTGCTTTCGGCGTGCAACCTTGACGTAGACGCCGCGGTGGACTGCTACGGTGCCTTCGTGATGGCCGATCCGCCCGCGGACTCGCCTTTCAACTTCACCTCGCTGGCCCCGATACTGGACAACCTCTCGTGCCCGTTGCTCGGGCTCTTCGGCGCCGACGACAAGTTCCCCACCCCCGAACAGGGCGAGCAACTCGGTCGTGTGCTCGCCGAACATCACAAGCACTTCGAGTCGCACGTCTACGAGGGCGCGGGACACGCATTCTTCGCCGTAGACCGACCCAGCTACCGCCCCGAGGTCGCCGTGCAGGCGTGGGGTGAGGTCTGGGACTTCTTCGGTCGGTACTTGTCGAGCTAAGCGAACGGGAGAGCCAATGTGCACCTACAACACCGAAGTACTTGAGATCAGCGCCAGTGCGAAGGGCGCCACCGGCTGGTTTCCGGCCACGACGGCGAGTGTGTACTTCGATCACCCCGTGCACTACGCGGCGGGTCACGCGCTGATCATCGACGTGCTGAACTCGTCGCGTGGCCCCTCGGCACGCGCGGCGATCGAGATGGATGCGGTTTCGGCTCGCCAGTTGGCCGAGACCATCCTGCGCACGCTGGACGCCGTTCCAGTTGAGTTGTTGGAGGGTTAGCGCGCAGCCCGGGCCGGCCCGCGCTCTCAGCCCAGGTCGACGCGCAACTCGGGCTCGGTGGCCGCGCGCACCTCGTCGAGGCTGACCCCCGGGGCCAGCTCGCGCAGCACCAGCCCCTCGGGCTCGACGTCGATGACCGCGAGGTCGGTGATGATGCGCTGGACGCAGGCGCGTCCGGTGAGCGGCAGGCTGCAGTGCTCGACGATCTTGAGCGCCCCGTCTCGGGCCTGGTGCTCCATCATCACGAGCACCCGCTTGGCCCCGTGGACCAGGTCCATGGCCCCGCCCATGCCCTTGACCATCTTGCCCGGGATCATCCAGTTGGCCAGGTCCCCGCGCGCCGAGACCTGCATGGCCCCGAGCACCGCCACGTCCACGTGGCCGCCGCGGATCATGGCGAAG
>DATKTZ010000008.1:0-36463 GCA_035530815.1 Acidimicrobiales bacterium
GGTTTTCGACCTCGTCGTGGCCCGTCGGGCGCCGTACGAAGCCCACGCAGCGGCGTCGGGCGCCCCGTCGGTGCTCGCGCGCGCCGACTCCACATTCTCCTGGCGGATTCGATCGAGCACCTCTTCACGGTCGATGCGCACCTGTCGCGGAGCTTCGATGCCCAGTTTGACGCGGCCGTTCGATGAGATTGCCACCACCGTGAGGACGATGTCGTCACCAATGAGGATCTTCTGTCCGACTTCACGCGTGAGGGTCAGCACGGCCGCTCAGCCGTTTCGATCAAGTGGAAAAGGGGTCTTCACGGCCCAACCAAGCTCGTGTTCGCTGACCGAGGGAACCAGTTGCACCGCCGCTCCCGTGCGCCGGTTGATGACGAGCGGCGAGTAGAGGTTCGCCGTCGACTCCCACAGGGGGTCCCGTGGATGAACGATGACCAGCACCACGATGTCATCGGGATCTGACACGGCGAGAGCCTCGATAGTGACCTCGTCGACTTCCACCTCATAGTCACGCCACAAGAATCGCGGTGACATCACCAGTAGCGCGAGGCTCTCCAACGTGCCACCGCCGTGCAGACGCACGGGATCGCTACAGCGCAGGTGCGCGAAGATCGCCGCGCTCTCCTCGGTGAAAGGTTCCAGCACGAAGTGCCGTGCCCCCTCGAAACCGGGCAGGTCGCGCAGGAACTCCACCGCCATCTTGGCGATCGGATACGGCTCGGTGGAAGTGGTCATCTGATGCTCCCTTCGATCAACCGCGCTCGCGACAGCCTGGTTCGAGCCCACGGATCACCGCCGAGCCTTCGCTGCCAGAGGGTCCAACTCGTCCATCGACATCACAGGAACTTTACGAGCGTTTCGGGGATCGCCTGGGATGCCGCCCACAACGCGGCCTGATAACTGGTTGTCTCAAGAGTGAGCTGGGTCGCGGCCGTGGCGACATTCACGTTCTCGAGATTGGCCTGACTCGCCTGCACGCTGGCAATCTCCGAGGTCAACGCGGACGACGCGGACGACGTCATCTGCGACGACTCGCCCAGCACGACGCTGGCCTGCTGTGCGCTCGAGATCACACCATCGAGCGCGGTGAGCGCCGACGAGAGGGTCCCAGACGTGGGCGTGCCCGTGAGCAGTGTGCTGGCCGCGCCCGACAGAGTCGCGAAGGCATTGGCGGCCCCCACCCCGAACATCGAGGGGCCGACCACCGAGAGCACCACCCGCTGACCCACGCCGGCACCGGGTCCGATGATCACTGACGGGGCGTCGGCGTTACCGAGGAAGTTGCCGTTCGCGTCGTACGCCTGGAGCGACGCCGCCGTTCCCGCAAAGATCGCCCGCCCTTCGAACTGGGTGTTGGCGAGCGCGAGCAGATTCGCGACGACCCCCTTAAGCTGCGTGCCCAGCGCCACGTAGCTGGTGGAGTTCTGCGCGCCCTGGTTCGCGGCCTGGAGCAGAAGCGAACGCGCTGACTGCAGCGTTTCGAGCACGCTATTGGCCGTGTTGTTCGCGATACCCAGCCACGAGGTTGCCGTGTCGACGTTGGCCTGCCAACTCGTCAACTGCTTCGCCTGGCTCGACAGGGCCAACACCTGGGTCACCGACGCCGGGTTGTCGGAGGGGCGATTGAGCATGTGACCCGACGAGAGTTGGGTCTGCAGGTCGGCGATGCTCATTCCCTGCGAGGCGAGCTGGCCGGCGAGGGTCTGGATGAACGCCTCGTTCGAGAGCGCCATCTCAGACCGCCCCGAGCAGTGACTGGAAGCTCACCGTGATCGCGCTCACAACCTTCGCCGTCGCCTGGAAGGCGTTCTGCGCCGCCAGAATCGTCATCTCCTGAGCGTTCTGATCGACGCCCGAAATTGTCGAGAGGTTGTTGGCGGCGGCCGTCGCCATGTGAGTGGCCGTCGAGGAGGTGGCCACCGCGTTGGCCGCCTCGGTACCCAGCGTCCCGATCATGGTTCGAAAGTTCGTGTCCGGTCCCGTCGCCGAACTCGCGAGTGCGGCCATCACCTGCGCATTGGTGCCGTCGAGCGTCGGCGTTCCGATGACATTGGCGTTCGTCGGCCCCGGAGCGGACGCCGTCGCAATCAGCGAAGGATCCGCGAGCAGCGCGGGTGACACCGCGATCGTCGCGGCCGCGTTGAAGGTTCCCGAACTCGTCGTGTAGCTGGTTGACCCAGCGTCGACGAAGATATTGGGCAAAATGGGGCCGGCCCACGCCCCGGCGATGGCCTGGCCCGGGTAGCCGCTTACGTTCATGCCGTTGGCCTGCGCCGTGTTGAGGCTCGCCGCCAACGAGTCCGCCACCTTGTTCAACTGACTCTCGTAACTGGGGATGGTCGTATCAACCGCCGCCAGGTTGGCGCCGATGAGCCCCTTGGGGTGCACGACCACGCCGTTTGCGGTGACGACGTCGAGACTGGCCGTGGCCGCCGCGCCGGTAGCGCTCAGGGTCTGGGCGACGCCGTCACCCACCAGTTGCACGCCGTTCAGGTACACCGAGAGAGAGCCGTGCTCGCCCTGGGCTGTGCTCACGCCCAGGAGATTGGCCAGTTGGTTCACCGCGGCGGTCCTCTTGTCAATGAGTGCGTTCACGTTCTGGCCACCCGACGTGCCCGCGACGACACCGACGTTGAGTTGGGCCACCTGGCCCAGAAGGGCGTTGGTCTGGGCGAGCACTCCCCCATCATTGGCTCCCGAGCCAACTTGACCCTGCAACGACGTCGACAACTGACTCAACTGATTGAAGCTCGTGTTGATGGTCGTCGCCACCGCCGTGGCCGCACCGACGACGGCCTGTTGGGATCCTGCTTGATTGGTGGTCGACGCCAAGGTTGACAGACTCGACCACAACGTGGACAGCTGGGCCGCGATTCCGGTCGTGCTGGGTTCGGGGAAGATTGATTCGATCGAGTTCATGACCTGCGCGGTCTGGGTCGCCGCGCCCTGCACCCCTTCAGCGGCGATGTTGGCGGCGCCGTACACCGCGTCGCTCAACTGGCCGATCGACGAGATCACGACCCCTTGGCCGACCCCGAGGAGCCCAGCGCCGGCCAGCGGCGACAGATTGACCTTCTCTGCGGCGTAGCCCGGTGTCGCGATGTTCGAGATGTTATTTGACGCGGTGGCGATCTCCGCACTGTCCGCCGCGAGCCCGCTCGCGGCGATCGACAGACCCATATCGCTCATAGCGCACCGTCCACGAGCACGCCACCTCGAGGGGCACTTCGTCCGTAGGTGCCACTTTGGTCGGTGCGAAGAAAGCTGAGGGCCTCGTCGGCCAGCGCCGCGCGCCGGCCCATCGCGGCGCTCACGGTGTTCGCCAGACTCTGAATTGCGGTGACGGTCTCGATCAAGTTCCGACGACGCTCCAACAGGATCTCGCTCCATCCCTCGGAGGTGTGCGTAGCCAATTCGTCGAGGCGCACCGCCGGGTCGACCTCGAAGTGGTCCGAGACCATCATCATCGCCGAGGAGCGCACCAACTCCTCGAGTCGCAGGGCCTCGTAGGCCATCTCGATCTCTCGAACCGCTGAGGGTATCGACGACCCCTGATCGGCGGCCGCGAGAGCCGCCAACACGATCAACCGGTAACGCAGCACGGCGAGGAGTTCGAGGTCACGATCGAGCGAGACCACGAGATCGGAGAGAAGGTCGTCGGCATCCACTAGAGGAAGTAACGACCCCAACGGGCCCAGAGTTGAGGGCCTCTACGCCTCTTCGGACCCCGAAACACCCGAAACGTCAGACCGAGCCTGGATTCGCGCATAGCGCAGGGCCACCCCCGACACCAGCCAGACCATCAGCCCCATCAGAGGAAACGTCTCGGCGAGGCGAATCAGCACGGCGAGCGGCGAGAGGTCATCGGCGACCATCTCGTAGAGGCTGGGCACCAGCGTCACGAGTGTCAGCGCCACCACCATCACCGGGCGGAACCGTCGCACGTCGAGCGCGAACGACCGATAGACATCACGTTTCATCGTTCGCGCTCCAGCGTTCTTCCAATCAGGAGCACGAGCCAGCGAAGCGCGCTCGCGGGCTCACCGTCCACCATGACGATGGGGGCTGCCCCCATCAACTCGCCCGGCGTGCTCGTATAACCGAGACGGGAGAGCGCCAGCGCGTCGACGCGGCGCAGTCGTTCGCACCACCTCTCGAGATCGGCGCGCTTCACCGTCGCCGAGACGGCACCGAGGACGTAGTCCGGTCCCAGTCGATCAATCCACTCGGCCGCTTGATCCAGCTCGCGCGAACCAACCGGCACCTCGAGCACGAGCACCGTCGCCCTCGCGGATGAACGGCGGCGCAGCACCCGTTGGCGGGTCTGGGCCGTCCGCTCACCCACGAACAGGACGCCCTCGTCGAGCGCGTGAACGGCGAGGACGTGACGGGCTGCGCCGAGCGCGTCGCGTCGCGAGCCGACCACCACGATGATCGCCCCCTCGACGACGTCCATGGGGGCGGCGGCGGGCAGCGCGGCCAATGAGCGCACGAGCGAATCGAGGCTTTCGTCCTCATCGGGTTGGTACGCGGCGGGTACGCCCAGGGCGGCCACGCTCGCGCGAAGTCCCTCGACGCGCGTGCGCGCGGACCCGGCTCGCTCGCCGCTGGGTGGGTCGTACTCGCCTCGCGTGAGGGACCCACTCGTCAGCGCCGCCTCGGCCTCAGCCAACAGAGTGGCGAACTCACCTTGGTCGGAAAGGGACGCGCTGAGCATCAGTTCGTCGGTCGTGGCCTCCACCAGGTCGTTGAGCTCCGGTCTCGTCGCCGTCACGGGCCCGCGCCGCTCACGGGCCGCGGCCCGTCGCCACGCGCCCGCGAGGGGTGACGTCGAAGCGCGCTGGCCAGTTGGCCGCGCCCCCCGTGGTCCCGGGCTCTCGGTGTTCGCGCCGTCATCCCCCGGTCGCTCGACGCCGGCGATGAACGTCTCGCGGGCGAAGAATCCGAAGAGGCCGCCTCGTCGGACCTTCCAACACCGAACGACGGCGTCATCGCCGAGCTCGCCGCGAGCCAGTTCCAGCGCCTCGTTCACGGTGCGACCCTCGAACGGCGTGGCGCCGTCTCTAGGCCGCGGCGTCGACGTCACAGTTCACGCTCCCCATCGCAACGATCGCCGCGCCCGGGCGAATCTCTCCCACCGCGACGACGCCCATTCGCGGCACGCTCGTCGCCAACAATCGGTACAGCGCCGGCCGCAGTCGCGTGGCGCACAACAGGACCGGGCTGGAGCCCCGGGCCTCGGCTTCGCCGAACAGGCGTCCGACATCGCGCACGATGCTCTCCGCCTCGCTCGCGGCCACACCCAGACTCCGCCGTCCCCGTTCGCCCAGGCGCAACGACCCCAGCAGGCTCTGCTCCAACTCGGGCGCGAGGGTGATCACCGACAAGGTGGCGTCCTTCTCGTACAGCGAAGTGATCGTGGTCGCCAGCGCGAGTCGAGCGGCCTCGAGCAGGCTGTCGAAGTCCTTCTGCTGGCTCCGGGCCTGCTCGGTGAGTGCTTCGACGATCCGCACGAGGTCGCGCACCGCAACACCCTCGTCGAGCAGCCCGCACAGCACCCCCTGAATATCACCCAGGGTCAGTCCCGCGGCGGCCATCTCCTCGAGCACAACCGGGTTGGACGCTCGCAGCGAATCGAGCAACAACTTGGTGTCCTGGCGCGAGACCAGCTCACCGGCGTGGGCGCGAACGATCTCGGCGAGATGGGTCGTCACCACGGCCGAGCGATCAACCACCGTCACGCCCGCGACCGCCGCCTGATGACTAAGACCGACGGGGATCCACTTGGCCCGACCACCGAAGGCGGGATCGCGGGTGTCGGTGCCGGCCAGGCCCTCCAGATTCTCGCCGATGGCCAGTAACTTGCCGCGCGGCGCCTCGCCACTGGCCACCTCGATGCCGTGCACCTTGATCACGTACTGCGCGTGGGCGAGATCAAGGTTGTCGCGGGTGTGGACGCGAGGCATGACGACGCCAAGCTCCGCGGCGACGTTTCGCCGCAGTACCTTCACGCGATCGAGCAGATCGCCGCCGCGCTCGGACTGGACCAAGTCGATGAGATCGATGCCCAGTTCCAGACTGAGCGGCTCCACCATCATTCGCGCTGCCAGTGCGTCGGGCGACTCCTCCACGGTCTGCAGCGCCGCGGAGAGAACTGGCTGGGCCACGTCGTCGGACACGTCCTTGGGAAGCCGCGTGCCGAAGGCGAAGACCAGCGCGCCGACAATGAGAAAGGGCAGTCCGGGCAGTCCGGGCACGATCGCCAGCAGGGCCATGATGAGACCGGTCGAGCGGACGATTCTGCGAAAGCGCGACAACTGCTTGACGACGTCGTGGCCCAGGTCGTGCTCGGTGGCACCCCTGGTGACGATGATGCCAGTGGACAGCGAGAGCAGCAGAGCGGGGATCTGGGAAACGAGGCCATCGCCCACTGACAGCAGGCTATACGTGTCGATGGCCGAGGCGGGAGAGAGGTGGCGCTGGAAGATCCCGATGCTGAGACCCCCGATCAGATTCACCATCGTGATGACGATCGCCGCGATGGCGTCGCCGCGAACGAACTTGGACGCCCCGTCCATCGCCCCGTAGAAGTCCGCCTCGTCGGCAACCTCGCGGCGGCGTCGGCGGGCCTCGTTCTCGTCAATCGCGCCCGACGCGCGGTCGGCGTCAATGGCCATCTGCTTGCCCGGCATGCCGTCGAGGGTGAATCGAGCCGCGACCTCGGCCACGCGTCCCGACCCCGAGGTGATCACGACGAACTGAATGACGATCAGGATGAAGAAGACCACCAGGCCCACGACGATGGAACCTCCGATGACGAAGTGGCCGAAGCTCGACACCACCACGCCGGCAAATCCACGCAGCAACACCTGACGGGTGACCGCGACGTTGAGCGCGAGTCGAAACATCGTGGCCATGAGGACCAGGGTGGGAAAGACCGAGAAGTCGAGTGGACGCTTCACCTGCATCGCGGTGAGCAGGACCAACACCGATCCGGTGATGTTCGCCGTGATCAGCATGTCGATCAAGAAGGTGGGCAGTGGGATCACCAACACCACCACGACCGCCACCACCGAGAGGGGGACGGCCATGTGCGTGAGCCGCTCCCAGCGGCTCACGGTCGCCGTCGCGTCCTCAGCCATTCAATGCTCCAGTGAGATGACGCTGCATCGAACCCTCCACGGACCACTTCTTCACGTCCGTCCATGGACCCGTCGGCGCCATCCTGGCCCAGCACTACTACGACTCGGGCGCTTGCGGAATTGAGGGGCCGGTCGGGTCGAATCGCCCGGGGCCTCAACCCACCATCGCGTGCGAGTCCCGGTAGACCCGGGCCATCGGCGAGAGCGAGTAGACGAAGGCGAGCAGTCGGGCGACTGACGTGTACAGGTTCGCTGGCACGAGATCGTCGACCTCGCATGTCGCGTGCAGGGTCCGCGCGAGGATCGGGTTCTCCACCAGGACCACCCCACACCGGCGCGCGTGCGCCCGGATGGCCTGGGCGCTGAAGTCCGCCCCCTTGGCGACCACCCGCGGTGCGCGGTCCTTCTCGCGGTCGTAGGCGATCGCCACCGCGTAGTGGGTGGGGTTGGTCACCACGACGTCGGCCCGTGCGACTGCGGCCATCACGTGCATCCGCGAGAGCCGTCGGGCCCGGGAGCGAAGCGCCCGGCGGACCTCGGGATTGCCGTCGCTATCGCGTCTCTCCTCTTTCACCTCCTGTTTGGTCATGCGCAGATCCTGGTTGTGCGAGCGCCGTTCGAAGTAGTAGTCGGCACCGGCAATCGCCAGGGCGAGTAGTCCGATCAAGCGCATCAGCGAGACGACGGTCGACACCGTAGCGAGCAGGGTCGTCTGCAACGGCAGCGTGGCGCCCCCCAAGACGGTGCGCACGAGGTGGCTCATGATGAGATAGCCCACGACGGCCAGCGCGGAGATCTTCAGCATCGTCTTGGCGAGTGACCAAAGGCCCTTGCTCGAGAAGAGGCGTCCCAGCCCCGATTTGGGCGAGATGCGCGCGAGGCGAACGCTCAGGGCCTTCGGCGTGATTCGTAGGCCGACCTGGGCGGTGGCGATCACCACCGCGACGGCCGATCCAACTAGAAGTATGGGTAGGGTCGCGAACGCCGCGGTCGCGAGTCCCTGGCCCAGCACACCGAGCGCGCCGGCGACATCCGGATGGGCCATTGCATTGGTCACGTCGAGAATGAAACCATTGATGCGCCCGACGGCGAGTCCGCCCAGCCACGGCAGCAGCGACGCCACCACCAACAGGCTGGCCCACCCGCCGAGTTCGGGCGATCGGGCGACGTTGCCCTTCTCACGCATCTCCTTGCGGTGCTTGACCGTGGCAGTCTCGGTCCGTTCGAACTTGTCAGCCACCGCTTCCCCCGAACAGTTGGCTCATCGCCCGTGCGACGAGCGTCACGACGTCGTTGGGCAACGCCACGATCGCGACGCTCACGCCGATGAGGGCCATCACGATCTGCAACGGCATTCCGAAGATGAAGACGTTGATCTGGGGAGCCGCCTTGGACAGCAGCGCGAGCACGATCTGCGTGCAGAAGAGCACCGCGATCAGCGGCGCGGCAATCTCGACCGCGGCCGCGAAGAAGGTGACCACGTCGCTCGTGATGACCTGGGCGAGCGACGAGAGCGCCGTGGGTGGAAAGTTCGTGCCCACCGCCGTGAACGACCGGACGAAGCCTGCGACGATCACGATCACCGCTCCCGACGTGAACAGCAGCGCGGTGAGTACGAGGTTGTAGAACTGGCCGAAGACCGAAGCCTGCAACAGAGACAGCGGGTCGATGGCCTGGGGAAGGTTGAGCCCGGAGAACAGGTCGATCAGCCGACCGGCACCGACCACCGTGGTGACAAAGAGCGACACCACGTAGCCGAGCACCACACCGACCACCGCCTGGACGACGATCTGCACGAGCACCTGCGCGTCGCTGTGCGGCAGCGGCGCGTGTTGGAGCCTGCCGGCGGCGAAGAGGGCCAGCGCGCCGGCGAAGGCGATCTTGGTCATCCTCGGGATTGACGAATTGGAGAACGGCGGACAGATCGACACCCACGCCAGCGAGCGCACGAAAGCGAGCGCGAGCGCGACCACGAACGGAGCCGAGAGGCTGAGGGTCATCCCTGTCCCGCGAGGATCTGGGGAATCGAGTTGTAGAGATGCTCCGTGTAGGCCACGGTGCTGCCGAGCATCCAGTGACCGAGCAGCAGAAGCACGACGCCGATGGCGACCACCTTGGGCAAGAAGGTGAGCGTGAACTCCTGGATGGACGTGACCGCCTGGAACAGCGAGATGACGAGGCCGACGACGAGGCTGACCACGAGCACTGGACCCGCCAGTTCGGTGATCAGCACCAGGGCCTGCGACGCGAGCGTGAGAACGGTGTTGTCGGTCATCTCAGTGATTGAACGAGAGCAGGAGCGAATGGACGACCAACGTCCATCCGTTGACCAGCACGAAGAGAAGGATCTTGAACGGCAGGGCGATGAGCGTGGGCGGCAGCATGTACATGCCCATCGACATCATGATCGCCGATACGACCAGATCGATCACCATGAACGGAATGAAGATCATGAACCCAATGAGAAAGGCGCTCTGAATCTCCGAGAGCACGAACGCCGGAATCACGGTGGTCATGGGCAATGTCTCGGGGTGGCTGGCGTCTTGGTGGCTGTAACTGGTGAACAAGGCGAGCTCGCGGTCGTTGGTCTGTCGCAGCATCCAGTCCTTCAACGGCACCTCCCCGACGCGAATGGCCTGGGTGGCCGAGATCTGGCCGTGCTCGTACGGGCGAATCGCCACGTGATCGATCGCCGACATCACCGGCGCCATGATGAAGAGCGTGAGAATCAGGGCTAGACCGGCCAGCACTTGATTCGGGGGGACCGCTTGGGTCCCCAGCGCATTTCGAGTGAGCGAGAGGACGATGAACACCCGGGGGAACGCGGTCATCAGCACCAGGATCGACGGAGCCACCGCCAGGACGGTAAGCGTGACGATGATGAGCACCGAGGTCGACGGATTCTTCAGGCCGCTGATGTTCACGCTCAGGTTCGATCCTGCGGCGAGCAGCGCGTTGGTCATGGTGCCAGTCCTTGGGACTGTGAAGGCTTGAACGGCATGTGCATTCCCCATCGGAGAGTCCGGCACACTCTTAGCGTCGGACTGTCATCTCCCGTAGGTGGTCTAGGAAGGCATCCCATGCCCCCGGGGGACGTGCCCCGATGTCGAACGCCGTCCTTGGCGTTCGAGGTACTTCAGCCGCTGCGGTGGGCAACTCGTGTGACGAGCCATTCTCGAGCCCTTCGCCGTCCAGCTCAGCCAACAGGGTCATCTGCTGGAGACTCTGGCCGACCAGGAACGTCCGTTGGGCGACGCGAACGACCAGCAGTGACGTGTTCTTGCCCAGTGTTCGGCGCGAGAGCACATCGATGCGCCCACTCGCCTTGGGGCCCGAGGTCGCACCGCGTTGCCACGTGCGCCCGAGCCGGGCCAGCACGAGCAGGACCCCTACGACCAGTGCCAACACCAGAAGCATTCGCCCAAAGGCCACGAGCGTCGTCCCCACGATCTAGACGGCCTGATCCGAGACAATCTCAGTGATGCGCACGCCGTACTCGTCACCGACCTCGACGACCTCGCCGCGCGCGAGCACGATCTCGCGATTGAGCACGATCTCAATCGGGGCCCCGACCGCCTGATCCAATTCGATCACGTGACCGGGCCGCAGCGCACTCAACTCACCGAACGAGAGCCGGGTCTTGCCGATCCAAGCCGAGACCTCGACTGACACGTTGCGAAACTGGGCCTCGCGCACACGAAGGTGCGCATCCTCGCTTTGGGCGAGTTCCGACGTCGCACCGAATTCGTCCGTGGTCTTCACCTGGTCACCTCCTGCTCAATCCGACACGCCTTGTGCACGCCAGAACTACACATGTCCGCCAACGCCACGAGCAGCCCCTCGGCTCGCACCTCGAGCGGGCGTCCCTTGGGGTGACCCAGCCCGAGGCTGTCACCCACTCGCAGGGTGAGCAGTTGGGCCGGGGTGGTCACGAAGCTGGGAAACTGAAACACGACGTCCAAGGGGACCTCCAAGAGGCGGCTGCGATTGGCGTGGGCGGCGGCGTCCTCGCGGTCATCGTCACCCGGAGCAGCTCTCGCCTGAAGTCCGTCGACCAGCATGCGCACCATCGCAAAGGGGAGGCAAATCACCACCTCCCTGGTCGAGCGCGACGCCACCGTGAGCGAGAGGCGCACGGCCATGCACATCTCTGACGGTGAGACCACCGTGACGAATTGGATGTTGCCCTCCTGGGCTTCGAGCAGCGGGTACGTGGTCTGGATGCGCGCCAGCGCCCGACTCAGCTCAGCGATGAAGTCCTCGACCATCGGGGCGAAGAACGCCTTGTCGATCTCACTGGGTTCGCGATTGGAGAAGTCATCCTCTCCCGACCCGGCCAGGCGCAGGTCCACCAGGGCCAACGCCTCCTCGGTGGGAATCGCCAGCACGGCGCGTCCGGCGAGCGGCGGCAACGAGAAGGTGAAGAAGTAGGCGCCGACCTCCAACTCGGTGGCTAGGTCGCGCCACGTGACCTGGTCCAATCCGTTCACCTCAAACGAGCACGGCTGTCGCAGGGTTGAGGTGAACTTCTGGGTCGCCGAGCGCGCGAACGCCTCCAGCAGACCCTGTATCGCCTGGAGATCGACTCGCTCGAGCAGGTCGGTGCGGCGAAAGTCGTGGCTGCGCACGACCTTGGTGGGCTGGGACATCAGACTCTCCTTCTTGACGCGTTCATCACTGACCCAACTTGCTCGTGGGTCGCACGACGATGTTGACCCGGCGGTTCTCGGCGCGCCCCGAAGCGGTGGTGTTGGACGCGACGGGGTGATACTGCCCGTAGCCCAGCAGGATGATCCGACGAGGGCTCACGCCCTCGTCGGTCATGCGCACCACCACCGTGCCGGCCCGCGCGGCTGAGAGGGCCCAGTTGTTGGGGTAGGGACCGCCCGAGATGGACCGGTTGTCGGTATAGCCCGCCACCTCGATCGCATTGGCGAACCTGCTCAACACCCGCGCCGACGTGTCGACGATCGCAGTGCCAATTGGCGACAGATCAGCCGACGCCGAGACGAAGAAGGTCGAGTCCGCCACGAGGCCCTCCACCAGACCGGACGCGTTGATGGTGAACGTGACGTCACCAAGCAGACCCCGACCGGCCAGCGCGGAGCTCAGCTCGCGCCTGAGTTGCTGCAGTTGCTGGGAGGTCACGGCGCTGGCGCTTGAGGTGACGCGGACCTTGGTCGTGCCGTGGGGCGTGTTCGAGAGTACGGCGTGGGTCACCGACTGCTTGAATTCACGGTACTTCGCCTGATTGACCTTGGAGAGCGCGAAGAGCACCATGAACAGGACGAGCAGCAGGGTGATCATGTCCGAATACGTGAGCAGCCATCGCTCGGAGTTCTCGGTGTGCTGGCCCGCGATCGAGTCCCCGCGGCGCCGGTTCGCTCGC
Source organism: Acidimicrobiales bacterium (assembly GCA_035530815.1). GTDB lineage: Bacteria > Actinomycetota > Acidimicrobiia > Acidimicrobiales > RAAP-2 > RAAP-2. The sequence continues at coordinate 12,532 of DATKTZ010000008.1, forward strand.
CGATAGGCAACACTCCCCTTGGTCTGGCTCGTCGTGCTCACGCCGCCACCTCAGGCACGTCGAGTGCGGTCCGCTCGGTGACCTGACCACGTTGGGACGGGGCGAGGAAGGCCTCCAGCCGGTCCTTCAACTCGGTCGTCGACGCGTTCAACTGCATGGTGAGCAGTCCGACCACCACCATCTCGCGGTAGGTGATCTCTTCCTCGGTGAGGCGGCGCAACTTGTTAGAGATCGGCAGCCACACCGCGTTGGCCAACATCACGCCCCACAGTGTCGCGGTGAAGGCGGACGCGATGTCTGGTCCCAACTTGCCGGGCGAACTCAGTTGGCCCAACACTCCAATGAGGCCCACGACCGTGCCGATGATGCCGAAGGTTGGTGAGTAGCCCGCCATGTCAGAAAAGAACTTCGTCGCGGTCTGGTGGCGCGCGCGAAGTCCGTCGATCTCGGCGGCCAGCAGTTCGTGCACCCGCTCGGAGTCCGAGGTCGAGACGATCAGCTGGATGCCCTTCTTCATGAAGTCGTCGTCGGTCTCGAGCTCCTCCAGGATGAGGGGGTTGGTCCGGGCCTCTCTGGCCATCGCGAGCAGGGCATCGATGGTCTCGCGCGTATCGGGCCCCTTGCGCGGCTTGAGAACGAGTGCCAGCGCCCTGGGCAGGGGCCGTAGCTGGCGAAGGGAGAATCCCGCCGCCGACGCCCCGAGGGAACCGCCGACCACGAGCAGCATCGACGAGAGCTTGATCAGCGAACCCAGGCTGCCACCATCCATGGTCATCGCGCCAATGACCGCGAAGAGCGAGACCAGGATGCCGGCAGGGGTCACTGGTCACGTACCTGGCTTATTCTGGTCACGCCCGACGTGCTCGCATCGGGGCGCGATGACACTTCTGGGTCATGGGGACCCCGCAGCACCCGACGGAGCAGCGCAACCTTCTCCGCACGGATCATGGCAACGAGGCTCGAGGGCTGGTCGGCCACGATGATGTGCGCGCCGTCAAGCAGGTAGATGACCGATTGACCCCCAACGGCCTCTTCGACGCGGCTGATCAGATCCTCGTTGAGGTGCATCGACGATCCGTCAAGCTTCTTCACTTCGATCACGCTGACTCCGTTCCGGCCACTGTTGACCAGATGTGCACTTTCGAATTACGACTCCAGCGACCCAACAATTGAGTGGGGGGACGCACAAAGCGACGTTCCCCTCGCGAGCGCTGAGGCCGAGTGGCGCTGGGCCACCGTTTCGTCGCCGCGACTACGGCATCTGCATCAACGACTGCAGCGTCGTGTCGGTCGTGGTGATCACCTTGGTGTTGGCCTGGTACGCGGTCTGCGCCTCGATCAGGTGCGTGAGTTCCGAGGCGAGGTCCACGTTCGAACCGATGACCGCCCCGCCCTGCAGCGTGCCGAATCCGTTGGAGCCGGGCTGGCCGTACTGGGCCTTGCCCGAGGCGACACTGGCCGTGAAGTAGGTCTGGCCCACGTTGTTGAGTCCCTCGAGGTTCGAGAACTGCGCGAGCGCGATCGTGCCAAGTGCCTTGCTCCCGCCATTGGAGTACGCCCCGGTGATCACACCGTTTGACCCGATCGAATAGGACTCCAGCGTCCCGGCGGCGTTGCCATCCTGAGAGCTCACCAGGACGGTCTGGTTACCGGCGAACTGGGTCACCGCGGTCGACGATCCCGCCGCCGGGAAGTCGATGGCGGGATTGGTCGCACCGGACCACGTGAAGTTGCTCGGGTTGTTGTCGATGGCCAGGCTCGTCTGACCAACACCCACCGGAGTTCCGTTCACGGTGGACAGTTGACCGGTGCTGGAGAACACCAGCGTCGGCGGGCTCGCCCACAGTGGCGAGGCCGCTCCGGTCACCGCACCCTGCAACGCCCAGCTGGTGGCCGTGCCATTGGCCCCGATGGTCGGAGTGAAGGTCAGCGCGACCGGAACCGGCGAACCCAGTGAGTCGTAGATCGTGGTGGTGATCGTGACGGGGCCCGAGGGATTCGCGGGGAGATTCCCTCCGAGCACCACATTCTGGGTCTGGGTGGCCACGCCCGTGGAGCCGAGCTGGATGCTCAGCGGCGCGAGGGGTGCCGACGTGGGCTGTCCGGGCGCCCATCCCTCCACCAGTCCGCCGCTGTTGGTGGCCAGGTGACCATTCGCGTCGAGTTGGAGGTCGCCGTCCAGCGTGTAGTAGGTCTGACCCTGCTGGGTCACCGTGAGCAGCCCGTTGCCCTCGATGGCCACATTGCTCGGCACGCCGGTTTGAATCACCGAACCCGGCGAGAAGTTCATCCGGATTGCCGACACCTGCGCGCCGGCGCCGATCGAGGACGGATTCGTGCTCGCCAGTGACGTCCCGACTGCGCCGCCGGCGGGTTGGAGCTGCTCGGTGAGCATGTCGGAGAACTCCACGGTCTGCGAGACGAACCCGTCAGTTTGTGAATTCGCGACGTTGTTGCCGATCGTATCGAGATACGTCTGCATGGTGTCAATGCCCGACGCGGCGGCTCCGAGAGAACGATTTGACATGATGACTCCTTCGTATTGGTAGTTGAAGCTGTTGGTTGGTGAATCGAATGCTGGTGTTACGGGGTGCGAGCGGGGTGCGTGCGAGCGGACTGACGCCCTAGGGGGTACCGATCTGGGTGACCGATGAGAGCGCCACCGTCTGGCCACCGACGTCGAGGGTGGGACCGTTGGCACCATTGGTGACACCGGTCACCGTGCCCGAGATCACGTTGCCACTGGCATCGACGCCGGTCACCGGCTGTCCGATGAGCGCGGCCGCGGCGCCGATCTTGGACGATGAGGCCACGGTCTGCAACTGCTCCACCTGGGAGAGCTGCGCGAGCTGACTCATGAAGTTGGCCGAACTGGTCGGATCCATGGGATCCTGATACCTAAGTTCTGAAACCAGCAGGCTCAAGAAGGTGTTGGGCTGCAACAGACTCGCCGTACCCGTGGTGGTGGCGGTACTCGCCGGCGCGGTGTTGCCCACCGGGATGGTGGAGCCACTGGTGGGGCTGGCTGGCATGGTCATTGGTCTCTCCATTCGTTGCGTGAACCACGTTGGTTCGTCTGATGGCAGTTGTGCTCGAGCCCGACGGTGATCAGGGTGTTCGTGGGTCTCATGGATGGCTCTTTCCTTCTCACAGGATTAGGTGGATCTGGCCGACGGCGTGGGTGGGTTGCGCGCTGGGCGAGACGGCGAGCTCGCCGCCGGGGAGGCTCGCGGCGCGCGACGCGGCGCGCGGCGGTTGATGGTGCTCGCGAGACTGCGATGATGGGTCGCTCAGCGTGACGTTCACGTTCATCCCGCCGCGCGACAACTCCCCCTTGAGCGTGTGCAGCGCACCGGCCAGAGCTTGGTGTCCGGCGAGGGTGTGCGGGGCGATCGACACCTGCAAATCGTTGCCGTGCAGCGTCACCAACGCCTGGAGTTGCCCGAGATCAGCCGGGTGCATCGCGACGAGGACACTGTAGGTACCCTGTCCGTCACCCAGGGGTCGAGCGATGGCTCCGGCGAGCGCCCCCACGTCAATGGCGTGTGGGGCCACGGTGCTGATCGCGGTGAACTCGCCGACGGCGCCGACCCCCACGGGCGGGGCCGGAAACTGGGACACACCAGGGGAATCCGATGCCAGCGCGCGCGCGGGACGTGCGTCGCGCGCAGAGGTGCTCGCGAGCGTCGTCGCGTGGGTTGCGGACCTCTCGCCGCGTGACGCGACGGCGTCGGGGACGAGCGTCGGGGGGGCGTCACTCTGAGATAACGGACCCGACGACGAGGGTTCCGGTGACACCGGGCGCAGTGCAGGTGAATCTGCGCCGACGCGCGTGCGAGTGGGGGTGCCCGTCGACGCGCCGGTGGCGCGCGGAGAGAGCGGTCGCTCGGGCACGGGTACACCCGCCCGGGACTGGTCGGGTTCGAGGGCACCGAGTGAGACTGTGATCGCGCCCGCCGGCCGCCGGCCTTCGGTCGCAGCCCCCAGCGCAACATTCGAATGCGATGGCGTCGGCTCTGCGGTCGCGGACGCGGTGGATGCTTGGACATCGCGGGGCGTTGTACTCGCCGCGACCTCGTGCGACAGAACTGCGCGTCGCGCGTGCGCGGGCCCCTGAGGGGTGGCGGGGGGCGCCGCACGACCACCGGATGGCGCTGGTGGCGTACCGAGTGCGTCGTGTGACGCAGGGGATTCACGCGACGCGACCACGTCGGTGTGCGTGTCCGCGCCGGCGGGCGGAGTCGCCGAGTTCGGCGCGAGCGATCCAACCAGCGCGGGCGACTGGATCGGCGCCACCGGCACGATTGGCGAATCAGCAGGCGCTGAGTCGCGCGCCCGCGCCTTGATCTTCGCACCCTTCGCCTCCTTCGCGGCGCCCGACTTGGCGGGCGTGGCCGAGTCAGCTTTCTGCGAGGCACCGCTTGCCTTGGGCGAACCCTGCTCCGAGAGAACCTGGTGAAACGGTGGCGCCGAGGCGATGTCGTCGGCCGACCGTGATGGCCCCGGCACCGCCGGGGGCGGTGGTGGCGTCGAAGTGGGGGAGGTTGGTTCGCTGGAATCGAGCGCCACTCTCATGACTCCCTCCTCAGAATGCGACCGGCGACGTAGACCCGCAGCACCTCGCGCACCACACGTGAATTCGAGGCCGTGGTTGGTCGCGTCGTCATGATGATCAAGCCCCCACCACACGGCGGATCGCGACAACCGTCCCGGCGGTGGCGACCGACTCAACTCGCACCGAAGTGCCCGTGTAGGGCGCGTCGATCATCTCCCCGTGACCGAGATAGATGGCCACGTGACCCGGCGCGCTCGCCGTCCCGTCAGAACCGGCGAAGAAGAGCAGATCGCCCGGCTGGGCCGCGCTCAGGGAATTCACTGCGGTACCAGCACCCGCCTGCTCCTCGCTCGTGCGCGGCAGGCTCACCCCCAGCTTGGCGTAGACGTACTGAACGAACCCGGAGCAGTCGAACCCGCCCGGGGAGGCGCCTCCCCACACGTAGGGTGTGCCCTGGTACGCGAGAGCCTCGCGCGTCACGGCCTGACCGACACCGCCCGCCACCGACCGGGCGGCTAGCGGCGGCGCAGTTGCGATCGACCCCACACCCGCCGAACTCGACCAACCCCCGTTCGAACCCGACAGCGCCGCGAGGTCGAATTGCGCACCCCAGCCCCCCGAGGAAGGCGACGCGGCTGACGAGGGACCGTCATAGCCAATGAAGAGTCCGCCCGCGGCGCCGAGCTCGCCGCTCGCCTGGTCGAGCGCGGTGGCGAACGACACGCCGGGCTCGGACGACATCATCTGGGGCGCTGGCGTCGCCGCGCTCGCCAGCTCGCCCAGGAATTGCTGGACGCCGCCGAGTTCGCTCGACGCCGTCGTCACGGGTTCACCCCGGCCACGCGGTGGCGGGCGTTCGCCACGTCATCGAGTTCGGCCACCTCGCTGCGCTCGCTCTCGTGACGCCACCGAGCCACACTCTGGGCCTCGAGGCGCTCGAGCGCCCCGGTGCGCTTTCGCGCTGCCGTCCACGCCGCGTTCGCCTGGTCGCGCGCGCACGACACCTCGACGACCCTCTCGTGTCGGACACGAATCTGTTCATTGAGCCGCTGCGCCTGGTCACCGACCCATCGAATCTCTTCGATCGTGGTGAGTCGAGAAGGCACGGTGAGCTCGCCGAGCTTCGCCGCGAGCGCTTGGTGCTCTTGGTGGGCGGTGCGCAGGGCCCGCTGGGCGACCAGCAGCCGCTCGCGGGCGAGGCGCTCCTCGAGGGCGCGTATCCGCAGCACCGTGGACAGCGAGAAGTGGTACGCCTTCACGTTCCTACCCCGCTCGTCGAGGCCAGCGCCAGCAACGAGTCACGTGCCGCGTCCAGTTCGGTGACTTCGTCGATCGGTTGGCGGCAGTACGCATCGATACCCGGCTTCAGTGCGATCGCTCGGTCCACGACCGGATTCGTGCCGGCGACGTAGGCGTCAATCTCGATGAGGTCCCTGGCGTCACGCCACGCCGCCAGCAGTTCGCGCACCACACCCGCCGCCCGTATCTGCTGCTCGGGTGCGACCATCGAGGCGACGCGCGAGATCGACCCGAGCACGTCCACGGCCGGGTAATGATTGGACTCCGCCAAGCTTCGCGAGAGTTGGATGTGACCGTCGAGGATGGACCGTGCCGTGTCGGCGATGGGCTCGTTCATGTCGTCACCCTCGACCAACACCGTGTACAGGCCGGTGATGGATCCCCGTTCGCCCAATCCGGTGCGCTCGAGCAGGCGCGGCAGCAGCGCGAACACGCTCGGCGGATAGCCCCTGGTCGCCGGCGGCTCCCCCGCAGCCAGGCCGACCTCGCGCTGTGCCATGGCGAAGCGGGTGATGGAGTCCATCATCAAGATCACGTCGTTGCCCTGATCCCTGAACCACTCGGCGATGCGCGTGGCCGTGAAGGCCGCGCGAATCCTCATCACCGCGGGGGCGTCCGACGTGGCGACCACCACCACCGATCGCGCCAACCCCTCGGGGCCGAGGTCTCGTTCGATGAACTCGCCCACCTCGCGTCCTCGTTCGCCGATCAACGCCACCACCGACACCTCGGCCGTGGTCCCTCGGGCGATCATGGACATCAACGAGGACTTGCCCACCCCCGACCCGGCGAAGACCCCGAGGCGTTGGCCCTTGCCACACGGGATCAGACCATCCAGCACTCGCACCCCGAGCGGTAGTTGCTCGCTCACCATCGCGCGGCGCAGCGGGTGCGGGGACTGACCTCGCACCGAGACTTCCTCACCGACGATTCGCTCACCAGTGTCCATCGGGCGGCCGAGGCCATCGAGGACCCGACCGAGTAGCTGGTGACTCACGCGAATCGACAGGGGGCCGCCCATGTCGAGCACGCGCGTGCCCGAGCGCAGCCCGGTCGTATCGGCCAGGGCGAGGCACACGACTCGGTCCTCACGCAAGGCGACCACCTCGGCGAGGATCTGATCCTCACCGGGCAACAAGACGAGGCCGTCACCGATCGCCGCGGAGATTCCCGCAACCTCGATCGACATGCCGACCATCCTCGTCACGCGGCCGTAGCGGCGCGGACGCGCGGCGTTGAGCGCGCTCGCGTACACGTCGTCAAGCAGCCCAGTCATCGCCGACCCGTTCGCATGGCGTTCCCAACAGGACCTTCTTCACCCGCGCGAGCGCGGCGTCCAGGCGGCCGTCGAGCATGGTGTCGCCGATCTCCACCAGCACGCCACCCGAGTCGACCGCCGGGTCCGACACCACCGCGATCTCGCGTTCCAGTCCGAGCTGGGACGTCTCACCGAGCCGTTCTCGGTCCGACGGATTCATTCGCACCGTCGCCGCGAGGGTTCCCTCGTCGAGCGCGAGCGCCCTGACGATGGCGTCGCGGCCGGGGTTCGTCGACGCCGCCAACTCGTGGGCCACCAACTCCTCCACGAGGGCAAAGGCCAGCCGTGGCGCCGCCAACTGCAGCTCGACGCGCAGGTTCGCGTCGAGCGCGCGAACCTCGGCGATGGCCAACTCGAGCGCACCCACGAGCCCCGCCACGCGCTCGGACTCCTCACGCCGCATTCGCTCGGCCTCGGACCGCGCCGCCGCCAGCCCCTGCGCGAACCCTTCGTCGTAGCCCTGCTGGGTCAGTTCGAGACCGCGCGCACGCGCAGCCTCGACGTCGGCGTCGTGACTGGCGTAGGTCATCGGAACCGGTGTGGCGTGGGCGAAGCGTCGCAGTTCGCGCGTCGGCGTCGTCAGGGGGTCGGGGAACTGGAGCTCGCTCATGCCACCACCTCGTCTTCGCGAGCGATGATGATCACGCCCTCGGCATCGAGTTGGCGCGCCATGCGCACGACGGCTGCTTGTGCGGCGTTGATCTGTGAGCCGCGAACCGTTCCCATCACTTCCAGTTCTTCTTCGACCATCGAGGTGACCCGCTCGGAGAGGTTCCCGCGAATCCTGGCGAGGGTGTCGCCCGATAGACGTGGGTCCTTCATCGCGAGCGCCAAAGTGGGGGCGTCGAGTTTGCGGAAGATCTGCTGGAGTGACTTGTCGTCGAGCTTGACCACGTCATCGAAGGTGAAGAGCTTGGCGCGGATCTGCTCGGCGAGACTCTGATCATCCTCTTCGAGCCCCTTCAGGACTTGTTGTTCGATGGATCGGTCCGAGTGGTTCAAGATCTCCGCCATCGTCGTCGTCCCGCCCGCGACCGTGGTCGAGCCACCGAGCTGGGCGCCGCGCAGCCTCTCGGCGAACAAGGAGGTCGCCTGTCGGATGGCGACCGGATCGACGCGGGTGAGCTGGGCGATTCTCTTGGCGACCTTGACTCGCAACACCGGATCGAGGACGCCGAGCAGGTTCGCGGCGTCCTCGGGGGGCAGGTAGGCGAGCAGAACCGCCACCACCTGGGGTTGTTGGCCACCCAGGACCGAGAGTGCCTGCTGGGGATCGATGCGCAACAGTCCCGAGAGCGGGCTCGCCGCGCGCTGACCCTCTATCTGATCCATGACCTCCTGAGCGCGAGTCTGGCCCAGCCGCTCCTGGAGGAACGCGCGCGCGAGCTCCAAACCGCCCTGGCCCACCAGCTCCGAGCGGCCCACTCGGTCCATGAACTCAGCGAACACCTCGAGGACCATCGCGGGCGACAGCGGGGGCAGACCCACGATCTCTTTCGTGAAACTAATGGCTTCGTCGTCGCTCATCTCCTTGAGCACCGGCGCCGCGCGCTGGGTGCCCAGGTGGGCCAACAACACTGCGATCTTCTGGCGACTGGTGAGTTGCACGAGCGAGCGCGAGACGAAGGGCTCCCCGGCCACGATCGGACTCACCGGAGTGTCCTCGGGAGACCCCGGCCAGTTCACGTGAGTCGCCACGTCAGTCATACCGACTCTGAGTTGTGCTCGTCAGCCCAGGCCCTGAGCAGGCGGGCAACTTCTGCGGGTCGTTGCTCGATGTACGTGCTCACCTGGGAGAGCATGACGTCAGGCGCCCCTGCGGGAATCGGCGAGCTCATCGCGATGGGCAACTCGACCGCGGGTCTCGGCGCGTCATCGAGGGCGGGCGGGCGTGGCGTCGGGGTGGCGAATCCCGGCAGCGCGACCTCGTCGAACCGCGTTCGCCGCGCGCTTCGAAGCGCGACGATCAGCATCGCGATGATCAACGCCACCACCGAGGCCACCTCACCGGCGTGCTCGAGGAGCGGACGAAGTCCCGCCCCGCTCACGGCGTTGGACGTGAGCGGCGCCGGGGTGGCGAAGGGCATCGAGGTGACGACCAGTTGGTCGCCGCTGGTGGTGTTCAGCCCCGCGGCGGCGGTGACGAGGGCGGTGACCTTGGCCTGGCTCGCCTTGGTCTTCGCGTTGGCATTCAACAAGACCGCCACCGAGGTCTTGACGACCTGACCGGGGGCCTGGCTCACCGTCTGGGTCACCTCGCCCACGGCGTTGGTCACCTGAGAGTTGGTCGAGGTGTAGTTGCCGGCGCCGCCCGTGGTGCTCGGCGGCGCGCCCGAGCCGAGCACGCCCGAGGGTGGCGCGCCGGTGCCGGTATAGGACTGACTCGACGTGGTCTGGCCAGTCGGAGCAAGGAGTGGCTGGCCCTTGGCGTTCGTCTGCAGGCCCTTGATGGTCGTACTCTGCTGATTGAAGTTCAACAGCGCGTGGACTTGGACCACCGCGTTGCCCGGACCCACAATCCGATTCAACAGGCCCTCGATGGCGTTGGACAGTTGCGTGTCGTAGGCGACCGTCTGCTGGGAGTTCGACGATCCGGTCGCGTTGGGCGACCCCCCCGTCGTGGACAGCACGTCGCCGCGGTTGTCGACCACCGTCACCCCCGAAGCAGACAGCCCGGGCGTGGCCGCCGCGGTCAGGTGCACGATGGCCTGCACCTGTTCCGAGCTCAGCGTGGTGCCCGGGGTGAGGTCAACGAGAATCGAGGCGGTGGTCGCCGGCTGATTGCCGACCGCGAAGGAGCTCTGTTGGGGGATGACTAGGTTCACCTGCGCCGACTGGATTCCTCGAATCGACTCGATCGTCTGCTGGAGTTGGCCCTCCAACGCCTGCTGGTACTCAACTTGTTGCACGAACTGCGACGTGGTGATGCCACTCTTTTCCAGGGTCGAGAAGCCGACCGTGCCCGAGGTGGGCAGGCCCTGGGCGGCGAGGGCCACGCGCTCTTGGTCCACCACGTTCGCCGGAACCAGCACGGTCGTACCGCCGTTGCCCAACTGGTACGGGATCTTGGCGATCACCAGCTGCGCCGTCACCGCGCCCGCGTCCGACGGCTGCAGATTGGTGAAGAGGGGCTGGAAGTTCGGCTGGGATTCGAGATGGATGAACATCATCCCCACCAACGCCAGTGCCACCACCGAGAGGCCCGTGACCACCTTTTGGCCCAGCGTGAACCCGGCCAGCGCCGCACGGGTTCGACCCCGCACTGCGTTGACGGCGTCACTGGTGAGCAGGGCGAGCGCCATGGTCTAGAGCGGCATGTTCATGATCGTGTTGAGCGAACTCACGGCCCGGCTCGCCAGCGCGCTGGCCAGCTGCGTGTCGAGACTCGCCACCGTGGAGGCCACGGTGGCGTCAGCCACGGTGGCGTTGCCCGCCGCCGCCTGCAGGGAGATGTTGGTGGCGTTATTGGTGACGCCGTTCAGCGAGTCGATGGCCTGACCGAGGATGTTCTGGAACGAGCCGGAACCCGCCGCGCCGGCGCCAGTCGCGGCGGGTGTCTGCGCGGCCCCGGTCGCGAGCGCCGCCGAGATCGGGGGGATGGGTGGAATCGGTGAGATCATCGCTACGCCTTGATGTTGAGGATCGCCTGGTAGGCGTCCTTGGCGGTAGCCATCACCTTCGCGTTGGCCTGGTACGAGGTCTGCGCCTGGATCAGATCGGTCATCTGGGTTCCCAGGTCAACCGCGGGGTACTCCACCACGCCCTTGGCGTTCGCGAGGGGGTTGGTCGGGTCGTACTGCATCTGGCCGCTCGCCGCACCGAGGTCGATGGCGTCGACCTGCACTCCCTGGCCCAGCGTGCCGGGCGCCGACGCGCGCTGACCCGCGCTCACGTACTGGGCGCGGTACACGGACTGACCGGGCGTCACGGCGTCGTTCATGTTGGCGATATTGCCCCCGATCGTGTCGATCCAGGTCTGATCGACGTTGGTCCCGGTACCGGCGATGTCGACGGCGTTCCAGATTGAACTCATATGGGCTCCTAAGCGGTGAGTGCGGCGGACAGGATGGTGAACTGGGCACTGAGGGCGTTGTCGACAACCTTGTTCTCGAGGTTGTTCTCCTGCAGCAACGTCATCTCGGTCGAGAGCGAGACGTTGTTGCCATTGGTGCCTGACGGCAGGCCCTCGGGCGTGACGGTCATCGCGGCGCTACCTCCCCGCTGAAGCGCTTGGGCCAGCGAAGACTGAAATGACACCTGGCTTGCTTGGTAGCCGGGGGTGTCCTGGTTCGCGATGTTGTTCGCGATCACCTGCTGTTGGCTGACCACGGCGTCGAGGGCGAACTGCAAGATACCGATGGACTGGGTCGCGTCGGCCATGGACGTGCTCCTCGCTCTGCTATTGGGTTTCAACCGTCCTGGCCCGATGCTGAGCGATCCCTGCTCGCAGACATCTACGGACCACGCCGCGCGCGAGTTGAGGGGTGATCGAGACTTTCTCCCGTCGTGCCGTCTCGATCGACGAGCACTGACGAGAGCTGACGACGTCGAGCTACAGTCCCCGCAGCACGTGGGTCAGGCGCCGGTACGACGCCTCGCGGTAGCGCGCCACGGTGAAGCGTGCCGCGTCTCGCATCGCGCACTCACCCAGGAGGGCGAGTCGATCCTGATCGGTGGCGGCTTCGAGCATCTTCGCCACGAGGTCGTCGAGGTCGACGTCACGCCAGCGCGACTCGCGAAATATCCCCGCGCCCGAGGCCACCGAAGCGGGCGCCTTCGTCGTCGACACCAACAACGAGTTGTGCTCGCTGCAAAACTCGCGGTGCCCGCCCACATCGGGGCAGATGGTCGGCAGTCCGTGAGCGAGCGCCTCGAGGAACGGCAGGCCGTACCCCTCGCCCCTCGTCGGCAGCACGAAGGCATCACTCTCCAGGTAGAGACCCAGCAGCGACTCGCGGGTCATGTCGTGGGCGAGCACGTGGATGCGCTCGCCCGCACCGTCGAACTCGTCGGCGCTCAGCGTGGCACGCAGCCACCTGGCGAACTCCTCCGAGGTAATGCCACTGACCTTGATCAGCAGCTCGGCGCGCGGCACCTTGCCCGCCACGAGACTGAACGCCTTGACCAGCGCCTCGGGATTCTTCCTGGACTCGAAGTTGAACACCGACAGGAACCGAAACGACGAGCGGGTCGTGCTCGCGCGAAGCTCGCGAACCCGGAGCGCGTTCGGTCCATCGATCCCGGGCGCCATCACGTGAATCGACGACGGCGCGACTCCCGACTCGGCGAAGATCCTCGCGTCGTAGTGCGAGAAGCACCAGACCTCGTCAAAGGAGCGGAGGGTTCGCAGCAGCGATTGCGGCAATGGCGTTGCCTCGAAAGTGGTGCGTGCGATGCGGTACTTCGCGCGCGCGTGCGACGAAACCTCGGCCAGCCACCCCGCCGGCGCATCGATCACGGCAACGTCACTGCGCAACTCGCGCGCGAGTTGCAGAGGCAGCGTGCGCCGCTGGGACGCGGCGGCGTCGCGATCGAGCGACACGTCGACGACCTCGTAGCCCACGCTGCGCAGTCGCCCATGGTCCAGCAGCTCCCGCGACGCCTGGGCGAAGCCCGACGAGCCGTGAAAGAGGGCGAAATGTCCCACGCTCGGTGTTCGCGACGCCCCGGCGCGCACCACGGCGGGGCGCGAGCGACGGGGAAGACGACGCGCGACCGCAATGGCGTCCAGTGGCGCGACGTCGCGAATCGACCGGCACCCCCCCTCCACGGGTGCGAAGCCCGCCTCGGACAACATCGCCTTGAGGAGACGAACGGGGTAGGGCCGAATATGAGTCGAGTCGAGCCAGAAATTCTCCAGCGCGACACTCGAGTTGGAGAAGTCGGGCGTTTGGATGAGGACCGTTCCGTTGTCCTCGATGTTCTCGTAGATCCAATCGAGCAGCGACTCGAACTCGGCGGGCTGCAGGTGCTCAACGATGTGTCCGAGGAACACGCCGTCGAAGCGGCCGAAGTCTATCGTCATCAGGTCTCGTGGCGCGTACCCCGAGTGAACCGTAAAGCCATCTGCTCGCAACTCACCCACGAGGGTCGGGTCGGGTTCGACCCCCTGAACCCTCTTGCCCTGACTTCGAAGAACGCGCAACATCGAACCCTGACCGCAGGCGATGTCCACGACGGAGTCACAGGCCCCGAGGTAGTTGGCGAGGTACTGGGCGATGGCGTAAGTCACCCGATCGTCGCCCTCAAAGTCGTGCACGTAACCGAAGCGGCCCGTCTTTTCGAACGTGGCCTGGCCGAGCACGACCCGGTAGGGCCCACCCGACCACACATCGGGTGCGGTCTCGACGATCGCACCGAGGCGATCTCGCACCGAGGCCACTTCCACGACGTCGCTCGGATCGCCGCGCCGTTGGACGTACGAGGCCAACCCGTGCGCGGTCACTAAGTCGCCCACGGCCACCAATCGCGAGAGTACGGGCGCGGGCCGGGCGCGTTCGTCGGCGAGCACCTCGTCCACCTCGCCCACCAGGGTCGTGAGAGCGTCGGTGGGCTGGCCGCCGGCCGACAACTGCTCAAGCGCCTGCTCGGCGATCTGCGCGACAGCGGACCAACTCAACGAGAGGGCGCGCTGTCGCGCCGCCTTGACGAGTGGCGCGGTGCGAATCTCTCCGCTGAGTACGGCGCCGATGAGCCGACTCAACTCCTCGACCGATGGCTCCATCCAGTAGTTCCGGTCAGCCACCACCGCGTCACCGACCTTGGGCAGGTCACCGACGGTGAGAGTTGACTGGACGAGCAGCGACTCCTCGGGCCCGCAGAACTCATTGGTGGCGCCACCGCGAGTGTGGATCACCGGTGTCCCCAGGGCCATCGCCTCCAGCACCGGAAGCCCAAAGCCCTCGGCGCGATAGGGATGCACGAGCACATCGGCCCCGCTGATGAGACTGAGTAGCTCATCTCTCTCGAGATGGCGTCGCTCGATGGTCGTCCTGGCTCCCACTCGTGGGTGCGCCGCCAACACGTCGGGGAGCAGGGACTGAGTCGCGTAGAACGAGTCGGCGCCCACATCCTTCACGAGCAGGTCGACGCCCTCGAGCGTCGAGTCGTCGAGGGCGTCGAGGGCCTTGACCAGTACGTCGATCCCCTTGCGATAGATGGTGCCGCCCACGAACAGCACTCGCGCGCGTCCGCAGGCGGTGGGCGGTTCGAGCACGCCCGCGCCGGGGTCGAAACCGTTGGGTACGACCCACACCTTGACCGGGTCGATGCCCGACTGCAGGTAGCCACGTTTGGAGTACTCGCTGGGCACCCATACGGCGTCCGCGCCGCGCACCCCCTCAATCCACGACAGCGGTATGGCGCCGTACTCCCACGGTTGGATCACCACCAGGTGGTCCTCTCGGGCCTGACTCGTCCACACCGGAGGCCACACTTGTCTGATCCGCACCTCAGGGGGTCGCGACGGTTCACCCACGCCGATCATCAGATCGCCGGCGTGCGCACCCGAGGTCATCTCGAGGAGTTCGCCCTGGTCGATGTCGAGGCTCACCAGGGTGACGTCGTGACCGCGCAGCCCGAGGGCCCGCCCGAGATTGAGATTCACCATCGCGTAACTGCTGGAGCGCGCGAAGTTCCCTTCGATGACGATTCTCACGACTCCTCCTCGATCAGCAACCCTCGACGGCTCGAGCCATCCTCAGCCCGAGCGACCACACTCGCCAGTGCGGCGAGCCGGATCGACTCGTTCACCCACACCCGGCGAGACCCGACATTGGCGCTACGCCGAGCACGACAACCCCACTCGTGTCGAGCGCCGAGACGCTCGGACCACTACGCGGTCGCCACCGCCGTCGTTGATCATCTTCTTTCACGGACCAGGGGTACGAAAAGTTGAGGGGGCCCGTCAACGCCGCGACACGACATCGCTCAGATGTCAGTCTCCACGTACCTGGCCGCGGGGTGCTCGTGGTGCACGCCCTGGTGTCGCGGTGGTGGGCGCACGGCGATCACCGTCATGCGACGGGCCACGCTTGCGGCCACCCGGTCGCAGACTTCGCTCAAGCGGCGAGCCTCGTCGCGCAGACGGTCGGGTATCGCCCCGGCCGGCCTCGTCGGAAACGACCCCGGCCCAGGGATCCCGAGCTCGGTCGCCCGATCGAGGGCCGCCAGGTGCTCGTCGACCTGGTCGAGGTACTCATCCCACGTGGGTGACATCGCCACTTCGCTCGTTCAGGTTCACCGCACCGATCCACGCTTCGTGGATCGGTCGAAAGAGCTCGGCGCACTCGCGCACGACGGCGACGCTCTTCTCGAGGTTGGCCCGGACCAGGTGACGCTCGATGAACGAGTACACCGCCATCAACTCGTTCCCCCCATTGAATCCATTCGGGTCCAGGGCGCTGGCCAACATCCGGATACTTCGCTGGGCGTGTTGAAGGTTCTCGTCACCGGCCTCGAAATTACCCTGCGCGATGGCCATTTCGGCCCGGTCAATGTCGGCCGCGAGGCGGTCGCAGATCATGATGAGCAGGCGCGGGCCATCGGCGGTCTGCACCGCTTGGTCCTGATAGGCCAGTGCGCGGTTGCGGGCGGGCACGCGAATCCCCTTAGCCCACGCTCAAGGTCGAGCCCGATGAGAAGAGCGAGGACGACGTGGAAGAGTTCGACGAACTGGACAGGAACTTGCTCTCCGAGTTGAGTTGGACCAGGACGGCCTCCATGTTCGAGAACTCCTTGGTGAGCATCGCCTGCTGGGTCTTGACCAGTTGTTGCTGCAGGGCTATGTCATTCTTCACGTTGGTCAGGGTGCTGTTCAACCCGCTGAGGGTGGCCGGCACCTCGCCCCCCGGCGCGAGGGTCATCTGCTGGGCCGCGTTCGCCAGCCCCTGCGCCAGGCCGGGTGCGTAGTTGACGGTACCCAGCGCGGTGGACGAGGTGATGCCTGAAGTAGCAACCTGGAGTACCAGTCCATTGGCGGGGTTAGCCGAATTGACCAGTGACAGCATCTGACCCGAACCCGTGGCGACCTGGCCATTGATCGTGCCGACCACGTCGCTGCCGGTGAAGGCGGTACCCGCCGTGGTGAGTCCTAATTGGTCGGCGCCCGAGGCGCTCACGGCGAAGGTTGCGCCCGAACCGTAGTCCGCCGAGCTCAGTTGAAGTTGATAGGCCCCCGACGCACCCGCCAACGACGCGGACGCGGCAATCCCCGCGGTGGCCAGCGCGTTGTTCATCCCGCTCACAACCGATGCGATCGACTCACCGGCGCTGGCCGAGTAGGTCGCGCTCGCCGTGCCCGAGGTGATGGTGTACGTCTCGGCGCTGGCCAGGGTTGAGGTTGTCGACCCGAAGACCGCCGAGCCGAGGTCGAGGGCTTGGGTGGCCGAGTGGCTGATCGACACCGCGTAGCTGCCCGGTGTGGTGGCGTCGCTCGCTCCGACGACGCTCACCTGACCGGCGTAGGTCGCGCTCGCGGGCGAGAACGTCCCCCCCTCGGTGAACATGGACTGGACCGCGGTCGGGTTCGCGTCGTACGCGGCGATGAACGCGTTCTGGTTAAAGGTGATCGCCCCCGACGAGGTCAGGGCCAATCCCGCGGATTCGCCCGGCGTGCCGTCCGACCCGGCGGCGGAAGAACCGATCGCGCCGCCCACGATCGCGAGCACTTTTTGGGCCAGAGCACCGAGCGAGGTCTGACCGTTGAGGGGGCCCGTGGTGCTCGTCGAGGGGTCGTAGGCCGTATCGGTGGCGATCGTCGAGAGAATCTTGTTCGCCGCATCCACGAGCGATGCCACCTGGGCCGCTACGGCCGTGCCGTCCGCCGAGACGTTGAGGGTCACGGGCGTCGCGCTCACCTGGGCGAGATTGACGCTGACGCCGGGAAGAAGTCCGGTCACCTGATTGCTCGACGAGGTGACCTGACGTCCCCCGACGCCGCCCACCGACACAATCGCGTCCTGGGCCGCGGTGGTGGTCTGCATGGCCCCGAGCGAAGACGCGCTGAACGCCTGGGTGTCAATGGTCGCGGCTCCCGCCACCCCGGTCTTGGATGACGTGATCTCCAGCGCGTACTGGTTGGTGCCCACCTGCAGCGCCGTCGCGGAGACCCCGACGTTCGCCGCGTTGATCGCATTCACCACCGAGGCCAGAGAACCATTGCCCACCGAGACGTTCTGGGCGGTGACGCTGCCCAGACGCAGGCCCCCTACGAGTGAGGCCGTGATCGTGCCGCCAGTGCCCGAGGACAGGGTGACCTGGGTCGTCGCGCCGCCGGCGATGTTGGTCACGGTCGTGGTGGTCCCGTCGACGTTGATGATCCCGTCGGTGCCGTTCACGAGCGAACCGGTGGACAGTCCCAGGGTGGCGAGCGCGGTGCCGCCAGAGATCTGGAGCGAGGCGCTGGAGCCCTCTTGGACCGTGCTGAGCGACAGGCTGCCGCTCGAGGTCAGCGAGGCATTCAGCGAACCGCCGGATGCCTGAGTGATCGCCTGGGCCAATTGGGTGGGCGAATAGGTGCCGGCGGCGATGGTGATCGTCTGGGCAACGCCACCCACGCTCACGTTGATGGTGTCGTTCGACGACGTGATCGAGGTGCTCGCGGCGAGCGGAGCGCCCGCCACGACGCTGGCGCCCGCCGACGCCTGGGTGACCTGAATCGCGTGGGACCCGGTTGAGAGCCCCGAGGTTTGGGTGAATGAGCCTATGCCGAGCGCTTCACCGCCCGAGGCCACCAGGTAGTTCCCAGCGGCGACCACGTCGCTGGTCGCCGCCACCGTACCCGCCGAGATCTGCGTCGACCCGGTCGCCAATTGATTGACGGCGAGTGTGATCGATCCGCTCTGACTGCCCGACGTGACGGCACCCCTCGCCACCGCCGAATTGGTGGAACTCACCGAGTACGCCTGGTCGTAGGCCACAGGGCTCGCCAGCGCATCACCCGCCTGTTGCAGTGCGAGCAGCTCGGAGTTGAGCGTCTGGTAGTCGGTGATCTGGGTGTTCAACACGCCCTGTTGGGACTGCAACGCCAACAACGGCTGCTCGAAGTTCGCCAACTCCGCGTTGATGATCTGACTGGTGTTGAGACCTGATTGCAAACCACCGAAACTCACCGGTCCGGACATCACCATCTCACTTTCTCGACCGTGTGGGTACCCCCACGACCCGGCGCCTCACGGAACCGCCACGCGACTCCGGTCAACTCGCTGCCGGGGACCACCGCACCCCGGGGCCGTGCGCCCCGGAGTGCGGTGACTGGACTACTGCAGCAACTTCTGGGCCAGGCTGGGCAGGTGCTGGGCCTGGTACAGGACCGACATGCCCGATTGCTCCAGGATCTGCATCGAGGCGAACTGCGTCGTCGCCTGGGCGACGTTGACGTCAACCAGGTTGGCGTGGGCTGCCTGGATATTCTCCTGGGCGGTCGTGAGGTTGGCCGACAGCGATGTCATCTGGTTCTGCGTCGCACCGACGTTGGCCGCCTGGAGCGCCACCGTGGAGATGGCGGCCTGCACTGCGGTCATCGCGGCCTCGGCCGCCGACACCGTGCCGATGCTCACCGCGGCGCTGTTGACGGCCAGCGCCGTGGAGTCCGACGCCGCGATCGTGATGACGATCTGGTCGTTCGCCGTGTTGTAGGGACCCACCTGGAACGTCTCACCGGCGTACGAGCCGTTCAGCAGCGAGGAGCCACCGAAGTTCGTGCTCGCGGCGATTTGGTCCAGTTCGCTCTGCAGTGACGCGAACTCCGCCTGGGATGCCGCCAGGGTCGTGGTCGTCTGGGTTCCGCCGTTGGCCACCTGGGTCGCCAGGGTGTTCATGGTCTGGAGGATTGACGCCTCCTGACCCAGCGCTCCCTGGGCGGTCTGGAGCACGGACACCGCGGTCTGCACGTTGCTGATCGCCTGGGTGTAGCCGTTGCCCTCCAACTGCAGGTACTGGCCGACGACGTAACCCGAGGGATTGTCAGCTGCCGTTTGGATCTGAAGACCCGACGAGAGTTGACTCACGATCTGGGACATTGCACTGTTCGTGGCGTCGAGGTTGTTGTACGAACTCACTGCCGCCGCGTTGTAATTGATATCGATTCCCGCCATGGGATCCGTCCTCCTGTTGACTAGTTCCCCTCGAGAGAGGAGGAGCATCCTTGCTCCACACTCACCTACGGACCATCGGTGCCGAGAGTTGAGTGGACGATGAGAAATCGAGTCACGGTGGCATTGCTTCGACTGTTCACCCGACCGGGACCCCACCGCGGTGACGCAGCCGGTCGATTGTTGCCAGTCGCTCCTTCATCGCGAGCACCGAGACGCTGGGCGTGAAGCGCCGGCGGGCGTTGCTCCGCGCCCTAGCGGCCATCGTGCGCGCCACTTGCGGCTGTTCGAGGACCGCTCGCATCGCCGACGCCGCCGCGTCGAGGTCCGGCTCAGCCCACTGCGCGCCCGCGAGACACCGATGCTCGAGCTCCGAGACGGGCCCCATCGAGTACGCAACGCCGAAGTAGTCGCCTCGCTCGTGCACCTCGGCACCGAAGGACCACTGCGTGGCGATGGTGACGATGCCGCTCATCATCGCGCGCGCGAGCATGAAGCCCGTACCTTCGCTTCGATGCAACTCGACGTAGCACGACTGGTGTGCGACGCAGCCTTCGAATAGCCGTTGCGGCGCATCGTCGCCGCCGTCGACGAACGTGACGTCGCCGCGACCCTCGACGAGGGCTGCGAGTCGAGCCCGCTCGGCCAGGTAGTGATCGGCACGGCTCGTCACCATGGTGAGCTGCGGCCCCTCGTCAGGACGAAACGCCCGGCAGTACGCACGCAGTACGCCAAGAGGGTTCTGGCGCTCCGTGCCGGATGCGAAGTCCACGCTCGCCAAGAAACGCAGTGTGCTCGACGCGGGCGTGGCGGGTCCGCAGAACTCGTCGTTCGCCACCGGCAGCCACATCTGCGTGACCGGCCGGTCCGTGACCCGGCTCACCACCTCGCGCGTGAATGCGGACGGAACCCAGATCTCGTGCACCATCCGAGCGCTGGTGGCCATGACCAGCGATGAACTCGGAAGGTCCCACGTCCACAGGGCAATCATGTAGCGATCCTCGAAGGCGGCGGCGCCGTTGTCGATGACGAAGTTCGCAACGTCCTCGGGCGACAACACGAGCACCGTCGTGTCAAAGGGGCAGTCATCCGTGCCACGGCCAACCCACTCACGGCGACCCGCTCGGCCGTCGGCCTGGTACGTCGTGGTGGACACGGCGACGCCCGAGTCCTCCAGCCAGGTCGCAATGCTCCGCGCGGTCTCGCCGTAGAAACTCTCGCTCTCGAAGGGACCGACGATGTTGACGCCGCCTCGCCGGACGCTCTGGGCCACCACGATTGGCGCCGCCGCACGCTCCAGCGAGCGGCCGCGGGCCGCGGAGCGTTCACTGGTCCCTGCGCTGGGCGTGTCGGGCGTGTCGATGTCTTCGTGTTCGGCTTCGAGCATCCCCGGGGCGATCCGGTGCACTTCTTCGAGGGCTTCGCTGCGCACCTTCGGGTCCAGGTGCTCCACCGCGTCGAGCGCGGCGTGCACCACCGCGTGCTCGTCGAAGGCGCCAAAGGCCGCCGCGGCCGCGAGGAGCCGCGTGTGGGGATCGTGACTCGTGTCGTTGACGATGGCCACCAGCGGGCACGCGGCCCGTAGGCCGTGGTGGCGCAGCCGTGACGACCACACCAACGCCCTGGCAATCGGCAAGCGCGGACCCAGCCGTCCCGCCGCCGCGAGAGGTTCGAGGCGATCGGCGAATCGCTCCCAGATTCCCTCTAACACGATGTCAGCCACCAGCGCGGGCTGGCGCAGCACCCGTCCCAGCACGGGGATGAGGTCAACCACGTCCAGCGCCCCGGCGATCTCGGAGGGGGACCGCTGCGCCTTCACGAGCCAGAGCGTGAGTTCGCCGAGGTCGGCTTCGAGTACGCCGTCGGTCCGCACCGTCGCGAGTACCACGTCAGCGGCCTCGCCAAATCGGCCCAGCGATGCCAGCGCCTCGCCCCGCATCGCCGCCAGCGTGTGGGCGGCGTACTCCATGCCCTCGTCGTCACGTCCCCGAGGGGGCACCCGATCCAACAGTGACAGGCCCAGCTGCGCATCGCCCATCGAGATTCTCACGACGCCCTCGGCGGTATCGGCGGCGATCTGACTCGACGAGATACGACGCAACTCGTCGACCTGGGCGAGCGCCTCGTCGAAGCGCTGCAGGCGGGCGAGGATATGAATCAAGTTCTTGACGGCCATGCGCTGGGTGATCGGATCGACCGCGACCTGGGCTGCCTCGTAGAGCGTCGTCACCGACTCGGTGCTTCGTCCGGCAGACTCCAGTGCTCGGCCGTAGTTCATGAGTGCGTACGCCTTGCTCACGCCCTCGTCGTCGAGGGCCGCACGCGCCAAGGCGAGGTTGCGTTCGGCCTTGCCCTTCTCGTGAAAGACGTCGGCCGCGTAGCCGTAGTGAACAATCCGAGAGCCGCTCAGGTAGCCAATGTTCAACGTACGTGAGGCCTCATCGACGGCGACCACCTGTTCATGGAGCCGGTGACGCCACGTGCAATGCGCCCGACGAAACAGGCGAATCGCCGTGTGGACCGATCGGGCGTTGCCGGCGCCGTGGAGATTCTCGATGGACACGAGATACGCTTCGACGCCCGAACGTTGATCGCCCACGATCGCGCGCAGTGATCCGGGATCGGCCAAGAGCACCTCGTCGGCGTCGAGCGAGAAGACCCATTCGCCGACGGCCTGACTGAGCGCCGCGTTGCGCGCCCTGGCGAAAGAGTCATCCCAGTAGCCCTCAATCACCCGAGCACCGGCGCTGCGCGCGATCTCAACGGTCCGGTCGCTCGAACCCGTGTCGTAGACGATGATCTCGTCGGCGATGTCAGCCACCGAGGCCAGGCACGCCGGCAGCATCCGCTCCTCATCCTTGACGATCAGGCACACCGAAAGCAATCGAAGGGGCGCAACCCGATCCGTACCCCACGCAACGCGGAATCGATGCTGATCATGCGATGCCGCGCGGGCCGGATCAGCGCGGACGCCAGCCCGGGACCGGTGGACGTAGCACCCGTGAGTGACGAACAACCGGTAGCCCTTGGTGCGCAGCTTCATGCAGAGGTCGTCGTCCTCGTACGCTGTCGTGGCGTAGCCCTCGTCGAACCCGCCCACGGATCTGAAGAGCTCCGTGCGCACGGCGAGACAAGCACCGGCGAGGCGGTGGGTCTCCTCGAGACGGCCAACGTGCGCCGCCCCCCACTCTCTCGCAAACTCCTCTCGTGATGAGCAGGTGGCAATCCGGCGCTCCGCGTCATCGACCAACTGGGGGCCCACGGCGTCGTTGAGACGCGGGCCAACAGCGCCCACCCGCGGATCGGCGAACGGGCTGAGCAGTTCATCGAGCCAGCCGTCGGCGACCAGGGCGCCTTCACCCAGGAAGACCGTGATCTCGCCGCTGGCCTCCGCGGCCCCACCGTTGCGCCCCACCGTTGACTCCCGCGAGGATTCGCCCTGGACGACCTCGAGCCAGGAGTAGTCACCGAACTGCGCCCCAGCGCGGCTCGCCAGTCCGTCGGCGAGCACAATCACCTGGTCACAGGGCCGAAGAGTGGGAGCCAGACTCTCCAGGCACTCGCGCGTTTGGTCCCACTCGGCGCACGCCGTGACGACCACGGTGGCGCTCGTGGGATGGCGCTTCGCAGTCACTCTTCCCTTAACGTCCCACCCTGAGGCGAAATTTACCCCTCACCACACGCAACCGTGTGGTTCCCAACCCAAAAGCGTATCCTCAGTACAGTGACTGACTCCGTGGAAGAGATCGGCTCCCTACTAGCACGAGTCCGCTTGGTCAACGAGTCAACCCCGGTCGCGACACTGCGTGCGTGGCGAGGCGAACTCGTGCGGGCCTCGGTGTTCGTTTCCTATGCCATCAGCGTGCTCACCGTGGATCTCGAAGTGCTCCGGCGCACGCTGATCCCCTCGGACAAAGAGGTCATCCAGGCACTCATCGATGACCTTCCAGAGATACTGGCGTCAAGTTGGGTGGGCGGAGGATGGTCGCTCTCTCCTGATGCATCGGTATCGGTAGCCGCCGCAGCCGATCTTGAGAGGGATCACTCCACCCAGTTGCTCGGTCTGCACGCAGAGATGGTCGTCAGCGACCTCAGCGACCACGACGTGGTGCGCGATCTCTTGACCCGCGTCGAACGCGAGCGCGAGGGACTCATCCAACTGAGAGGTCAACTCGAAGAGCGACTGCGCACGATCCAGGACGCCGTGCGCGCGCGCTACGCCTCCGGCGCGGCGTCGGTCGACGACTGGCTCACCTGAACAGTATCCGCGCAGCCCGGGCCGGCCCGCGCTCTCAGCCCAGGTCGACGCGCAACTCGGGCTCGGTGGCCGCGCGCACCTCGTCGAGGCTGACCCCCGGGGCCAGCTCGCGCAGCACCAGGCCCTCGGGTTCGACGTCGATGACCGCGAGGTCGGTGATGATGCGCTGGACGCAGGCGCGTCCGGTGAGCGGCAGGCTGCAGTGCTCGACGATCTTGAGCGCCCCGTCTCGGGCCTGGTGCTCCATCATCACGAGCACCCGCTTGGCTCCGTGGACCAGGTCCATGGCCCCGCCCATGCCCTTGACCATCTTGCCCGGGATCATCCAGTTGGCCAGGTCCCCGCGCGCCGAGACCTGCATGGCCCCGAGCACCGCCACGTCCACGTGGCCGCCGCGGATCATGGCGAAG
>DATKTZ010000009.1:0-9701 GCA_035530815.1 Acidimicrobiales bacterium
GAGAACGACTCGTCGCTTGACGCTGTGACCATCGCGCAATTGGGCAACACGTCAACCACGTTGACGCTCTTTTCAAGTATGAGTCCGAGTTTCTCCAACCCCGGATACGTGTTTGCCGGTTGGACCACGGGCCAGGGCGGAAGTGGTGTCTCCTACGCGGACGGTGCCACCTACAACTTCACCTCGGGGTCGGTGGCGCTCTACGCCAAGTGGGCGCCGAGCAATCTCACAGTGAATTACGACGCCAACGGTGGAGGTGTGAACCCGACGACGGCGGCCTTCAGCACCGGAATGTCACCTTTGACCTTGCCGAGTCCTACGTACTCGGGCTATGTCTTTTCGGGCTGGTACACGGCGTCCCAAGCGGGCATTCTGGTCGGGCTTGGGGGTGGTTCCTACACGCCGACAACGTCGCTCACCTTGTTCGCCCAGTGGCAGTCTGCGGTTGACACTGTCAACTTCGTGGGCGACGGAGCCAACCTCACTCTGCTCTCGGAGTCCTACGGCACCGGAATGGCGCCGATCGTTCTCCCCACCCCCACCTACGTGGACTATGTCTTTTCGGGCTGGTACACGGCACCTCAGGGTGGCGCGTTGGTGGGACCAGGCGGGGCATCGTATTCGCCGACGAGTTCAACGACGCTCTACGCCCAGTGGCGCGCAATGCCGCAATTCACTATCAACTTCGTGGAGAACGGTTCGGCCGGTGCAGAGGCGCCGATCACCGGCGTGGTGGGATCGCTTGCCACCATCTCGTCGAGCACTCCGAGCGCTCCGCACGGTTTCACGTTCGCCAGTTGGAACACCATGGCCGATGGATCCGGTACCTCGTACGCGCCAGGTCAGTCGCTCGCTCCGGGTAGCTCAGTGACCCTCTACGCACAGTGGAATTCGCTCACGACGGTGAAGATCGTCTTTGCCGGTGACGGCGCCAAGGGCACCGTTGCGTCTCTGAGCGGTGTCGTGGGTTCGTCCTTCACGGTGCCCGGTCCGGGCACGCTCTCTCGGGCCGGTTTCACGTTCGCCGGCTGGAACAGCGCGCAGAATGGTTCGGGGACGAGTTTCGTCCAGGGCGACCAGAGCGTCCTGAGCGTGGGTACGACCCTCTACGCCCAGTGGAAGAAGCAGGTGAGTGCGTATGTGCTCAGCGCAGTGGGACCCTTCGCGAGGCACACGCCCACGTTGACGAACTTGCTCAAGTCGCAGGTGCGTCGTTTAGCGACGCGCATCGCTCACGGCACGTTCTCGCAAGTGACCCTGTACGGCTACGTGAACGCCTCGGGCAGCGTCGCGCGGATGCGCGCTCTGAGCACCTCCCGGGCGCGTGCAGTGGCCGCGTACCTGCGCTCGACACTGCGACTCGACCACTCGCGCCCCGTCGGCGTCCGGGCGAGAGGTGAGGGCGCAATGGTCGGGTCAGCCGGTGGCAAGGCGCGACGCGTCGAGGTGTTCGTGCGTTGAGGCTGCACCGGTGGGAGTTTCAAGGATCAGCCGTTACCGTGTCGCGCATCAGGCGTTACTGGGTTGCAGATCAGCCGTTATCCGCTTGTCACGGATCGGCCAAGACAGACGGACGTTCGGAGCCGGTGGAGGGATTCGAACCCACGACCTGACGATTACAAATCGCCTGCGCTACCACTGCGCCACACCGGCAGGAATCAACCAAGGCTAGTGACTGCGGACGCGTCGCTCTAGGCTATGCAAGATGAGCGCGCAACCTCCTCACGAACCACCCAGCCCCGGGTCGCACTATCAGCCCTCGCTCGGTGTGGTGCTCATCATCCTGGTGCTTTTCGTGGGCGGTACCTTTCTCATGCTCCGCTCCTCGAGCGCGTCATCGCCGACGACTTCCACTAGCACCACCACGGCTTCGACCACCCAGACGACAACCAAGCCATCGACGACGGTGGTGCCCAAGTCTCGAGTTCGGGTGCAGGTCGCCAACGGAACGATGACCACTGGCCTGGCTCGGGCCTACACCCAGCAGTTGATGACCCTGGGTTGGGACACGCTACCTCAGTTGAACGCGGCCCAGACCACGGCGACCATCGTCTATTACAACCCCGGCTATCGCTGGGCTGCGGTGCAGATCGCCCACCAGATCAAGGTCGCGTCAACCGCCGTGCGGGCGCTGAACGGCCAGACCCCGGTGCCCGGCGCCGCGGCCGACGACGTCATCGTCATCCTCGGTCCTGACGTCGCGGTCAAGGGCTAGTCACTCGCTCGTCGGCAATTCCACGTTGTAGCGCGCGAGCGCTGCGCGCAACACGTCCACGGCCATAGGACGCAACTCCTCGAGCGGTCGATTGCGGTGGCGTCGGACGCCCAGATCGACTTGGGCGAGGCTGCGCACGCCGAACTTGCGGGCAATGTCGATGAGCAGGGCGATCTCGACGCCGTAGGCCGGTTCGATCTCGACCGCGCTGAGCGCCTCGCGTCGGCCGGCGGTCTCGCCGGCGAGCGGCTGACGGATCTCGCCGAGTCCCGGGAACAGCAGGGAGAGGATCGGCCGCGCGGTGAGCTCGTTTACGCGCCCGCCACCGGAGGGCATGTCGTGCAGGGGTCGCTCGTAGAAGCCCTTCACCAGCTGAATCTCCTGGTCGGTGAGCAGCGGCTGGATCAGGCGCGGTACGAAGTCGCCGACCTGGGTGAGCACGTCGGCGTCCAGGAACACCACAATGTCAGCGTCGGTTGCCGCCAACCCCGTCGCCATCGCCTCACCCTTGCCGCTCGCGCCGCGAAGGTGCACCACGCGCGCACCGTGGTGATTCGCGACCGTCGCGGTGTCGTCGTTGGAGTGGTCGTTGACCACCACCGTTTCGTCAACCAGTGCACCGCCACGGCTGACCGCGTCCAGGACTGCGCCGATGGTCGCCGCCTCGTTCTGGGCGGGAATGATCACCGCGATCGAACTCGAGCCCTTCATGGCGGCGACGCGCTCGAAGTTGAAGCTGTCTCGCTCGAGAGTCCAGGGGACGTCGGAATCGCTCACCCCGTTAAGGTTAGAGGTCGATCCTAGCGGGGCGCACTTGACAGCACGGCGTTGGATCAGCAAGAATTGCAGGGTCATCAAGAGCGACTGAGGGACGGGCCCGTTGAAGTCGCGACAACCAGTGTGAGCAAATGAGTACCCCTCATCACACCAGGTGCCAAAGCCCGAACGATGAAAAGGGAGTTATGAGTTTCGCTACAGGACTTATTTGTCGAGAGTGTGGAAGCACCTACCCAGCCGAGGCTCGGTATTCGTGCGAATTCTGCTTTGGACCGCTCGAGGTTGCCTACGACCTCGAGGCCGCCAGGCAGGTAATGACGCGCGCGTCGATCGAGAACGGACCCGCGTCCATTTGGCGCTACGGCGCGTTGCTGCCCGATCCGGGCACTGAACCCGTCGACCTCGGCGCGGGGTGGACGCCGCTGCGCCGTGCTTCGCGCCTGGCCGAAGAACTGGGCGTGCAAGAACTGTGGTTAAAGGACGACACCCGTAATCCCACCGGTTCCTTCAAGGACCGAGTGGTGTCGGTCGCACTGTCGAGCGCGCGACGACTCGGATTCACCACCGCGGCGTGCGCCTCGACGGGGAACCTCGCCACCTCGGTCGCCGCCCACGCCGCCTTCATCGGTTGGCCGAGCGTGACGATCATCCCGGCCGACCTAGAGAAGTCCAAGATCGCCATGACCGCCATATTCGGGGGCACCGTCCTTGGCGTCGAGGGCAACTACGACGACGTCAACCGGCTCTGCGTGGAGTTGGTGGCCGAGCACCCGGACTGGGCCTTCGCCAACGTGAACCTTCGTCCGTACTACGCCGAGGGTTCCAAGACGCTGGCTTTCGAGATCTGCGAGCAACTGGGGTGGCGCACGCCGGACCAAGTTGTCGTGCCCGTCGCGTCGGGCAGCCAGTTCACGAAGGTCGCCAAGGGCTTCAGCCAGTTCATCGAGTTGGGCCTCGTCGAGGGCGAGGCGCCCGTGCTCTTCGGTGCGCAGGCCACCGGTTGCTCACCGATCGCGACCGCCTTCAGCGACGGTGCGGAGGTCGTTACTCCTCAGCGGCCCAATACGATTGCCCGTTCGTTGGCCATCGGCAATCCCGCCGACGGTCCCTACGTTCTCGACGAGTTGCGCCGCCAAGGCGGCGACTGCGGCTCGGTGCCCGACGACGAGATCCTCGAGTGCATCGGGCTGCTCGCGCGCACCGAGGGAATCTTCGCCGAGACCGCGGGCGGCGTGACCATTGCCGCGCTGCGCCAGATGATCAGGCGAGGCTCTATCGATCCCGATAAGTCGATCGTGGCGATCATCTCGGGCCACGGCCTCAAGACCCTCGACGCGGTGGTCGAGACTGCGACGGTGAGCTCCACCATCAAGCCGTCGCTCGCCGCGGCCGAGGACGCCCTGCGCTTCCACCAGTTGGTGGCCGCGTCGTGAGCGTGATTGTGCGATTGCCTAGTCAGTTGCGCGCCCTGGTGGGCGGCGTCGGCGAAGTCACCGTGGAGGCGCAGACCGTGCGCGAGGCCATCGTCGCGGTTGACGAGGCCCACCCGGGCATCGCATTTCGCGTGCTGGACGACCGCGGGAGCCTGCGGCGCTTCGTGAACGTCTTCGTGGCTGACGAGGACATCCGCTTCCTCGAGGGGCTGGACACCGTGCTCGAGGCTGGTCAGACCGTGTCCCTGGTGCCCGCAGTCGCGGGCGGCTGACCCGCGCGTTAGCACTCACCACCTCCGACTGCTAATATTGCTCTGCACCAAGATGGGTGCGAAATCGCACTAGGAGGAATCACAGTGGCGAAACTGATCGCTTTCGATGAAGAAGCTCGCCGGGCACTCGAGCGTGGCATGAACAAACTGGCCGACGCCGTCCGCGTGACCCTCGGGCCCAAGGGCCGCAACGTCGTACTGGACAAGAAGTGGGGCGCTCCCACGATCACCAACGACGGTGTGTCGATCGCCAAGGAGATCGAGCTCGAGGATCCCTACGAGCGCATTGGCGCCGAGTTGGTGAAAGAAGTCGCCAAGAAGACCGATGAGGTGGCCGGTGACGGCACCACCACGGCAACGGTGCTCGCTTGGGCAATGGTCCGCGAGGGACTGAAGAACGTGGCGGCCGGAGCGAACCCGATGTCGCTCAAGCGCGGTATCGAAGTTGCGGTTGAGGCCGCTGTGGCGTCGCTGCAGGATCTCGCCAAGCCCGCCGACACCAAGGAGCAGATCGCTCAGGTCGCGTCGATCTCCGCCGCGGACCCCGAGATTGGTGAGATGATCGCCGACGCGATCGACAAGGTCGGCAAGGACGGCGTCATCACGGTCGAAGAGAGCCAGTCATTCGGCATGGACATGGATCTGGTCGAGGGCATGCGCTTCGACAAGGGCTACATCTCCCCATACTTCTCCACCGATACCGAGCGCATGGAGGCCGTGTTGGAGAACGCGTACATCCTGCTCGTCTCGAACAAGATCACCTCGGTGCGCGACGTGCTGCCGGTGCTCGAGAAGGTCATGCAGTCGGGTCGCCCGTTGCTGATCGTGGCCGAGGACATCGAGGGCGAAGCGCTTGCGACGCTCGTGGTGAACAAGATCCGCGGCACCTTCAAGTCGGTCGCCGTCAAAGCTCCGGGTTTCGGTGAGCGCCGCAAGGCGATGCTCCAGGACATTGCGATCCTGACCGGTGCCACGGTGATCTCCGAGGAGGTCGGTCTCAAGTTGGAGAACGCCAGCACCGAACTTCTCGGTAGCGCGCGCAAGGTCGTGGTGACCAAGGACGAGACAACGATCGTCGAGGGCGCAGGCTCGGACGACGACATCAAGGGCCGGGTCAGCCAGATCAAGGCCGAGATCGAGAACACCGACTCGGACTACGACCGCGAGAAGCTCCAGGAGCGCCTCGCCAAGCTGTCCGGCGGCGTCGCGGTGATCAAGGTCGGCGCGGCTACCGAGGTCGAGTTGAAGGAGAAGAAGCACCGTATCGAGGACGCGGTCTCGACGACCAAGGCGGCCATCGAGGAGGGCGTCGTGCCCGGCGGTGGCGTGGCCCTGCTGCGCAGCCAGACTCGAATCCTCGAAGCCGCCGACAAGCTCGAAGGCGACGAGGCGACCGGTGCGCGACTGGTGGCCAAGGCCGTCGAGGCACCCCTCACCCAGATCGCGGTGAACGCTGGTCTCGAAGGTGGCGTCATCATCGACAAGGTTCGTCACCTGGCCAAGCCCACCGAGGGCCTGAACGCGGCCACCGGTGAGTACGAGGACCTGATCAAGGCGGGCGTCATCGACGCCGCAAAGGTCACCCGCTCGGCCCTGCAGAACGCGGCGTCGATCGCGGCCCTGTTCCTCACCACCGAGTGCGTCATCGTCGACAAGCCCGAGGAGAGGGCGCCCGCCATGCCCGGTGGAGGCATGGAGGACTACTAACTCTCCCTCATCGCAATGGCGCACTCCGCGGGGCTCTGCCCCGCGGAGTGCGCTTTTTCGCTGTCGCGGCGGGTGTTCGCCCGTAGCATGGAATCATGACCACTCCTGCGCCCATGGTCCCGTCACGCGGGCTGAACGTCGTGCACCTCTTCTGTCACCCCGACGGCCCGGTCGATGGCGGCGCCGTGCGCAAGGCCGTCGACGACGCCATCGCGGGCGGCCTGCAGATCGTGACTGCGGCCATCATGGGTGCCAAGGCGGACACCTGCTTCATGGTGCTGGGCGAGGACCTGTGGGACCTGCGCCGCTTTCAGTCCAAGATCCAGGCGGCGGGCTTCAAGGTGGCCGAGAGTTACGTGTCGGTGACTGAGGTGAGCGAGTACGCGTCCTCCATGCCCGAGAAGATGATCAACGACCGGCTCTATCCGGTACTGCCCCCCGAGGGGATGCACGCCTTCTGCTTCTATCCGATGTCTAAGCGGCGCGGTGAAGAGCACAACTGGTACGCGCTGCCCTACGAGCGCCGCGAGGAGCTGATGCGCCAGCACGGTACGTCCGGCCGTGCGTTTCGCGGCCGGGTCCTGCAGGTGGTGACGGGCTCGACGGGCCTCGACGACTGGGAATGGGGCGTAACCCTGTTCGGCGTCCACGTTGACGACCTGAAGGACTGCGTGTACACGATGCGCTACGACGAGGCGTCCACCCTGTACGGGGAGTTCGGGGCGTTCTACACGGGACTGGTGGGCACCGTGGACGAGGTGCTCGACGCCACCCTGGCCTAGAGGGCATTGGTAGCGTCGAGTCGTGAGTGACCTCGTTCCCGAGAAGAGCCTGCGTCGCTGGGCAGAGTCGTTGGCGGGTGTCGCGCGCACCGGGCTGGGCTTCACCCAGAGCCAGTACGAGCGCGAGCGCTTCGAAGAGGTGCTGAAGATCGCCGCCGACATCAAGGCGGCGGCCGAGCAGGGTCTGGACGGCGTCACCGACGCCGACGGCTACGTCACCGAGTGGATGCGCGAGGTTGGCGCCGGCATACAGGGCTACG
This sequence comes from Acidimicrobiales bacterium, assembly GCA_035530815.1. Classification (GTDB taxonomy): domain Bacteria; phylum Actinomycetota; class Acidimicrobiia; order Acidimicrobiales; family RAAP-2; genus RAAP-2. Next base: position 7,447 of record DATKTZ010000009.1, read on the forward strand.
CCACCCCCAAGGTGGCTGTGGGCGCGGCCGTGACCAATGACCGTGGCGAGCTGCTGTTGATCAAGCGTTCGGATTCGGGGGTCTGGCTCTATCCGACCGGCTGGTGCGACGTGGGCTACTCGGCGCCCGAGGTGGTGGTGAAGGAGGTGCACGAGGAGACCGGCATTGAGGTCGAACCGGTGCGGCTCATCGGCGTGCTCGACGGCATGCGCCTGGGTGCGTCACGCATTCCGCTCTACTCGCTGCTGTTCTTCTGTCGGGCCACGGGGGGCTCGCTCAACATTCACCCGCTCGAGTGCACGGACGCGGGGTGGTTCTCGCGCGACGAACTGCCCTCGCCGACTCTGGGTGCCGAGCGCTGGGCCGAGCCGATCTTCGCCGCGATCGATGGTGAGACCCGAGACGTCTTCTACGATGACCTGCGTCGTCCCGTCTGGCGCGGTGGCGAATGACGCTCTCTGTCGAGATCGCGCGTGAGTCGTCGCCAGAACTGCTGGTCGCGCTGAATCACCTGGTGCCCCAGCTCTCGTCGAGTGCGCCGGCTCTGACGATGAGCGAGCTGGACCGGTTGATTACCTCATCGGCCTCGACGTTGTTCGTCGCGCTCAGCGACGGAGCGTACGTGGGTACCTTGACCCTGGTTACCTTCGTGATCCCGAGCGGACGGCGCGCGTGGATCGAGGATGTGGTGGTCGACGAAGCCGCACGCGGTCTCGGCGTGGGAGAGGCGCTCACTACGTCAGCGATCGCCGAGGCGCGACGACGAGGCGTCCGCTCGATTGACCTGACGAGTCGTCCGACTCGCGCAGCAGCGAATGCGCTCTACCGGAAGATGGGTTTCGAGCAGCGGGTCACGAATGTCTATCGTTTTTTCATAGAAAGTTGATGACCTCACTGCATCGCTGAGACTTCCCATTCCGTGAGTCGCTGTATATCGTGCCTTGAAATGACGTATCCACGAACGCGATAGTAGGAATAGTTCTATGCAAATAAACTGGAGGAAGGCTGCTCAACGCCAGACCAAATCGAGCCTGGTGATCAGCGGCGTCCTAATCACAGCAGTTGTTATCGCCTTCGCTCTCGGTGTCTGGGTTGGGGCTTCTAATGATCGCCGTGCTGTCACTGGTTCGCCCGCACCAGTTTGTCGCACGTCAGCGTTGATGCTCACGGCGACCGGAGATGTGGGAGCAGGAAACGCGAGTTATACGATCGTGTTCCATAACGCGAGTCCGCAACTCTGTTCGATGCAGGGTTACCCAGCCGTCGTCGCATGGATCGAGAGTAAGCCGTCGGTCGTTGCCCCTGGCGCTCGCCCATGGCCTCAACTTATTGAGATAGCGCAATCGACTCAAGCTGGCGGCGTCATTGGGCCAAACGGGCAGTTACGTCACTTCCGGCCCCCGGTAGTGCTGCTGCGCGCGCGTACCGGTGTGGCATCGACCACAATTGACTGGGGCGAAGAGCAACCTAACCCAGAGACGAAATGTTGGACGGCGAAGAGATTCATCGTTACGCCGCCGAGAGATTTCTCTGCCTTGACCTTGGACCGTGGCGGGTTGCTTTGTAGTCGGGTGTTCGTTACACCAATAGTCCCTGGGAGTTCTGGCGTGCTGAGGTTGAAGTAGGAAACGGTACTTCAACGTGTAGCAGCAGAAGAATGCGTAGAGGTTCCGTTTGCGGCAACGCTTCGCGATTGTCGTAGCGTCCGGGTACCATGTGTTCATGACCCAGTTCAACCACACTTCGGTAAAGCGGAATGAGGCGCTCGAAGCACTCAGCGAAGAGGATCGCGTCTGGCTGGCTGAGCGTCTTGTTGAGTATCACGAACTCCTCGAGTTTCTTCACTCAAATTGAGAATCCCGTCTCTCGAAGTTGTCGTCGCGTTCAACCACACAATTCGTGAGGCTGATGAGTGGTTTGATGAGCCAGATGAACTTGACCGGGTGCAGAGACTTCTCGACCGACTTGCCGACGAGACGGATCCGGTCGTGGCCGCAGCGTTGAGCGTAAGTCGTTTGGCGCAGTCCCAGGCATTCACTGAGGGGAATAAGCGCACTGCGGTGTTGGTCGGCCGATGGATTCTTGATCGAAATGGATTGGGCGGCGCCAAGTTCATTCAAGAGAACGATGTTGAACTTGCCCAACTCCTTCTGCGAGCCGCCCGTGGCTCCGACGTGAGTGCGGAAATCGTGGAGCTCTTTAACTCGCGAAGATGAGCGAAGCACTTCTACCAAGACGCGGCAGACGAATGTCTA
>DATKTZ010000010.1:0-3888 GCA_035530815.1 Acidimicrobiales bacterium
AACAACAGGGTATTCGCGGGGCGTCGCGCGCCAAGAGACGCTTCACCACCCACGCGGATTCGTCGCACCTGCGAGCACCGGACCTCGTGAAACGAGAGTTCGTGGCGAGTGCACCGAACCAGTTATGGGTTGCGGACTTCACGTACTGCTCCACGTGGTCGGGTGTCGTCTACGTGGCCTTCATCATCGACGTGTTCTCGCGCCGTCTCGTGGGCTGGAAAGCATCACGCTCGATGACGGCGTCGCTCGTCGTCGACGCGCTCAACATGGCGGCCTGGACGAGGCATACTGATCTCAACGGACTGATTTGTCACACGGATTATGCCGAGGTTTTCGTTAAGCCGAGGAATCCTGGACGTGCTTGCGCAGCTTGAGGTTGGAGAAAATTCTTCGGCTTAACATACTGCTGCGTCGTTAGCGTCTGCCGTGTTCCTACCCCTATATGAAGGAGACGGCGATGGATACGACAATTACCAGGATCGGTGCGACTGTTATTGCTGAGCTGCGTTCGGCTGGCTACCGAGAGTCGACGATCGGCAACTACGAGAAGACGATCAGGGCGCTGACTGGCTACGCGCGACGGCACGGAACAGGCGTGTACACGCCGGCGTTGGGGGCCAGATTCGCGTCGTTGACGACCAGCCCGCGCACGGGCCGGTTCAGCGCCCAACGAAGGTTCGACTATCGGCGGCTGGTGGCGGTGTTCGACTCCTACGTGGCAACGGGCCGAGTAGATCTGTCGGTTCGCAAACGCGGCGGCGGGGGCGCGCAGCCGACGTCGAGCCAGTTCAGCGCGCTGGACGTTTCGTGGGAAGCGGCCATGGCCGATCGCGGCCTCGCTGTGGCGACGCGCGAGGCCTATGGCCGGGTGGCCCGCGGCTACCTGTGCTTTCTCGAATCGAGTGGAACCTTTGACCTGGATGGCGCTGACGGCGGGACCGTGCTGGCGTTTTTGGCATCACTGTCGCCGAAGTGGGCGACGACCTCCTTGTTCTGGGTCGTGTCGAACTTTCGGCCGTTTCTTACTTTCACTGGCCGAGGCGACCTCGTCGACGCGGTGAATCTGGCTGGTGTGCGGCGCTCCCACCCGATCGTGCCGGTGCTTGGTGACGACGATCAGCGGTTGGTCGTCGCTGCGTGTGCGTCGCGCGTCGTGTGCGCCCGAGATGCGGCCATCACTTTGCTGGCCCTATCGACGGGGCTGCGGGCTTGTGACATCGTCAACCTGCGACTGTCCGACGTTGACTGGCGAGGGCGAACGATCTCCATCGTGCAGCGAAAGACGGGCAACCCGCTGACCGTGCCGCTGATCGAACTACTCGTCTCAAGGCTGGCCGACTACGTCTTGCACGACCGGCCCCGAGTGAGCGACGACCACGTGTTTGTGCGTCAGGTCGCCCCGCACGTTCGCCTGGGTGATCACGCCACGATTCATCGGGTGACGACCGAGGTGTTCCGCGTCGCCGGCGTGGCCGACGCGAAGGTCGGAACCCGGGTGCTGCGCCACAACGCGGCGTCGAGGATGCTGCGGGCCGCGACGCCGTTGCCGACGATCTCGGCCGTCCTCGGCCACGCCAGTGAGGAGTCGACCAGACAGTACTTGAGCATCGATGAGAGTCGACTGCTCGAGTGCGTGCTGGCGGTGCCCGAAGGCGCACGGCCGTGAGCGGCCCCACCTTCACCAGCGCGTTTGGCTCGCGCCTCGACGAGTACGTCGAGTTCAAGCGCGCCATGGGGTTTAACGGCGCCTCGCGGATCTGGTACTTGAGAAGGTTCGATGCGTACTGCGCCGAACACGCCCTCGGCATCTTCGACCAAGAAACCGTCGAGGGGTGGGTGACGGCGCAGCTGGCGACCTCGGGCCGATACCGGTCGTGGATGTCCTATATCCGTGACTTCGGCCGGTGGCTTCGCGCTCGCGGACAGACCGACGCCTACGTGCTGTCCGACCAATGGAAAGCCCGGTTTGTGCCAGCCCACCCTTACCTGCTCACCCAGCGCGAGATCGAGGCGTTCTTTAGCGCCGCGGCGCAACTCGACACGTCCTCGCCGTGGCGCTGGCAGGCCGTCGCGTTTTTCGCGCTGATGCACTCGTGCGGGATCAGGACCGGCGAGGCCCGTGGTCTGCTGGGCGAACACGTCGACCTGTCTGGCCGCCATATCGACGTGATGTGGTCCAAAGGCAACCGCAGCCGCAGGCTGCCGGTCACCGACGACCTCGCGGAAATCCTGGCCGCCTGCAACGACGCGTCATCGTCGAGGTTCGGCCAGTCGCGAAAGTCGTTCTTCGTGTCGTCTACCGGCAACCCCGTCACACCAGCGGCAGTGGGCGTGATCTTTAATCGCATCTGGGATGAGGCCGGGCTGGCACGCCCGGCCGGTGCTCAACGTCCCCGACCCTACGATTTCCGCCACCACTTCGCCTACGCCAACCTCGAACGGTGGATGGCCCAAGGGATCGACGTGGCCGCGATGCTGCCCTACCTGTCGACCTACATGGGGCACGGAAGCGTGGACTCGACCTACTACTACGTTCACACCTCGCCGGACTTCATGGACTCTTACGCGCGCATCACGGCCGAGGGCGGCTCGCCGCTACCGGAGGTTGGGTTCGAATGAGACGAGATACGAAAACAGACGCGGCTGATTTCTTCACGTTCGCCAGGGACTATCTGCACACCTACCTGCCCACGATCCGCGGCCTGTCGGGGAGAACGATCGAGGCCTACCGGATCAGCCTGGAGTGCTTCCTGGCCTTCCTTGTCGACCACGAGAACATTGAGCGCGCCGAGGTGAGCTTCGACCACTTCGACCGGGCCCGTCTCAAGGCGTGGCTGACCTGGCTCGGCGATGACCAGCACTACGCCACACGGACCATCACGCTGCGACTCAGCGCCATCAAAGCCTTCCTGGCCTACGCGGGCGCCGAAGATGTCACCCTCGTCGCACTCAGCCAGGCGGCGCGAAGTCTGAAGGCCCCTACCGCGCCGAGGAAGCCGATCGAGTATCTCGCCGAGCCCGAGACGCGTGCCGTCCTCGCCGCCTTCAACGGCCGCACAGCGAAATCACGCCGCAACCGGATGCTGCTCATCCTGCTCTACGACACCGCCGCGAGAGTCGGTGAGATCACCGGTCTGACGCTGGGGGACCTCTCGCTGAGCACTCCGGGGCACGTGACGCTCACCGGGAAACGATGCAAGAGCCGCATCGTGCCGTTGACCGACAAGACGGTCGAGCATCTGCGCGTCTACCTGAACGAGTTCCACCCGAACGCAGCGGCACTGCCCGCGACACGACCGCTGTTCTACAGCCCCCACCACGGGCAGGTGACCAGGCTCGCGGTCGACACTGTTTCGACGGTGCTCAAGCAGGCCGCCGAAGCGGCCCGAGAAACCTGCCCTAGCGTGCCGGAAAATGTCCACTGCCACATGCTGCGCAAAACCAAGGCCATGGACCTCTACCAGCAAGGGATCCCGTTGCCGATCATCATGCGGCTCCTCGGTCACGAGAACGCGTCCACCACTACGGCGTTCTACGCGTTTGCCACCGTCGACATGATGCGCGTCGCGGTCAACGCCGCCACCCCTGCAATCGACGTCCCCGCCGAGAACCGCCTCACCGAAGACAAGTTCCAAGCCCTCTACAGCCTGCGATGACACCGAAACGTTAAGCCGAGGAATCATGCGAGCAAAGCCACGTGACGTGGCCAAATCAGGATTCCTCGGCTTAACAAAAACCTCGGCATAATCAGCGTGAAAGATGGTGCCGGCGACGTTCGAGAAGCGCGTCGCGATCGCCTGGTCAAGCGAGTCGGTCACGATCTCAGTGCGCATGTGTGTGGCCACCTGCCACCCGAGGACCCGACTGGACCCCTCATCACGCACCGCA
>DATKTZ010000011.1:0-177934 GCA_035530815.1 Acidimicrobiales bacterium
GCCTTGACCTCGCCAATGGCGGGCAACGCACTGATGAGGTCGTACGCGCGCATCTGCGCCACGCACTCCTCGCGCTCGGCGAGTTCGAAAAGTTCTTCGAGCGAGAGCTCTCCGGACTTCACGAGTCGCTTCACTTCAGCACGACGACGTCGATTGGCTACTGCGAGGCGTGAGGCTTGCACACGCTGTTCCTGCGTTAGTGAAGGTGGGGTCGGTGTCACGCGCAAAGAATACCCCTCACGGGCACCACCCGCTTACAAGAGCGCAGTTGCGAGCTCGTCGCGCCATCGGCGTATGGTGTCACTGAGAACTGGTCTCTCGGGACCGACGCTGGCGATCGCCCGCGAAACGTTGACGAGCACCGTGGCGCGCGGGCACGGAGCGAGTAGTTGCGCCACCTGTTGAGCGCCGGCGCCCTGGGCGCCGACCCCCGGCACGAGTATCGGGCCACCAAGCGCGGACAACTCGAAGCGTGGTCGGTCGCGGGTTGCGCCAAGGACCACCCCCAGCGAGCCGCGTCCGTCGTCTCGTTGATTCCGCTGGGCCACCGAACGCAGCACCAGATCCTCGACAAATTCGTGGTCGTCGCCGTACGCGCGCTGGATCGAGCGACCCTCATCGTTGGACGTGGCCGCCAGCACGAAGACCCCGCGGCCGGTCGCGGCGGCGAGCATGAAGAACGGCGCGAGGGAGTCAACCCCGAGATAGGGGTGCACCGTGAGCGCGTCGGCTCGCAGGGGCGACTCCTCACCGAGCCAGGCCTGGGCGTACCCCTCATTGGACGCGCCGATATCGCCTCGCTTGACGTCGGCGACAACCAACACCTCGGCGTCGCGGGCCTCGGCCAACACCCGCTCGAGCACCAGGAAGCCCCGCGCTCCGAAGCGTTCGAAGTGCGCAATCTGGGGTTTGATGGCGGCCGCGTTGTCGAGCGCCGCCTCGACCAGGGTCATTGCGAAGAACTCGAGGCCCTCGGGGGAATCATCGCGACCCCACGCCGCGAGCGACTGCGAACTCGGGTCGATGCCGACGCACAACGGCCCCAAGGCGTCGATGCGCTCAGAGAGCCGCTCCCCGAAGGTTTCAACCATGGGCCACGCCCCAGATGTCATCGATCGAGCCAGCATCGTGGCGCTGCAACCATCGTCCCAGGCCACGTTGGATCTTCCAGGGAGCACGCGGATCAGCGAAGCTGGCGGTGCCCACCTGCACTGCGTTGGCGCCGGCCATGATCATCGCCACGGCGTCCTCGGCGCTGCGCACGCCTCCCACGCCCACGATGGGCACACTGGCGAAGGCACCACGACACTCGTAGACCGCGCGCAGTGCCACCGGCGCGATGCCATGGCCGCTGACACCCCCTCCCCCGTTGCCTAGTGCGGCGCGTCGTCGCTCAACGTCGATGACCATGCCAAGCACGGTGTTGACCAGAACGAGGGCGTCCGCACCGGCGTCCAGCGCCGCGCGAGCGATCGTGATGAGTTCGGGGGTGTTCGGGCTCAACTTCACCCACAACGGCACTTCGGCGATCCGACAGGCTCCCACCACCTCGGCCGTCGCGCGCGCGGAGTGGGCGAACATGCTCTCTCGATCCTCAAGATTCGGGCAACTGACGTTCACCTCGAGCGCCACAATGGGCGCGCCTTGCATCATCGCCGCCGCCTGCGCGAACTCGTCGACGCTGCGTCCCCAGATCGAACCGATCACCGTTGCGCCGCGCTCGACCAGTGCGGGTAACGAGTCGCGACGCCACGCCTCGACGCCGGGTCCGGCCAGACCCACCGCGTTCACCATGTGCTCACCCCAGGCCGCCACGCGCGGCGGTGCATTGCCCGCCCAGGCAAAGCTGGCGAGTGACTTCACGACCACGGCGCCCAACTCGGCGAGATCGCCGTAGCCCGCCAGCTCGTCGCCGTGGCCCGACGTGCCGGCCGCGGTCATGATGGGCGAACTGAGCGCCACCGATCCCACTTTGGTGTGCAACTTGACGCTCACGGGTGCAACTCCTGGAGCGAGCGCACGCGCCACCCGTGCGCTCGCGTATCGGCGATGCCCTTGGCCGCGGCGAAACCGGCGCTCAGCGTCGTCAGACACGCCACGGCGTGCACGACGCACGCCGTTCGAATCTGGGCGCCGTCGGCGCGCGCGTCGCCTCCTGAGGGCGTATTCACCACGAGATCAACCTCACCCGAGGCAATCATGCCCACCGCGTCCACGCCGAGGTCCGCGAGGCCCACCTTGCCCACCAGGGTGGCGACGGCCACGCCGTTGGCTCGCAAGAACCCCGCCGTGCCCACCGTGGCCGCCAGAGTGAAACCGAGCTCGCGCAACTGTCGGGCCAACTCCAGTCCGAGCACCTTGTCGCGATCGGCCAGGGACATGAAGACCTGACCGCTGTCCGGTAGGCGCGTACCGGCGGCGAGCTGTGACTTGGCGAAGGCAATACCGAAGCTCTCGCCGATGCCCATGACCTCGCCCGTCGAGCGCATCTCGGGACCAAGAATCGTGTCCACGCCTGGAAAACGACTGAAGGGAAGCACCGCCTCCTTCACGCTGACGTACTCGGGAACCGGTGTCGAAGCTGGCACCAGGGAACGCTCACGCAACTCGGCCAGGGACTCGCCCATCATGACGCGTACCGCCATCTGGGCGAGCGCCACTCCCGTAGCCTTGGCCACGAAGGGGACTGTGCGACTGGCCCTCGGATTGGCCTCGAGCACGTACACCTCGTCGTCCTTGACGGCGTATTGCACGTTGATCAGACCGACAACGTCGAGCGCCTCGGCGATCTTGGCGGTGTAGCCATGCAGAGTCTCAAGCACCGACGCGCTCAAATTCTGGGGCGGCAGGGCGCACGCGGAGTCACCCGAGTGCACGCCCGCCTCCTCGACGTGCTCCATGATCCCGGCTACGAAGAGTTCGCCCTGCGCATCGCGCAGGGCATCGACATCGACTTCAATGGCGTCCTCGAGGAAGCTATCGAGCAGGATTGGTCGCGTCGCCGACACGCCACCCTCTCGCGCGAGCGCACCGTGCGCGCTCGTGAGGTTCTCCATCACTCGCGTCAGCGATACGTCGTCGTACACGATCTCCATCGCCCGTCCGCCCAGGACGTAACTCGGACGCACGAGTACCGGGTACCCGATGTGCGCGACGATCGAGCGAGCTTCGGCCAGGTTGATCGCGACGTCGCCGGGGGGCTGACGCAACCCCAGAGACTGGCAGATCTTGGACCACTGCTCTCGATCTTCGGCGGCGTCAATCGAACTCACCGGCGTGCCCAGCACCAGTGCCGGGTCTATCGTATGCGAGAGTTTGAGCGGCGTTTGGCCGCCGAGTGACACGACAACCCCGGCCACTCGGGCGCCGTCGCGACACGCAGCCTGCTCGGCGGCCAGCACCTCGGCCAGGTCCTCGGGCGTCAGTGGTTCGAAGTAGAGGCGATCCGACGTCGAGTAGTCGGTTGACACAGTCTCGGGATTGCAGTTCACCATCACGGTCTCGTAGCCCATGTCGCGCAACGCCATCGAGGCGTGCACGCAGCAGTAGTCGAACTCGATGCCCTGGCCGATCCGATTGGGTCCCGAGCCGAGAATGATCACCCGATCTCGTGACGAGGGCGCCACTTCGCTGGTGTCGTCGTAGGTGCTGTAGTGATACGGGGTGGCGGCTTCGAACTCGGCCGCGCAGGTGTCGACGGTCTTGAAGACCGTATGCGCCCCGGCGTCGCGGCGCAGCGCGGTAACCTCCTCGCTCGCGAGCTCGCACAACTCGCCAATCTGGACATCCGAAAACCCCCACTGCTTGTAACGCAGCCATCCGCGACGGTCCAGCGTGCGCGGATCCACCGAGTCGAGCAACTCGCGTTCGCGAAGTGCGATACCAGCAAGTTGGGCGATAAACCAGCGATCAATCCTGGTTCGCTCGACCAGTTCGTCCACACTGAAGCCGCGCGCGAGTGCCTCGTGCAGGGCGAAGAGCCGCTCGGGCGTAGCCACGATGCAGCGCCGCCAGAGCGCGTCGTCACTGAGATCGCGAAACTCCGAGTTGTGCCCGAGCGCGAGCCCCGGGCGCCCCTGCTCGAGCGAGCGAACCGCCTTTTGCAGCGACTCGGCGAAGTTGCGACCGATGGCCATCACCTCACCCACAGACTGCATGCGCGTGCCCAACTCGGGCACCGCGCCGGGTAGCTTCTCAAAGGCCCATCGGGGAATCTTGGTAACCACGTAGTCAATTGTCGGTTCGAAGCTGGCCGGAGTGGCCCGGGTGATGTCATTGGGAATCTCGTCCAACGTGTAGCCAACGGCGAGGCGCGCCGCGATCTTGGCGATGGGAAACCCCGTCGCCTTGGAGGCCAGGGCGCTCGATCTGCTAACGCGGGGATTCATCTCGATCACGAGGCGCTCACCATTCTCGGGATTCACCGCGAACTGGACGTTGGACCCACCGGTCTCCACGCCCACGCGACGAAGCACCGCGAAGGCGTCGTCGCGCATGGCCTGGTACTCGACGTCCGAGAGCGTCTGGGCCGGCGCCACGGTAATCGAGTCACCAGTGTGTACCCCCATCGGATCAAAGTTCTCGATACTGCAGACCACGACGCAGTTGTCGGCGTGGTCGCGCATCACCTCGAGTTCGTACTCCTTCCAACCCGCGATGGACTTCTCCACGAGGATCTCGCCCACCGGCGACGCCGCGATGCCCTCGCTCGCCAGACGAACGAGCTCGTTGGCGTCGTGAGCGATGCCCGTGCCGGCACCACCCAAGATGTAGCTCGGCCGCACGATGATCGGCCAGCCGATCGCCGTCGCGATTCCCAGTGCCTCGTCGACACTGTGCGCGAACCCGGATTCTGGTACCGCGAGGCCGATGTCGGACATCGCCTCCTTGAACTGCTCGCGATTCTCCGCGGTGGCAATCGCCTCGGGTCGCGCGCCAATGACCTCGATGCCGAGTCGCTCGAGGATGCCCCGCTCAACCAGTTGCATCGTGAGGTTCAACGCGGTCTGTCCCCCCAGAGTCGGCAGTAGGGCGTCGGGGCGTTCGCGCTCGAGGATGTCGCTCACGACGTCGACGTCGAGCGGTTCCACGTAGGTCACGTCGGCCGTCGCTGGGTCAGTCATGATCGTCGCGGGATTCGAGTTGACCAGTATCACGCGGTAGCCGTCACTGCGCAGCACTTGGCACGCCTGGGTACCCGAGTAGTCGAACTCGCAGGCCTGGCCGATCACGATGGGGCCCGATCCGATCACCATGATCGTGTGAATGTCGTTGCGCCGTGGCATCAGTGGGTCTCCGGCGCGTCTCCGCGCAGCAACGCGTCGAACCGATCGAAAAGGTAGCGTGCGTCGTGGGGACCGGGGCTCGCTTCAGGGTGGTACTGCACCGAGAAGCACCGCTGCTTGTAGGACTCGATGCCCTCGACGACGTCATCATTCAGGTTGACGTGGCTGACCACAACGTGGGTCAGCGACTCGCGCGCCAACGCGTAGTTGTGATTCTGCGCGGTGATCTCGACCCGACCGGTCGTAAGGTCCTTCACCGGGTGGTTCGAGCCGTGGTGGCCAAAGGGCAACTTGTAAGTCGTTCCTCCCAAGGCCCGGCCCAGGAGTTGGTGTCCGAGACAGATGCCGAAGATCGGCACCGTCCCCACCAGGTCGGCCAGTACGTCGACCTCGCGGTTCAGTGCGGCCGGGTCGCCCGGGCCGTTGGAGAGGAACACCCCGTCGGGTTTCAGGGCGCGCACGTCGCCGGCACTGGTGTGCGATGGCACGACGGTGACTCGAAAGCGCTCGGCGAGCTGGTCGACCATGGTCGTCTTGATGCCGTAGTCGATCGCGACCACGTGCAGGGATCCGGCGCCACGGGTGTAGCGCGTCGGGGTTGTAACTGTGGCGACGAAATCCGTGTCGTCGGTCCCTCGAGCCGCCTCAGCCGCGAGCGCGACCTGGTCCGTCGGCGCGTGGCCGAAGGCGCCGGGCAGGGCCCCGTGACTGCGCAAGTGTCGAGTGAGCCGACGCGTGTCGACGCCGGTAATGACGGGAATCCGTCGTTCGATGAGGAACTCCTCCAAGGATCGCGTGGCGCGCCAGTTGGACGACACCTCGGCGAGGTCGCGTACCACCATCCCTCGACACCACGGACGTAGCGCCTCGTCGTCCAGCGGCGTCACACCGTAGTTGCCGATGTGAGGATAGGTGAAAGCGATGATCTGTCCGGCGTAACTTGGATCGGTGATGATCTCTTGGTATCCACTCATGGCCGTATTGAAGACGAACTCACCCGACGTCGAGCCACCCTCGGGCAGATACCCAGCCGCGTAGCCCTCGAAGGTCCCGCCGTCGTTCAAGATCAACACCGATGCCGGTCGACTCACAGCGGCTCTCCCTGGTCGACCACCAAGTTTCCCTTGGCGATGGTGGCGCGCACCCGACCCATCATGGCTCGGCCGTCGTAGGGCGTATTGGTGGAACGTCCGTGCAGGTCGTCACGACTGGCGCTCCAGCGCGACGCGGGGTCAAAGACTACGAGATTGGCATCCTCACCCGCGGCCAGCACCGCGCCATGCGCGCTGTGTCGCAACCGGTGGTCGGCTGCGCGCAGGCGCGCCACGCGCGCTGGGCCCCGGCTCAGAAGTTGGAAGAACCGTACCGGGTCACAGGCGTCGCCGCCCAACGCCTCGAAAGTGAGTGAAGCGGCGTGCTCGAGGCCGAGCATGCCTGCGGGTGCCTCGTCGAAGGCCAGGTCCTTCAGTTGCGGTGCGTGGGGTGCGTGGTCGGTGGCCACCGCGTCAACCGTGCCCTCAACCAGTCCGCGACGAAGCTCGGTCACATCGTTCTTCGTGCGAAGTGGCGGATGAACCTTGAAGATCGGATCAAAGCCTTCGCACGCCGACTCGTCGAGCGTGAAGTGGTGCGGCGCGACCTCGCAGGTCACGTCGAGTCCTTCGCATCGGGCCTGGATCACCAGTGCGAGGGATCTCGCCGTGCTCAGGTGCAAGAAGTGCAGCGCTCCACCGCTGTGACGCACCAACTCGATGTCGCGCATCACCATGATCTCTTCGGAGAGCGACGAACGCCCGCCAAGGCCACGCCGACTCGACAGGAGCCCCTCATTCATCGATCCGCCCGCGGCGAGCAGTTCGTCCTCGCAGTGCTGCGCCAGGCGTACTCCGAGGGGCTTGACGTAGGTCAGCGCACGCAGCATCAACATCGGGTCCTGCACGCCGGTGCCATCATCACTAAACAGGCGCACGCCCAGTTCGGCCATCTCAGCCATTGGGGCCAACAACTCGCCGCGTCGTCCCTGGGTGATCGCGCCGCAGACGGCCACGTCGATTGGCGTGCGCGCCCCGCGATCCAGGACGTACGAGACCAGGGCCACGTTGTCCAACGCGGGCTCGGTGTTCGCCATCGCCACCACCGCCGTGTAGCCGCCCACCGCGGCCACCCGCGCACCGCTCTCGATCGTCTCAGCCTCCTCGCGACCTGGTTCTCGCAGGTGCGTGTGCAGGTCAACGAATCCAGGTCCGACCCAGCATCCGGTGCAGTCGATCTCGCGCGCACCCGCGGGCCGCTCGAGCTGGGCGCCGACCTGTTCGATGCGGCCCTCGCGCACAAGCACGTCACCCACCTGGGTGCTCTGTTCGTGCACCAACGTCGCGTGTCGAAGCAGCAGCGTGCTCATTGCGCGCCCTCCATTCGTGTACCGGCGACCGTGAGATACAGCACCGCCATTCGTATCGGCACACCATTGGCCACCTGGCGTTCAATAACAGCCGATGGCAGGTCCGCCACGAGCGAGTCGATCTCCACCCCCCGGTTGATCGGACCGGGATGCATGATGATCGTCTCGGGGCGCAAGCGTCGCGCCCGCTGCACGGTGAGGCCGAAGGTTCGGGTGAACTCGCCCAGACTGGGCACAAAGGATCCGGACCCCCGCTCGCGCTGCAGTCGCAGCAATCCCACGACGTCCGCCCACTCGAGCGCCTCGTCGAAGTCATCCACCACCGTCACCGGCCAACGATCGATGTCGACCGGCAGGAGGGTTCGAGGACCGGCGACGCGAACTTCGGCACCCAGAGTGACATAGGCGTCGATGTCGCTGCGCGCCACGCGACTGTGGCGAATGTCGCCGACGATGAGCACGTGCAACTGCTCAAAGAGCTCCGCGCCCGACTCGGGACCAGTGGTGTGGCGACGCTCCGCCAGCACCTGACGAATGGTGAACGCGTCCAAGAGTCCCTGGGTCGGGTGCTGGTGCTGGCCGTCGCCAGCGTTGATCACACGAACGTGCGGCACGTAGCGACTTACCTGCACCGAGGCGCCGCTCGACTGGTGGCGCATGACCACCGCATCAATCCCGAGCGCGTCGATCGTGGCGATCGTGTCGCGCAGCGACTCGCCCTTCTTCACGCTGCTCGACGCAACCGCCAGGGACAGGACGTCCGCACTGAGGCGCTTGGCCGCGGTCTCGAAACTGAGCCGCGTTCTAGTCGACTCCTCGTAGAAGAGTGATGCCACCACCCGCCCCTTGAGGGCCGGTACCTTCTTGATCGCGCGGCTGTTGACTTCGACGAATGACTCGGCCGTGTCGAGTACCTCGACGAGCGCCTCGCGCTCGAGCCCCTCGAGACTCAGCAGACTCTGTCCGCGCAGCGTGCTGATCATGGCTGCTCCTCAGTTCCTATCCAGACGCCCTCCACGCTGGCCACAATGGCCTCGCGAAGTGCGGTGGGCAGGTTCTTGCCCACGTAGTCCGGTCGAATCGGCAGTTCGCGGTGTCCCCGATCCACGAGCACGGCGAGTTGAATCGAGCGGGGCCGCCCCCACTCCGACAGTGCGTTGAGCGCGGCGCGAATCGTGCGGCCGGTAAAGAGCACGTCGTCGACCAGCAGCACGATTCGTCCGCTCAGGTCCACCGGAATCGAGGTGGAGGTGGCGTCCAAGACGGGGCGTTCGCTCAGGTCGTCGCGATAGAACGCGACATCGAGGGTGCCGAACTCGATCGGGGCGCCGCCAATCTCGCCTAGGAGCCCGGCCAGCAACTGGGCGAGCGGCACGCCGCCGGTCTGCAGGCCGATGACGACAATGGGCTCGCGGTCGCTGTTGTGCTCCAGCACCTCGTGCGCCATGCGCCGAAGTGCACGCGCGACGTCATCAGCGGAAAGAAGTTGGGAGTGGGCGACGAACGATCTACGCCGAGACGGTGTCCTACCGAGATTCTCTGTCACTAGCCCTCCCGTCGTACGAGCCTCACGGGACCCGCTTCACGACGTTCTGGAGATCACTCTAGCAGAGTGATCCTCGAGGCCGTCGGGCGCATCACGAAAGCGAGCCGCCCTCCACGGACGCGGGAGCCTCGATGGCCGTGCGTCGAAACTGCTCGGGGGTCATCGACGGCGCCCGGCCGATGATCCGGTCGATGACGCTCGAGAGCGATCCCTGCTGATCGATCGAACGGCGGATCACAATAATCAGAGTCGGCAACGCCCAGAAGTCACCGCACACCCACAACAGCGCAGCGCCAATCTGTTGATCGACGAAGGGCGACAGCGTCACTCCGGGCACATGCGCGTAGGTCGAGTACCAACTGACCTTGGTCATGATGCTCATCGACATGGCCAAGATCGTCATGGTGACATTGGTGAACAGAATTGCCCCGGCCTGCCACAGCGGTCCCTTGACGGGCTTCATGGGACTCGACCTGAAGATCTGCAGCCAAAAGAGCACCCCGGTGACGATGAAACTACCGTGCATAAGCCAAACATGCACGAATCCATTGTCCTCAGCCAAGTTGAACCACGAAGGGATGTGCCATGCGAGCATCGCGGCATTGAACGACAACACCCCAACCCACGGATTGCGCACAAGACGGCCCAGCCCGCGCAGGGGTCGGGCGGTGCTGCTCAGGTAGAAGAAGCGCCCCACCCTGCGTCGGACACCCACTGGGAGGGCGAACAGCAGCGGCAGCCACGGCGCCCCCACCACCAAGAGGATGGGCACAGCGAGGGACAACAAGATGTGCTCAAGCATGTGAACGGCGAAGTAGCTCGACGACCAATAGTCGATTGGCGAGTCGATGGTGAGCACCAAGAGGGCCAGTGCTGCATAGAAGACGATGGATCGACGTCGGCGAAAGGCCGTGCGCGACGCGCGCGAGTGTGTCGCCAGACGTCGCAGCCCCATCTCGTGGGCCACGACGGTGATCACCACGATCACCAACATCGGATCGAACGTCCAATGCCGAATCACATAGTTCACGACCACTCCTCTTCCTCGTGCGTCAACGCCGGTGACGACTCTTGTTCCCTCTGGGCGGCCAGTTCACGCTGATGCTCCTGCCACGCCTGCAGCATGCCCGAGTACTCCGGGGCGAGTGCCGGCTCCTTCTTCTTCGAACGCACGTGGTCCGCCGTCTCGGAATGCAAGATCTTCCACCACATGTAGACGGCGAACACCGCCAGCAGTGGCCACTCGAACACGTACGCCCAACTCAACGAGTTGCCTCCCTCGGCGCGACGCAACTCGATCCAAAACGCGAGTGCGCACAGCACGAGGCCCACGGCCAGCGTCAGATGGGCGCGAATCGCGGCGCCGCCAGTCAAGCGACCGACGGTCGTCGCGGACGGCGACTCCGACTGGACCTTGTCTGCACCCTCCACGCGATCACCCTACTGTTCGGGCCTGAGAAGAAACTCAAAAATATCCTGAAATGGGCCGTCAGCAGCGCTTCTCAATTCCCGCGTAACCCTCGAGGCTCAGGGTCGCAAATGGAGCACGCTCACTAGAGTTGATGTGGGTCTTTAGATGACGGGTGAGCATGGCGGACATTGAAGAAGAGGCAGCGCTGTCGTCGCAGGAGCTCACCGAAGAGCAGCGCGCCCAGGCGTTCGCCAACACGCGCCCGCCGGTGGACCTGGCAACCGCCTTCCGCGGTGGCAACGTGCCCAAGCCCCCGAAGTTCATCGTGGTCATGGTGGCCGTCTTCGCCGGCCTGGTGCTCACCGGCGCCATTGTGCAGCGCGTCGTCGGATCGTCGGGAACCAACCCGACATCCAGCACCACGCTCCCCCTGCCGCGCTCGCCCCTGGTTCCCTCCGGCCACCAATTGAGTTCAAGCCTGTCAGCGATCCTGGGACTGAAGACCCTCAACGCGAAGTCGCCGTCGGATTTCACCCTCGAGGACCAGCGCGGCCACCAGTGGACCCTGTCGGCCCAGCGAGGCAAGGTGGTCATCCTGACCTTCTACAATGCAACCTGCAATGACATCTGCCCCGTCTTGGGCGCCGAGATTCGCCAGGCCCAAGCCCTCCTCGGGTCCTCTGCGCCCAAGATCGTCTTCGCCATCGTCAACACTGATCCCAACGCGCTGAACGTCACACGAACGCCCAAGGCACTCACGATTCCCCACCTCGGCGGACTCGCCTCGGTGCACTTTCTCACCGGCTCGCTCAACGCGCTCAACGACGTGTGGACCAACTACGGAATCTCAATCAACGTCGGCGCCAAGCCCAGTGAGGTTGCCCATAACAACCTCATGTACTTCATCAATCCCTCCGGCGCCCTGCGGGCCCAAGCCCTGCCGTTCGGCAACGAAAGCCACGCGGGTGTCTTCTCGCTCGGCGCCGCCCAGGTGCACCAATTCGCCGAGGGCGTCGACCAAGAGGCAAGTAGTCTCGTTCGATGATGAACGACGAGACCAAGCGCGAGTCCGCACCGTACAACCCGGCCACGATGGTCGCGTCGTCGTTGGTGTCGAGCAAGGCGGTCTGGTACAAGCGTCCGTGGTTCCTGATCACGCTGGTCGTCGTGGTGGTCGTGGGCGTCTCGATTCTCACTGACCTGCCCCATCCGATCACCAACGCCGAAGACATCTCGGCGCAGAACGCCTCGATGTCCCAGATCAACAGCGACCTTGCCCCGTGCGCTCTGGCCGTCTCGGAGGCGTTCAGCTTCTACAACGAGGACATGGCCAGTCGTCTGACCAGCGCGCACGTCACCCAGGTGAAGAAGCTGCTCATCGACGACCACACCGCCTGTTCGTTCGCCAGTGGCTCGGTCTACGACCTCACCAACAACTACCAGAGCCTGTTGACACCGGCTGGCAAGCGCATTGACAGCATGCACACCATCTTGGTCACCTGGATCACCTCGGACGCCGTGGCCGCCATCACGGATATCCAGTACCACTTCCAGCATCCCTCGAGCAACGCGAAGGTGAGTCGACTGGCTTACCGGGAGTCGTTGCTCGCCAAGGAGCGCCTGGAGGCGCTCACGGACTGGCAGGACGCGAACAACCTCCTGGCCACGACCCTCACGCCGCTCAAGATACCCCTGCTGCCCCACCTCACGGGCACCTGAACGCGACCAGGCGCGCCGATCACGCCCGCAACGCCACGGCATCGCGAGCACCATCAGGAGTTGATGCCGAAGGGTCCCCGTATCTTTTCGTCGCGAATGAGCTTGTGCATCTCGTCGTCGGGGTCTTCTTCGGACTGCAGCCAATGGATCAGATTCCAAAAGACGATAGGAATGAACGGTGCTGCCGAGAGCACCCACATCACGTAGGAGGTCAACTGCTGGTCAGCCGCTAGCGACACCCCGTGACCCGCGCTGTGATGAAAGACGTCGTACCATCCCGAGTGCAAGAGGCCATTCAAGTACGCGATTATCCAGATCGTCCACATCGACACCGCGGCCAGCGCAATGCGTACCGGGCGGGGCGTCGAGGGCGTCAACGGTGGGGACTCCACCAGTTCGAGCCACAAGGGGACGCCCACCCCCACGAACGAAAGCGACTCGAGTACGGTCAACCACGGGTGATTCACCAGTGCATCGACGACAGGCGCGTATCGCCACACCAGCACCAGCGCTATGAATGCCCCGGCCCAGGTCACGCCACGCTGGTAGCCACGCTGACTTTGTCGCGTAATCGCCAGACGATCGAACATGCGTCCGCTCGCCAACATGGTCACGGGCCCGTCCTCGCCCACCCGGTGGGGGCGCAACGACGCGAGACCCAGCCAGCGCCACGGAGCGCCGGTCACCAAGAGAGCCGGCGTCAACGTGGCAAAACTACAAAACTGCACCGCTTGAACAAACTCATAACGTCGAGCCCAAACACCGAGCGGTGGCACGAGCGAGAGGAACCATACGATGAAACCCACCACTGCCGTCGCGTCACGAAACCTTCTGAGACGCACGGCGGAGGGGCTCGGCGACTCCCCGAGGCTCACTTCGAGGGACGACGCTGGAAGAAACCCCAGATCAGCACACCGAACAGCACTCCCAGAAGTACCACCATGGTCTGCACCTGCGGACCTATGAAGTTGTCTACACCTTGCATCATCACCACCACACCTTTAGCTCACGATTTGCTGTTGTGCACCACATTGTACGATTCGACATCGAACTACGACCGTCAGCCCTACATCAAGTAGAACATGAACAGGAACAACGTGCTGGTCAGCGCAATGTAGCCCCAGAAGTAGGTCATCGACGAGACGTTGGCACGAAACGACTGTGCCGACGGGTTGTTCGACAACTCCGGATCCTTGCCGCCGATTTCCTTGCGCATGCGCAGTGAGCGCGCCAACGTCGTCTCCAACCAGTACGTCCCGATCACGATCGTGCCGATATTCATCACGGCAAAACCAATGAACGTCGAGGCGTAGCCGCTAGAGCCCGGGTAGAACGGCACCTTCGTGAACTCCCAGATCTGCAGGAAGAGGGCAAGTAAACCGCACCCCACGCCTGTCCATCCGGCGACCTGCCAGTCGGCAACCCCACCCTTGCGCAGGCGCCACTGGCCGTACACCGCCAGAATCGCCGCGAGCAGCAGGAGGGCGTAGATGAAGAAGCCGTAGTACGTCGGAGCCGTGATGTGGTTTGGACGCCACAACTGAGCATTGTTGCTTGAACGCAGGTAGAAGTACGAGAAGGCTAGCGACGCCAGCATGAATGTGTACATGCCGATGAACAGCCGCCCGCCGGTCCAGACCGAGCCCAGGTGGGCTCGAAGCTCGAACTCGGCTTCCTCGGGCGTGCTCGTTGGAGCATTGGAACCCTTGAATGTGTCAGTCATTTCGTTCTCTCCACTCTCGCTACGCCGGATTGCTCTCGGACGTCGTACTGCCCACTGTTGCGCCACCGCCCAGATCTGCGAGCGCGGTCGCGCCCTCTTCGCTGTAGTGATAGGGGTCGTTCATGATGACCGGAATTCGGTCGAAGTTGTGGAAGGGCACCGGGTTCGCCGTCTGCCACTCGAGCCCCAGGGAGTTCCAGGGGTTGGCCGGCGCCTTTTCCGGATTGATCCACAAGGACCAGAACAGGTTCGCCGCGAACACGATGAACGAGGCACCCAGGATGAACGCGCTGATCGAAGCGAAGTCGTTGAGACCCTGAAGGTTCTGGGCGTACATGAACACACGACGCGGCTGGCCCAACAGGCCGATGATGAACATCGGGAAGAACGTCAGGTTGAAGAAGATGAACATCATCCAGAAGTGAATCAGACCAAGCTTCTTGTTCATCATCCGACCCGTCATCTTGGGCAGCCAGTAGTAGATCCCCGCCATGAAGGCGAACAACAGACCGCCCATGATCGTGTAGTGGAAGTGCGAGAGGACGAAGAAGCCTCCGTGCACTGTCACGTTCACCGGGACGTCTGACAAGAACACACCCGTGATGCCACCGATCAAGAAGTTGAAGAACACCGCCATGCAAAAGAGCATGGGCACCTCGAATTTGATCTTTGCCCTGTAGAGCGTCCCCATGCCGACCAGGAAGATGAAGCCCGTCGGAATCGAGATGAGTTCAGTGGTCAGCATGAACAGTGGACGCATGTCCGGGTTGATGCCGCTCTGGAAGAGGTGGTGCTGCCACACGAAGAACGACAACAGTGCCACGCCGATCATGCCCGCCGCGGAGATCTTGTACGCAAACAGGGGCTTGCGGGCGAACACGGGGATGATCTCACCCACGATGCCGAAGCCCGGCAGCGCCATGATGTACACCTCCGGGTGTCCGAAGAACCAGAAGAGGTCCTGCCACAGGTACGAACTGCCGCCGTGCATCGTGACGTAGAACGCCGTCTGAACACAGCGGTCGAGCAGACCGAACAGGCCCGCCGAGAACAGCACTGGCGTGGCCAAGGTCAACAGACCCGCCGTCGACAGGATGCCCCACACAAAGACTGGCACGCGACTCCAAGTCATGCCCGGCGCTCGATAGTTGATGATCGTCACGGCCGTGTTGAAACCAGCGGCCATCATTCCCAGACCAATCACTGCGAAACCCAGCAGGTAGCCCGTCATTCCGGGTCCGTTCTGGTTCTGCAGCGGTGCGTAGCCCGTCCAGCCCGTTGTGAAACCACCCATGGGCAGCGCGGAGAAGATGACCATGTAGCCGGCCATGAAGATCCAGAAGCTGAACGCTTCGATGCGCGGGAATGCCATGCGTCGTGCGCCGATCATCAACGGCACGAAGTAGTTGCCCAAGGGACCGACAACCAGCGAGGTCGCCATCATCATCATGATGGTGCCGTGCTCACTGACGATCTCGATGTACGTGCCCGGGCCAAAGACGTGGGTCGTGGGACTCAGCAACTCGGTGCGAATCGCCATGGCCAGGAGACCACCGGTGAACATAAACATGAGCACGCCAACGACGTACTGCAATCCGACCACCTTGTGGTCGGTGCTGTAGCGGAAGTACTTGCTCCAACCCAGCACTTCGACTTCGTCGGGCGCGGACTTGCCCACCAACTTTGCCAGTGGGTAGTTCAGCGCCCCGATGCCGAGTAACCATCCCACGATGCCGAACGTCAAGCCCAGCGTCGCCGAGATCGAGTTCTGTCCGCTGTTGACGATGTAGGGGTAGTTCCCCGATATGTAGTTGCCCAGCCAGTGCCCAAAGGCGTAGCCGACAATGGCAAGGATTATGGCGGTGCCGAGGTGCTGGCTCAGCCATCCTGGACGCTGCGACCGCGATACGCCCGAGCCCGAGGAGGGTGGGGTCGCACTGGTGGCCACTGTGTCTGTCGGTCGTTCAGCGCTAATGGTCATCGCCCGATCTCCGTTTCTTTCCTCATGAAATTCTGATCAAACATGTTGGTGTACGACATCAGGCACCTGGCTGCTTCGCGCCGTAGACCTGCACCGTGCTGTAGGGGGTCACCGTGCCATCGGGGTAATAGCCACCGGCAGCGCCATTGGCGCTGGGCGTGTACGTCCACGCAAATGGGGGCAGGTTCTTTGTGTTGACCGCATTGGTCGCCTCGGTCTTGGTTGCCCAGTCGTTGAACGCCGTCTGCGAGACGACCTTGCCGTAGTTGTACATCGCACCGTGCCACAGACCACAGAGCTCGTTGCAGCGCACCGTGAAGTTGCCCAACTGGTTAGTCGTCGTGAAGGCCACGTCGTTGACGCCCGGATTCGCGTCAGCCTTGATGCTGAGTTGGTAGGCCCAGAAGCTGTGGATGACGTCCAACGAGGTCACATTGAAGGCAATGGTCGTGTTGTCCGGCAGAATCAACTGTGATGATTCAAAACCACCGTAGGTGGGGTACCTGTAGATGAACTGCCACTGCTGGGCGATCACCTGAATCGGTAGGATCTGGTCGCTGTTGGGTGACCAAGTGGCGGTGCCGGCAAGCGCCGCTGCCTCGACCTGGGTCGTGCCACCGGGCATCCACACGGGATTAGGCCCCTCGCCACCTCCCGAACCCTGGTTGGCGAGCAACTCGACAGTACCGAAGCCCGCGAGGAAGAGCACCGCGATGGTGGTAACCACGATCCACGTGGTCTGGGCAGCCTTGTTCGAGCTCGCCGCGGGACCACCGATGGGCTCGGGCGCATTTGCTCGCTTCGCATTCCAGAAGACGATCACGTAGCCCAGGTACACCCAGACACCGATCACGACCGGCCAGGCCAAGACGAACAGCACGTTGAAGTCGAACTGGTTCGACGACGCCGCCGAGGTCATCGCCCCCGGTGGAATGTGAGGCGCAACCAAGATCCAGTACAGGATGTCGCCGACTATGGCCAGAATCAGCCAGATCGTCGTGATTCGACGAAGGTGATGGGTGTCAACTTGCATTGAGTTCTCAGCCATGGTTATCGCACCACGTCCAAGAAGCCGCCCATGTAATTCTGTGTTGACATGCCGCCTCCATTTCCGTACAAGTAGCCGACGCCGCACGGCACGAAGCACTGCCAGTGGTAGTTACCCGGACCGGGCGTCTTGAAACTAAACGTGATCGTGTCGTGTGGCGAGCTCGTCTGACACGGACCGGCGCCGCAGATGTTGCCACCGGCTCCGGCCAACGGCACGATCAGTCCGATTTCGGGCACCGCGAAAGTGTGCCCGACCCCGTTGCCGAGGTTGCTGTTGACGACGCTGAAGGTCTTCCCATTCAACTGGGCAGTGCCGCCGATGGTTCCTTCCACCTGACCGAACTGCTGGTTACGTAGTGGGCTCCCCGAGTCGTACTGAAGTACCGTCATGTTGATGACGGTATTGGCGGGCAGGACCCATGTGTTGTCCTGGATCCATTGGCCCGATTGCGGATCCTTGGTGAGGTACGACACCCACGTCGGGTGCGGACCGAAACCGATGGCGCCCACGGTCTGCACCGTGAGGTTCACGGGCTGGCCAGTGGCCTGGGTATTCGTAAAGTTCAGTTCTCCCCCCGGCGTGCCTGGTGTGAGAAGACTCGCTACTGCCCACACCACAAGACCTACCACCACCAAGAAGAGCCCGAGACTTGTTGCCAGTCTCCCACCCTTAGACATACACGACTCCTTGCGACACGGTGTTTCTCGTGAAACTCCGTAATGAGAGTAACTGTTCACGTGACTAAAGTGATGATTTGTGAAGCCAGTCGCTAAGAGAATTCTTGGAATTCACCTTGGCCTCATATTGGCAGAGGCTCTCTGCGTCAGTGCGTTTGTGATTGAAGTCCATCGCGCACGACAGGGCAACACCCTCTCTTGGGCCTACGTCTTCGAGTGGCCTATTTTCGCTGTCTACGCCGTGTATTTATGGCGAAAATTGCTCCACGAGGAACGCGAGCCGACCGTGCCGCGCGTGGCGCCGACCTCCGATGAGGACGCTGCTGCGTTGAAGGCGTACAACGAATATCTTGATCAAATTCACGGCAATTCCAAGGAAGAGACCGACGACTCTTGGCGACAAGGGAGCGACTGAACTCTAAGAATCACCTCAGTCAATTCTCGACATTACATAGGTAATGGAGCCCGACTCTCGAAAACAGGAATCACGTCACCACAATGCTACGCATTTGCGACTGCTTTCGACCGCGTAGGGACGTCAACGGCTAAGAGATCTCTTAACCAAGAGGACTCTCAGTTACCGACCAAAAGGCTGCGGATGTCCCCTCGGATCGCGTGTTGTCCCGGCACCGTGTCGTTGGCACTTGCCTCATCGTGATCTTCGACCACACTGGGCGATCAAGGCGAGTTACGGCTAGGCGTTGTCCTCCAGTTGCGCCACGCAGGCGGCGAGCACGCCATTCACGAAGGCCGGCGATCCGTCAGTCGAATACGCCTTGGCCAGCTCGACCGCCTCGTCCAGAACCACGGCGGCTGGAGGGGTGGTGTCGGTGAGCAACTCTCCGATCGCCAAGGTCATGATGAGGCGGTCTATCAGGGCCAGCCGATCCAGTGCCCAGCCCTGTGAGAACCGTGAAATGAGTTCGTTGGCCACATCGCGGTGCTCCTCAGCCGAGCGCACCAGGAGGACCGTGTAGGGATCGGGCATCACGTTCAGTGCGCTGAGAATCGCGTCCACGGATCGATCCTTGATCGTCGCCTCGTAGAACAACTCCAGCGCGCGTTCGCGGGCGTGGTGACGCTGTGCGCCCAGTTCGCTCACATCAGGCCCGGGTGATGTACTCGCCGGTGCGAGTGTCAACCTTGATGACCTCGCCAGGACCCACAAAGAGGGGGACCTGGACCACGTGGCCCGTCTCCAAGGTCGCTGGCTTGCGGGCGCCCGACACCCGGTCACCCTGAATTCCCGGCTCGGTCTCGGCGATGGTCAGCTCCACGGAGGCGGGCAGTTCGATGCCGATGATCTCGTCGTCGTGCAACATGAGCATGGCCTTGCCGGTCTCTTTTAAGAAGTGGGCGGCGTCGCCGAGGTTCTTAGACGGCATCGAGATCTGGTCGTAGGTCGATTGGTCCATGAACACGTAGTCGTCGCCATCTCGATACAGGTACTGGACGTCGCGCTTGTCGATGATCGCCTGCTCGAGGCGCTCGTCGGAGCGGTACGTGCGCTCGATGACCGCGCCGGATCGGGCATTTCGCAACTTGGTCCGCACGAATGCGCCACCCTTGCCCGGCTTCACGTGCTGGAACTCGATAACCGTGAAGAGCGCTCCGTCGACCTTCAGCGTGATCCCGTTCTTGATGTCATTGCTGGAAATTGCGGCCATCAGCCTCGAACCTTTCGCGATGAATGCGTAGCCAGTCTAGGCAATGGTCGCAGTGCGCCCGTTTAGGACTTTGATAGCAACTGGTGGATCGCCTCTAAGGCAACGTCATAGCTGGTCGCTCCGAAACCGGCAATCGTGCCGGTCACGACCGCCGCCAACGTGCTCACGTGACGAAAGGGCTCCCGAGCGGCGGGATTCGAGATGTGAACCTCGATCTTGATGCCCGAGAAAGTAACCAGGGCATCCGCGAGCGCCCACGAGGTGTGGCTGAGCGCTCCAGCGTTCAACACGATCGCCGCCGTGTCGCCTGCCGCGTGCACCTCTTCGATGAGGTCGCCCTCGAAGTTCGATTGGCGATGACGTACGTCGTAACCGAGCGTGGCCGCGCGTTGGCTGAAGCGCGCCACGTGCTCGCCCAGAGTCTCAGTTCCGTAGATCTCGGGGCTGCGGCGGCCGAGTTGATCGAGATTCGGTCCCGACAGCAACAGGATCTGGGTACTCATGATTCTCCTCGGAATTTGTCAAGCACGTCGCCTACGAGCGTAGGCGGTACGTGGTGGACCACCTCAAAACCGGACGCGCCAGGCAACACGAAGGTCAGATCGTGGTGCGCCTTCTTATCGTGACCCATGAATCGCACGAGCGACTCGCTAGAGGCATATAGAGGTACGTGCAGTGACAGTCCCAGCGTTCGCAGCACCGCGTCGTGGTTCTCAACCTCGAGCGCCCCCACCCGATTCATGGCCCGCGCCAGGCGTACCGCAAACGCGAGTCCCACGGCCACGGCTTCGCCATGACGAAGTTCGTCAGCGCCTCGCTCAAGGGCGATGATCTCTAGGGCGTGACCGAGCGTGTGTCCGTAGTTCAAGAGCGCTCGCTGGCCGCCCTCGTGCTCATCCAGCATCACCACACCGGCCTTCAGTTGGACCGAGAGTGCCACGAGATCGCTCAGCGACGTCTTCGACAGGTCTTCTGCGCGGCGACCCTCCAGGAGCCAGCACTTGGCGACCTCGCCGAAGCCCGCGATGCGTTCGCGCTCGGGCAGGGTCGCGATCACATCGGTGTCGCACAGCACACCCACGGGCTGATGGAACGCACCCACCAAGTTCTTGCCCGCCCGCAGGTTCACAGCCGTCTTTCCCCCGATCGCTGCATCCACCTGGCCCACCAGGGAGGTCGGGATCTGCACCAACGCAAGGCCGCGCAAGTAGATCGCGGAGGCGAAACCGGCCAGATCGGTGACCGCGCCGCCGCCCACGCCCACAACAACGTCTTGGCGCGAAAGGCCCAGCTCGGCCAGCGACTCACAGACGCGCTCGAGCGTCGACCATCCCTTGGCCGCTTCGCCATCGGGCACCTCGAGCACGTGCTGTTCGAGGCCCGTGGCTAGGTCGAACCAAGGCTTCGAACGCAACGAGGGCGAGGTGATGATTGCCGCGACCTTCGCGTGAGGAACCCGCTCCTCCAGAAGCGTCTGCAACTCGTGACGGGCACCTTCGCCCAGCACGACGTCGTACGAGCGACGCCCGAGGTCGACTTTCACCCTCACCTGGACACCTCTGCGAGCGCTGCTTCCACCCGTGCCGCAGCTTTCAACGCGCTCCCCGCGGTGTCCACCCGTGCCGCGGCGACTTCGCGGTACCACGGTTCGCGCTCAAGGCGCAGTCGCGCCAGCCCCTCAGGCGCATTGTCGCCCAACAGGGGTCGGTCGCCGTCACTGACCCGAGCCACCAGTTCGTCGTCGGCGCAGTCCAGCCAGATTGTGGGCTGAGTTCGCAGCAGCGCGCGCGCCTCCGGCGTGCTCACGACACCGCCGCCGGTGGCCACGATCGCGTCCACCGCCACTGCGCGGCGCAACGCCGCCAACTCCTCGCGGCGAAATGCCTCAACCCCAAAAGTCCGCAAGTACTCTCCCGGTGAACTCCCCAATGCAGCCGACAGTACTTCGTCGGTGTCGATCACCGCACAGCCCCAGGTCTGGGCCAGCAGGTGTGCCAAGGTGGTCTTGCCCGCTCCCGGCAGGCCCACGAGCACGAGTCGAGCCACGGCTAGGCGCGCTGAGCCGCTGAAGCGGTGCTGCCGAGTCCGGCTATATAGGAAGCGTGATTCCTCGTGAACTCCTCGATGGAATCGCCACCAAACTTGCGAAGTGCCTCGCTGGCCAACACGAGAGCCATCATGGCCTCGCACACCACGCCCAAGGCGGGTACTGCGGTGACGTCGGTACGCTCTTTGAACGAGACCGTGGACTCCTTGGTAAGGATGTCCACCGTCTCGAGCACCGGGCGATTCAGCGTGGCGAGGGGCTTCATCGCCACCCGGGCGATGACCGGAGCCCCCGACGTCATCCCCCCTTCGAGCCCACCTGCGTGGTCGCTTCTGCGCACGTAGCCCCCAGCGTACGATGAACCTTCCTCGTAGGCGATCGCGTCGTGCGCGACGCTGCCACGTTGGGCGGCCTGAGCCATACCGTCGCCGATCTCCACGGCCTTGACGGCCTGGATACTCATTAGCGCGCCCGCCAAGAGTCCGTCGAGCTTGCGATCCCAATGGACGTAGCTACCAAGCCCCACCGGCACGCCATAGCCCACGACCTCCACAATGCCGCCCAGCGAGTCGCCCTCCTTCGCCGCGGCCTTGATCTCAGCAATCATCGCCGCGGCTGCGGCCCCATCGAAACAGCGAACCTCGTTCTCATCGACCGCCACCAGATCGCCCGGCTCGGGTCGGCGATCCGCCGACGAGCTAACGCCACCAATGCGAACAACGTGGCTGAGTACGTCCACGCCAATCGTGCCCAGCAGCGCCTTGGCGAGAGCGCCGGCAACGACGCGCGCCGCCGTCTCGCGGGCGCTCGCGCGTTCGAGCACGTCACGAGCGTCATCGAAGGCGTACTTCTGCATCCCGACCAGGTCGGCGTGACCGGGGCGAGGCTTGGTGAGCTTCGTGCTCGGCACTCCCGGGTCGGCCGACATCTCCTGCTCCCACTTGGGCCACTCCGAGTTGAGAATCTCCACCGCGACGGGTGAACCCAACGTCCGGCCGTGACGGATTCCGCCGATGAGGCGAAGCTGATCACGTTCGAATCGCATACGCGGGCCACGTCCGTATCCCAGACGCCGACGCGCAAGTTCGTCGCCCAATTCCTCACTCGTGATGCGCAGCCCCGCGGGCAGTCCTTCCACGATCACCGTCAATGATGGTCCATGACTCTCACCAGCAGTAAGGAAGCGCAGCATCGCCCAATTCTAGGGCGCCATTTAGGACGGCCGTTACTCGTTGGCGTAGAAGGGGTTCACGCCCGACGCGTGGTCCGTGACGTCCACGACATCGCTGAGTTCAGGGATCGCATCGCGCAACGTGGCCTCGATGCCTTGGGTGAGCGTGAGTCGACTCATTGCGCAACCCTGACAGCCGCCCGACATCTTGATGTAGGCGATCTTCTTCAACTCATCGAGCGCGACCAGATCGGCGCGCCCCCCGTGCGAAGCGATCGACGGGTTCACGTGCTGGTCAAGCACATTGATCGCGAACGTCCCCAACGGCCCGTCGATACCCAGCGCCAGGATCTCGGCGGGAACACCGGGGTTGACCTCTTCGGGTGTGGGCATGTTCGGGTTCACGAGCACCAGCCCACCACCACCGTCGGGTGCAAACTCCAGACGACTCCCTCGCAATCGATCAACGCTTGCGGCCGGTACGACGATCGCCACGTCGCCATCGCGTCCGATCACGGCGTTCACGGGGGCATCGGCCAAGTCCGAGAAGTAGAGATCGTACGCGTACCCCGGCCCACGAGTACCGGTCACCTCGACAAAGAGGGCCAGACCTTCACTGTTCGGCTCGTTGGCGAGCGCGTCAACGACTACGTTGCGCGCCTCGTCGGTCAGGGTCAGAATGTCAAAGGTTTCGACGCTGGTCATGACACCGAGTCTAGGGGTGAACATTGGCGCCAGTAACGCGCCACGATGGCTGCATCCCTCGGGCCAAGCGCCAAGCAGTGCCGTCGGCGAAGTCAGTCACCGGTACGATGCGGCGACTGTCGTCAAGCCGTCGAGGATGTACGCAACGTCGAAACACTCGACGACACGCGCCGAACCATACGGTCGGACCGACGAGGGCGCACGTTGTAAGTTCTCCCTGTGACTTCTATACCCCACGACGCGCACGAATGGGTGAGCTTCGAGGATTCCAGGCGACAGCGCACGTGGATGTTCGATGTGACATTCCTCGAAAGCAACTGGACGTGCATCTTCGGCAACGGATGCCAGGGGGTGCTTACCGGCCCAACGCCGGAACTGGTCCAGGGATGTTGCAGCTACGGCGCGCACTTCACCGACGAGAAGGACCAGCGCCGCGTCGAGAAGGCGGCCAAACGTCTAACGGCGGACCAGTGGCAGTTCAAGTCCAGGGGCAAGAACGGGACGACCCGGGTCAAGCGCAACGGAGAGATCGTCACCCGACTCGTCCAGGACGCTTGCATCTTCCTCAACCGGCCGGACTTCCCCCGCGGTCCCGGCTGTGCCTTGCACGTGATGGCGATCGACAACGACGAGAGTTACATCCCACTCAAGCCCGAGGTCTGCTGGCAGCTGCCACTGCGTCGCGATGATGAGGTGACCGACAGCGGCCACGTGATCACGCGGATCACACAATGGGACCGGAGGGACTGGGGAGCGGGTGGCGCCGAGTTCCACTGGTGGTGCACCGAGGCCGCCGAGGCGTTCGTGGGTAAGACCCGCGTGGCCGACTCCATGGGCGACGAACTCGTCGCCATGGTGGGGCAACGCGTCTACGACCAACTACTTGCGTACCTGGATCAGCGAGCGCGCCAACCTCAGGTCACCCGACTCGCACACCCGGTGATTCGGCGAAAGTCCTAGCCCTCAGCTGCGAGGGGGTCCTCTTCAGTGAACGCGGGCCGCGGCAACGATCCCAAAATCTCGTCGTACCGGTCCTCTTCGGCAAGGCACCATTCCGCGTGAACATCCTCAGGTGCCGCGCCGCACTCATCACAGGTGGTGGCACGTGGTCCGGTGGAACGCTTGAGTTCGCGAGCTTCAACAAACCGACGATGGCGGCCTTTTTTCACGTCAACTCCTCACTGGTCGCGGGCCAAGACAGGCAGCGACCGCGGCGTAGCACGACTACACCGACACCCCATGTTACCAACTCGATCCCCCACGCAAACCCCTAACATCGCCTTGTGAGCGATGCCTTTGACCCCAATCAGATGATCCTTCGATTCCGCGAACGCGCCGAGGCCGTCAAACGACGCGGACTGCCGCCCGTTGAGGGTCCCGATCGGCAGCGATTCCTAGAGGCGGCGAAACTGGACTTCCAGGACTTCGCCATGCTGGGCGACGCCACCGCGACGCTCGAGGGCGGCATTCTTCGCCTCGAAATCGACCTGCGTCCACCCACCCCGAGCTAGGCGGCGCTCGCCGCCGCAATTCGTGCGGTGGCCTCGGACAGGTTGGCGACGGCCGCCTGCAAGGACTTAAGCGCCCGAAGTCGGGCCGTCACGTTCGTCGACGCCCGGTAGCACTCATTTGCTCCTGCGCCGAACTTCGTATAGGCAAGAGAGAGCAGAGTTGTTGCCTGTGCATCGGGTGTCGGCAATGACGCGTTCGCCGACTCGGTGTCCACGAGCAGGACCGCACAGACGGTGTGCAGTTGACTGTCGGTGGAGTTCGGGTCACGCAGTGCGCTCGCCGCATGACGCGCGTCGCCCCGCAGGACCGTGGCGGCGTGGTACAGGTTGCTCTGGCTGACCCACTGCGCGAGTGCACTAGGAGCGCTCGTGGTCGAACACGCACCCAACAAGAGCCCCGCGCCGATCAGTGTCGCGAGGCGACGACTCACTCGACAACCACAAGATGCATCAGACGGCGCCCCCGACGCAACACGAGGTAACGGTCGTGCAGCACGTGCGAGAGATCGATCGATTGGTTCTCCCCCGTACGCACGTTGTTGACGTACACGCCGCCTTGCGCCGTGAAGCGTCGTGCCTCCGCCTTGCTCGACGCGAGGGCGCAGTCGACCAGCAGGTCGACGATGTCGACACCCGCGCGTAATTGCTCGCGCGACATCGTTGACGAGGGCGCGTCGGCGACGATTTCGAGCAACGTTCGCTCGTCCAGATCCGCGATCGCGTCGCTGAAGAGGGCCTCACCGGCCCGCTCGGCGCTGCGGGCGGCGTCGGCGCCGTGGACCATGGTCACGATCTCATTGGCCAGCGCCCGCTGAGCCCGGCGCTCCTGCGGGGAGTGCTTGATCGCGTCGTCAAGCTCGCGGATCTCCTCGTGACTCAAGAAGGTGAAGAATCGCAGCAACTGAGGCGTCACGACGTCGTCGCTGTTCAAGAGGAACTGGTGCATGGCGAAGGGCGTGGTCAACGCGGCGTCAAGCCAGACCCGCTCATTGCCCTTGTCCGACTTTCCGAATTTCTGACCGTCCGCGCGCAACAACAGCGGCACGGTCAATCCGAAGGCGGTGGCGCCGGTGACCTTGCGCACGAGTTCGGTGCCCATGGTGATGTTGCCCCACTGGTCCGAACCGCCCAACTGCACCGTGCAGTCGTACTCCTCGTTCAGGCGCAAGAAGTCGTACGCCTGCAAGAGCATGTAGGAGAACTCAGTGAACGAGAGTCCCACGTCGTCACGATCGAGCCTGCTGCGGACCGATTCCTTGGCGATCATCTGATTCACCGTGAAGTGCTTGCCGACGTCACGCAGGAAATCGGTCAGTGTAATCGTCGTGAGCCACGCCGCGTTGTTGAGCAGTAGCGCCTGCGACGAACCCGCCGCGGAGGAGAAGTCGAGAAATCTCGTCATTTGCTCGCCAATGCTCGCCACGTTGGCCTCGATCTGATCATTGGTCAGCAGCGGCCGTTCGACGTCCTTGAAGCTGGGATCGCCGATGAGCCCGGTGCCGCCGCCCGCCAGCGCGATAGGGCGGTTGCCGGCAATCTGGAGACGTCGAAGGTTGCACAGCGGAAGCAGATGACCCAGATGCAGGGACGGACCGGTCGGGTCGAAGCCGGCGTACGCGGTCAGCCCCCCGGCCGAGAGCCGGTCGAGCAACGTGTCATCGGTGGTCTGTTGGACCAACCCGCGAAACAGCAGGTCATCACGAAGAGTCATCGGACCAGTCTACGAGCAGGGTGAAATCACAGCGGAGAACTGGTGGCCGGCACGTGGATCTGCAGCCACAGGACAAAAGCGTGCCACGCCCCACTCACCTCGGCTACGCCGATCACGATGAGCATCAGGCCACCCACGCGTCCGATCACCTTGGCGTGGCGGCGCAACCACGTGGAGGCACCAGCCATCCACTCGGTCGCGAGCGCGGCCACGACGAATGGTACGCCCAGACCCAAGCAGTACACGAAGGCGAGCACCGAGCCGCGCAGTGCCGTCGCTCCCGACGAGGATGTCGCCAATCCAAGAATCGCCGCCAACGTCGGACCAATGCACGGCGTCCAGCCCAGTGCAAAGGTGAAACCGAGCAACGCGGCACCCACGATGGTTGCCTGTGGCAGACGATGCACGCGGCGCTCACGCTGGAGCCACGACGAGGGCAACCAGCCGGCGAAGAACAGACCCAACATGACCGTCACCACGCCGAAGACTTCTTCCAACGTACGCTGATGGGTGCGCAACGTACTGCCCAGACCGCCGAAGAGAGCACCGAAGCTCACGAAGACGAGGGCGAAGCCGAGGACGAAGGCGACGGCCCCCAGCACCGCGCGGCCACGACCGGAGCGGGTCTGAATTTCGCCGGTCGCGCCGCTGAGGAAGGCCAGGTAGCCCGGCAGTAGCGGCAGCACACACGG
This sequence comes from Acidimicrobiales bacterium, assembly GCA_035530815.1. Classification (GTDB taxonomy): domain Bacteria; phylum Actinomycetota; class Acidimicrobiia; order Acidimicrobiales; family RAAP-2; genus RAAP-2. The sequence goes on from DATKTZ010000011.1 coordinate 27,299, forward strand.
CGAGGCAAACGAGATGAGGCCCGCGGCGAACGCCAACGGCGACGCGGCGAGCAACGAACTGGGCAACGCTGCGATCATTGAGCGCCAGAACGCCACACCGGGCGAATGGCCTGGTTCAGGGTCGCGTGTTGTCGTACGTTCTCGTCGCGTGACGCGGTCTTGGCCACCACGACGCTCACTCCCTCGCGAGCCACGGCGTCCTCGATCGCGCGCCGAAGTTGACTGGTCGTGGTAACCGTTTCGCCGTGGTGCGCGAATGCGCGCGCCAGAGCCGCGAGATCCAATGCCCTGGGAGTCCCGAAGAACTGCTCGAAGGGTTCGTTCGCAAGGACGTCGGCCTGAGAGAGGAAGGAGAAGATGCCGCCGCCGCCGTTGTCCACCACGACAATGACTCCGCAGCCACCCGAATCACCAAGCCCGTCCACGAGCGCAGACACGTCGTGAAGCATCGTGATATCACCGACGAGTCCCAACGCTCGACCACCTGAGGCCACACCGAGCACAGTGGACAGCACGCCATCAATCCCATTGGCCCCTCGATTGGCGAAGGTGGGACTCTCGCGCATCGGCGACCACCACTCAACGTCTCGCACCGGCATTGACGACCCGATCACGAGAGGCACCTTATAGCGAGCACTTGCCTCGACGATCACCCGAGCTACCGCTGGCTCAATCAAGTCCTCGCTGTTGTCAACGTTGGTACACAGCCATGCGCCCACGCGTTCGGACGCCTCGTGCCAAAGCTTGACGTAAGCCGCGCTCGCGCGCATGCTCTGGGACTCGCGGGCCGGCAGGCCCGGCAAGACCTCGCGCACGAGACCAAATGGATCAGCGACCGGACCCGCTCCCCCCCACGCGACCACCGGCACCTGCCAAGCGACCATTCGCTCCTGGAGCACCTTGGAGGCGGGCAAGCCACCGAGACGAACAATCACGTCCGGTGCGGCCACGCTGGCAAACTCTTCATCTCGTAGCAGCGGATCGAAATACGGTACGGTCAAGCGAGACGTCGCGTCGCCCACCACAACCCACTGCAAGGCGCGGCACTCCTCGACGACCGACGGCCCAACACCTCGGCCCACCACTGCGAGCACCCGTTGGTTCTTCACGTCAAGATCGGCTGGCACCGCGGCGACCGCTCGGGTGCTCTTCCAGGCGACGCCGCCGTCGCGCGCGGGGGGCAGCGCTAGGGGCTCGACCACTAGCGGCTCGACGAAAGCCGCGTTGAGGTGTACTGGTCCCGGACGTCCGAGCGAACCCGCTGCTTCGGACCACAGGCGACTCGCCAGGGCCCGCCAGGTGCCGGCGACTTCCATACGAGCCACGCCTGGCTCCTCAAAGCTTCGCACCATCGAGCCAAAGAGATCGCGCTGGGCGATGGTCTGCGGTGCGCCAACGTTGTGGAGCTCGGGCGGCCGATCACCTGTGAGCACGAGTAGCGGCACTCCTGCCAGGTCGGCCTCGGCGACCGCGGCGTGCAATTCGGCGACGGCCGTACCGCTCGTGACCACGATAGCCACGGGCGTGCGCGTCACGAGTGCGCGCCCGATGGCGAAGAATCCCGCCCCGCGCTCGTCAATGCGCACGTGCAAAGTCAATTCGGGACGGCCGGCGCACGCCAGCACTAGGGGCGTCGAACGCGAACCCGGACACACCACCACGTCGCGCAAGCCGCAGCGAATCCACTCATCGAACAACGTCGCCGCAAACGTCGCCTGTGCAGCACTCGAACTCGGTACGCTCTCTTGCAATGTCACTCCTCAATGTCCAGCGCGACGGTTCTGGGCCGATTCTCGTGTGGCTGCACGGCTTCACGCAAACCCGATTGTCGGCGCACCGATTCCGATCCATTCTGGCAGGTGGCCACGAGGTATGGACAATGGACCTGCCCGGGCACGGAGTTCATCATGAACTGCGTTGTTCACTCAACGAGGTCGCGGACCTCGTAGCTGAGGTCCTACCTGATGTCCCCGTCGATCTTGGCGGCTACTCCTTTGGCGGTCGTGTCGCCATGCACGTCGCACTGCGCCGTCGCGCGCGGGTGCGACGTCTCGTGTTGGTAGGTGCCTCGCGCGGCATCGCCGATCCAGCGCAACGCGCCGCGCGACGCGAGCGTGACGAACTGCTCGCACAGCGAATCGAGCGTATCGGCACCGATGCATTCCTTGAGGAGTGGCTCGCCCAGCCGCTGTTCGCCACGCTGGGCCCCGATATCGCCGAACGCAGGGCGCGCAGCAGTGAACCACTCGGGCTGGCTTCGAGCTTGCGCCTGGCGGGAACAGGGACCCAGGAGTGGCTCGGTCCAGCCCTCTCAACCCTGCACGCGCCGGTATTGGCGCTTGCCGGTCAGTGGGATCACAAGTTCACCGCCGAAGCCGAGGGAATTGCCCACGACGCACTGCATGGCCGTGCGGCAACGATCACCGAAGCCGGCCACGCGGCTCACCTCGAAAAGCCCATCGAAACCGCGTTGCTCGTCGAGGAGTTTCTCGCCGAGGGGCTGCCCACCTAGCCCCGGGCGAAGAATACCAACAACGACGCCGCGCCAGCGACCAATTGCGCCCGAGCCGATATCTTCAACAACGCCAGCAACTCTCGTCCGCGGCGAGGTGAGAACGCCATCTTGACGCCCGGAAGATACATGACCAACGCGACCAGGGCCGCGAGCACTCCACCACCCATTGTCATCGCCCACACGATCGCCACCACCCAGAGCACGTAGAGCCAGGCACCCCGGGCGCGACCCAAACGCGCGGCGAGGGTCTTCTTGCCCGCGAGTTGGTCACCGTCGACGTCGCGCAGGTTGTTCGCCTCCAAGAGCGCGCACGCCATCGACCCCGCGGCCAGACCCCACCACCAGGCCGACGAGGGGATCGAGCGCTGTTGCACGTACGCGGTGCCCACCGTGGCCACGAAACCGAAGTAGACGAGAACGAAGAATTCACCGTAACCGTAGTAGCCGTAGGGCTTGGGCCCTCCCGTATACAGCCATCCGGCGACGATGGCGCTGGCCCCGATGGCCACGAGCCACCACGACGTTCGCGAAGAAAGCCACAGGCCCGCGCACGCCGCCACCGCGAACCACGCCCACGCAGCGAACTTGACGCGTGCGGGGCTCGTGAGCCCGGACGCCGTGAGCCGAAACGGTCCCACGCGTTGTTCATCAGTGCCGCGACGACCGTCGGAGTAGTCGTTCGCGTAGTTGGTGCCGACCTGCAGTGCCAGTGCCACGACCGCGCAGAGCGCCGTGTCCAGCCAGTTGATCACGCCCGGGCGAACCACCCCGGCTCCGATCACCACGGGCACGATGGCCGCGGGCAACGTTCGCGGACGCGCGGCGAGAATCCAACGCGCCAGTGATCCGGGCGCGTCGGTCATGGACGCTTTGGGAATTTCGAAAAGTCGGGCTTTCGATGCTCGACGAAGGCGTTGCGCCCCTCCTGGCCCTCTTCGGACATGTAGAAGAGCATCGTGGCATCGCCGGCCAGTTGCTGCACGCCGGCCAAGCCATCGTCGGCGGCATTGAAACCCGCCTTGAGCATTCGGAGCGCGATGGGCGACAAGGTCAACATCTGTCGGCACCACGCCACCGTCTCTCGCTCGAGGTCCGCGAGTGGCACGACACAATTGACGAGCCCCCACTCCAGCGCGGTCGCGGCGTCGTACTGGCGACAGAGAAACCAGACTTCCTTGGCTCGCTTCAGGCCAATGGAGCGCGCCAGGAGCGACGAACCGTAGCCACCGTCGAAGGATCCCACGCGCGGACCAGTCTGTCCGAAGCGTGCGTTGTCGGCGGCGATCGTGAGATCACACACTAGGTGCAAGATATGTCCACCGCCGATTGCGTAGCCCGCCACCGCGGCCACCACGGGCTTGGGCAGCCGGCGGATCTGAATCTGCAGGTCGAGCACGTTGAGTCGTCCGATGCCCTGCTGGGCTATCTTGTCGTCACCAAGGTAGCCGTCGTTGCCGCGGATCTTCTGATCACCACCCGAGCAAAAGGCGTCGGGCCCCGCACCGGTCAAGATGATCGCGCCCACCGACGAGTCGTCGCGAGCCCGCTCGAAGGCTTCGGAGAGCTCGAAGAGCGTTTGGGGTCGAAAGGCGTTGCGGCGTTCGGGCCGATTGATCTTGATACGTGCGATTCCCTCGCCCACCTCGTAGATGATGTCGCTGTACTCGACAGGTGTCTCCCACGCGGGCAACGGCCACGAGCGGAATTCGTCGACCGGGTCGATGGGTGATCCATGGATAACGGTGTCTGGCATACCGACCAAACTACTGTTCACTCACACCGGGGCCATGAGCACGCCGGGTTCGGCACGCTCGCCTGATCGGTCCCGATGACGACGCAACTGCTCACTCAAAGAAGCCCGGGCGGGCGCCATCGCCGGATCGTCAAAGCGATTCACCCGCTGCAGCGGATCCTCACCCAGCGCGTACAACTCGCCCTCGTCACCGTGGTGCATCGTGCCCGCCTGATACTCCGTGTAGAGGTACTCGGTGGTCACCAACGAGCGCACGTGCACTTCGACGCCGAAGAGGTTCGAATCCCATTCGGTCACGGTGGACTCAAGAGAGCGCTCGGCAGCGTCCGCATCACTGATGGGCAACGCGCCTGACTCAACCCACGACGGCGTGGCGACCCCGGCGGCCTGGGTGAAGGTGGCGGCCAAGGATACGAGACTGACCGGCGCGCGCACGACGGCGGAGGTGATTCCCGCGCTCGGAGCCGGACGCCATATCAGTGGCAGGCGCATGAGCGAATCAACGTGATAGGGGCCTTTGAACAGCAAGCCGAAGTCGCCCTGAAACTCGCCGTGGTCGGAGGTGAACACCACGTCGAGGTCGTTCGACCAACCCTTCGCCTCGATGCTCGCCAGCACCCGACCGATCGCCTCGTCGATGAGCTCGACCTCCACGGCGTTCAAGGCGTTGACCTCGCGCACCTGGTCGGGCGTCAGCGTGGCCGGCACCCACCGCGCCGGGGCCTCGTAGTTGCTCACCACTCGCCCGTCATACCAGGCTCGCCAGTGTCGCGCCTTGGCGTCGAGAATCGATTCACGCTCGTCGCTCGACTGGGGGTAGTTGGCCGGCAGCGGCACCTCACGCCACGGCACCCGATGCAATTCGCTCTGGGGTGGATCCCACGGATGGTGCGGATCGGGAAAGCTCATCCAGCAGAACCAATCACGGTCGCCGGGCTGGGTGTCGATCCACTGGATTGTTCGCTCGGCGACCCAGTCGGTGTGGTACCACTCGCGCGGAACCGGGTTGATCCTCAACTGGGGCGCACCGGTCTCGCCGCCGCCTTCAGCGTTGACATTGAAATCGGCGTCCAGCACCGAATAGAAGCCCCCGAGTAGATCAGGACGATGCTCACGCACCCACTTGGCGTAGTGCAATGGACCCATCACCCCGTGGGTCGCAAACTCGAGGTGATCGAATCCCCGGTGCACGCCCCGCCGCCCGTCGAACCACGGTTGCTCGATGGTGGGGATACCCAAGTTGGCCAACGAGTTCTCAGCAAAACGTCCGAAGGGGTCGATGAACGGCTCAAAGTGCGCCTTGCCAATCAACGCCGTCGCGTAGCCGGCGTCGTGGAGGCTCTCGGCCACCGAGGGCGCGTCAACACGCAACGGCACGCCGTTCATCCACGCTCCATGGGTGCTTGGGAACTGTCCCGTCAGCATCGACGCGCGAGAGGGCATACACACCACCGACGACGGCTGGCATCGCTCGTAGCGAACGCCCTGAGCGGCCAAACGGTCCAGCACGGGCGTGCGTGCGATGGTTCCCCCGTTCACGCCTAGCGTGTCATACCGCTGCTGATCAGTGGTGATGAAGAGGATTCTGCGCCCCATTGTCTACTCCTTGGCTGCCTGCAGTACGATTCGCTCGATCTCACGCAGCGCATCGACGGTGGCACCCGAAATCACCAGGGCGAGCGCGTCCGGCTCGGCCGTGGTCGAATAGATGCACAGTGAGTCACGGGGACCGAGGTCGATGACGTCGATCGTACCGAGGTGGAACTTATACACGGGGGCGAGGATTCGATACGCGAAATGGCGAAGGGAGTCGTCGCAGGCCAGTATCTCCTCGGGCATCTCGAGGCCAATCGCGGTGGTGATGGTTCGCCGATTACCCTCGACGTGGCACGAGACGATGCCGGGGAACCAATCAGGAATCGATTCCGGTCGGCGCACCACATTCCATACGACATCGGCGGGCGCAGCGATGCGTCGCTCGTTTCGTAGTGATGCCATCATCAAGTCCCCCGGTGTCAACCTAGTTCGACACCGCGTAGTGTCACTGTGTGCATCCGCTCGTCGCACTGGACCTCCCGCTGGGTCGCGATCTCGAACTCGCGCTACGGCGCTGCGTGGAGAACGACGAGGCCTTCTGTGTGCTCGACCAGCGCTTATCGCCGCGCCGACGCCTCGAGGAGTTGGCGGCCCTGGGCGCCACGCATCTTCGAGGGCCCCAGGACACGGTCGCCCTTCGCGAGGGACGCGAGGTCGACGACGAGGTGGGACTGGTGATGCTGACCTCGGGCTCAAGCGGCGCGCCCAAGGCGGCGGAACTGACGTGGCAAGCGCTGCAAGCGAGCGCGCAGATCACCCAGACGAGCCTTCGTGGGCCGAGAGCGCCGGTGTGGTACCCGTGTCTGCCCGCCAATCACATTGGTGGTCTGGCGGTACTGTTGCGCGCCATATTGAGTGACGCTTCACTGGTGTGGGGACCCGCTGAGGACATCGCCCACGCCCCCGCCCTCGGCGCCACCCACGTCGCCGTGGTGCGAACCCAACTCACGCGTCATGATCTCAGCGACTACGCCACCGTTCTGCTGGGGGGAGCACGACCCCCATTCGAGTTAGCTCCAAATGTCGTGACGACCTGGGGCATGACCGAGACGGGTTCGGGCGTCGTCTACGACGGTCGGGCGCTCGACGGCGTCGAGATCGCGAGCGTCGATGGCGAGTTGCTGGTTCGCACGCCGACACTCTTTCGCTCATATCGCAACCGCCCACGGCCTCGGGCCCTCGGTCCCGACGGGCGCGACGACTGGTTCCCCACCGGCGACGGGGGTGAGGTGGTCGAGGGGCGCGTCCGAGTTCGCGGACGCCTGGGTTCCGTCATCGTTTCGGGTGGCGAGAAGGTATGGCCCGAGGACCTCGAAGCTGCGCTGTCGCAGATCAACGCCGTGCGCGACGTTGCGGTTGCCGGCGTTGACGATCCGGAATGGGGCCAGCGCGTAGTCGCCTTCGTGGTGGGTGACGGCTCTTCTTTGGACGACGTCATCGCCGCAACGGCGATCGAGCACATTGGCCCGTGGGCCAAGCCCAAGGAGATTCGCTACGTGACAGCCATACCGCGCACGAGCAACGGGAAGATCCGGCGCAGCGCTCTTGCGCATCTCTATTAGGAGACACCACCCGAGGGCTGGTTGGTAGTCCCGCCATCGACCACGACCGTCTGGCCGGTAACCCACGAAGTGACGCCGCTGACGAGGATCAACGCGACTGAAGCGACATCGTCGGGCTCGCCCAGTCGACCTAAGGGGATATGCGCGCGGATCTGCTCCTCGTGCTCCAGCCACAACTCTCGAGCCAATTCCGTCCGCACCAGTCCGGGCGCGATAGCGTTCACCCGCACCGTTGGAGCGAGCTCGTAGGCGAACTGCTTAGTGAGATGGATCACTGCGGCCTTCGTCACGTTGTACCAACCCAAACCCGGCTCCGGTCCGAGTCCGCCCACCGAGGCAATGTTGAGCACGACACCACCGTGACGAGCCATGTACTGGTGCCAGGCTGCTGCGGTGTGCAGGACTACCGACGCTTGATTCACTTCGAACGTCTTCTGCAGTCGAGCCTGGTCGATGTCGACGAGCGGGCCGAAGTAGGGATTCGTGCCCGCGTTGTTCACGAGGATGTCCAACGAACCGAAGTGCTCCACCGCGCGCCCGACCACCCTCCACGCGTCCTCGCGCGAGCCCACGTGCGCCACAACCGCGAGCACTCGGTCGCGCGCACTCGACGAGAATGTGTCCATCGCCTGATCGAGATTCTCCTGCTTGCGCGATGAGATGACCACCCGTGCGCCCGATTCCACCAGCCGGTGCGCGATAGCGAGGCCGATACCACGACTGGCCCCGGTGACCAGCGCGGTGCGTCCGTCGACGGCAACTTCCATGACCGCACGTTAGGCCAGGTCGCGTCCCATTCGCATGACGTCGTGCCGCGTGCGATTGCGCCAGTGTGCCGAGTCGCTCAGAGGTGCGTGAGGACACGGTCCATCGTGTCCATGATCGAGACGGACTCGTCCAGTGGCATCACGTCGCTCTCGATCTCGCCAACGGCCCTGCATCGCGCCACCTCAATGGTCTGGTGCTGGAGAGCGCGACCCGAGTGGGCGATTTCGTGACGAGTCGTCACGCCGTCACGCGAGACGACGGTGAAGCCGTACGACGAGTAGAAAACACCGTCGAGTTCTATACGAACCTCGGTGCCGACGATGATGGCCCAATTGGCGCTTCCAGCACCCGAGATGCGCGTGAGCACGGCCTGCACGCCCGACGAATAGCCGAAGATCACGGATGTCTGGCCGTCCACACCCGTGAAGGCGGACTGCACCATTGTCGTCACCCGTTCTGGAGTGCCCAGCACCATCGAGGCAAACGAGACCACGTAGTCTCGCACGCGCACCACGTGGGGAAGGAACCTCGACCACACGGCCTCCATAGCGAAGAATCTCTTTAAACGTGTGGCCGCCACGAGTTCGCGGCCCGATCCCCGTTCATGGCGAAGGACTTCTCCACCAGGACCGGCGTATCGTGTCCGATCGCCAACAGCGCATTGTCCAAGTGCATCGGGTGTGGCGTCGCCGCGCAGACGGCGTCGACCGCCGGTTCGCCCACCAGCGCTTCGTAGGAGTCGCGACGATGCGCGATGCCCAACTCGTCGGCGAAGCGATGCGCCGAAGCGCGCGAGCGCGAACCAACTCCCACCACCTCGCCCTCGTTGATGAGACTGAGATCGTCGGCGACGTCGTGCGCCGTGCACCCGGTGCTGAGAGTACCCCAGCGAAGCGGCGGCGTCAGGGTTGCGGTCTTCATCCCGGCGTCCCCAGCAGCCAGGGACGTCCGAGTGAGGTACGGGCGTCGGGCGCGGTGGTGGGCGCCAACTCCTAGAGTTGGTCAATGCCCCTTCTCAGCGCCATGAGAGATCATCTCGACTCGCCCTACCTGTTGGCGCACATCGATAACCCGGTGCACTGGTGGGCCTGGGGACGCGACGCGTTCGATCACGCGCTCGAGCGACAGGTACCCGTCTTTCTCTCAATTGGGTACGCAGCGTGCCATTGGTGCCACGTCATGGCGCACGAGTCGTTCGAGGACGCAACCATTGCGGGGCTCTTGAACGACTCCTTCGTGTCCATCAAGGTCGACCGCGAAGAACGTCCGGACCTGGACGCCCTGTACATGAGCGCCACCCAGCTCATCTCGGGCCAGGGCGGGTGGCCCATGTCGGTCTTCTTGCTGCCCGACGGGCGTCCCTTTCTCGCGGGCACCTATTACCCGCCCGAGGATCGCCACGGCCAGGTGGGCTTCGCCCGACTGCTGCGCGCCGTGACCAACGCTTGGCAGGTTCAGCGGGCCACGGTGATCGCCCAGGCCGATGAGCTAGAGAGCGCAATCGTGCGCGAAGTGAGTTTCGTCGATCATCTGGCGCCCCCGGCGACCGGGCTGGCACTCGACGACGTTCGCCGCACCCTGCGCGACGAACTTCTGGCTCGAGCCGACGTCGACGAAGGCGGATTCGGCGGGGCGCCCAAGTTTCCCCGACCCAGCTACGTCGAGGCGCTACTGGAATTCGATGACCCGGATGCTCGCAGTAGTGTCGCGCACACCCTTGATGCCATGTCGCGCCGAGGGCTCTACGACCACATCACCGGTGGCTTCGCTCGATACAGCGTCGATGACGAGTGGCACGTGCCGCACTTTGAGAAGATGCTGAGCGATCAAGCGCTCATGGCGGGCGCGTACCTACGCGCGTCGTCACGCTACGCACAGCCCCAGTGGCGTGAGGTCGCGTTGGACACCCTGGCCTTCGTCGTGCGTGAGATGAAGGTGGACCACGGCTTTGCGTCCTCGCTTGACGCCGACGCGGGTGGCGTTGAGGGTGCCCACGTCACGTGGAGCATCGACGAGATCGCCAACGCCCTCGAAGTGGCCGGGTGCCGCAGCGACCTCGCTCGGGTGCTCACTCGTTGGCGCATCACCTCACCGGGTCTGTTTGAAGGTCGTTCGATACCGCGCCTGGCCCTCAACGAACCCTTCGCCACTCCGCCCGAGTTGCGCGACGCCCTCGAGGCGCTTCGTCGTGCGCGCGCCGCTCGCGCGCAGCCCGCACGCGACGACAAGGTGATCCTTGAGTGGAACGCCATGTTCGCGAGTGCCTGCCTGGCCAGCGGTGAGCCGTCACTGCGCAGCGAAGCGCTCGAGTTGCTGGATTCGCTCGGTGCAACCCACTTCGACGGTGTGCGCTGGTGGCGTACTTCGGCACGCGAAGCACACGCAACCGCCAGCGACGTAGCCTGGATGCTCGACGTGCAGCTTGACGCCTTCGAAAGCACCGGCGAGGACTCCCGGCTGGGCGTGGCGCGACGACTCGCGAGCTACCTCATTACGCACTACTGGGACGGCGAGGTGCCCACGACGCGATCGCCCCAGGTCGGCGGTGGCGTTTTCGCCCAGAGCGACCTCAGCGACGACCTGTTTGCGCGCCCCAAGGACCTCTTCGACGCCGCCACGCCCGCCAGCCACTCGGTGGCCTGCCGGGCCCTCGCACGCCTCGCGATCATTGACGCAGACAACGACCTGCTGGCGGTGTCCCAACGGCTCGTGGCGCTGGCGTCCTCCCTGCTCGAGACCCATCCGGCAGCGGTGCCCGACCTTGTCGCAGCAGCGGGCCTCGCCCTCGAGGGGCAAGCCGTCGTCATCCCGGGCGCACCGAACCACCTGAGCAATCACGTACGATTGAAGGCCGTGGCGCGCAGTGTACTCATCACCGGATTCAACTCATCGCCCTTGCTCAAGGGCCGAGTCGATGGACTCGCGTACGTGTGCCGCTCAGGAGTGTGCCAGTTGCCCGTCGATACCACCGATGCGCTCGACCGGCAACTGCTCGACGCGCACCACTGATGGCCGTGTTCACCCGCGATCCCGGCGCGAGAGCGATACGACGCCTCGTCGAGCGCATGCCGTACTACCCCACCGTCGACCTCTCGCCTGGCACCACGATGTTCGGGCTCGTGCTCGGTTCGACCAACGAGACGACAACCGTCATCGACCTCTCGTCTCAGACGATCGTGCGCTGGCGCATCCCCTGGCCCGAGGACTTCGAAACGGACCTGGTCGCCTTTGATGTCGTCGAGGGACTCCTCGCCGAGGACATTCAGCGCAACGATCTCGCCCAACCCGAAGCAGTGACCCTCGCCGACCTGCCTCGTCGCCTGGGCACCTACCACGGCCGGCGCGTGCGCAAGTGGCTCGAGGAATTAGCAATGCCCGCCGATGGCCCCCTGTTTGGATTCCGTGGCCCCAGCGCGCCGTACTGGGAGTTCCGAGGAGAGCGACCCAGCGTCGCGTTGATCGCGGCCGACCGGGGACCGCAACTCCTGCGCCGCCTCGATGACGGTTCGACCTGGGTGCGCTTCGGCTGGTTCGGCGACGACGTGTGGCTCGTCTGTGAGGACGCCCACGCCATCCGCACCATGGAAGCGACCCGTCGAACCTCGCTCGCGGGTAAAGACCTGGCCACCTCGCTAGGCTTTCGGCCCACGTACGTACTCACCACGCTCTCCCAGCCGATCGACGGGCACTGCTACAAGAGCTGCACCGGCCTCTTGCCGAGGGGCTAGGGCTACCTCGGCAGCTTGCCCGACGCGAGGGTCTCGGCCATGGCCCATCCGAACACCACCAGCCGCTGGCCCCGGTCAGGGTCCAGATCCTCGAAGAACGACCCGACGCCCTCGGGAATAACGGCCTTGGCGGCCACGTAGTCCAGCCCCCCGACCGGTCCGGGCGCCACCGTCATGACGAAGGTGTGATCGTCGATGGCCTTCTCGGCACCGAAGCGCTTGGCTAGGCGACGTCCCCACGCCCGGTCCTCCCCGGTGGGCTTATAACCCAGTCGCGGCACTACGTCCTCGAGGCCGGCGAACGCGCGAAAGCCATCGGGTGTGGTCAGGCGCGACCCGAGCAGGACATCCTCGTCGGGAAAGGCCAGCAGTGCGCGGCGAAACTGGTCGTGCAGAATCGACTTCAAGGTCTGGTCAGACTTGGCGTTGCGGTCGATGAGGAGCAGTCCGACGAGCAGCGACGGCGTGCCGCCGATGCGCTCGAGGGTGCTGAACGAGTAACCGCGCAACTTCGAACCCTCGCGTGCGAAGGTGACGAGTACCCACTCCTCACGCTGCTTGGAGAGAAAACCGATGTCAAAATTCGGTTCCCGATCGACGCAAAGGTCAGCCATCTCGGCCAATTCTGCGTCGCTCAGCGCGGTGGTGTCCTTGGTGGTGACGATCATTGCCATGAGTCCATTCTACGGGAGTTCGCGACAAACTCGAAACGCCTAGGCCTTTATGACGTTTCGCCCGAATTCGGATCGAAGGTCGCCGACAACGCCAGCGATATTCACATTGAATTCGGGCGCCAATTTGAACGTCTTCCCGTTCGCCCCCGTCTCGACGATTACCGGTGACGGTCCGGGGTAGCGAGTGAGTATCTCACGCAGTGTCGAGATCGTCGCGGCCGTGAGATCCTCGGGGCGAAGTTCGAGTCGGAGTTCCTCGTTGCCGTGCTCGATCTTCAGCAACGAGACCTCGAGGGCGCTGAAACGCACCTCGTCATCGCGGTGATCGAGACGGCCCTTCACCAGCACGATGTTGTCCTTGGCGAGAAAACCGCTGCACTCTTCGAACTTGCGCGCCGAGAAGTTGATCTCCATCGAGCCACCAAGGTCTTCGAGCACCACCCTCGCATACTGCTGGCCCGCCTTGGTGGTGCGTATCTGCACCTCCGAAAGGATCCCGCCGACCGTGACGGGACGACCCACTTTGGCGAGGTCCTCGGCGCGTTCGCGCACCGAGACAATGGAGCCGTCGGTGCGCGACGCGAGCGCGTCTTCGACCTCATAGAGCGGATGATCAGAGATGTAGGTGCCCAGCATCTCGCGCTCGAAATCCAGTTTCACCGGCTTCTCGAACTCGATGTCGCCGATGGGCACCTCAGTGCCCTCCCAGTCGTCTTCGCGTCCGTCGACGCCCAGCGCGAACAGCGTCGAGATCCCGAGCGACAGGTCCTTGCGTCGACTCAGGGTCACGTCGATGATCTCGTCGATCTTCAGAAGCAACCCCAGCCGTGCCACACCCAGCGCGTCGAAGGAACCAGCCTTGATCAGTGACTCCATAGAGCGCCGGTTGAGGACCACCGGATCGACCCGGCGCACGAAGTCATAGACCGTCTCGAACAGCCCACCCGCCTCGCGCTCAGCGACGATCTTCTCGACGAGCGCCTCGCCGACGTTGCGTACGGCAGCCAAGCCGAAGAGGATCGTGTCAGCGCGACTGAGACTGGGTGCATACTCCGCGAAGGACTGGTTCACGTCGGGTACCCCCACCGTGATGCCCATCTGGCGAGCCTCGTTGAGGTAGATCGACGCCTTGTCCTTGTCGTCGCGAAACGACGTCAGCAGCGCCGCCATGTACTCCACCGGGTAGTTCGCCTTCAGCCACGCGTTCTGGTACGCGATCAGCGCATAGCCGTACGCGTGACTCTTGTTGAACGCGTAGTCGGCGAAGGGCTCGATCTTGTTGAAGATGGTCTCACCCAGCTCTCGACCGTAGCCTTCACGTTCGGCGCCTTCGACGAACTTGGCGCGCTGGGCCTGAATCATCTCGCGAATCTTCTTCGAGCACGCCTTTCGCAGATCGTCGGCCTCGGTCATCGAGAATCCCGCAATCTTGGTCGCCACGCGCATGATGTCCTCTTGGTAGATCATCAGTCCGTAGGTCTCGCCCAGGATGTCGGCGAGATCGGCGTGGTCGAAGCTCACGTCCTGTCGGTGGTTCTTGCGATCCGCGTAATCGTTGTGGACGTTCTCCGAGAGTGGTCCGGGCCGATACAGCGCCACCAGCGCTGCAATGTCGTCGAAACTCGTGGGGGCGAGGCGTCGCATGAGTTGGCGCATCTTGTCCCCCTCCAACTGGAAGAGCCCGATCGAGTCGCCACGCTGGAGCATGGTGAACACCTTGGCGTCGTCCAGGGGTACGTGATCAATGTCCACGTCGATGTTGTGGTGGCGCTTGATGTGCTCGAGAGCGCGCTCGATGATCGCCAGATTGCGAAGGCCGAGGAAATCCATCTTCAACAATCCGAGCTTCTCGATCGCGGTCGCCTCGTACTGGGTCACGATCGGCGCATCCTCAGTCGATGAGTTGGAACCGGCCTTGCGCTGCACCGGCACGTACTCGAGCACGGGCTCTTTAGTGATCACCACCGCAGCGGCGTGGATGCCATCCTGACGGCGCTTGTCGACGAAGCCCTTGGCGACGTCGATCACGTGCTGCACCTCGGGATCAGCTCCGTAGAGAGTGCGCAACTCGCTGGCCTCGGTGTAACGCCCCTCGTAGCCGGGCATTGGCGTGAAGCACGCTTCGAGGGGAAGATCCTGGCCCATCACGAGTGGCGGCATAGCCTTGGCGATCTTGTCGCCGAGTTGGGGCGGGTAGCCGAGGACCCGGGCCGCATCGCGAACCGCGGCGCGGGCCTTGATCGTCGAGAAGGTCACGATTTGGGCGACGTGGTCCGAGCCGTAGCGTTCGCTCGCGTAATGGATCATGTCCCCGCGATAACGCTCGTCGAAGTCCATGTCGATGTCGGGCATCTGCTTGCGTCCGGGATTGAGAAAGCGTTCGAAGATCAGCCCGTAGCGGATCGGGTCGAGGTCGACGATGCGCAGGCAGTAGGCGATGCAACAGCCCGCGGCTGAGCCTCGGCCGGGACCGACGCGGATGCCGCTCTCGCGCGCGTGGCGAATGAGGTCCCAGACAACGAGAAAGTAGTCCGAGAACCCCATGTCGGCGACAACGCCCAGTTCGTAGTCGAGCCGCTCAAGCACCTCTCGACTGGGTGCCTCGCCATAGCGCTCGCGCGCGCCGCGCAACGTGAGCTCGCGCAGGAGCCTGTTGGCCCCCTCCTTGTGCGTCGCGCCTTCGAACTCGGGTGGAATCGGATACTCCGGCAAGGCGTCATTGTCGAACTCGATCGTGACGTCAGCGCGCTCCGCGATCAACAGTGTGTTGTCGCAGGCCTCGGGTACGTCGCGAAAGAGATAGCGCATCTCGGCGGCGGACTTGAGATAGTGCTGATCACTGTGAAAACGAAAGCGGTTGGGGTCGGCCACGAGCGAACCGGTGCCAATGCACAAGAGCGCGTCGTGCATCTCGGCGTCACCGTGGCGAACGTAGTGGAGATCGTTGGTGGCGAGTAACGGGGCGCGAAGTTGCTCGGCGATCTTCAAAAGATCGGGGTTGGTGCGTACCTGCTCGGGCAGCCCGTGATCTTGCAGTTCGATGAAGAAGTTCTCGACGCCAAAGATGCTCTGCAGGCGGCCCGCCAACTCCAGGGCCTTGGCGTAGTTGTCCTGGAGCAGCGCCTGAAGCACCACCCCTCCCAGACAACCTGAGGTTGCCACGAGCCCCCGGGCGTAGCGCGCAAGCAACTCCCAGTCGAGGCGCGGCTTGTAGTAGTAGCCCTCGAGAAAGGCCATCGACGAGAGCTGACGCAGGTTCCGATACCCCTCGTTAGACACCGCGAGCAGCGTCAGGTGGTGATAGAGCTTCTGCCCACCCTCGGTTTCGCCCCCGGTGTCATCGATCTTGCCCCGTCGCGGCGGGCGGTCAAATCTCGAGTTGGCGGCCATGTACGCCTCGAGCCCGATAATCGGTGTGATGTCGTGACGACGACACGCCTCGTAGAAGTCGATGACGCCGTAGAGATTGCCATGGTCGGTGATGCCGATCGCGCGCTGGCCGTCGGCCTTGGCCGCGAGCACCATCTCGTCGATGCGCGCGGCACCGTCCAACATCGAGTACTCGGTGTGATTGTGGAGGTGGACGAACCCATCAACCATTGACTGAACACTCCTTCGCACCCGTGAACGGCGCGTTCACGACACGCCACGCTAGTGATCCGCTGCGACACCTCGCCGACATCGCCTAGAGATACGTGCCTGCGCGCGGATCGGGCCCACCGGGATTGAGCGAGCGGTCGCGCATCTTCTCCAACTGAGCGGCCGCGGCGGCCTGCTGGGCGAACAACGACGCCTGAATGCCGTGAAAGAGACCTTCGAGCCAGCCCACCAACTGGGCTTGAGCAATGCGCAACTCGGACTCTGAAGGAACTCCCTCGACGAATGGCGGTGCCATGCGCGACAGTTCGCCGCCCAGATCGGGGGAAAGTGCATCGGACAACTCGTGAATCGAGGTCTCGTAGATCTCCTTCAAGCGCACGCGTCCGGCCTCGTCCAAGGGAGCGCTGCGGGCCTCATCGAGCAAGGTCTTCACCATCGATCCGATGCGCATCACCTTGGCCGGTTGGCTGATGAAATCGGTGTTCTCGTCGGGCTGCTCCTCCCCCTGACCCGGGGGCAGCACTTCGTCGGGTCCTACTGGGTCGTGCTCGTCTCGTTGTTCTTCCACCTACGAAGTGTGCCAGACCCGGCGACCCCCCGGCCACAATCCCCGGAACACCTGCGATCACTAGACTCTGGCGCGTGAGGGTTTCTACCCGAGGTGACTACGCCAGCCGAGCGCTGCTCAGCCTGGCCCTGCGCGATGACCGCAGTACGCCAACCTCGGTGCGCGAGCTCGCCGATCGAACCGGGCTGCCCCAGCCCTACCTCGAACAGATCCTGCTCAGCCTGAAGAGCGTGGGTCTCGTCCGTTCCAAGCGCGGCGTGGGCGGGGGCTACGTGCTCGCCCGCTCCAGTGAAAGCATCACCCTCGCCGAGGTGGTGGCCGCCGTGGACGGTCCAATCGTTGCCGGTGACTTCGGTGAGCCCCATAAGGACGGTGCGTGCGATCATGAGGGACAGTGCGTGCTGCTAGGGGTGTGGGCCGATGTGGGCAACCACATGCGCGAACACCTGGCGAGTTTCACGCTCGCTGACATGGTGGCCCAGGCCCGGGGCCTCGCGCCGGCCCGCCGGACCCACAGCGCCTAGTGGATTCTTATTAATTCCATAGGTTTTATACCTTGAATTCACTTTTTCGCCGTGGTAAATTAGTTACGCGTCCATAGGAGAAATGCCGGACCTAGGACTGCGTGGCGATTTCGAGTAACGACGAGGAGAAGTCATGAACACCACCACCACCCCCCGCCGCAGCGCTGTCAACACCAATGACATGCTGGGCCTGCTCATGCGTGATCTGGACCGTTACCCGATGCCCAACTACGACGAGCAAGTAGAACTCGCCAAGCGGGTCACCGCGGGTGACGAACAGGCCAAAAAGCAGATGGTGGCCGCTAACTTGCGCCTCGTGCTGCACTGGGCGCGCCGCTACCAGGACCGCGGTGTCGAGATGGTGGACCTCGTCCAAGAGGGCACGTTCGGCCTCTTGCGCGCCGTTGAGAAGTTTGACTGGGAGCGCGGCTTCAAGTTCTCGACCTACGCCACCTGGTGGATTCGTCAGGCTCTCCAGCGCGCCGTGCAACAGCATGGTCGCACCATTCGCATCCCGCTCGAGGTCGGCGAGCAACTCCAGCGACTCGAGGCGACCACGGCCGAGTTGACCTCCATCTTCGGGCGTAAGCCCACCGACGACGAGTTGACCGAGGCCACCGGCATGTCCAAGCAGGAGCGCGAGAACCTTCACGGCCTGGCCGGCGTCACGGCCAGCCTCGACCAGCCCGCCTCCTCGGACTCGGCGACCACGCTCGGCGACCTCGTGGCGCCCAGCCAACGCGACTGGGTCGGCGAAATCGAGCAGACCATGATGGACGACGAGCTCCACCAGGCCCTTGATCAGTTGAGCGACTTGCAGCGCGAAGTGCTCGCGCTGCGCTTCGGGCTCAGCGGAACGACGCCCCTGTCGTTGCAGGCCACCGCCACCAAGATGGACATTGGGGTTCGTCGGGTGCGCCGTGCCGAAGAAGAGGCGCTGGCCCTGTTGCGCAACGACCACTCGATCGTCGCCGCCCACGAGAACGTCTAGCGTTCCACACCCTCTGGCACCATAGCGGCAAGGTCCGCCGGCAGCGGTGACTGCGCCGTGACCCGCTGTGCGCTACGCGGGTGGCTGAACGCGAGGGTCCTCGAATGCAGGAAGAATCGATCCTGAGCGAGGCGTCGGTCTCGCCGGTGCCCATAGCGCGGGTCATTCACGACCGGATGTCCGATCGTGGCCATATGCACTCGAATCTGGTGAGTGCGTCCGGTTTCCAGGCGAAGGCGAAGCAGGGTGGTCGCGTGCGGCTTGTCAATTCGCGCCAGCACCTCGTAGGTGGTCCGTGCGGGCCGTCCGTCTGCGCGCACGGCCATGAGAGTAGGGGTACGCGTAGAACGGCCAATGGGCGCATCCACAACGCCACGCTCCTCGCTGATGTGCCCTTCGACCAGGCCGAGGTAGATGCGCTCCATCGTGCGCTCGGCGAGCTGAGAACTCAGGCTCGCGAAGCCCTCGCGCGTGCGGGCCACGACCAAGAGGCCAGAGGTTCCCTTGTCCAGGCGGTGCACCACGCCCGGGCGAGCGGGGTCGCACACCCCGTCCACACCCAGTTCAGCGATGTCGGGGTAGCGAGCGAGCAGGCCGGCGATGAGTGTGCCGTGCAAGTGACCGGCGCCCGGATGCACAACCTGGCCCGCCATCTTGTCGACCACAACGAAATCGCGGTCCTCGAGCACTACGGTGACAGGCACCGAGGAATCCGCCTCGACGAAGCCGCTGGCTCGCGCGGGCACCACCGCCACGAGCCGCTGACCCTCCTCCACCGGTGTGGAGGTCTTGGTGAGCACCTTGCCGTCGAGGGTGACCGAACCACTGGCCACGATCTGGGAGGTCTCTGAGCGCGACAGGCCAGTCAACATGGCGAGCACCCGATCGACGCGGATTCGCCCCAAGGTGCTCGGCACCACCAGATCGAGCACCTCTCCGTCAAAGGGGTCGACGACGTCGTCGGTCACGACAACAGCTTCTCTCCGCGCAGCGTCGCCGCCAACAGCACCGCGAAGCCGAGTGTGATGGCCACGTCAGCCAGATTAAAGACCGGAAAGTTGCCGACCGCCACGAAGTCGGTCACCTCGTGCGGGCTGGCGGCCAGGCGATCGATCACGTTGGCGATACCTCCCCCGATCAGCAGGCCGAAGCCCGTCGCGCCCGGACCCGGACGCGCGCGCAGGGCCACCAGCGCCACCACCAGCGCGACGACGGCCGTAGCCACCGTCGTGACGATCGGACCCGACCGGTTCATCGAGAACGAGATGCCCGGGTTGAACTGCAGACGCAGCCAGAGCACCCAGAACACGTGCACCGAGTGCGCGGACAGCGTGTTGCGGGCCCACGCCTTGGTCAGCGCGTCAATCGCGGTGACGACGAGCGCCGTCACGAGGACAGTGAGGTTGACGTGGGAAGTTAGACGCTGGCGCGGCACGAAACACACGTGAAGACCGGCAACTGGGCCAATAGCCGCGGCTTCGATATCGGCTCATAGCACTCGTCGCAGCGGCCGTAGCTGCCATCGTCGATGCGTGCGAGGGCGACGTCAATCTCGTCCACCTTGGTACGCAACGCCGCCACGAAGTCCTTCAGCTGGTCGCGCTGGATGTCCGAGGCGACGCTGGAGCCGTCCTCATCGTCGTACTCGAGCCGTTCGCGGTCCACCAACATCTCGTTCGCCTCGGATTCGCCAATGGCAATCTGCTCGTTGGTGGCGTCGCGGGTTTCGAGCAGGAGGGTTCGCAACTCCTCGAGGAACTCGTGATCATCGCCGTAAGGCTTGGAGTGCATCTTGCGCTCGAGAGCTTCCTGGCGCTTACGCTCTTCTGCCTCTCGACGCTCTTGACGCTTTTGCTCTTCCAAGTTGCGTCGTTCGATCTCACGCTGCTTGCGCAACTTCTCCGCCTCGACGGCCTTGCGCTTCGCTTCGATCTCACGCTGGCGTTTGGCTTCGGCGACGGCCTTTTCATGCGCCTTGCGTTGGAGTTCGCGCTCCTTGGCGGCGGCCTTGGCCTTGGCCTCACGCTCCTTCTTCGCCTTCGCGGCGGCCTGAACCTTGGCCTTGGCGGCGATGGCCTTGGCCTTGGCGGCGGCCTTGGCCTTGGCCTCGCGCTCCTTCTTCGCCTTGGCGGCGGCCTGAACCTTGGCCTTGGCGGCGGCCGCCTTGACCAAGGTCTGCTGTTGAGCGGCCGCGCGCTGAGCGGCGCTCGGCACGGCCTTCTTGGCGGGCGCCTTCTTCGCGGGAACTTTCACGGCCTTCTTGGCTGGCGCCTTGGCCGGCACCTTCTTCGCCGGTGTCTTCTTCGCTGGCGCCTTCTTGGCTGGCGCCTTCTTCGTGGGAACCTTCACGGCCTTCTTGGCTGGCGCCTTCTTCGCGGGGACCTTCTTTGCCTTTGCGGGGCTCGACGACATTGATACTCCTTGATTTCAGAACGAGTGCGCGCCGACCCTAGCAGTCAGCGCCATAACTACGCGCGGTCGTCCCCCGAAGGCTGTTCAAAGTTGAGTACCTGCCCAATGGTCGCCTGCGGCGCGGTGGGCGTGGACCCGGGGCCCGCGTGACGGGCGGGCCCACTGGCACTGGGCGTTGGCGACGGCGCCGAACCAGCTGATTCACTCCGAGCGCCGGTGCCGTTGTGAAAGGCGCTCTCCACCCAGTGCGAGAACTCGGCGAGCACGCCGCTGAGCCGAATACGTTCGGTCTCGAGCTGGCGATTCAGCATCTCGACGTCCTCGCTGAGGCGTTGTTTCAGGCCGTTGAGTCGGTTGACCTCGTCCTCGGCGCGGCTGCGAGCCTCGACGACGATTTCACGGGCTCGTTCCTGGGCCGCCACGGTGAGTTCACGAGCTTTCTCCTCGGCTTCTTGCTGGGCGTGCTCAATGAACTGCTGGGCCATGGCGATCATGGCGGTGACTTGTTCCGCCCCGCCCACGCCACGCGCGGTTGGTGCCGGGGCCGGGGCCGGAGCCGGGGCCGGAGCAGCGCCACGTCCACTCTCGAGTTGATTGATCCGCTCGGCGGCTTGGCGCAACTGCTGACGCTGCTGGTGAAGTTGATCCTTCAATTGGCGCGCCTCGCTCGAAACCCGTTCGAGAAACTCGTCGACCTCGTCGACGTTGTATCCCTTCAGGCCAACCTTGAAAGCGACCGTATCGATGGAGTCGAGCGCTGACTGGGCAATTTCCGGACTATCCATGCAGCCACCCTACTGCTCTGCCCACCCAAAAACGTGAACGCGTACGCCTAGATGAGCCGGTTGACGATCTCGAGCAGGATGATCGCGACGAGCACCGAGAAGTCGATGCCGATGCCGCCCACGCGCGGACGCGGAAGGATCTGGCGGATGGGTCGCAGCACCGGTTCGGTCAGCCCGTAGAGCATGCGCCGGGTCGTCGCGAGACCGCCGTTCGGGCTGGACGACGGGAACCAGCTGAGCAGGGCCGCAATGATGAATACCCAGATGTAGAGGGACAGCAGATAGTGAACGAGGATCATAGAGTCTCGAACGACCTGAAGTTCGTAAGTCGCAGTCGGTCCTTAGCGTCAGCGCTGACGTACGTGCCCTGAGGGCAGATCAGGTACACGCCCTGAGCCATGGGTTCGATCTTGGCGTTGAGAGCGTAAGCGGTGCCCGAGGCAAAGTCCACGAGACGACGCGACACCCCCGGTTCGAGTTCGGTGACGTTCAGCACCACGGCGCGACTGCTACGCAGCAGGTCCGTGATGCGACGCGACTCGTTGTACGAGTTCGGAAAGAAGATTGCTGGCTCACGATCGGGCGCCAGGTTCTGGGCGCTCTGGGCCCGATGGCTGGGCATGGGCCGCATGCGCGGTGCCTGGCCCGACGAGTCCAGCACCGAGATTGAAGATGTGCGTCCGGGGTTGGCGGGTGCGCGCGCGGGTGCGACCGGGGCGTTGGTGGAAAAGGATCGGGGCGCGGGCGCCGGGGCGGGGGCGGGCGCCGCCCACTCGGGCTCGCTGTCGTACTCGGGTTGATCGGTGAAAGGTCTCGCGGGAACGCTCGATGCGTAGTCCCCGTACTCGTCCTCGATCAGGCCGAGGAAACCCAGAGCCTTTCGCATCTTCTCTTTCATTCGAATCTCCTCGTAGCGGTCGTACCGCACTGACTCATGTTAGGCGAGGGGGGCCCAGTGCGTCGCGCTGGCCGAACAGGGCTCGGCCGACTCGCACCTCGGTCGTGCCGCACTCCAGAGCGATTTCGAGATCGTCGCTCATGCCCATCGAGCGCTCAACCAGGCCCAATTCATCGGCCAGAGCGCTGGTAGCGAGAAACGCCCGACGGGCCGGCTCGGGCTCGGGCGGGGCGATGGTCATTAGGCCGCGCACCTCCAGACCCAGTTCGTGGCCCCGACGCACCAGCGGTGCCACCTCGTCAACCCGAGCACCGTTGCGCTGAGCCGAGCCCGTGAAATCAACTTGCACGTAGAGCACCGGCGTCGCTTCGAGCAGCGCGATCTTCTCGAGTTCCCTGACGCGTGCGACGCCGCATACGACGTCGGCCGCACGCACGATTCGCGCGATCTTGTTCGTCTGCAGTGCGCCAAGGAAGTGCCAGCGCACGTCCAGGTCGCTGGTCGCCGAGCGCTTAACCTCCAACTCGTCGACGTAGTTCTCGCCGAACGTGCTCAAGCCCGCTGCAGCCGCCACACGCACGACCTCGGGCGCGAAGGTCTTGGTGACCCCGACAATACGCACGCTTTCCAGCGTGCGCCCCGCTTCGAGGATGCGCTCGCGGAGTTGCGCCAGGTTGGCGGCGACACGCTCGGCGAGTTCGTCCTCAGCGGAGGAAGCTGGGAAGGTCGTCATCGCCACCGACGTCAAAGAAGTCGTCGTTCGACGTCGAGAAGATGTCGCTGCGTGGCCCCTCGGTCATCACGGGCTCGGCGGTCGTCGTCGGCGCCGCCTTGGCGCCCGGGTGCTGGTCGAACCCGGCAGCGATAACGGTGACCCGCACCGCGTCGCCGATCGAGTCATCGATGACGCTGCCGAAGATGATGTTGGCGTCGGGGTGCGCCACCGAGTGGATGATGTTCGCCGCGTCGGTCACCTCGGTCAAGGTGACCGAGGAGCCGCCCACGATGTTCATCAAGATTCCGCGAGCGCCATCGATTGAGGCCTCGAGCAACGGCGAGGTGATCGCGGCGCGCGCGGCATTGACGGCCCGCCCCTCGCCCGTGGACTGGCCCACGCCCATGATGGCGCTGCCCGCGTTGCGCATGATGGCGTTCACGTCAGCGAAGTCGGTGTTGATAAGTCCGGGCACAGTGATCAGATCGGTCACGCCGCGCACCGCGGACAACAAGACGTCGTCGGCGATCTTGAACGCCTCCAGCATCGAGGTGTCGGCCGCGGTCACTGAGAGCAGGCGGTCATTGGGTATCACGATCAAGGTGTCGACCTTGCCCCGCAGGGCTTCGATGCCTTTCTCGGCCTGAGTGGCGCGACGCTTACCCTCGAAGGAGAAGGGACGCGTCACGACGCCAATGGTCAGTATTCCCAGTCCCCGGGCGATCTCGGCGACCACCGGTGCCGCACCGGTGCCGGTACCGCCGCCCTCGCCTGCGGTGATGAACACCATGTCGGTGTCCTTCAGGGCCTCTTCGATCTCGGCGCGGTGTTCCTCGGCGGCCTGGCGCCCGATCTCGGGGTCGCTGCCCGCCCCTAACCCACGCGTCAACTGGCGACCGATGTCGAGCTTCAGATCCGCCTCCGACAGCAGCAACGCCTGGGCGTCGGTGTTGGCGGCAATGAACTCGATGTTGCGCAGGCCTGACGCGATCATCCGATTGACGGCGTTGACACCACCACCACCGACGCCGATCACCTTGATCACGGCGTGGTAGTTGTTCTGGTTGAGACTCATTAATCCCCCTTGGGTGAATTCTTCTATTGTGTCCCACCGCCACGGGGGTCACGAGACTTTCGCGAACAAACGTCCCTGCAGGCTAGTCATGGATGGGATTTTGGTCAAATGACCAGCCCCTACGAAGGCGCTCCCCCCGTGACCGCCAGGGAGCCTGGCACCGTGACGTCCACGACGTCGCCCGGGGCGAGACGAGCGTGGGCAATCACCGAGGCGATGGAGACAAACTTCTCGCGCAGTTGCCGAGGCGGTCCCAGCACAAAGGTGACCGGCGTTGTCATCTTCAGGCTGATGGAACCCGCGGCGTTGACGCTGACCACCGAGACCTGCGACGAGAAGGCCCGCGGCAGCTGACTCGCAACGTAGGCGGCCGCCCGGCCCGCTCGTGCGAAGGGCCACGACGAGTTTGTGCCGCGCCCGTAGGCGAGCGTGGGAAGGTTCTCGTGCAGGGGCGCCGCACCGAGATCGTGGCCCGAGGCGTCCACGAACTGCAGCACGTGCGCCGCATTGAACGCAACGGCCACGGGCACGCGCTCGCGCACCTTCAGCATCAGCGTGCTCGGCCATTGTTTCGTGACCTGCACACCGCCGATCCAGGCGAAGCGTGACAGACGATGCTCAATGCCCGAAGCGCTGACATCAATCAAGGGCGGCCGAGCATTCAGGCCCGCGGCGGCCAGCACGGCGGCACGGCTCTCGTGGCGAAGTCCCACGATATTGACGTGGCGCACCCGAAAGTAGGACTGGTGCAGCGCCCAGTCGCCCCCCAGCGCCACCGTACTCATCACCAGCGCCACGACTAACACCACGCGGTACGCACGGCGCGAACGCTTCACTTCGGCCCGGCTGCGCCGGGGCTCGCGCGCTCGCTGCTCCTCGGGCGGTGAGCTCGGTGGCGTCGTAGGTCGTGCTCGATGGTGACGTACCTTCGAGGTGCGCGCGCGTCGCGCCACGCTCGGTGAGGATCGTCGCCGGCTCACGGGTGCTCACCGAATCCGATAAGGCGGTTTTCGCTGACCAGTTCGACATCGCAGCACTCTCGTACCCGGGCTTGCACCGCACGGATCAACTCATAGACATCGTCGGCGCTGCCATTGGTATCCACCTGAATGAAATTGGCGTGTTTCTCGCTGATCACCGCGCTCCCCACGCGAAGTCCCTTGCAGCCCGCCAACTCAATGAGATGACCCGCGTGCTCGCCGGGGGGATTTCGAAAGACGCTACCTGCGTTGGCCCCGCCGGGCTGGTGCGCACGACGCCAATGCACGATCTCACCGATGAGTTTGCGCGATTGGTCGCGGTCACCGCGGTGAAGACCGAGTACGACGCGGGTAACGATCTCGCCCGCGAGCAGAGCGCTCGTGCGGTAGCCAAAGTCGAGATCCTCCGCGCTCCAGCGCCGCGCCGCGCCGCGCCAGGTGTGCACCTCGAGCACCGTGGCCGCCATGTCCGAACCGTGGCCGCCGGCGTTCATGACCACCGCGCCGCCAAACGTGCCCGGCACGCCGACGGCCCACTCGAAACCCACGACTCCCTCGTTCACCAATCGCCGCGCGGCGACCGGCAGATCGAGACCGGCCCCCGCCGTCACGATGACCCGGTCGCCCTCGTCGCGCCAGGTGAGCTCGCGAAATTCACCACCCAAGTGCACGCCGATGACGTCGTGTTCGCCCTCGGCGATGAGCAGGTTCGATCCGTTGCCTATTACCACGACCGGTCGTTGCGTCGCCTGGAGGAGTTCACCCAACTCCTCCAGATCCGCCAAGTGCTCGAGGGTCAACAGCACGCGCACCCGGCCACCGACGCGGTAGGTGGTGAGCACGCCGACATCGGCGTGCTCGACGGCACGTCCTCCGGCGCGCTCAAGCAACGCCGCCAACTCGTCGTGGCGCATCAGCCGAGGCCCCCGGGCAGGCGATGTGCCAGCGTTCCCACGTCGCCTGCCCCCAACAGCAGCACGGCGTCACTGTCCTCGATCAGGTTCAACGCACCAAGCACGTCCTCGAAACTCGCCGCGTAGACGCAACGCGGACCGACCGCGTCGGCGATCAGGGCGCCGGTAACACCCCGCGGATTGGACTCACCAGCACTGTAGATATCGGTGACCACGACGTACTGCGCATCATCGAATGCTCGCGCGAACGAGGGAGCGAGTCGCTCGGTGCGCGTGACACGGTGGGGCTGAAACACCGCGGTGATCCGCTGGTATCCGGCGGCGCGTGCGCCGGCGAGCGTGGCGGTGATTTCACCGGGTAGGTGAGCGTAGTCCTCGTAGACGTCGGCATCTCGCCAGCGACCCAGGTACTCGAAGCGCCGTGGGGCGCCGCGAAAGCGACCCAGACCTTGCACCACCGCGTCGGGCCCGACGCCCAACTCGAGGGCCACGACGGCGGCAACCGCGGCGTTGGCGATATTGTGCGCGCCGGTGACCGCCAGCGCCACCGTGAGCTGACCGACGGGTCCAACGAGCTCGAAGCTTGCACTGCGCCGGGCCAGTTGCGAATCGCGCACCCGCCATCGAGCTTCGCGCTTGCTGGCCACCGACACCACTTCGCGCGAGGTCGCGGCCACTGAGCGCCGCACACCCTCGTCATCCACCCACGCCACGACGGGGCCCGACGTGCGTGCCACGAGCGCGCTGAACGCCTCTTCGAGAGCGGCGGGGGTGCCGTAGTGGTCGAGGTGATCGGGCTCGATGTTCAAGAGACCCAGTGCGAAAGGCGACAAGAGCGAAAAGGTGCCGTAACTTTCGTCAACCTCCATCACGAGGTCGCCCAATCCCCAGTGTCCGTTCGCTCCCACCCCGATCACCGGCGCACCCACCAGGCGGGAGTCGTCGCGACCCGCGGCGCGAAGCACGTGGACCATCATCGAGGTTGCCGTCGTCTTTCCGTGGGTACCGGTGAAGCCGATTACTCGCTGACGCTCGCCCAGAGTCGCGAGGGCCTGTGCTCGGTCCATCATTGTCAGACCCCGCTCACGCGCGGCGAGGAACTCCACGTTGTCGGGCGCCACCGCAGGCGACCAGAGCACGAGATCAGCGGTGCCCACGTTGTCGGCACGGTGGCCCGCGTGAACCTCGACGCCAGCCACTCGTAGTTCGTCGGTCGTGCTCGACTCGAGCGCGTCACTACCGCTGACTACGCAACCCATCTCACTCAACAACCTCGCGAGACCGCTCATCCCGGCGCCGCCGATACCCACGATGTGCACGCGCACTCCCGGTTCGAGAGTGCTCACCCGAGCCCACCCACGTCGAGGACCACTTGGGCAATCGCGGCGCTCGCGTCCAAGCGCCCCAGCGAACGTGCGGCGTCGGCCATTGCCGAGCGCACAGTTGGATCCAGCACTTTGGTCAGCGCTGTCGCCAGCGTCGTGGCGTTGCAGGTGTCGTCGGGTACGACCAGTGCCGCGCCGACCTTCGACAGCGTCTCAGCGTTCTTCATCTGATGATTGCCGGGCGAATTGGGCAGCGGCACGAGCACGGATGCGATTGCGAGGGCGGTGAGCTCGCCGATCGTCACTGCGCCAGCGCGACACACCGCCACGTCACACACCGCCCACACGAGCGACATGTCGGCGAACTCAAGGATGCGATAATCGAGATGGCCGCCGGGCTCGTGGGCGGCGAGCACCCTCTGGAAGTCGCGTCGGCCGGTCACGTGAATCAGGCAAAGATCGTCACGCTGCGACCACTGCTTCGCCAACTCGATCGTGGCGGAATTGACCTTCACCGCGCCGAGCGAACCGGTCATGACCACAATCACCGTGCGCCCAGGATCGATGCGCGGTTCGTAGCGTTCGCGCACCGCTGATCGCTGATCCGAGCGTGCCAGAGCGACGATCGCCTCTCGAAGCGGCACACCCGTCACCACGGCGCGCGGGTCGGAGCTCGAAAATGTGGTACAGCGACGTGCGGCGAAGCGCATCAAGAGGCGGTGTGCCGACCCGGGCACGGCGTCGAGGTCCACCAGTACCAGGGGGCAACGCCACACCACAGCGGCGGCGCCCACCGCAAACGATGCGTACCCGCCGAGCGAGACCACAACACGCGGCCGCCAGCGTCGCACCTTGTAGAGCGCGATGCACACCGCTCCCGCCAGTGCGATAAGGGCACCCACGTTGTCCCACAGCGCGCGTGGGCGCAGCGAGCGACGAATGCCCCTGCCGGGCAGAAGGGTGAGCGCGATCGGTCCCCCACCCAGCAGCGTGGCCTCCTGGCCGCGCCGACTCCCCACGTAGCGCAACTGGGACGGCTCAACACCGGCCCGCTCGAGTTGTTCGGCGACCGCCCGCATCGGAAAGATGTGTCCCCCGGTGCCTCCGCCGGTGATCACGACGGGGCGCGTCATCAGTAGTTCCGTCGTGTCGGCGCCGCCCGACGCGTACGGGCGTTGAGTTCGACCGTGGTGCGCGCGCCGAGCACGTCGCGATAGGTGGACACCACGTGTTCGCGGATCGTCACGTCACCCGAGCGACTCGTATCGTGGGCGATGTTGTAAAGCAAACCCACCGCCGCCAGTTCGGTGATCAGTGCCGTGCCGCCGTAAGAGAAGAACGGCAGTGGAA
This sequence comes from Acidimicrobiales bacterium, assembly GCA_035530815.1. Classification (GTDB taxonomy): domain Bacteria; phylum Actinomycetota; class Acidimicrobiia; order Acidimicrobiales; family RAAP-2; genus RAAP-2. The sequence continues at coordinate 56,032 of DATKTZ010000011.1, forward strand.
TGCCGGTCACCGCCCACCAGCCCACGACCGACGCGATGTTGATGATCGCCTCGAGCATGATCCACGACGTGATGCCCACCGCGATGAGCTGGTACACGCGGTTGCTAGCACGCTGGGCAATGCGCAGTGCCACGAACATGAACCAGAGGAACAGGCCAAGCACGCAGAGGGTGCCGATGAGTCCCAGCTCCTCTCCGATAATGGTGAAGATGAAGTCGGTGTGCGGGTTCGGCAAGAGTCCCCATTTTTCGCGACTGTGCCCGAGGCCGAGGCCGGTAAGCCCGCCCGCGCCTAGGCCGATCTTGGACTGCAGTAGTTGGTAGCCGCTGCCCAGCAGATCCTGATTGGGGTGCAGGAACGAGAAGAAGCGCTGCGCCGAGTAGGGCTTGTAAGCCATGTAGCCACCGAAGACCGCGATGCCGAAGACCGCGATGCGCACGAGCAATCGTCGCGACAGTCCGGCAACGGCCAGCATGACAAAGGCAATAGCCAAGACCACCGACGAAGTGCCAATGTCGGGTTCGAGCACGACCAGTCCCGCGCCAATCGTGACCGGGGCGCTCCACAGAGCAAGTTGCTTCCAATGGTTGAGTTCATTGTGATGGTGCTGAACGATCCAGGCCACGAAAAGCACCGTGCAGAACTTGAAGAGTTCCGACGGCTGCAGATTGATCACGTGAAAGTTCAGCCAGCGCTTGCCACCGTTCGCGGTAACCCCCACCACCTTGACCGCGACCAACAGGGCCAGCCCGGTCGTCATAGCCAGCGGGGCCTTGCGCACGAGTTGGTCAATACGAACGCGCGCGACACCATAGAGCACGAAGAGTCCCAGTACGAGGTAGACGAGATCGTGCACCATGATGCTCCAGGTCGACCCGCCGTTGGCGGCCGCCTGGCCCTCGCTCGCCGAGGCGACCGCCACAGTGCCGAAGGCGACCAGCAGTGCCGTGACGAGCAGCAGCACCCGCGCGTTGGCGTCGCCGCGCGGCAAGCTCTGGAAGTAGCGCGCTGGACGGACCGCCGGTGCGGGCGCAGCCACGCGACGCGTTGCTTGAACGGTGCGCGCCATTTACACCACCTTCGCGATCTTCAAGAAGTCACCGTAGAAGATGCCCAGTCCGAGCGCGGCGAGAAGTCCAGCGAGAATCCAGAAGCGAATGATGACCGTTGTTTCAGGCCAGCCGCGCAATTCGAAGTGGTGGTGAAAAGGCGCCATGCGAAAGACCCGGCGGCCGAAGAAGCGGAAACTCACCACCTGAAGGATCACCGACGCCGTCTCGGCCACAAACAGTCCACCCAGCACCGGCAGTAACAAGTCCAAGTTCATCAACAAGCAGAGCGCTCCGAGGCCCGTACCGATCGCGAGAGATCCCGTGTCACCCATCATGATCCGCGCCGGCGCCGCGTTCCACCAGAGGAACCCGAGGCACGCTCCTACCAAACCCACGGCCACCAAACCAAGATCGAGGGCCGAATGCAGATGGTAGATGGAGAAGTGGCGGAACTGCCAATACCCGATTATCGACAACACCCCGAAGCAGAATGTCGATGCCCCCGCGGCCAAGCCGTCGAGCCCGTCGGTGAGGTTCACCGCATTGGAAGTCGCGATGATCACGAAGATTGCCAGCAGCACCCAGCCCACCGCCGTGAGATTCCACCCGGGCAGGGAGAACCTCGTGAAAGAGAGATTCGTCGAGGTGTGCACCCAGTAAATCGACAACACCGCGAATACCGCGGCGATGGCTAGCTGGCCCGCCAATTTTCCCCGCTTGTTCAATCCGAGATTACGCGCGTTGCGGATTCCCAAATAGTCATCGACGAAGCCGAGAAGCCCCGACGCCACGGTGACCGACATTGCCAGCACACCAGCACGGGTGAAGTTCAGATAGGTGCCGACGTGACCCATGAGATAGCCAAGGACGCCGGCGAACACGATGACCACGCCACCCAAGGTCGGCGTGCCCGCCTTGGCGTGATGGGTCGATGGACCTTCCTCGCGAATCCGCTGACCCAGCGACCGCTTGCGCAGAAACCGGATCCAAAGCGGCGTGAGCAGCAGGGAGCACAAGAACCCCACGCCACCCGATTCCATCAGACTCAACATTGCATGTTCTCCAAGAGCTCCTGCGCCACGACCCGATCATCGAATGGCACGACCAGGTCACCAATAGTCTGCGTGACTTCGTGGCCCTTGCCGGCGATGACCACCACGTCACCGCGGCGCGCACTGCGCAGCGCTTCAGCGATGGCCTCGCGGCGCTCCACAATTCGGCGAACCTGTGCGCCCGCGACAACTCCCGACATGATGGCGTCAATAATGGCATCGGGCTCCTCGGAGCGAGGGTTGTCAGATGTCACAAAGCTGACGTCGGAGTAGTTGGACGCCACCTCACCCATCTCGGGCCGCTTGGCGCGGTCGCGGTCGCCCCCACAGCCGAACACCGTCAACACTCGCGCGTCACCGCTCGCGGCGCGTACGTCCGCCAGGAGACGGCGCAGACCTTCTGGGGTGTGTGCGTAGTCGACGATCACCACCACGCCATGGCTACGAATCACCTGGAAACGCCCCGGCACGCCGGTCACCGCGGCCATCGCCGCCACGATCTGTACGTCGTGAGCGCCCAGGACCGACATGATTGTCATCGCCATCAACGAGTTGTCCACGTTGTAGCCGCCCACCAGCGACGTGGACACAGGCAGTCCGCGCCAGACGAACGTCGTGCCCGCCAGCGAGGATTCAACATCGCTCGCGTCGCTACGCCGGACGACCGTGAGTGCCACGTTGATCTGCTCGGCGAGCCTCGCTCCGTAAGGATCGTCGACCCAGACCACCGCGCGCTGGCAACGCTCGCGAGAGAACAGTCGTTCCTTGGCGCTGAAGTACTCCTCCATCGTCGTGTGGTAGTCGAGGTGATCGTGACTCAGATTGGTAAAGCCCGCCGCGGCGAAACGCAGACCGTCGACTCGTCCCTGGTCCAGTGCATGGCTGGAGACCTCCAATGCCACCACGGCTCGTCGACGGCCGTGGTCGAAACCGTCGACGATCGAGGCGAGCGTGCGAAAGAGTTCGGGTGGCGCGGGCGTCGTGCGCTCGTTGGTCAAGGTACCGATGCTCGCCCCATTCCAGTCCAGCGCCTGGGCCAGCTGGGCAACCATGGTGGTCACGCTGGTCTTGCCGTTGGTGCCGGTAACCCCGACGAGCTCCGTCCGGGTTTCTGGATGCCCCACAATCGCCGCGCTGGCCTCGGCGAGCAGGGCCCGTAACTGGCTCGATGGGACCGTCACGACCGGAACACCGATGTCGAGATGCTCGGCCGCCACCACCGCCACCGCACCGCGGGCAACGGCGTCGCCAGCGAAGTACGCTCCGTTGCGGCCGTGTCCAGGCATCGCAAAGAACAGCGCGCCCGGGGTGCACTCGCGCGAGTCAATCTGTACACTGTCGATCTCGATACGACCCGTGGTCACGTCGAGGCTTAGGTCGTCGAGAAGGTCTCCCAATTGCATCAGGTCACATCCGATCCGATGCTCACTGAACCCTTGAGGGGGTGCACCACAACGCCGTTGGAGGGAATGCTGTAGTGGTGCAGCGCGTAGGACATCACCTGTTGAAACACCGGCGCCGCCGCCGATCCGCCAAAGATTGTCGTCAACGGACGCTCCAACACCACGATCATCGAGAGTACTGGTGCGTCCGCCGGCGCAAATCCCACGAACGTCGCGTTGTAGGCGCCGGTGAGGAGTTGGTCCTTGCCAGGGTACGGAATTGACGCGGTCCCAGTCTTGCCCGCGACGCTGTAACCGGGGATGATGGCGTTGGTGCCGGTACCTTCCAGCACCACCTGCTGGAGCATTTTGACCATAGTCGCGTCCACCGTGCTCGAGAGCACCTCGTGGGTGGGGCTGGGGGGCGTGGCCCTTATTTGGCCGTTGGCGTAGACGAAGCCGCGAACCAACTTCGGAGCTACGTAGACCCCACCATTCGCGATTGTGTTGTAGGCGTCAAGCACCTGAATCGGTGGTACAGCGTCCACCTGACCGATCGGCAGCGCTGCCGCGTCGCTCGCGTACCAACTGGCGGCGTTCACCAGGAGTCCGGCGGTCTCACCAGGGAAGTTCACCGGCGAGACCTGCCCGAAGCCGAGCCGTTCGACCTGGGCGAGCAGGCCGGACTCACCAACCCGCTTGCCGATCAGGTAAGTACCGATGTTCGAGGACTGCGCGAGCACCTGGGTGACAGTGAGGTGCTCAAGGCCGTGATTCTCCGCGTCGTGAAAGTACCGCCCGCCGACCGTGACGCCGTTGGGCACCGTGATCACGGTCGAAGGGGTAACGACCCCCGACTGCAGGGCCGCGGAGAATGTCACAACCTTGAACACCGAACCGGGTTCGTAGGCCTGAGTGAACGGCAGGTTGTTGATCGTCTGATCAATTCCAGGTACGCCAATGGACTTACCCCACGAGGGCACAGGACCCAAGACACCCGCGTGTGTCTTGGTATTCACTAGCGACGCGTCCGCGAGAATCTCACCGGTCTTCACGTCCATCACGACCGCCACCCCGGTGACCGCGTCGGTCGCCTTCAACTCGCGTGCGAGTGCGCGTTCGGCCACGAACTGCAGCGACGTGTCCAGCGTAAGCTCAAGGCCCACGCCGGGCTTGGCCTTACGAATCACGGTTGAGTACGAATTGGGCAGGTTGACGCCCGCGGGCGACACGAAAGCCCGGGTGACGCCCGTCTGACCTGCCAGTTGCGACTGATACTCGTACTCGAGTCCGGCCGAACCCGCGCCAGCGGCGTTCGTTCCTCCGATGACCGAGGTCGCAATGGGACCGTTGGGATAAGTGCGCACCGAGGAGTCCTGGACGACGATGCCCGGGAACGCCATCGACGAGAGCAAGTGACCCGACGCCAGATCGAGCGCATTGTTCAAGATCACATAACCGTTGTGCTCCGACAACAGCGCCGTCAGCCGCCTGACGGGCACCTTGACGATGGGCGCCATTGCTCGTGCCTCGCTCGTGGGGTGCGAGATCTGGAAGTCATCGGCGATGACCAGTGACGTCGGCCGTGAGACGGCCAGGATTTGGCCGTAACGGTCGTAGACACCCGCTCGAAGTGCGGTCGTGGTCAGGTCTTCGTGGACTTGGGCCACGGACAACTTCTCGTAGTGCGCGTGGTCGACGATCTGCACCATGACGAGGCGAATTGCGAGCGCGAGAAATGCCACGACCACTGCGGCCCTCAACAGACGAAGTCGGCGGCTCGAAGAAGTGCGATTGCGACGTGGTGGCGCGTCGACTCGAGGATGCGGCAGAGAAGCGCGCCGACTCACCGAATCGTCCTTGATGTCGCCGGCGCATAACCTGAAAACTTCGGCAGAGGCAGAGGCGCATCAAGCGACGTGGACGGGACTTGGACCACGGTGATCGGATCAACGAGGTGCTGGGCACCGGCGTCGGCCGCAATCTGGCCGGGCGCCGCCCTGTTCGTGAGTGTACCGACCTGCTCGGCGTAGCTCGACTGGGCCTGCAGCAACTGGCTCTGGAGTTGATGCAGCTCGATCTGGCGATTGGCGACGAGCATGCTGCCCGCCAGCGACAGGCCCATTGCAAGCAACAGCACCATCGACGAGCGTCGCGCGGCACTCGCGCCGCGCCACATCGAGCGCACGGCATTTCGCCGAGGAGCACCTGCGCGATGCGCCGGTGGTCGGGCGGTGGTCGTCGGACGGCGTCGAGCCGGTCGTGTATCGACGCGGCGCGGAAAGGCGATGACGCTCATGCGAGCACCCGATGGGCCGCGCGCAGTCGAGCTGATCGCGCCCGAGGATTGCGCAAGATCTCCTCGGCACTCGCGAGAATGGCACTGGCCTTGACAACCTTGTAGCGATGCACGGCGCCGCACACACAACCCAACTCCACGGGACAGTGGCAGCCGCCGGTTTCAGCTTCGTGCAACGCGGCCTTGACGGTCCGATCCTCGCCCGAGTGGTAGGAAATAACCGCGAGCACTCCGCCAACGGCCAGGATATCCAGCGCCGCGTGTAAGCCCTGATCGAGTTGATGCTCCTCTTCGTTCACCGCGATGCGCAGTGCCTGAAAGACTCGCGTCGCAACGTTCCCCCGGCGGCGCGCCGCCGGGGGAACGGCGCGCTCGACTGCCTCGGACAGGGCTTGGGTCGAGGTGGGTCGTGCGGCGAGAATCGAACGGGCGATAGCCCTGGCAAAGCGCCCCTCACCGTTATCTCTGAGCAGAAGGGTCAACTCTCCCTCGTCCACACGCGCCAGGAACTGTGCCGCCGTCTCGCCTCTGGAGATGTCCATGCGCATGTCGAGCGGCGCATCGACACGAAAGGAAAAGCCGCGACTCGACTCATCAAGCTGATGCGAAGACACGCCAAGGTCCATCAGCACGCCGACAATGGGCTCGGAGCCCAAGAACTGTACCTGTTCCAACACCACGCGGTCCAGATCAGCGAAGGTGGCGTCCACAATCAATACCCGGGGGGCAAACTCGGCGAGGCGAACCTGCGCGGCGGCCCGGGCGTCGCGATCACGATCGACGCCCAAGAGGCGCAACTGCGGTGCGGCCGCAAGTATCGCGGCCGCGTGCCCACCGCCTCCCAACGTGGCGTCGACGACCACTCCGGCCGGCAGGCCGGAAAAGAACTCGACGATCTCTCGCTCGAGAACTGGTACGTGGTAGCGGTCCTGGGCCATCTGCAGACTGCCAATCGAAGGAAGGGTGAAAGGGGCGGAGGAGAGTTCCTTCCCCGTTCCTTCGATTGGCAGGCTGCACATGGTCCACGGCCCGTACTGCGTCGTCACTCCAATCACTCGTAACTGCCCTGCTTGAAGATCTCTTCGGCGGGATTCACCTTGTCGGCATAGATGGCGGGTGCCCAGAGTTCGATGTGGTCGAGCGAGCCAACAACCAACACCTCACCGGTCAGCTGCCCGTACTCTCGAATCGCCGGCGGCAACGCAAAGCGACCCTGCTTGTCAAACTCGACGTCGCTCGAGTTCGCCGCCCAGTATCGGGCCTGCTGACGCTCGAGAGATCCCCCACTGCGACTCTGAAGGAGCCGCTCTTCGGCCTGACGTGCGAACTCTCCGGGCGTCCATAGGGCGACGCAACCCTCGGTGTTCGGACTGAGATGCCCACCACGCTCGAACTCCGTTCGAAACTTCGAGGGCAGGATGAGTCGACCCTTGGCGTCCAGCGTGTGCTGAAACTGGCCAACGAACCCGAGCATCACTGTCCTCCTGTGGGCTCACCACTCTCCCCCACTTCGTGACACATTACACCACTTGACACCACAAATCGCCAATTCAACCCACGTGACCCCAATTTCTTGGGCGAGAAGCCCCTCGAAGACGTGGCCGGTCCCGCGGCCGTGATTGCGGTGTGAGGCGCGCTACAAGGCGCGTAGCACCCAGGGACCCGAAACGACCGCCAGGTCGTCAACGAGGCTCTGTGGTTCGACGATGCCGAGCGAGGAGACCGTATGGTGCGCCAGCGCCCCTTCAAGGCCGTCGGGAGGTTCGCGCAGTACGCTGAGCGCGATCTGCGAAGGTTGCGCGTGCAGGACGGTCGAGATGAAGACGCCCTCTCGCACCCGCCATTGAGTCAGACCAACAGCCTTGCGGTCGCCCACGAAGACCTCGCCGGGACCCCGGCCCGTGAAACACACGACGCGAAGCACATGGTCGCCCTCAAGACCGCCTTCGTGCACGACGGGCACGTCGCTGATGCGACCGGTAAGCACCTGGCGCCACCAGTGACCGGCGTTGATCGAACTCACCCGAACATCTGGGCGCCATCGAGGGTCGTGCGCAGGCACCCACCAATCGATCCACAGATCACCGGGCTGGAGTACGACCAACCCACCGCCGCCTCGCCGACGACGCAATTGCATCGAGGAGACCGCCTCGTCGTCAAGGATGTCCCTCGACTGGTTTCCCCCTAAGACGAGCGTGGTTGAGCCCACACGAAGCACGAACATAGTGGCGTCGCCACGACGTCGCAACTCGTCATAGTCGTAGAGCTCGTCGACCGGATTGGTCACGAGGCACGGGGAAGAAACGGCGCCCATAGCGGATTTGGATCAGGCACGTGACGCCACCGCCACCACGGACCATCGGGCACCCACGGCTCGAAGTGCAGCCGCCATCCAAGTTCCTCCAGCAATCGATCACCCTTTTGCATGTTGTGGCGCCGACAGGCTGCCACCACGTTGGTCCACTCGTGACGACCACCGCGGCTACGAGGCACCACGTGGTCAATGGTGTCGGCGTGTTCGAGACAGTAGGCGCACTTGAAACTGTCGCGCAAGAGAAGCGAACGCCGCGTGAGGGGCGGCGTGCGAACCTTGGAGGGGAGTTTCACCATCTCGTGCAAACGAACGATGGCTGGGATTTCCACGATCACGCTGGCGGAACGACACAGGGGCGGCTCGTCCGACGTGGCAATCGGCTCCGCCCTCCCAGCCAGCATCAGCACGACGGCGCGTCGCTCGCTGACCAATTGCAGCGGCTCAAAGGTGGCGTTCAGGAGTAACACTCGCCCCACGGAGAGAACCTACTTCCCGGTCCGCTGGCGAAGCGACCACTCAGCCGCGCTCACCATCGCTTCGAGCGTCAGTCCTTCGGGTGAATCGCCGTTGGCCGTGACCATCCGAAAGTGCCAGTACTTGGCGTCGGGCAGGGGAAGAAACGGTACGGCACGCCACCAGCCATCGCGGCGAAGCATCCACGCGGCCCGCGAGAGCGTGATGGCGCGCGCGGGGTGTCGGACCAGGAAAGACGTAAGGCCCTCGGGCCACCACGAGTTCACGATGCTCCCCTCCAGCCCACCAGAGCAGCACCGAGCAGCGGCTCATCGCCCCCCAACCCGAATGGCCAAATCGCGAAGCTTGACGAGTAAGGCATCGTTGCTACGGCACGCACGGCCTCGTTGGCGCGAGCGAAGAAGTCATCGCCGAACCCGAGTACCACGGAAACCGCGATGTAGCAGCGATTGAAATCCAGCACGGACGCGAGCGTACCGACCGCGCGACCCAGCAGTTGCCTGGCTCGTCGTCGAGTCGAGACGTCTGCCTCACGCGCCCCACGACCAGTCACTGCCTCAATCGCCAGACCCGACGCCTCGGCTTCAAGGCACCCACGGCTTCCGCACGTACACGTGCCGCCGTTGGGAACGACATTCAGGCGGCCGACGTGCCCGGCATTCCCCGAGTCCCGGTCCACCAGTCGTCCATCCATGACCAGTCCCCCGCCGATGCCGGTGGATACCACCATTGAGAGACACGACTCGTCCCGGCGCGCACCGCCGAAGACACCCTCGGCCAGCGTGAGCGCCCGTGCGTCGCCCTCGACGAAGACTTCGATTCCCAACGCTTCTCGAAGTCGTGCTCGTACAGGAAAATCCCGCCACTGGGCAATGTTGAGCGGCGAGACTCGCTCACCACCGCGCGTCATCGGACTCGCGCAGCCAACCCCTAGGACGGTCATTGACTCACCAGAACTCACCAGCTCCAGCACCGAGACGATCTCCGCGAAGAGATGCGCTGCCGCTTCGCGCACGCCGCATCGCTCGCGGCGTGCGATGGTCCTGTCGGCGCTCACCAACGCCGTATCGACCTTGCTCGCGCCGATATCAAGCGTCCAACACGGGGCGGCGTCGAGCGCCACCCCGGCGTGGATCATTCGCTCTTGCGGCGCTGACGCGACAACCAGTCGCGAAGCGAACTGGTCCGAGGACCATAGTTCGCGTGGGCATCATCGCCCTGGGGACTGCGCGTCAGATCCTGCCACGACGCGCGACCCAAGAGTCGAGCATTGCGCTCGACAACGACCGCCGAGACAAACATCAGCGCAACGCCGACGAGTCCCAGCAGGATCGAATGTGAGAAGAACAGCACCAGGATCAAGAGTCCCGCCAAGAAGCCAGCAATGCCCCACCGGACGCGGCGCCCGCCGTGTGAGTAGACGTTCGTGTCACGCACACTCTTGGCAAAGCGGGGGTCTTGCTTAGAGAGCGACTCTTCCAACTCGGCCAGAATCCGCTGTTCATGTTCTGACAGTGGCATCGCGTCTCCTTTCCCCTACTGGGATTATCGTACCGTCTCAGCCGATCTGTTGGCACGTCAAAGGAAGAGGCCGCCTTGTACGAACTCTCAGGCAAAATCGAAAGGCCACGAGGGCTCCGCTGCGTGTTGCTCTGATCTGCACCGGCAATATCTGTCGCTCGCCCACGGCCGAAGTGGTGACATCCCATTTAGTCCGTGCCGACGACACCCTGGCCGGACGTGTCAGCGTCACTAGCGCTGGTACCGCCCGCTGACACGTAGGTAGCGCCATGGATCCACGCGCGCGCAGCGCCCTGTATCGGGCCGGCTTCACCAAAGAGGGCTCGCCCGCAGCCTTCGCCGATGCCACGTACCTCAACGTCCAGGACATGATCGTGGCCATGGCCCGCTCACACGTCGAGGACGTGCAGGCGCGTCTCGGCTCCTCCTCGACTCCGATTCTGTTGCTACGTGACCTGTTCGAGTCCACGACCGGGCTGGAGGTCGCCGATCCCTTCTACGGCGACGACACCGAGTTCGACCAGTGCCTCCACGTCATCACACGCGGCGCACACCACCTGCTCACCCACCTGCGGCCACCATCTGCATCTGCGCGACCCAGCGTGAGCGACGCCGCTATGGCGACACCGTCACGAGCAGTTGGTCCAGGTGCATCGGTCCGCCCCCGCGTCTGACCGGAGGACTTCGGTAGCCTCTCATTATGGCTCGCCCCGTCGTCGAACGCGTGATCAGAGCCCTCGACCATGACTTCGGTGCACCATTCGCGATCGGTGGAGGTGCGGTGGTGGCCCTCGCGTGGACCGCCGTCAGCGAGGGCTCATATCGCCACGTCATGGACGTGCCGTGGACGCGATCGCTCGACGCGTTTTCCGTCAACTCTCTTCACACCTTCGCCGCATCCGGTCTTATGACTCTCTTCTTCTTCGCTGTCGGCATTGAACTCTCTCGCGAGTTGAACACGGGCACCCTCATGAAGCCCCGCCACTCGCTGCCACCACTGATCGGGGCGCTGGGTGGCATGGCTGCCACCGCACTCTTGTCGATCCTGGTCGGCGCCGTCTCGCACACGCCGGCGCTCGTACACGGCTGGGGCATCCCAATGGCGACCGACATTGCCTTCACTCTGGGTGTACTGGCGCTCGTCGGCGACGGCATTCCCGTCGCGCTGCGACTCTTCCTGCTGACCTTGGCCGTTGCGGATGACGTCTTAAGTATCGCCGCACTTTCGATCACCGGTGCCGCCCACTTGCGCGTCGCGGGACTAATCGTCTTCGTCATAGCGGTGCTCGCGATTGCGGTGCTGTCGCGACGGATCACCTCAATCACCTGGCGCCTCACGGTGCTGGCGATCCTCTGGCTCTGTCTCGCCTGGGCGAACGTCGAACCGCCGCTCGCCGGGGTGATCGCTGCGCTGCTCGTGCCCTTCGAGCGCAAGAGTGCCCTCACACTCGAACGCCAGATGAACCGGATCTCGGTGGGCATCGTCCTTCCCCTATTCGCGCTCGTCTCGTGCGGGGTGAGTTGGTCCAATCTCGCTTGGCGCGGCAGCACGCTTACGATCATCGGGGCAACCGTCGCGGTCCGCGTAGTCGGAAAGACACTTGGCATCACCGGGGGCGTCGCGCTCGTGGGACTCTTTGGTCTACGCCGTCACTCCACGATCACCTGGCCACTGCTGATCACTGCGTCACTCCTGTGCGCCATCGGATTCACAGTCCCGTTACTCTTCACAAGCGCGCTCTACAAATCCTCGAGTACGCCATACAGTGCGTTCACCGTCGGACTGCTGATTGCATCGGTCATCGCAGGTATCGTCGGAGTGCTTCTGCTCAAACGACTGACTCGACGTCCCGGGAATCGACACCAGGAGGCACCGTGAAGACCAGATTGACCGAGCTCCTCCAGATCGAGCATCCGGTGATGCTCGCAGGAATGGGTGGCGTCGCCTACAGCGCGCTCACCGCGGCTGTGTCCAACGCGGGTGGCTACGGCTGCTTGGGGGCGTCAACCATGTCGCACGGGCAACTCGCCGAGGAGATCGCGCGCACACGGGTGCTCACGTCCAAACCGTTCGGTGTGGATCTACTCACCGCGTTTCCCGAGACGCTCGAGGCCAATGTCGAACTCCTCATCGAGGGTGGCGCCAGCACATTCGTGGCCGGACTCGGCGTCCCGCGCAATGTCATCGATCTCTGTCATCGTCACGGGGTCCTGGTGATCGCGATGTGTGGCAAGGTCGAACACGCCCGTCGGGCGGTCGACGCGGGATGCGACGTCGTGGTGGCCCAGGGCACCGAGGCCGGCGGACATACTGGCCAGGTCGCAACGATGCCTCTGGTACCGCTAGTGGTTGATGCGGTCGCGGGGAGCGTGCCAGTCGTGGCGGCGGGGGGCATCTACGACGGACGCGGTCTGGCGGCTGCGCTTGCGCTGGGTGCGGACGGTGTCTGGGTGGGCACACGCTTCATTGCCACGCCGGAAGCACGCGCCGTACCCGGCTTCAAAGAGGGCATCCTCGCCTCGCGCGAGGATGGCACCGTGGTGTCACGCGCCTACAGCGGAAAGACCATGCGTGTGCTGAAGAACGAAACGACTCAACTCTACGAATCCGACCCCACACTGCTTCGGCCCTTTCCCCAACAACTTGCCGCGTCAATTGCATCGGGCACGTTTCACCTAGGCGCCAGCGAGGACGCTGAGGGTGTCGATCCGCGCCGCGAGTGCTATCCAGCTGGCCAAGTCGTCGGGGGCATCGAGTCATTGGAGCCGGCGGGATCAATAGTCACCTCAATGGTCGAGCGCGCCGAGCGCGTGCTCGCGCACCTGGACGAACTAATCCGTTGACAGTCCAACGGGGCAACTGACGCCGGTGCCGCCGAGTCCGCAGTAGCCGTTGGGGTTGGCAACTAGGTACTGCTGGTGGTACTCCTCTGCGAGGTAGAAAGCGCCTGCGGGCACGTTCTCCGTAGTGATAGCGCCGTAGCCCGCCCTCGCCAAGGTGACGCCATAAGCCGCGGTCACCTCGCGAGCAACACTCGCCTGCTCGTCGCTGGTGTAGTAAATCGCGCTTCGATACTGCGTGCCCACGTCGGCGCCCTGACGAAACCCCTGGGTCGGGTCGTGGTTCTCGTAGAAGTGTCGAAGGATCTCAGCGTAGGTAACCCTGGCGGGGTCGAAGACCACCTTCACGGTCTCGGCGTGACCGGTCAGGCCGCTACACACCTCCTCGTAGGTCGGATTCTCCGTGAAACCGCCCTGGTAACCCACTGCGGTGACCACCACACCGGGCAACTCGAAGAACACTCGCTCCGCTCCCCAGAAACAGCCCATGGCGACGTACGCAGTCTCGGTGCCCACGGGAGCCGGGTCGAGCATCGAGGTCCCCAAAGTGAGGTGAGCCCGGGTGAGGACGCGTCGTTCGGACCGGCCCGCCAGAGCCCGGTCCGCACTGACCATTTCCGATGATGTGCGCATACGAGCAGACTATGGCCGTGAAGCCTCGGCGGGCACGGGCCTAGTCTCTTGGCGTGAACACGGCCGACGACTCGATTAGCGTCATCCTCTCGACGCTTCGTGCAGCGTCCAAACGGATCACCGTTCCCAAGCGGGCGGTCGCCGGGGTGCTCGTTGACGCCACCGGAGACTTGACGGCCGACGAGATCACCAGTCTGGTACAAGAGCGCGTGACAGACGTGAGCACGTCGACGGTCTATCGAATCCTGGAGGAGTTCGAGGAGCTCGGGATCGTGGTCCACGCGCACCTTGGCCAGACCGCCGCCGTCTATCACCTCGCCGGCCCGGTGCACGGTCACCTGACCTGCGAGCACTGCGGCGCCAACATTGAGATTCCGGCATCGCACTTCGATGCACTCAGCAAGGATCTCCGTCGTGATTACGGGTTCGTGCTCGATCGCCACCACGTCGCGATTTCGGGTACGTGCGCGCGCTGTCAGCGCGACCTCCTCGCACTCAAGGACACGCCGCTCGACAAGTAGCGGGGCACGACACCAACTGCGACTCGTTAGAGTGCACAGCACGGCCATGTTGAAGATCGAACACCTCACAAAGCGCTACGGCGACACCCTGGCGGTCGATGGACTCGACTTCGACGTTAAGCCGGGTGTCGTCACCGGTTTTCTCGGCCCCAACGGATCTGGAAAGTCCACGACGATGAGAATCATCCTGGGCTTGGACTACGCGACCAAGGGACGCGCAACCATCAATGGCAAGCGGTACGCCGATCTCCAGACACCACTGCGTGAGGTGGGGGCACTGCTCGAAGCGAAGGCCGTACACCCCGGGCGTACCGCCCGCAACCACCTGCGAGCCTTGGCGGCGTCGAATCACATCGCCTCTTCTCGAGTCGAGGAGGTCCTCGAGTTCGCCGGCATCGCCTCGGTCGCCAACAAGAAGGTCGGCGGCTACTCGCTGGGCATGAGCCAACGCCTGGGCATCGCTGCCGCCCTGTTGGGCGACCCCGGCGTGCTGCTGTTCGACGAACCGGTGAACGGACTCGATCCAGAGGGCATTCGCTGGATCCGCGAGTTCTTCCGATCCCTTGCGAACGAAGGACGCACGGTCTTCGTGAGTTCACACCTCATGAGCGAAATGGCAGTGAGCGCGGATCAGATCATCGTCATCGGACGGGGCAAGTTCATTGCCCAGGGTTCGGTCGACGAACTCACCTCATCGATCGGCGGCACGGTGTACGTACGGTGCTCGGATCCCGGCCGACTGCGCGATGCGATTGAGCGCCACCACGGCGCCACGGTCGATGTGCAAGAGCGCGGACTTTCGATCAGCGGGCTGACGAGCGACCAGATCGGCGCGGCGGCCTTCAACCAGGGCATCACCGTCCTCGAGTTGACTCCCCAACGCGCGTCACTCGAGGAGGTCTTCATGGACCTGACCTCCGACGCTGTCGAGTACGGAAGTTCGACACCCGCGGTGGTCCACCCATGAGTGATCGCGTAACGTTACTGTCCTCCACACGGGCCGAGTGGATCAAGTTTCGCACCGTTCGATCCACCGTCATGGGCTTCGTAGTGACCATCATCCTGACCGTCGGTTTGGGGGCGCTGATCACAACGGCGATACGCGGACACTGGAACTCGATGGATCCGATTCGCAAACTCACCTTCGATCCGGTCTCGTCGAGCCTTGGCGGAATCCTCTTCGCCCAATTCGCCATCGGAGTGATCGGCACGCTCTTCGTCACCAGCGAGTACTCGTCCGGCTCGATTCGCTCCACCCTGGCAGCGGTGCCACAACGCCCGCTACTGGTGGCGAGCAAACTTGTCGTGCTGGCTGTCTCTACCTTCGTGGTGGGTGAACTCGTCTGTTTTGCTACGTTCTTGATGGGCCAGGCGATCTTCTCGGGGGTGGTACCAACGGCGCTCCTGAGCGACGGCGCCGTCCTGCGCTCGGTCGTGCTCGCGGGGATCTACCTCACCCTGTTAGCGGTGCTGGGCTTCGCCCTGGGGCTCATTTTGCGCCAGAGCGCCGCGTGCATCAGCACATTCACCTCGCTATTGCTCGTACTGCCGATCATCACGTTCCTGCTCCCGTCCAGTTGGCAGAACGCGGTGTCAAAGTTCGAGCCGTCGGCGCTGGGCCACGCCATGATGTCGACCTCACCGCCCGACCAGATGTTCGGCGCATGGACCGCCACGGGAATCCTTCTCGGCTACGTCGTCATCGTCCTCGGTGCGGGTCTCACACTCATGGTGCGGCGCGACGCCTGACCCCTACCGACTTCGAAGTTAGGGTGGCGCCATGGAACTGTCTGAAGTCTTACGCTCCACCGGTGCCATCCGACGATTCACCGACCAACCCGTCAGCGACGATCTCCTCTACGAAATCCTCGACGACGCCCGCTTCGCCCCCTCCGGCGGCAACCGCCAGTCGTGGCGGGTCATCATCGTGCGCGATCCACAATTGCGACGCCGTGTTCGCGATCAGTACCTCGACGCCTGGCACGACTACGTCGGCCACGTGCTGGCCGGGTTGGTTCCCTTTTCACCCCTCGCGACGCCGCACGAGCGCGCGACCGCGCAATCGCTACGCGCGGAGGCCGAGGCACGTTCAACGCCTGAGGGTTTCGCCGAGTCGCTCGACACGGTCCCGGTCATGCTCGTCGTGTGTGCGAATCTCGAAGCGCTCGCCGCCACGGACCGCGACCTGGTGCGCTACCACATCGTTGGCGGCGCATCGGTCTATCCCTTCGTGTGGAACATCTTGCTCGCCGCGCGCGACCGGGGTCTGGGCGGGGTGATGACCACGGTTGCCACGCGCAATGAAGACCGCCTCCGTGAGGCCCTCACGATCCCCGACCACTACGCCGTGGCCTCGGTGGTGGCGCTCGGTCATCCCGTCAGCCGTCACACCAAGCTCTCACGTCGACGCGTCGAGGAGTTCACAACCGTCGACACCTTCGACGGCCCCGCCTTCGACACCTGATCAGTCCCGCAGTAGTTCGTCGGTGTCCTCGCCGAGACGCCGCGGGCCCCGGCGGATCCCCGGGCGTCGCCCATCGATGATGAGGGGCGTGCGCATGGCGTTCGTCGTACCCGCCGGCGTGTCCATGGTGCCCACGAAGTCCCCTTCGGCGATCTGGGGCTGGGCGAAGGCTCCCGCCACGTCGAAGATCGGACCGTGGGGTATACCGGAGGTCGCCAGGACGCTCAGCCACTGTTCGGTCGGCCGGCCCGCGAACACGCGGTTCAACTCACCTCGCAGCTGTCCCAGCGTCGCAACGCGAGCGTCGTTGGTCACCCACTCGTCGTGTGCGCGCAGTGTCTCGTCATCGAGTAGATCTACCAAACGGGCGTACTGAAGGTCGGTGCCTACCGCCAACAAGACGTGACCATCCGCCGTCGTCACCGGTCCGTAGGGTGCGATGCTCGGATGGTCGTTGCCGAGTCGTGCCGGATTGACCCCCGTCGACAAGTAGCCCTGCGCCTGATTGACCAGGGCGCTCATGGTCGACTCCAGCAAGGGCGCTTCGAAGTGGCGAGCCGCACGGCCCTGGACTCGGGCGAACAGCCCGCTCAGCAGCCCAATCGCGCCGTAGAGCCCGGTCACGACATCGGCCAGCGGCGCGCCCACCTTGGTGGGACCGCCATCGGCGGTGCCGGTAACTCCCATGAGTCCCGAGCGCGCCTGAGCGAGGAGGTCGAATGACGGCTGCTGGGCCACCGGACCTCCCGAGGAGGCCGGCGTGATGCTCACCCACACGCAGTCGGGGTTCTCCGCGCGCAGTCGCTCGATGCCGAGCGAGCGAATCTGGTTGGGCAAGAAGTTCTCGATCACGGCGTCGGCGGCGCGCACGAGGGCGGCCACGTGGGCGAAGTCGTCGGGGTTGCGAAGATCCGCAACCACGTTTCGACGGTGGCGATTCACCGCTAGGTAGTAAGTCGCGTCATCGCCGAATCGCGGGGGTGCCAGCGCCCTCACGGGATCGCCGTCGGGGCCTTCAACCTTGATGACGTCTGCGCCTAGGTCCCCGGCCACCATTGAGCACAGCGGACCGGCCAGCACACGCGAGAAGTCCAGTACCCGGACTCCCTCGAGGGGCAGTCCGGTGCCGACATTGGACTGGTCCAGGGGCCACACCATTACAGGACCTTCGAAAGGAAGTTCCTCAGGCGTTCGGATTTCGGCGCCGAAAGAACCGAACGCGGATCGCCGGACTCCTCGATGACGCCGCGGTCGAGGAAGTACAGGGTGTCGGCCACCTCGCGGGCGAAGCCCATCTCGTGGGTCACGACGATCATGGTCATACCGCTCTTAGCGAGGTCCTTCATCACGTCCAGTACCTCGCCGACCAACTCGGGGTCCAACGCCGACGTTGGCTCGTCGAACAACATGAGCTTGGGATCCATGGCGAGCGCGCGCGCGATGGCCACCCGCTGTTGCTGACCGCCCGACAACTGGCTCGGGTAGTTCTTCTCCTTCGCCTCGAGACCCACGCGCGTGAGCAGTTCACGTGCCCGAGCGGTCGCCTTGTCGGCGGCAACGCCTTTCACCTTCACCTGTCCGATGATGACGTTCTCCAAGACGGTCAAGTGCTGGAACAAGTTGAACCGCTGGAACACCATCCCGATCTGGGACCGCTCCGAGCAGATCTGCTTGTCATTGCGTTCGTACATCCTGCCGTTTCGAAGTTCGTAGCCGACGAGGTTGCCGTCAACCAGCAACTTGCCCGCATCGTGCTTCTCCAGGTGGTTGATGCAGCGCAACAGAGTGCTCTTGCCCGAGCCCGAGGGACCGATGAGACAGGTCACCTCCCCTCGGTTCACCGTGAGGCTGACACCCTTCAACACCTCGACCCCGGCGTAGGACTTGCACACGCCGATCGCCTCCACCATTGGTGTCGTGGTCATGGGCGTACCCCCGACTCGGAGGCACCTCGGCGAGTGCGGAACTTCGAGCCGATGCCCTTGAGATCCTCACTCAGCCGCTGCATTGGCGTGGGCGGCGGCGTTCGCAGGGCACCCTTGGCGAAGTGACGCTCGACGTAGAACTGGCCAATCGACAAGATGGTGGTCGCAATCAAGTACCAGAGGCTCGCCACGATCAAGAGCGGCATGATCTGGTAGTTGCTTCCGTAGATGTTCGCCGCAGCGCCCAACAACTCGGTTAATGAGACAACCACCGCGAGCGAAGTGGTCTTCAGCATGGAGATCACCTCATTGCCAGTGGGGGGAATGATCACGCGCATGGCTTGGGGCAGGATGACCAGGCGCAATGTCTGTGCGTGGGTCATGCCCAACGAGGTGGCCGCCTCGATCTGGCCCTCGTCGACCGAGATCAGACCAGAGCGGGCAATCTCGGACATGTACGCGGCTTCGTTAAGGCCCAGCGCCACCATCGCCGCGCGAAAGGGACTGAAGACCGAGTTGGCGTCCAGATGAAGAAACGTCACGTGCAAGAAGGGCAGCCCAATGGTGAGTACCGGATAGAGGATCGCGAAATAGCCCCAAAACAACAGTTGCACGTACACGGGCGTGCCCCGGAAGAACCACGTGTACGACCACGCGGCGCCCGACAGCAGTCGGCTGTGCGACAGCCGCATGATCGCCAGAAAGATGCCCAACACGATGCCGATCAGCATCGAGAGCACCGTGAGCTCCAACGTGATGACGAGACCCCTCAGGATCTCCGATGCGCCGAAGTAGTGAAAGACGACGTTCCAGCCAAACCGCCAGGCCACAATCGGGTGACAGGTCTTGATCCCGTTGACGACGTGACACGCTCGTTGGCCGGTGGGCACCTTGGAGAACAGCGTGTGCACCAGCATCGCGATGAACAACAGCGCGACCGCGCTGCCGACCCAGCGCCCCGCATGGCGAACGGGGACGACCTCAATCGTGTCGTCCCCGTTCGTTGCCATGCGTGAAGTTCTACTACAAAGGCCTAGGAGAGAGCCCCGTTCAGCACAATCTTGGACTGCGGCAGAGCGCCCGAGACAACTCCCCAATGCGCGAGGATCGCGTGGTACGTGCCGTTCTTGACGAGGACCTTCAGCGCGGCCCGGATGGCCAGCGCCAACTTGTGACCGTTCGTGGTCTTGGGAGTGGCGATGCCGTACGGCGCGACGTTGACGGCCTTACCCACCAACTTGAGCGCACCCTTGGACTGGGACACCATATAGCCGGCGATCTGGCTGTCGAGGAACCCGACGTCCGCACGTCCCGAGGTCACCGCGAGGTTCGCCTCGGTCTGTGTCGTGTAGTTCAACACGGTCAGCTTCTTGTTGGACGGGCACGTCTTGGCGGTCGCCTGGGCGTCGGACTGCTCGACTGTAGAGGTCTCCACCGCAACCTTGAGACCGCACAGGCTCTTCAGGCTCGTCAATTTCACCTTCGACGAGGCCTTGGCGTAGACGCCTTCGCCGGCCTGGAAGTAGTCAACAAAGTTGACCTGCTTCTCGCGGGCCTTGTTGTCGGTGAACGACGAGTTGCCGATCGTGTACTTGCCGCTCTTGATACCCAGCAAGATGCCATCAAAGTTCACGTTGTTCTCGTGCACCTTGATCCCGAGGGTCTTGGCGATGGCGTTGATCAGATCCACGTCGAAACCCACCATCTTCGAGCCCTTCATGGACTCGTCAGGTGCGTAGGTGGCATCGGTGGCCACCTGCAACGTCACGTGCTTGTACGCGGCGGGCACCAGCCTGGCGGCCGCGGCGTTGTACTTACCCGAGGTCGAGGCCCCCGCCGCCACGCTGGTGGCCAACACCAGCGAGGCGATTCCTGTCATAACGAGTGCACTACGCACGCGTGATATCCCCTGCATGAAATCCCCTAACTATGAACGCCGATATTGGCGTACGAGTCTCCATTGATATCAGAATTTCGCATTTGAGAACTGGCGGCTCGCAGTTCGCGAAGATTCCACGCGCCGCGTGCGCCACGGACCGGGTCATCGCATCATGATGGGACGGTCATCTGACCGTCTGTATTCTCGCTGATCACTTGCATTTTTCTGAGGTACGACCAGCCTGCGGACGCACGCGCAGACTCCTCGCGATCACACGACGGCGCTCGTCACGAACCGACGCATCCGTGCGGCGACCTCGTCCACGATGCCCAGCGTCTCGGGCACAAAACCGCCCAGGCGCAAGAAGCCGTGCAACATGCCCTCGGCCTCCAGAAGTTCCACCGGCACCCCGAAGTGCTCGAGGAGTCCCGCGTAGGCGACGGCTTCGTCGCGCAGCGGGTCGCATTCCGCGACCACCACGATCGCCGGAGGTGATCCGACCAAGTCCTTCACCAACAGGGGCGAGACGCGAGGATCGGTGGTGTCGCCGTAGTCCCCCAGGTACTGCTCGTAGTCGTAGCGCAGATTGTCCAAGTCGAGCAGGAAGCCGGTGTTGTACACGTGGGCCGAATCGGTAAGCACGTGGGGGCCAAGCGTGGGGTAGATGAGCACCTGGGCGGCCACTGCAACCTCGTCTGCGCGCAACTGGGTGGCCGCCACGGTCGCCAGAGTGGCGCCAGCGGATTCGCCCATCACGATGAGCGCCGTGTCCGGTTCCGCGAAGTCCTTCATGTGGGTAGCTACGTAGCGCACCACGTCACACGCGTCATCGACACTCGCCGGGAAGGGATGCTCGGGTGCCAGCCGATAGTCCACCGCCAGGTAACGCATTCGCGTGTCAGCCGCCAAACGTCGACACAGCGCGTCGTGGCTCTCGAGATCACCCATTACGAAGGATCCGCCGTGAATGAAGATCACCAGCGCCCTCCGCTCGTCGTCGTTGGGCGTGTAGAGCCGGACAGGAAGGGTGCGCCCCTCCAGCGCGATCTCGAGGTCGCGAACTTCGTGGAGGGTCTCGGGCGTCCCCCACATCGAGGCGGACTCTTCGCGATAGCGCCGGCGCCTCTCATCGGGGCTCAGCGTCCAGGGACGCGGCGCGGGATGCTCCTGTGCCTCACGGACAAATTCAAGAAGTGCTGGATGGACCACGAAGACCTCCTCGCCTGGAGCCTACGCACTGGTCGACAATGCATTCCAGGGCACTGTGCGCGGCTCGAGCTCGGGCACGCGCGAGACCCACTGCGCAAAGGTCGCGGCTTGGGATCACGTACGTAGTCGCCCGATCGTCACACCCAATGCAGTGGCATCGGGTAGCCCTATACGACGTCGGAATCGCGAGTGACAACGCCAGGCAGAGTCCTCGCCCGGCGTCACCACTCGCACCTCGCCCGGAGCGAACAGGCATCCTCACTCAGCCCAGTCCGCCCTCTCGACGGGGGTCCTCAGCGCCCTCACGTTCGCGTTCAATCAGTAACTCCTCAGCCGTGTCCGACTCAGGATCGGCCACGGTTCGGCGTCGAAGAGTCGCGGCGGAGTCCCCTACTGCCGTGTGAAGCGTCGGCGCATCATTCAAGACTGACGTCCGAGTCCAAAACTTCCTCCGCCCGGGTCGCGCGAAGAAACCCTTGCCCGACTGCTCGGCGGCCTCTTGCTCGGGATAGGCCGCCTTGCGCTTGCCACTACCGAAGAGTCCCATGCAAGTTGAAGTCTACGCGGACCAGTTGTTGGCGAGGGTGCTGGCCACCTCGGTGACATCCACACTCTTTCAAGAGGTGACTCCCTGACTCGTCGGGCGTGCTGGCACCGCCAAGCATGATGGCGCGGGCCAGTGGAATGAAGGGCACCACGCAGCGACCGCAGGTTGGAGGTGGCGCTCATGGCTCAAGTCCGTGGAATCATGGCGTGGCGACCGACACACCGCGTCAAGAAGTACAAGTCGCTCATAGCGCTCGTCAGCGCACCCTTGAGCGGGACGCCGTGGTGAATTGTGATGGTTTCGCCACTCACATGAGGATCAGAGCGAGCGTGGGCCAGACTATCCACTCTCGCGTGCACAACCGAGCGGGATCGCCACGAGGCCGATACGAAGACCTCCGTTGCAAGTCCGAGGGAAGTCGACGGGAAACAATTTGGAGCGGACGACCGGGCTCGAACCGGCGACCTCGACCTTGGCAAGGTCGCGCTCTACCAACTGAGCTACGTCCGCGTAGGGTCCAGTGTAGTCGAAGCACTGCCTCGCACCAAACACCACGTTGCGCGCGCCGGACGCGACCACCAGACGGGGCCACGGACTCGCACGCGCCCAACTACCAGGGATGTCAACGTCCCGAACTTCCGAAGCCCCCCACGCCCCGCGCGGTGTCTGGCAGTGCCAACACCAGCCGAAAACTGGCCGTCGTCGTTTCAATGATCACCAGTTGAGCGACACGATCTCCGGGGTGGACCTCGTAATCGCTCTGGGAGTCGAGGTTCACCAGCGCCACCTTTAACTCGCCCCGGTAGCCCGCGTCAATCAGCCCTGGGGCATTGACACAGGTCACGCCGTGTTTGATAGCTAGGCCACTGCGCGGCAGCACGAATCCCGCGTAGCCCTCGGGAATGGCGACACTCAGACCCGTGGCCACCAAGGCCCTCCCGCCGCCCGCCTTCAGCGTGTACGTCTCGAGGGCGACGAGGTCGCAGCCAGCGTCGCCCACGTTGGCGTACTCGGGGATAAGCGCATCTTCGCGCAGTACCTTGACGAGGACTTCCATAGGCGAACACTACCGTTTGCCCACCAACCCGCTCCTGTTCACTAGTGTCGAGTCGTGCTGGTGTGGATGGACCTTGAGATGACGGGGCTAGATCCCGAGCGACACGTGATTGTGGAGATCGCCACGGTCATCACCGACGATCACCTCCAGATCGTCGCGGAGGGCCCCGACCTGGTCATACACGCAACACCGGAAGAACTGGCGCAGATGGGCGAAGTCGTCACCGAAATGCACACCAATTCCGGTCTGCTCCCCGCCATCGTTGCGTCCACGCTCAGCGTGAGTGATGCCGAAGAGCAGACCCTCGCCTTCTTGCGCACGCACATCGATCAGATGGGCACGATTCCATTGTGCGGGAATTCGATCGGCACGGACCGACGCTTCTTGCAGCGCTACATGCCCACCCTGGAGTCGTTCTTTCACTATCGCAACGTTGACGTGTCCACGATCAAGGAGTTGGCCCGACGCTGGCACCCGGACGTGCTTGACGCGATGCCCGAGAAACAGTCCACCCACCGCGCGCTGGACGACATCCGCGAGTCGATAGCCGAACTGGTGCACTACCGAACAACGCTCTTCTCAACGCGCCCCGACGCCCACTAGTCTCATCCAATGAGCGACGGATCGCCGACGCTGGCCCAAGCCACTGCCCATCTAATCAGCGAAGGTCAAATGTTCGAGACCCATCGCGCCGAGGTGCTCGGGGTGGAGATGACGATTTGGAAGCACGCCCCCTCCAACCTGCGCCAGGTATTGGACATGTCACTTCGACATGCCGAGCGGGAGTTTCTCGTCTACGAGAGCCAGCGCGTGACCTTCGACGAGCACTACCGGATCGCAGCAACCCTCGCCAACCGCCTGGGCGAGCTCGGGATGCGCAAGGGTGACCGCGTGGCGATCGCGGCGCGAAACCTACCTCAATGGGTGAGTGCCTTTTGGGGTGCGGTGATCGCTGGCGCGGTGGTGGTGCCCCTCAACGCCTGGTGGACCGCGGATGAAATGGCCTACGGATTGGCTGACTCCGGCTCGTCGATTGTGTTTGTGGACGCGGAACGGCTCGAGCGCCTCGTTCCGATCCTCGCCGAACTACCCGAACTCACCACGGTGGTCGTGTTGAGTCAAAGTCCCGCCGAGGCGGGAACCTCACGAGTCACGCACCACCGCGTGCGCATCGTTCCCTTCGAGGAATTCCTGGGCGACATTCGCGCCGACGCCGCGCCTCCCGAGGTGGCGATCGATCCCGACGAACCGGCGACGATGTTCTACACCTCGGGGACCACGGGGAGGCCCAAGGGCGCCATCGGCACCCACCGCAACATCATCACAAACCTCATGAACCTCTTCTTCATCGGCCAACGCGCATCGCTGCGCGCGCCCAGCAGACCCGAGGACATCGACGAGGGCCCCGGCGCGAATCTGCTCACCATCCCTCTCTTCCACGCCACGGGCTGTCTCGCAGTCATGGTGGTCAATACGGCCGCGGGTGGGAAGTTGGTCATGATGCACCACTTTGAGCCGGGCGCCGCGCTGGCACTGATTGAGACTGAGCGACTCACCATGGTCGGCGGTGTGCCGACGATAGTCATGCAGTTGCTGGACCACCCAGATTTCGCTCGCTTCGACACGTCGAGTATTCGCAGTGTCTCCTACGGGGGTGCACCCGCGCCGCCCGACTTGGTCAGACGCATACGCGCCGCGTTCCCCAACGCTCAGCCCGGCAACGGGTACGGACTCACCGAGACGTCAGCCGCGATCGCCCTCAACTCAGGGCCCGACTACGTGGCCAAACCTGACAGTTGCGGAACCGCGGTTCCCGTGTGCGAAATCGCAGTCGTACCCGAGGACTTCGCGGGCGACGAGCCGACGTCGGAACATATCGGACGCGCCAACGTGCTGGGCGAACTTTGGGTGAAGGGTCCCAACGTCGTGAGCGGTTACTGGGGAAAGCCCGACGAGACCTCACGGACCTTTACCAGGGGCTGGTTGCACACCGGCGATATCGCTCGCCTAGATGACGAGGGCTTCATCTACATCGTGGACCGGGCGAAGGACATGATCATTCGCGGCGGGGAGAACGTGTACTCGGTCGTCGTCGAAGCGGCCCTCTTCGAGCATCCTGATGTCGCCGACTGCGCGGTAGTGGGCGTCGCTCACTCAACGCTGGGCGAAGAGGTGGCAGCCGTGATCGTCCTTCGCCCCGGTCGACGCGTGGATGCGGATGAACTCGCACGTCACGTCGCCCAGCGTTTGGCCCACTTCGAGGTGCCCAGCCGCTTCTTCTTTCGAGCCAAGACGCTCCCACGAAACCCGCAGGGCAAGGTCTTGAAGCGAGAACTACGATCCTCGCTCGAGCTCGAACTCGAGAACTAGGCCAGACGGTTCATCGCCTCGTAGGTTGCACCCGACAACTCGATCGACGCCGCAGCGCAGTTCTCCTCCAGGTGAGCGACCTTTGACGTCCCGGGAATGGGAAGCATCACTGGCGAGCGTGCCAACAGCCACGCGAGCGACAACTGCGCCACTGTGGCGCCCGCGTCGCGGGCCAGGGTGTCGAGCACGCCACCCGCTCGCGCGAGTTGGCCCGCCGCGACGGGAAACCAGGGAATGAAGCCGATGCCCTCCCGCTCGCAGTACTCCACGACGTCCTCACTCTTCCGGTTCGTAACGTTGTACAGATTCTGGACGGTCGCGATGGGCACCACGGCGCGCGCGGACTCGATCTCGGCGATGTTCACCTCCGAGAGACCCACCGCACGCACCTTGCCCTCGTCGAGCAGATCGCGGAGCAGGCCGAACTGTTCCTGAGCGTCGACCGACGAGTCAATTCGATGCAACTGGAAGAGATCGAGGGCCTCTTGGCCGAGACGTCGCAACGAGAGTTCGCACTGCTGGCGAAGGTACTCGGGGCGCCCACAGGGCACCCATACGTCCGGACCCGTGCGCAAGAGGCCCGCCTTGGTGGCGATCTTGACCTCACCGTAGGGGTGCAGGGCCTTGGCGATGAACTCCTCGGAGACGCAGGGGCCGTAGGAGTCCGCCGTGTCGATGAAGTCGACACCAAGTTCCACGGCCCGACGCAACACCCTGATCGCCTCGTCCGGATCGGCCGGGTAGCCCCAGATGCCGGGACCGGTGATGCGCATGGCGCCAAAGCCCAGTCGGTGGACGGTCTGTTGAGCGTAGGTGAACGTGGATGACACCGAATCTCCTTACGTTGAGCACATCAACAGTTCCCCTCCGGCGTCCAACGGCCGCCGGAGGGGTCGCCGTCTACTTGTTGGGCTGAGGCGTCAGGCGCAGGTAGTCCTTCAGCTTCTTGAAGCCCTTGGGGAACTTGGTCGCCGCTTCCTCATCGTTCACCGAGTTGGCGATGATGACATCGTCGCCGTCCTTCCAGTTCACCGGCGTCGCCACCGAGTACTTCGCCGTCAACTGCAAGGAGTCGAGCACGCGCACGATCTCGTCGATGTTGCGCCCAGTCGACGCAGGATAGGTCAAGGTCAACTTGACCTTCTTGTCAGGGCCGATGATGAAGACGCTTCGCACGGTCAACGTGTCGTTCGCGTTGGGGTGGATCATGTCGTACAGGCTCGCCACCTTGCGATCCTCGTCGCCGATGATCGGGAAGTTGAGCGCCGTGCCCTGGGTCTCGGCGATGTCGCCCTTCCACTTGTTGTGCGAGGCAACGTCATCGACCGATACGCCGATGATCTTGGTGTTACGGGCGTCGAAATCGGCCTTGCGCGCGGCGAAACCTCCGAGTTCAGTCGTGCACACCGGGGTGAAGTCCTTGGGGTGCGAGAACAAGATTCCCCAACTGTCGCCAAGCCATTCATGGAAGTTGATACGGCCCTCCGTGGTGTCTGCTGAAAAGTCAGGTGCCACGTCGCCTAGACGGATAGCCATGTGCTTGCTCCTTGCCGGTAGAGTGTCAGTCTCTTGACTGTCCGAGGCCATGCTAATGACGCCTGCGGGCTTTGTTGCATAGATCAGTTGGATTAGTAGGTTTCTACACTGGCCGTAGCGAAAGGCTGTGACACTAGACCCATGACCGACCCCACCACCCCAACGGTTGCCGCGTTCGACCTCGACGGCACGCTCACCGAGGGGGGTAGCGTCTTTCTCTGGTTGCGACACGTTGCGGGCACTGCGAGAACGTACCGCGCCGCAGCGAGCCTGCTCGTAGCGCTAGCGATGGGTGCATTGCGCAGCGGTCCAACGGCCGACAATGCTAAGGAACGGCTCTTCAGGAAACTGCTCGCGGGACGCGACCTCGACACCCTGCAAGGCGAATCGCGGGAGTTCGTACTCGAGCACGTGGCCATCAAGGCACGCGAACTCAGCGTACGGCGACTCAACTGGCACCGCGATCAGGGGCACGATGTCGTCGTGGTCTCGGCGTCGCCCGAGCTCTACGTCAACGTCGTCGCCGAGTTCTTCGGCGCCCAAGGTGCGCTCGGGACGCGTCTCGCCGTCGATCCGCTGGGCAATCTCACCGGTGGGTACTTGGGCAAGAACTGCCGAGGCACCGAGAAGATGCGCCGACTCAGCGAGTGGATCAACGCACGCGAGTACGGCGTTGAGCCGACCGTCTACGCCTACGGCAACTCTCGTGGCGACCGGCGCATGCTCAAGGGCGCCACCCACCCGTACAACGTGGGAAAACTCGGCCGCCTCGGAGCGCTGCGGCGCTACCCTCGGCTGAAGAGCGCGGAACCGGTCACTGACGAACTGTCGGACTCAGTTCAATGATGCCACCCTCGCGGCCTTCGTAGATCACCTGCATCGTGGCTGCCTGCTCGCGCCAGGCGATCACATTGGAGCCCGCCGGGTCCACCAGTCCAACGTTCACGTCGTAGACCCCGTCCAGTAGCGGCAACCGAGCCAGATCCACGCCGATGCGGTTCGCCCCAGGTCGCAGATTGACCGGCGAGCCTTGAGGATCGCTGCGACTGACCAGCAGACCGCCCCGCGTGAAGACTTCCATGACGAAGTTGCCACTGATCGCCCGGCGCGTGGAGACGTCCACATCAAAGTGCATCGCGGCGCCGTGACGAACCTGGAAAGATCCCGTTGGTGTCGTCACGGCGTCGATGGCGACGTCCGCGTGGGTTCCACTTGTGTCGAGAACCGCGGCGTCACCCAAGAGGTGTTCACGAAAGATCCTCAAGGAGTCCTGTACCGGGCCATCAGCAATGAGATGACCAGCGTTGAGCACTATCGCGCGGTCGCAGATCGCGCGTACCTGATCGGCCTGGTGCGTTACGAAGAGGATCGAGCGGCCCTCGCGCTGGAAGTGGCGAATCCGGTCAATGCACTTTGCCTGGAAACGCTCGTCGCCCACCGCCAGTACCTCGTCGACTACGAGGATGTCGGGATTCACGTTCACGGCCACCGCGAAGGCCAATCGAACGTACATGCCACTTGAGTAGAACTTGACCTGGGTGTCAATGAACTGCTCCAGCTCACTGAAGGCCACCACGTCGTCGAAGATGGCGTCGACCATCTTGCGTGAGAAGCCCAGCATGGCCCCATAGAGATACACGTTGTCGCGGCCCGACAACTCGTGCTGGAAGCCCGCGCCCAGTTCGAGCAACGCGGCGAGGCTGCCGCGCAGACGAATCTCGCCCGATGTCGGCTGAAGCACACCGCAGATGGTCTTAAGGAGCGTTGACTTGCCTGAACCGTTGTGACCCAGGATCCCGACCGTTTCACCGTCGGCGACCTTGAAGTTGATGTCGCGAAGTGCGTGAAACACCTCTGTGGATCCCGACCTGGGATGCAGCACACGCTCTTTGAGTGACTGGTGACGTTCGTGGTGAATCTTGAATTGCTTCGACACACCCTCGACTTCAATGACGCTGACCATTACAGCTCCGACTCGAAGTTCCCCTCGAGCCGACCAAAGACGGTGATTGCCACGAGAAAGAGGCCGGCCATGATCACGAGAAGGCCCAGATTCAGGTAGAAGTAGGTCGACATCGGCCAGGTCGGGAGGATGTTGAGCGGCAGGCCAGTGGTTGTCGAGTGCACCACGGTGCTGACATAGAAAATGCGCTGGAACGTGAGAATAATCAAGGTGATCGGATTCAAGAAGTAGATCGATGCCAGGCCGTGGCTGTGGAGCGTCGCGGCGATTGAATTCTCGTACGAGTAGACGACGGGCGACACCCAAAACCAGAGTTGTAGCACGACCTCGATTAAGTGGCGCATGTCACGCAGGTACACCGTGATCGCCGACATGACGATGGAGAGGGCGGCGGTGAAGAGATAGAGGGCGGCAAACGAGAACGGCAGGATCCACAGGAAGCCCCACGCCGGCTGATGGCCAATGGCCGCGAGAAACAGAGCTAGCACCGTCAACTGCACGAAGAAGTAGATCACCGCGGCGCCCACGTTGGAGAGCGCCAGGATCTCGCGAGGGAACGACACCTTCTTCACTAAGCCAGCACGGTCCACGATCACGCCGGTCGCGCTATTGACCGAGTTCTGGAACATGTTCCACACAACGAGACCCGAAAACAGGTACACGGCGAAATTGGGGATCCCGTTCTTCAAGAAGATCGAGAACACCATGTAGTAGATGGCCAGAGTAAGTGCCGGTGACAGCATGGACCAGAAGAGACCAAGCGCTGATCCCTTGTACTTGATTCGAATGTCCGAGAAGATCAGGCTCGTCAGGAGCTCTCGGCGCGAAGCGAGATTGCGGAGCCGCGTTGGCAGACTGTCGCGCGCGCTGACCACGCGAACCGGTGCTTCCTCCAGGGCTCGCCGTCCGACTCCCGCCGTCGTGGCGTCACTCACTAGGCCCCTTGTCGAAGAGCCGAACGATCGATCACCGCGTCGATGAAGCCGTACTCCAAGGCCTCGTGTGCGGTAAACCACCGGTCACGGTCCGAGTCAATCTCGATACGCTCGACGCTCTGACCAGTGTGGAACGAGATCCGCTCTGCGAGCATCTTTTTCAAGTACACGATCTGCTCGGCCTGAATGGCGATGTCAGACGCTTGACCCTGCATGCCACCGGCCGAGGGCTGGTGCATGAGGATGCGGCTGTGCGGAAGCGAGAAGCGCTTGCCGGGCGCACCAGCGCACAACAGGAACTGACCCATCGACGCCGCCATTCCGACACAAATCGTTCGAATATCGCAGTTCACGTACTGCATCGTGTCGTAGATCGCTAGTCCGTCGGTGACCGACCCTCCCGGCGAATTGATGTAGAGGCTGATGTCCTTGTCGCGGTCCTCCGCCTCGAGCAGCAGCAACTCGGCACAGATCCGGTTGGCAGTGTTCTGGTCGACCTGCGATCCCAGAAAAACAATTCGTTCGCGCAAAAGGCGCTGATTGAGATCATTGACACCGAATGTTTCGGCCGCGGCGGAGTTAATCATGCGTCCAATCTACCGTGCGCAACTGCGAGAGCTCACTTCGACGCCTAGAGTGGTGCTCCTGCGGGCGTGGCGGAATTGGCAGACGCGCTGGTTTTAGGTACCAGTTCTTCGGAGTGTGGGTTCGAGTCCCGCCGCCCGCACGACCCGAGCCACGTGCCGACGCACGGCCAGGAATACCTGCTAGCGTGGAGTTCATTGTTTTGCCGCACATCGCGGTGGAGACCGATTCGACCGTGACATTTCGAGTTGGGCTCATCTCAACTCGTAGGAGTCATATGTCCATGTCCTTTGCCGACCTCGGTGTGCCGTCGAACCTCGTAGAGCGCCTCAATGCTCGCGGTATCACTGAAGCCTTCCCCATCCAAGAGGCTGCTCTGCCCGACGCTCTCGCCGGCCGCGACGTGGTCGGAAAGGCCGCCACCGGCTCGGGCAAGACCTTGGCTTTCGGCCTTCCCCTCATGGCCCGCCTCACCAAGGCCCGTGCTCGCAAACCGACCGGTCTCATCCTGGTGCCGACCCGTGAACTGGCCGCCCAGGTTCAAAAAGAAATTGCGCAGCTCACCGATGACCGCGGTCGTCGAGTGATTTGCATCTACGGTGGCACCTCGTACAACGTCGCCCGCAAGGCCCTCAACTTTGGCGTCGACGTGGTCGTCGCTTGCCCAGGCCGCCTCGAAGACATGCTGGAGCAGGGTGCCCTCGACCTCTCCTCGATCACGACCGTCATCGTCGATGAAGCTGACCGTATGGCCGACATGGGCTTCTTGCCCGCGGTGCGTCGCATCGTCGGTGCCACGCCTCACGACCGTCACGTAATGCTCTTCTCAGCGACGATGGGCCCGGACGTCAAGTCCTTGGTCCGCGAGTTCACCAATGACGCCATCATCCACGACGTGGTCGGCGAAGAGGCGCCCAGCGACGTCGATCACTACTTCTGGCGCGTTCCGCGCGACCAGCGGCCACAGATCACGGCCGACATCGTCAACGAGTACGAACGCGCCATCGTGTTCACCCGCACGAAGCACGGTGCGGACCGCCTCGCCCGTCAGCTCGAAGAGCGTGGCATCACTGCCGTGCCGCTGCACGGTGACCGGACCCAGGCCCAGCGTGAACGTGCGCTGCGCAGCGTCAAGAGTGGCCAGATTCAGGTTCTCGTGGCGACCGATGTCGCCGCTCGAGGGATTCACATTGACCTGCTGCCCGTCGTGGTCCACTATGACCCGCCGGCGCAGGCCACCGACTACTTGCACCGTTCCGGCCGTACCGGACGCGCGGGTGCCACAGGTGCTGTTATCTCTCTCGTGGGTGAGGACGTCGTCGGACAGGTGAAGCGCCTACAGAAGGCCTTGGGTATCCCCATGTCGATCGAGCCCCGCGAGGATGCTCCGGCGATTCGCCTCGGTGCCGTTGACGATGCTGTGGCCGCCGAACGCCTCGACGACCGTGGTGGCAAGGGCCGCTCCGAGCGTCCCAGTAACCGTGACTCCTCCCCACGAGGCTTTTCACAGCGCGACCGTGCGCCACGCGCCGAGCGGAGTTTCAACGACCGTGCGCCGCGCCCCGAGCGTGGTTTCGCTGAGCGAGCCCCGCGTCCCGAGCGTTCCGACCGCCCCGAGCGGAGCTTCAACGACCGTGCGCCGCGCCCCGAGCGTGGTTTCGCTGAGCGAGCCGGTCAACGTCCTGACAGCACCCGGTTCGCCGGTCGCAACGCGAACGCCCAGGGCAAAGAAGCCGTAGTGAGTTTTTTCAATGACTCCAAGGGCTTCGGTTTCGCCAGCGATGACAAGGGTGATGACCTCTTCATCCATTTCTCCAACATCGTGGGTGACGGCTTCAAGTCTCTAGCCCAGGGTCAGAAGATCATGTTTGAGGAGGCGCAGGGTCCTAAGGGCCGCGAAGCTCGTAATGTCCGTGTCGTGGGCGGCGGGCGCGAACGTCGCTACTAGAGTCTTTGCTCATGCCTGAAAAGCCACTTGTCGAACCACACCTCGGACCCGCGCCCGACGATCTCCTCATTGAGGAGATCGTCGTTGGCACAGGTGACGAGGCCCAAACCGGACAAACCGCAGTCGTTCACTACGTAGGTGTCGGCGTCACGAGCGGTGAAGAATTTGACGCATCGTGGAACCGTGGCGAGCCGTTCGTGTTTCCGCTGGGTGCCGGCTACGTAATTAGAGGATGGGACGAAGGAGTAGTTGGCATGAGGGTCGGTGGCCGCCGCCGTCTCGTCATCCCCGCACACCTTGGCTACGGCGATCGTGGTGCGGGCGGCGTCATTGCCCCCGGCGAGACGCTGATCTTTGTAGTCGACCTCGTTGAACTGCGTTAGTCGAACGGACTGCGCAAGCCGTCTTCCGCCAGCATCCGTTGGTAGTCGCCGTAACGTTCACAGGCAACTTCCGCGACGAGGCGGAGGCGGTCGTTCGGATCACTCAGACTCAAGACCTTGAACTGGTCGAGCGTCGACATCGGCGTCATGGAACACAACTGCCAACTGCGAATCCACGGGTCATCATCCATCTCGCAATTCGCCCGTAAGCACTGATCGGCAAAGACTTCACTCTGCAACGCCCGCAGTGCCTTGACTGCCGATTCCGTCGAACGCAGTAACGCGGGATCTATGCGTATCTCGTCGCAACACCGTTCTCGCACCTGCGCGCGCGGGTACGGCGAGTCGGTGAGCCACTGAGTCACTTCAAAGCACTCGACGCCCTCGACCATCAACAAGGCCTGCCCGTTGGGCAGCGATTGCGACGCGACGATCTGCATGAGTGTGCCCACCGCGGTGCGCTCGTCATAGCCACCGATCTCCGAGCCCCGAGCAATCAAGCAGGTGCCGAATCGTTGATCCTCGATGACGTCGTCGAGCATGGCGTGATAACGCGGTTCGAACACGCACAGACCCACCACTTGGTGGGGAAAGACAACCATCCCTAATGGGAACATAGGCAGCTCTCGGCTCATCACTCCTCCACCCTAAGGTGCATCTTCTGTGAACGTGCCTAGCGCGGGTCGAGCGCGATGGCAAGAGCGCGCAGGGCGCGGGCACGGTGCGAGAGTTCATTCTTCTCATTCGCCGACATCTCGGCCAACGTCCGCCCGTCGTCCTCGACCACGAAGACCGGGTCGTAGCCAAATCCACCGGCACCGCGCGCCTCCCGTGCGATCGACCCGCGCAACTCCCCCTCCACGCAGAGCTCCTGACCGTCGGGGTAGGCCACCGCAATGACGGTGCGAAAACTCGCTCCGCGGTCCTCGTCGACCACACCATGCATCTCATCGAGGAGTTTCGCCACGTTCTGTGTGTAAGTAGCACCTTCGCCCGCGTAGCGGGCACTCCAAACCCCGGGACGACCCCCCAAAGCGTTGACGAAGAGTCCGGTGTCGTCGGCCACCGCCGGAAGGCCGGTCGCGGCAGCCAGTGCCCGGGCCTTCAGCAAGGCGTTCCCCTCCAGCGTGTCCTCAGTCTCATCCACGTCGGCGATGCCAGCGGGGCGTTCCAGAACGGTCACGTCGAACGATGCCAGCAGGGAGCGCATCTCCTCTGCCTTGTGGGGATTGGCGGTGGCCAGCACGAACGTCAGCACGGCTACCTCTTAGATGGCGGCACGGCCAATATGGAGCGCTGCACCGCGTGGATCTGTTCGATGCCAGTGGCCGCCAGATCGAGCAGTTGGTCCAGCTCCGCCCGGGTGAACGCCGCCTGCTCGGCCGTGCCCTGAACTTCGACGAAGTGCCCCGCACTGGTCATCACCACGTTCATGTCGGTTTCCGCTCGCGAGTCCTCTTCGTAAGGCAAGTCCAGCATCGGAACTCCGTCAATGATGCCGACTGAGATCGCGGCCACGAGTTCACTCAGTGGGTTCTCGGCAATCGTCCCGGCCATCACCAAGCGGGTCAACGCGTCGTGTAATGCCACGTAGCCGCCACAGATCGAGGCCGTGCGGGTTCCGCCGTCGGCCTGCAGGACGTCACAGTCAACGGTCACCTGAACGTCGGGCATCAGTTCGAGGCGGGTCACGGTACGCAGGGAGCGCCCGATGAGGCGCTGGATCTCTTGGGTGCGACCCGACTGCTTGCCCCGGGCCGCCTCGCGACTGGCTCGGTCGGGTGTCGAGCCGGGCAGCATCGAGTACTCGGCGGTGACCCAGCCCTTGCCCGATCCCCGCAGCCACCGCGGGACTTCCTGCTCGACCGATGCGGTGCACAAGACGACAGTGCGCCCAAAACTGACAAGAACCGAACCGGCCGCCATCTCGGTGAAGTCGCGCTGGAACGTCAGCGGACGCGATTGATCCGGGCTCCGCCCATCGGCTCGTACCTGTGACATTTCGCTCCTAATCGTTGACGACGAACGTCAACGGTAGTGGAGAAACCCGGTGAACGATCGCTAGAAGTAGATGATCTTCTTCGCTCGTTCTACGACATCATCGATATCGTCGCTCCAGGCACCGGTTGAGAGGTACTTCCAGCCGTCATCGCAGACGATGGTGACGATGGTGGCGGTCTCGTCGTCGGGGATCAAATTGGCGCACTTCACGGCACCGGCCATGATCGCTCCCGAGGAGATACCCACGAACAGGCCGACTTCGGTCATGCGCCGAGTCCACTCAATGGATTCCTTGGGACGCACCACGACCTTGCGATCCAGCAATGACGTGCCGCCATTGTCGACGAACACCGGCGGAATATAACCGTCGTCCAGGCTGCGTAGGCCGTCAACCATTTCTCCGCTAGGCGGCTCGACGGCCCAAATCTGCACGTCGGGCCGATTCTCTTTCAAGAAGTGTCCGACACCCATCAGCGTGCCCGATGTTCCCATGCCAGCGATGAAATGCGTGATCTCCGGCACATCGGCGAGAATCTCCGGACCGGTCGTTGAGTAATGGGCTGCGGGATTCGCAGGGTTGCCGTACTGGTAGAGGAAGATCCATTCCGGGTGCTCCGCGCTCAACTGCTGGGCCATACGCACGGCACCATTGGATCCCTCACCGCCAGGAGAGTCAATGATCTCGGCACCCCATGCCAGAAGCAACTGACGCCGCTCCGGTGAGACGTTCGACGGCAGAACGACCTTCAGGTGATAACCACGCAGACGGCAGACCATGGCGAGCGCAATCCCTGTGTTTCCCGAAGACGGTTCAATCAATACCTGGTTTGGCTCGCCTGGGATGAGTAATCCGTCGCGTTCTGCAGCGTTCACGAGCGAGACGGCAACCCGGTCCTTTACTGAACCGGCGGGATTGCGACCCTCCAACTTGGCGAGAATGGTGACGTTACTCTTGGGCGAGAGCGCACTCACGTCCACGACGGGAGTGTTTCCAACCATGTCGAGGACCGAGGCGTAGCGAGCCACTAGTTCGCACCGCCCGCGACCGCAGGGAGCAGGGTGATCTCATCGTCGTCAGCGACCGGCGCGTCCACTCCACCGAGGTACCTCACGTCGTCGTCGTTGACGTAGACGTTGAGAAACCGATGCAGCGACCCGTCTTCATTGACCAACTGGCCCTTAATCGCCGGATATTCGGCGGTCATCTGGGCAAGCACCTCGCCAATCGTCGAGCCCTCGACAGCGACGGTGGTCTGGCCGCCCATGGCGGGGCGAAGAACCGTGGGAATTCGTACTTTGGCGGTCATGGATCCACTTTCGACTTGGTCAGTCAATTCCTGACTAACGGAGTCGACATTACCAGTCGAGTCGGCGTTCGATCCCCTACGCCTTGGACGTTGGCCGGTAGAAGACGGCCAACTGCGCGAGGCCTCCACCCGCCCCCAACACTGCCGTGACCAGTAATCCCTTGCCAGGAGTCCAGTCGTAAGGGTGCCAGAGGTGATCAAGCGAATAGCGCCCCGCGCCGAGGGTCCCCAGGAGCAGCGCCATCACGATCAACGCGAGGTTGTACTCAACGCCTTGCCCCTTGTTGAAGTTGAAGAAACCGTTGCCCCGATGAACCGTCACGATGGCGACAACCATTAGCGCAACCAGTCCAGCGCTTGCCAGTGGGGTGAACAAGCCCGCGACGAGCAACGCCCCCGCGCCGGTCTCGGTCGTGGCGGCCGCGTAGGCATTCAACCGTCCGGGCTTCATACCAATGCTCTCGAACCAGCCTGCAGTTCCGGCGATCTTTCCCCCGCGGAAGAACTTCTGGAAACCGTGAGCGAAAATTGTCAATCCGAGGAACAGCCGGAACACCAGCAGCATCAGTTCGACCAACGACGAGTTACTTAGCGTGGTGGGCGTGAAGCTCATGGATTTCCTCCGAGGTCGACCGCGGCCGTACGAAATCTGAGCCTAACGGACCAGTTCTTCCTCGGTTACGGACCCGTTGACGATGCGAAAGCTTCGAACAACGGCGATCTGGTCACGCAAGGAGACCAGGACGTAGTGCCAAACTGGGTCGGGCGCCTGGGC
This sequence comes from Acidimicrobiales bacterium, assembly GCA_035530815.1. GTDB lineage: Bacteria > Actinomycetota > Acidimicrobiia > Acidimicrobiales > RAAP-2 > RAAP-2. Next base: position 93,005 of record DATKTZ010000011.1, read on the forward strand.
GATGTCAGTTGGGCTGGGATACGCCTCCGAGTGCGTGTGCGAGTGGAAGACTCCGAGCACCTCGAGGCCCTCGTCATCAGCACGTCGGTAAGTCCGAAGCAATACCTTGCTGTCAATCTCATAGACCTTGGCCGAATCGGCAACATTGTGACTCGGCACCACCTCGGTCACCACGCCGCCATTTTGGTCACGGAGGCCAAGAAGCAGACCACATCCTTCGTTGGGCAGCGCACGAATAGACGTCGCAACCAACGCTTCGATGTGGGCGGGCGAGAGGGTCAGCACACGATCACCCTAGTGAACTCCTCGAGCCGCCCACGTGACGGCTCACTACGCTGTAGTCATGGCTCGAGCCAAACAAATGCAGGAGCGTCGCGCCAAGAGACGTGATGAACTCGGGAATGGCGACCGGGTGGTCGCCACCAATCGACGTGCGCGCCATGACTACGACATCGTCGAAACCATGGAGTGTGGAATCATGTTGACCGGTTCCGAGGTCAAATCACTTCGCGAGGGCAAGGCCCAAATCGCCGAAAGCTACGCCAGGTTCGACGAGAATGAACTCTGGCTGTTCCAGATGCACATTCCACCATGGGCCTTCGCGGTCGGGTTCGGAAGCCACGATCCCGACCGGCGCCGAAAATTACTGATTCATCGCCACCAGATCGAGAAGTGGCAAGCCGAAACGAAGACTCAACCCCTGACCATGGTGCCCCTGAAGTTGTACTTCAAGGAAGGGCGCGCCAAGGTTGAACTAGCCCTGGTCAAGGGCCGCAAACAACAAGATCGGCGAGAGGCTCTGAAGAAGCGAGACGCAGTACGCGAAATTGCCCGCGCAGCGCGCAACGTGGAAAAGTTCGGTTAACGACACGCTGGTCCTAGGGGATGGTCGTGCCGCTCGCAGGCTCCCCTGGTTATTCTTCGAACGGGGCGGTACAATGGTGTAGCGGCCAATTGGGTCGTGACAATTCGAGGGGATGATTGGTTTCGACATTGGTCGTCGAGGTGAAAGAAGCGAGCCGTGGTCTCCGGAGCCACGTTAAAGAGCCGGAAACAATAAATAAACGCCAAGCCTCAGCTTGCGCTTGCTGCTTAGGTAGCAACATCCGCCTAGACCCAGCCCTGCGGTTTAGATATCGGGTGTCATAAAGTAGGGCTTACCTTCAGGACTCGTTAGCGGTTCCGAGGGGACAATTCAGCTAAATACGGAGCATCATCGGCGCTGACAGCAGTGACGCTCCCGACAATCCCCTGCCAGCTGCGCTCGGAGAATGTTCACTAAGAAGCTGATGGACCTGGGTTCGATTCCCAGCATCTCCACCATATGAGACCCCAGACGAAACGGGGTCTGCCCGCTGGTCAGACCTGTGGAGATCAGGTCTGACGGCGGTTCGTCTACCGCCGCGGTCTCGCGGGCTGTCTGTCGGTGCCGAGAAGTAGGGCGAGGACCCGAACGACCCCGACGAGGGCGACCTCCCGGTAAGACCCTGCTCGGACCATCAGAGTCCACGGTCGGCACACGGAGCGTCACCTGAACCTGACGTCCAGGACTCACGACAATCGACTCGACGAGCGCCCCGACGAGCCGTCGCTTGGATTGCCAGGACTGAGGGGCGCTGAGTGCTGCTTCGATTCTCTCTAGGGCCGCGGCCAAGTCGACCAGCGCGGTCTCTCGTGGTGCCATGTCGCTGCGCTGGCGTTGGAGGCGTGACAGTTCGTCACGTTGGGCGTCGAACATCTCCTGCAACCGGTCCAACCGACCCCGGAGCTCGCTCACGTGGAGCTCCCCGGACTCGAAGGCCGAGTAGTAGCGGCCCATGGCCGTGGTGCTGTGAGCGAGAGCCGCCTCCGCGGTAGCAATCTGCTCATCCAGCTCAGCCACGTGGCCCGGAGTCTTCGCGACCGCCATTGCCACCGCGGTCGCGAAGAGGTCGGAATCGCGGTACGCGCTGAGAAGCTGGTCGACCACCATGTCTTCGAGGGTGTCCGCGTCGACTCGCTCAGTGCGACACCGCTCGGACTCCGCGCGCTTGGTCTTCATCGAGCAATCGTAGTAGCGGTAGTGGTGGCCCTTCGAGTTCGCCGCCGCACCCACCACCGCCCCACCGCAGGCTCCGCACCGCACCACCCCGGAGAGGAAGAACTCCGAGTTGCCGGCCGCCATCTTGACGTACTGGTCGGGCACCACCTTGGTTTGACGCAGGGCCATAGCCCGGTCGAAGGTCTCGCGGCTGACGATGGCCTCGTGCTGTCCCGGGAAGTACTCGTCGTTGCGTTCGAGCAGTCCCGCATTGGTCGGCGAGGCCAGCAGTCGAAGGACCGCCTGTTGGTTCCAGCGCTGGCCGCCCCGGTAGAGGACCCCAGCCCCATTGAGTTCTTCAGAGATGGCCTTGGCCCCCAAGCCCGCCAGGTAACGGCGATAGATTCTCCGCACCGTCGTCGCCTCGTCGGGCACGATGCTCAGTGTCTGATGCTCCCTGTCATTCGCGTAGCCGTAGGGAGCCCGCCCGCCGAGCCACTCGCCCTTTAGCGCCTTCGCGGAGAACCCCTCCAGGATTCGGTCAATCAAGACGTCGTGTTCGAATTCAGCGAAGGAGGCCAGCATCTGGGCCATCAGCTTGCCCGCCGGCGTCATGGTCTCGAACGGCTCGGTCGCCGAACGCAGCGCGACGTCGAACTCCTCCAGTTGTTGGAGGATTTCCATGAAGCCGTGAACCGACCGGGCCAGACGGTCGGTGCGGTAGAACAGTACGAGGTCGAATTCGCGCCCCTGCGCCGCGGTGAGGAGGGCCTCGAGGCCCGGACGGTCGGTTCTCGTCCCGGTCTGCATGTCGTAGAAGTCCCCCACGTGCACGAGCCCGGGAGTTCGCGCGATGTAGTCACCCAGACTGTGCTCCTGGGCCTCGAGGGAGTGCGGCTGGTTGACCTCGTTCGTCGAGATACGCCGATAGGTGACCACACGCAACGTCTCTTTGGTCTCCATACGCTTGCTTCGACCTCGAGAACGTGACTGACTTTGCGTCATCCGTACACCTCCACTCCGCTCACCTGTCTACCGCCTGGCACTGACTCGTGACCGCCGCCGACCCGTTACGGGCGGCTCCGACTCCTCCAGCAGCAGCGCCGACAGCGCCTCGGCGGCTTCCAGTATGTTTTCGGCCTTCGGTTGGACGTACGTCACGGTCACTATGGGCGTGGAGCGTCGCCCAGTCCCGGTACGGGACGCCAGGGACGTCTGAGGCAGAAGACCCCGAGCGGCGTGCTCGGTCTTCGTGCGGGACAGCTCCCTGACGGAGCCGCCGTACTCGGGGGTGCTCCCCAAGCGGTTGGTCATGGCACTCACCTGTGCCGTGCTGCACCGTGATCGCACTCGAACGGGACTCGTAGCGACGATTTCTGCCTAAAACGACCCCCCGAACTGGTCTCATCACGGATTTGATGTCGCTTCACTCGGGCATACTTGGCGAATGCCGTATTTCCCCGACCATTCTTCGTCAGTGAACCACACTTCAATCCCTGCGAGTGCCGTGCAATGCCGTCCCGAGCACGGTGGGGCCAATGAAGACAACGGTGCCGGCGCGATTGCGATCGGTCAAAATGGCTAACGTGGCCGACCTGGTACCCGAGCGCCTCGTCAAGTCCGACGAGCGCGTACGAGACCTCGGCGAGGTCTTCACCCCCAGCGCCACGGTCGACAAGATGCTCGACTTGCTGCCGCAGAAGATGTGGACTGTCCACCCCTCGCCGACCTTCCTCGAGCCCGCCTGCGGCGATGGCAATTTCCTCATCGCCATCCTCGATCGAAAACTCGAGCGCATTGCCAGGGAACACGCCAAGGGTAATCTCCCCGCCGGAGACTCACCCGAGGCCGCCCAGTTCCACGCACTCGAGGCCCTGGCATCGATCTACGCGGTGGACATCTCGTCGGACAACATCATCGGCGGCACTCCCGGCCACGAAATCGGCGCGCGCTCACGGCTGCTCAGATTGTTCATTGACTGGAACGCAGAGGTACTCGACAAGCGCCTGACCGAGCGCTCTCTGGCGCTGCGCGCCGCCGAATGGATAGTTGAGCACAACTTGGTCGTGGGTAACATGCTCCCTCGCGACGCCGATGGCAAGCCCACTGGTCGCGAGCGCATCCCGCTCATCGATTACACCTTCGAGCCAGCTGGGCAAAACGTGACGATGCACCAGACCACGATGGGCGACGTGATCGCCGCTGAGGAGGCCAAGCACTCCTCGATGCTCTCGCTGTTCGGGCCGGCTGAGCCGGTCCTGCTGTGGCGGGGCAAGGCCGTGAACCTCTCTGACGCCGAGCGCGTCGAAGCACCGAAACTGCGCGGCCCGGCCCGCAACGGAACCGGGAGACGAGCATGACCGCCGACTACTTGCAGGGCAACCAGCCCGACATCTTGGAGGTCATCGCCAACCTCTCTAACGATGCCGTCTTCACCCCGCCGCGGGTGGTCAACGTCGTCCTGGACTTGCTGCCCGCCGAGGTGTGGACCGACCCCACTCTGCGCTGGCTCGATCCTGGCGCCAAGACCGGCGTCTTCCCGCGAGAGGTCACCAAGCGCCTTATGGTCGGTCTGGCCACCGCAATCCCCGATGAAGAGCCTCGCCTCAACCACATCCTCACTGAGATGATCTTCGCCATCGCCACTGAGGAAATCACCGGCATGATGTCTCGCCGGTCCCTCTACTGCTCGAAGGACGCATCGAGCTCGTTCTCAGTCGCACCCTTCTCCACGTCAGAGGGCAACGTCTGGTGGAGGCGCGTTAAGCACTCGTGGGATACCGAAGGCAAGTGCACTGAGTGCAAAGGAAACAGAGACCAGTTACTACAGCCAGGCCGAGACAACAAGGCGTACGGCTTCATCCACGCAGATGGACGAAAGCAAATCGACAAGGAGATGGACATGAAGTTCGACGTCATAGTGGGCAACCCGCCCTACCAGATGGATGCTGATGGTGGGAACCGAACCATGCCGATCTACAACGTGTTCGTCGACGAGGCGAAGAAGCTGAACCCACGCTACATGGCGTTCGTTATCCCGTCACGATGGATGGCAGGTGGGCTCGGGCTCACCGAGTTTCGCGAGGACATGCTCGCTGACACCAGGATCCGCCACTTGGTCGACTACGCGGATGCCGGAGAGGTGTTCCCCGGGGTCGAGATCAAGGGGGGTGTGTGCTACTTCCTCTGGGACCGTGACAACACTGGGCCTTGCGAAGTGACCCACATCCGCAATGGACAGATCACCGGACCGGTGAGCCGAACGCTTGGAGAGTTCGACGTGTTCGTTCGAGACGAGCGCGGGCTGGCCATCTTGCACAAGGTCCTGGCCAAAGGTGAGAAGTCGATGTACGACATCATCGCGGCAGATAAGGAGTTCGGCATGACGTCGAACTTCAGCGGCTTCTCATCGACGAAGACCGCCGGCACCATCCCGATCTACGCGATCCAGAACGGCCGACGCACCTCGGGTTGGATCCCGCGCAAGAACGTAACAAAGAGCGCGCACCTGATCGACTTCCACAAGGTCCTCCTGCCTCAGGCATACGGGGCTGGCGACAACTGGCCGCACCAGATCCTTGGACAGCCATTGGTGGTGGACGCACCTTCGTGCTGTACACAGTCCTACCTGTTCATCTACGTGGACAGTGCGGCTGCGGCCGCCAGCGCCGAGACCTACGTCAAAACGCGTTTCTACCGCTTCTTGGTGTCACTACGGAAGATCAGCCAGCACGCCACTCATTCGACCTACACCTGGGTACCTCAGCAGAAGTGGGACCGTACCTGGACGGATGCCGAGCTCTACAAGAAGTACGGCATCACCGCCGATGAGCAGACCTACATCGAGAGCATCGTGAAGGAGATGCCGGCATGACCGTCTCGTTGGCCGGTGGTGTGCGGCACCCGAAGATCTATGCCTACACCATCGACCAGTTCGCAGAGACTGCCTGGGTAGGTGAGCGCAAGGGCAAAGGTCTGATCAAGGTCGGTGAGACTCAGCGCGATGTTGATGTTCGTATCCGCGAGCAGCTCAACGCGGTGAAGATGCCGGTCTCAACGCCGTACACACTGTTCTTGGCTGAGTCCGCCATCACCGATGATGGTCGCGTCTTCACTGACAAAGAGGTCCATCGTGCTCTCGCACGCGCCGGAGTCCGAAACGTTGATGGCGAATGGTATGAGTGCTCGCACAAAGAGGTCGTTTCCGCGATCCAAGCCGTGCGTTCGGGCAAGGACCTGCCCACCCTCAAACCGACCGTTAGCTTCTCGATGCGACCCGAGCAGCGCGAAGCCGTCTCACTCACGGCGTCCTACTTCCGTGCTCACAGCAAGGACAAGGAGGGCAGCGCCCCTCACTTCTTGTGGAACGCCAAGATGCGCTTTGGAAAGACCTTTACCTCTTACCAGTTGGCCAAAGAGATGGGCTGGACCCGCGTTCTCGTCTTGACTTACAAGCCCGCAGTCGAGAAGGCGTGGCGCGACGACTTGGAGAGCCACGAAGACTTCGCCGAGTGGCGGTTCAAGGGCAAAGAGGACGGCGAGGCCAACCTCGATGACCCAACACCGTTGGTCTGGTTCGCCAGCTTCCAAGATGTCCTGGGCCACGATGAGAAGGGTCAGCCCAAGGTAAAGAACGAAGGTCTCTACCTCCTGGACTGGGACGCGGTCGTTATCGATGAATACCACTTCGGTGCTTGGCGTGACGCTGCCCGCTCGATCTACCTCGCCGACGAGGGCGACAAATCAGAGGAGAAGACTGAGGCCACTCCCGACCTCGAAGACGGCTTCGTCGAGAACCTCGAAGCAACGCTTTCGTTGTCAGTTGGCCACTACCTCTACCTCTCTGGGACGCCGTTCCGCGCGCTGACCGAAGGTGAGTTTCTCGAAGACCAGGTCTATAACTGGACCTACTCCGACGAGCAACGGGCCAAGAAGAACTGGCCCGGTACAAGCGCCAACCCCTACCAGTCACTGCCTCGAATGAACTTGCTCGCCTACGAGATGCCAGAGAAGCTCAAAGAGGTCGCGCTGAACAACATGTCCGAGTTCTCGCTGACGGAGTTCTTCCGCATCGAGAAGGACTCAAAGCCGCCGAAGTTCATTCACGAGGCCGAGGTCCAGAAGTGGCTCGACCTCCTTCGCGGTCAAGACCTCACCGATCTCTGGGCGAGTGTGTCGAGCACCAACCGCCCGCCGCTGCCCTTCGAGGACGTCAATCTGCTGACCTCGCTCCAACACACGGTGTGGTATCTGCCAAGCGTTGATGCGTGCGTGGCGATGCGTGACCTGATGTGTCAGCCCCATAACAAATTCTTTCGCGACTACCAGATCGTGGTAGCCGCAGGCTCGAAGGCCGGAATGGGTGAGAAGGCACTCGGCCCGGTGATGGACGCCATCGGCAGTGTGCCCCAGGACTCAAAGAGCATCACACTGTCGTGCGGCAAACTGATGACCGGTGTCACGGTCCCCGCGTGGGCCGGCATCTTTATGCTCCGCGAACTCAAAAGCCCCGAGAGCTACTTCCAGGCGGCCTTCCGCGTCCAGTCACCTTGGTCCTACAAGTATGTGAATACCGAAGAGGGCGGCATCGACGAAGCCGTCGTCAAAGAACAGTGCTACGTCATCGACTTCTCACCGAACCGTGCGCTTCGCCTCATCGTTGAATACGCGACCAAGCTGCGCGCAGCCACCACCAGTGACACCAACGAGGAAGCAGCGCTGGACGAGTTCATGGAGTTCTTGCCCGTGCTTTCCTTTACTGGCTACGCGATGCAGCACCTCCAAGCCGGCGACGTCATCGACTACCTCACCAAGGGCATTAGCTCATCGATGCTCGCGCGTCGGTGGAACTCGCCCGAGCTCATCACGCTGGATATCAAGGCAATGGAGGCCATCTTGGCCGACCAGCAGCTGCTCGACAGCTTGGAGCAGATCGAGATGTTCCGCAACATCTCTGACGACCTCACCGCACTGATCTCAACGAACAAGGAGCTGCGCCCCAAGAAACTCGCGCGCGAGAAGCTCACCCCTACCGAAGCCAAGAAGGAGGACGAGGCCAAGAAGAAGCGCGACAGTATTAAAAAGCGGCTTCAGCGCTTCTTGACCCGCATCCCGGCCTTCATGTACCTGACCGACGACCGCGAGAGGAAGGTGCTTGACATCATCCGCCAGATCGAGCCGGAGCTCTTTGAGAAGGTAACCACGTTGGCGCTCAAGGACTTCGAGCGGCTGGTCAACGCCGGTGCATTCAACTCGTCCAAGATGGACGACGCAGTGTGGAAGTTCCGTCAGTTCGAAGAGCCGAGTCTCAGCTACACCCAGTCACCGGAGGTCACCATGGTGGGGGGCTGGGCCAGCCGCCGTGACGAGCGCTTCGCCGAGCTCATCGAAAGAGCGATCCTCACACCGGGCGACACACTGACCAACTCGGACCCAATCGATCCCGTCGCAGCCACCGTCAGCGAGGACTACGGCCTGTTGCTCGATGGAGTGCGCCACGAGAATCCCGGCCTCGCGGCAGTGGCGGCCAGTGGTAGCGGCGAAGTTGACGGCTGGACATACTGGACCTTGGTCCGAGACGGCAAGCCAGCCGGGACGCTGCAAGAACTGCGCGACGCTGCCCGGTGACCGCGCAAGGGGATTTCGATCCATGCACTACCTTGGGCCCTCGCCCGCCAGGTGGAACGATCGGGCTCTCAGTCCACAACCACGCGTTGCCACTGAGCACTTTCGGCGCCATGCCGTTGTGGCTAGGACGAGCGATTTGGATTGTGGGTAGGGGCTGCCCAGCCAAGAACGGCAAACCGATGAGGGCCCGCGTTGGGTGTGGCCGTGTCGAAGCGTAAGTCGAGGAACTCAGGGCGGGCGGTTCGTCGCCACTCAGCTCCGGATGTGACATCCCTGGTGCGAGAGCATCTGCACCCGAGCGCCCCAACTGCGGTAGAGCTGCGGCGGATGTGGTGGGACGTAATCACCTCGGACGACCTCGAGGTGCTGCGCCCGATGATCCCCAAGCCCACGCAGTTCATCCACGACACTGAGGCAGGCTCGGCGCTCGACGGAGTCTTCGATGGCGAGTTCGCTTGGAACGCACTGATGACGATCCACGACGCGTTTGTGGAGCACGTAGACCGCATCGCCGCCCAAATGGGTTCCGCCGAATGGCTCTTCTGGCTTCGGCGCTTGCGCGGTCAGTTCGTCGTGGTCAACAACCTACGCACGACCGAGCCGTACGTCCAGCGGCTCGCCGAGGCTCTCGTCACCCGGAGGGTGCGACCTTCGAAAACGATCGAGGGCCTTGATGAACACAACTACTACCTAAGCGCGGAGAAGTTGCTGGCTCTGGAGATGGTCCACGTGATCGCCGCTGAGATCTACGAACTCCACTCCTCACTGAAGCGATGCGCGAAGGGTCAAGCCGTTCGATTCACTCCTTATGAGATGCCGCGCTGGGTGAGCGACCCAGTAATCGACGCAGCCATCACACGCTTCGACCGGCGCATCGAAGTGGACCAGGGCGGTGGGCTCGCATCTGTAGGCATCGCTGATCGTGGAGCTGGTGACGTACGGCTTGAGCTACCCCTTGGCGGGAAGATCCCCCTCATTCGAGAAGTAGGCGTGCGAAAAGGACGGCCATTTCGTGAAGGCGACCCCACACCCCACCTGAACTCGGTCATAGACCTCGATCAGGTGCAGGCTCTTCACCCCGGGGAGCCCCTGGATCGGACTCAGGTGGCCCTCGCGATCCTTCTCGCGGCGTGCTTCCTTGCCCAAGGGGAGGAAGGATCCGTGGCCGGGACGCGCATTCGGATGACACCGGTCGTCCAATGGGGCTACGCACTCCTCCTCACGGAGAAGACGCTCAGCTGGAACCTTGCGCGCGTGATCCAGGCTGTGACCGATGATCCCGGCGCCGCGCTCGCGGCGTCACCGAAGCTGGGTTCGGCAGCCGAGGTACTCGCTGTGCTCTCCGGAATCCAGTCGGAGGTGTACTCCCCACTGGCGGGGAACCCCGTCCACCCCGTTGGCGAGTACTCCCTGATCGACCTCGCGGGAGCATCGCACCGGCTGATGACCACCCTCACTCGGCCCCGCGACGGGAACGTGAAGGCATGGGGAGACCGCTTCGAGGACGATGTCCAAGCGGTGATCGATCAGTCAAAGTGGAGACCCGAGGGTGACGCTCGAAGGCTCAAGTACAAGAAGGTCAAGCGACGTGACGGCACCGATCTGACTGACATCGACGCCGTTGCGATGCGGGGCAACCGACTACTTCTGGTGTCGTGCAAGTCGTTCCCACTCACCCGAGAGGTAGCACGAGGTGACTGGCGCACCATCCCTGGCGCACTGGACAAAGTCCACACCGCGCTTGCCGACTGGGAGGCGGTGGTTGCGGCCGTGAAGAGTGACCCGGGACTACTGGGAATCCCGATCGCTCCCGGCACGAAGATCGATGGCTGCGTAGTGTTCCCTGCCGTGCCCTACTTCACCGAGCCGACTGGGTCGCGCAACGTGTTCGGGATAATCCCAGTGCTCCTATCACTGTCCGAACTTGGTCGCGCGCTAAACCGGCGCTGATCTCGTCGCCTGATGCGGCTCGCTGCATGAACACTTCACGGAATGAGGATCTGGACCATCGATGGCCCGCTCCACACAGAAGCCTCCCATGACAAGCGATGCAGATCTCCGGAAGTCACCAGTGGGCGCCGTTCGGAAGTTCGCGTCGCTGTGGTCTATGAGTTCTACTCCCGCCCCAAGTCCTGCGAATCGAACCGCAGTTACCCCACGACCGAGTTTGTCAGCCGTCGTATGTGCTCGCGCATCACAACAAGAGTGCGCTCATTTTCCCGCTCGACGTTCTTCCAGAGGAGATCGATCGAGTCTCCGACAAGGAAGGCCGACGATACGGAAGAGTATCGGAAAACATTGACGGCATCGACCCAGTGCTGATAGGAGCAGGCAACGCCATCGCTGATGCCCAGTAGCGCGAGGTGCCGTCGAGTCTCTTCGTGGGCCCGCTTGGCATGGGCGACAGTCTCGCGCTTCACCGGATCGACGTCATCGGCCTTGTATCTGCGCACCAATTCGGCTACGTCGGGATGAACGAGAACCTGAAAGTCGTCCATGGACTGCAGGAGCGCAGCGTAGTGCGGCTCTAGGTTGACGGCGCGAGAGTACCTGTGGCCGCGAAGTGACCAATACGCCGAGAAACTGACCCCCACAATCGCTGCTGTAACGCCGCACCACGCTGCGAGTAGAGGGCTCACTTTCATCTCCTCGTTCGCTTGTCGGTCACGATTGAAATAGTCCGCACACCTCTGGTCTTGGCTACTACCCGCGAATCGTGGGTGGCATCGCCCTGTGATCCAGCGCGCCAGCCCTCAGGTCCCGCTCCGCAAGACTCAGAGCCTCCGGTATCGCCCGTATCCGGCCCGCCCGAGCTCAGGATTCCGCCCACGGTCCCCGCGGTACATCCGATCTATCGCGCGCTGCACGGCGCGGTGCTCCTTCGAGCCAATGACGATACTCAGATGCCCATAGACGTCGCGCATGGTGAACTCGCCGCCCGTCCCAACTCCGAGCTCGTCCAGCGCCGCCAGCACCCGCTCGCGGGCCGTGCCGGGGCGCCGCAAGGTCCTCGTCTCGATCCGAAACGGTGCCAACCGCACCAACCACGGTTTCGCCTGGGGTATCAGCGCCTCCAAGGATTACCGAGGTTCGCTTCGGTGGTTGTTGGAGATGAAATCACTTCGCGGGTGTCATAAGACTCGATGATGTGGCGCGCCCATTCGACGGCGTCTTCGACCCGAATACCAGTTGGTTGCGGCCGTATCCACAGCTCGAGATTCCGGATACTGTTATCGCTTCGGACTCCATTTCGATGATGGACCGTGTCGCCTTCAATTAGACAACGACCGATGCTCTCTTCCATCACCAGAATGTGCTCAAACACGTATCTGCTGCGAGCCGCTCGTGGATGTTTCGGTGCCCATACCATTACATAGCCCCGCTTGTGGGTAGTCCGGCCACCCTTCCAGTTCGCGTTTGATCCACCACCACTCTTTCGACACGTGGAGCACGTTGCGGACATAACCATCTTCGGCCGACCGCACTGACAGGAGTTCTTCGCCCGGCAACGAGGACACCTCTTGTGTCTGCTTGAGGGGATGAATTCGCGGTCGCATTCAACACAAGTTCTCACGAGAATGAAAAATAACTACCCCCTGTTACAGTTCTCCGGAGCCACCTCTGGTCCGTATCACGATTGCCAAGCCTGACACAGGGGCCCGCACCGACGGTGCGGACATCTCGCTTTCCGCAATCGTCCGATTAGACCACTTGGTAGGTTGTCGAAATGTCGACCGCACCCCACTCATCTCTCGCGGAAAACCTCTTGCGAGCCCCAGCCGGTGTCGCACTCTTGGCCCGTTTGGAGGTCACGCAACGCGATGACATTCCTTGGTTCGGATGGCCAAGAGACTCGAACCCAAACGCGGTTCAACGTGCGGCATCATCAGTTCGAGAGATGCCGTATGGAGAATTGCTCGAAATGGCTGTCTACTCCGCCGAGTTTCTGGCTGGACCTTGGAGCGGCCAAGCACTCTTGTCGCTCCCTTACTTGTATGAGCAGGCAGTGCATCGTCGCCAGATAGCCGAGGCCGTATCCGAAAGGTTCCACAGAGAGCTCCACTGTGACGCGGACTTTGGCGCGCAACAGTGGTGGCACGAAGAACCACACGATTCAACTTATATGGCGACCCCCTGCTTCACCAACTACTCGAACGTATACGGCAACGGTGAGTTCACGTGGAGTGGGCTGTGGACCGTGACTGACCCGCCACCAGAAGTTCACGACGCCCTCATTTCAGCGTGGGACTTTTTTGGTCGACCCGCCTCGCGCTGGCTACTTCCCGTTCAACCAAGAGCGCGCGTATGGAACATCAACGGACCCGAAGACTGGGCACGCTTGGTCGAGACCTATCCGAAGGTGGCCACACGACCACACGCCGGTTGGGAGTTGCCTGGCCCCAACCAACATCCGTCCGACACCAAGATGTTGAGATCCATTGCCACCCAGCACGCTGTCAGGACCGAGATTGGAGTTCACTTGCTGCCCGACTGGGAAGGTGTAGCCGCCGACTTCGATGGGGTGCATCTCAGTTGGGCCGGGTTCCTCACCTCCGAGGGATATATCAGCGACCTGGCCGACGGAGGCGTCACCATGATGCGCTACTGGGGCAGCGAGCGTACCCTTTGGCTCCATGATGTCTTCGACAGGCCAGAACCCCTCGCGGCTCCAGCGCTCACTGGAAGCGTCGGTGGCGGAGTTGGAATTGATGTGTCGAGCGACACCGAGCGCCAGGCGTCAGATAGGTCGATACTCGAAATGCTCTTGGGCCGTTAGGGCGTCGGACCTACTGGCTTCGAGAACTCGGTTGGCCAGAGGACTCTGAGGGGGCCATGATGTCCCCGTATTCACAGGCGCGGCCGAATCCAGTCAGGTCCGAGCATCTCCGAGCTTCGCCTCGGCAATCCTTGGAGATGCGATGGTCTCTCGGTTCTCGTATGACTTCTAGATGTTGCGCGCCCGTTCGATGATCTTGTGGACCTGGTTCGCCGCTCGACGCAACTGTCAGTTGAACGCGGTGGTCACTGTCCACTCATGCGCGAGGATTGCGTAGACCAATTCGTCGGTCCATTCCCCCTTGACGAATTCGTTCCGGTGGAAATGCGCTTCCCGCCGCATGCCCAGCCTTTGCAGCAGTCGCGCTGATGGGGAGTTCCTAGCGTCCAGTCGAGCAACCACTCGCTGCGCATCGTGCAGCGTCATGGCCACGTCAACCGCCACTCGAGCTGCCTCGGTGGCCAGACCCTGACCACCCGCCTCTGGCATGAATACGTAGCCAATCTCGCACGTACGATGAACACGGCTGACGAGGCTGACCCCAATCTCACCAATAAGTCGGTCCTCAAATTCCACCGCGAGGTTCGACCACTCGCCCTCGTTTGCCAATCCCTTCCAGTGGCGCAGTGAAAGGTGTTGGCGTGCGGCGTCGCCAGTCAGTACTTCGTCATAGAGGTAGCGGACAATGCCTGGATCACTGAACAGTCGCTGGTGGACTCCAAGATCCGCATCACTGAGTGCTCGAAACGTCAACCGGTCGGTCCGCAGCGGAAGGCGCAGCCAGTGATCCACGTCGGGAATGGTACCTCCGGCCAGTTGACGGCGGCCGAATCCGAGAACTTACACAGTTTTGACGTACAAATTTCGCGCACACGATTCGTGCGGCCAGTAGATTCGCCCGCACTAGGCAATATTTGAGGGGTTCGCACCGATGACCGATACCGTTGTATCGCCCGCACGAATTGGACACGTGAGCCCACCGCCCGAGCGACCGAAGATTCAGATCGTCCCGGTGCGCGGCCTCCCGATTGTCGCCCTCGCGATGGCGTTCGTGGTCTACGCGATCGCCTCCAACAACAAGTGGGCCCTGATGTTCTGTCACGTCGTCGGTGGAGGACTCTGGACTGGTATCGACCTCTTCGTAGGTTTGATTGTCGGGCCGATCATGGGACGCCTCTCGATTCCTGCCCGCGCCGAATTCTCGGCCCGCTTCATGCCCAAGATGGTCATCATCATGCCAACCGTCGTCACCATGAACCTCGCGGCCGGCTTCCAAATGGCGCGCAAACTCGGTAATCTGACGGCGTCGAGCCCCAATCACGCTTGGCTGATCGCGTCCTTCTGCGTGGTGGGGGTCATGGTAATGATTGCCCTCGGCGTCCTCGAGCCGGCCAACGTGGCGGTCCTGCACGAGATGAACAAGAAAGTTCCCAACGGCGAACGTATCCATCGGTTGATGAACCGATTCATCTATACCGCGGGACTCATCGGCGTCATGCAAATTGCCACGCTGGTCATCATGACGCGGGTGGCCTCCCGATGAGCGACCTCACAGCCGCCACCGGGAATGAGGCGGATCGCCACTTTCCACCCATCGCCTGGCTTAGCAGCCTCGCTCTTGGTCTGGTCGTCATCGGTGGCATCGTCATGGCCTCATACGCCCCTCGTCTGGCACCTCTCAAGGCCGCCACCGCCCTGCTGGTCGCAGCAATCGTGTTACTCCTCGGCGCGGTCGGACTGTTGTTTCGAATTCCCGAATTTGCTTGGGCCAGGTTCCTAAAGGTGTTCAAATGGTCCTTGCTCGCGTACATAATCGAAGCTGGGATGATCGAGTTCGTTTTCGTGAAGGACCAGATGCGGGGGTCTTCACTCCTCATCGTGACCCTGATGCTGGTGGTCTTCGCGACCAGTGTTCCCGTGACGATTGCGTTCACCACCGCTCGGTACGCCGAGGTCGGCGACGAGTAATCCACCAATTCCGAAAGGGGTTCGCCGGTTCTGCTCCGCGGTGTAACCCTTCACACATGAGCAGCATGAGCAACTTGAGCAATTATTGAGAGCGGTTCGCCCAGCTCCCGACTTCCTCTGACAATTCGTATGAATTCCCAACCAGTGTCATGCGCTGACGGTCATAACCCAGTCCACCGGAATTCGGCTCAATCACAGATATGATTCACGGGTGAGCGTCGTCGACGTCCGAGGTCTCGTGCGTAGCTACGACCGTAAGTACGCGATCGACCATCTCGACCTCACCGTCGAAGCCGGACAGTGCGTGGCGATGCTCGGCCCCAATGGCGCAGGCAAGACAACCACCGTCGAGATCCTCGAAGGTTATCGACGCCGCGACGCTGGCGAGGTGAGCGTTCTTGGCGTAGACCCGGCGAACGCTGACAAGAGATGGCGACAAAGGATCGGCATCGTCCTCCAAGAAGCCCACGACTTGGGCGATGCAACGGTGCAGGAGGCCCTCCGCCACTTCGCTCACTTCTACGAACATCCTCGATCGGCTGACGAAGCCACCGACCTCGTTGGGTTGACCGAGCAGGCAAACCAGCGGATCGGCTCCCTTTCCGGCGGTCAACGTAGGCGCCTTGACGTCGCCCTCGGCGTCATTGGTCGACCCGAACTTCTCTTTCTGGATGAACCCACAACCGGCTTCGATCCCGAGGCCCGTCACGTCTTTTGGGGACTGATCAATCGTCTGAAGGCTGACGGTGTCACGATATTGCTGACGACCCACTATCTCGAAGAGGCGGACGCTCTGGCCGACCGCGTGGTCGTGATTGCCAAGGGTCGAAAGGTCGCCGACACCACCCCAGACGAACTTGGCGGACGGGACAAGGACGTGGTCACCGTTCGCTGGAACGACGCAGGACTGGAGCAGTCTGAGGAGACCGATACACCCACGCGCACGGTGCAGCGGCTCATCGAACACTTCGGAGGAGAGGTGCCCGGTTTAGAGATCGTTCGCATGACGTTGGAGCAGGCGTACTTGAACCTCGTGAACCGCGAGGAGGGCCCGTGAACTATCTGCGCCTGTGCATCGATCGCAGCAGATTCGAGATTCGAGTGACGCTGCGTGACAAGAACGCCGTCTTCTTCATGATGCTCCTGCCGATATTCCTCCTCGTCATCTTCGGGTCCGTACTGTCCTCGAACAAGATAGGTTCCACCAACGTCAGTTACTCCCAGTACATCGTTGCGGGACTCCTAGCATCGGGCATTCTGTACAGTTCATTCCAGCAGTTGGCGATTGCGATTCCCGAAGAACGGGTCTCCGGAGCGCTCAAGCGCCTGGCCGGCTCACCGATGCCTTCCAGCGTCTACTTCGTCGGCAAATTTGCCGTCGCCCTGTTCGTGTACATCTTCCAGGCGATCTTTCTTCTCGCCATCGGACACTTCGCCTATCACATCACTTTGCCAACGTCCCTTGGCCCTTGGCTGACCTTCCTTTGGGTGAGCATCCTGGGCCTCGCGACAAGCGCCCTGCTCGGGATTGCCTTCTCCTCGCTTCCGAAGGACGGAAAGTCCGCGGGAGCGCTCACCACGCCGATTGTCCTGTTCTTCCAGTTCACGTCGGGCGTGTACTTCATCTACACCGGACTACCGAAGTGGATGCAAGATATCGCAGCACTCTTTCCCCTCAAATGGATGGCCCAGGCATTGCGTGGCGTCTTCCTGCCGAAGTACTTCGCGCGAGCCGAGGTCGCGCACAGTTTTGAATTCCCAAAGGCCGCACTGGTGATGTTGGCGTGGGCACTGATCGGCGCGGTACTGTGCAGTCGCACATTCCGCTGGCTTGACAAGACCTGACCAACGTCCCCTACCGTGCAGTCGGGGCAACTATCAGAATCCCTTCCTTGGATTGTCGAGCCCGCCATCCCTCCCATCGAAATCCGTCCACGGCGGCCAGTCCTTCATCGACGATGACACGCGCCACTTTCCCCTTCACCGCCTTGGCAGCGTGGCCGGCGGCTCCACGACCATCAGCCTGGACGAACGACACGTTGACGATTTGGCAACCCTGATCCAACTCCGACCAGTCAATTGACGACTGGTGTTCCTTGGGTAGCAGATTAACGACCACCGACCCCTTCACGTGGGCCGCCACCGCCGACGTCACGTGGGGTCGCCAGTAATGGGCGACGCCACCTAGAGGCGGCAGGGTGGTGTCCATTTTGAGCCGATAGTCAGCGATGTGGTCACCTCCCGTCGTCACACCGTAGAGACCAGAAGGAATCAACAGTCGACGTCGGTGCGCGGGCGCCATGGTTGCCGCGTCCAAGTGGAGCCACACCACTCCGATATAGCGGCGCCACGCGGGCATCAACAGTGCGTCGCCATTTGCTAGGTGCCCGATCGCGTCCACCGCCCGTTCAAGAAGTGGTCCGCGAACTTTCAACACCTTCTCGAGGCCAGTCGACGACTGAGTGGCGCGCAGCGCCGCAAGCGCCCCAATGACGTTGCGCCGCGCACTCCCCAAGTCGTGGTCGAAATCCCCCACCCTCGCCCCTCTTAAACCACCCTCCGCTTTGGCTTCGGACGGCGGGATGAGAACAAACGGCTTGCGGGTCACGGACTCCTACGGTACCGGACCGTCGGTTCAGGCTGCGCTGAGTATCTCCTTCGTGAAGCCGAGTGAACGAAGAAAGTGGCGGACCTTGACGACTTGGTCCTCGGTCAGATCGCGAGTACGAGTCGAGCCGAACGAAATAGTCTCACCGTCGACGGTGACGGCCCAATTACCTCGATGCGTCTCATGGACCTCCCCGAAGCGTCCTAGAAGAGAGCAGACATCGTGCCATTGAATGTTGTGGCACATCGGGTGACTGTACAACTTTTGGGCGGTGATGCGGTGGTGGTGGTCCAGCTTGACTGACATGTTCAACCCCCTACTGAGGGCCGAGGTCTTCCGCCCTCAGTAGCACTCTTCACCCTCTAGAGGGCGTTGTCAAGGAGCGCTACCAACTCCACGTGTTCTGTCATTGGGAACAGGTCGAATACTCTAAATTCTTTCAGTTCGAACCCGCCTGAGACTAGGACTTTGAGGTCACGAGCAAAGGTGGCCGCGTCGCAAGAGACGTACACGATCCGCCGAGGAGCACGTCGCACGAGCGCCTGAGCGACGCCCTTGGCGAGGCCCGCGCGTGGTGGGTCGAGCACCACCACGTCACCGGGGCTAACGGAGTCGTTGATCGAACGGGGCGTGACCGACCATTCGCGCACCTTCATCTGGCGAAGGCCATCGCCGTTCTGGCGCGCGTCACGCACGGCGTACGGCGATGATTCGACCGCGGTGACCCGGCCGCCGGGACCGACGATCTTCGCGAGCGGCACCGAGAAGAGCCCGACCCCGCTAAAGAGATCAACCACGTGATCTCCGGCTTTGACGTCGGCGAATTCGAGCACGCTAGCCAGGAGAACCTCAGGCGCTTCCCGATGTGACTGCCAGAACGAGCGGGGGCTCACCGAGAACACGTGGCCCTGCACCGCGACGCGCGACTGGGTCGACGGCTCAAGGGGTTCGCCCCGTAGGGAACAGATCTCGTAGATGGTCCCGCGATGGGTCTCACGTCGAACGATTGCGAACGGCGCACCGTCACCGATAGCCCGCAACTCAACCTCCTCGGCACCGTCCCATGAAGCAGAGAACGCCGGGGCGAAGGTTTCGTCGGCGATCCAGCAACTGTCGATTGCGACCAGGTCGTGGGACCGGAAGCTGCGCAGACTTAGCCGGCCTTCGTCGTCGACCGCGCAACGCAGCCGAGTGCGCGAACCCCGAGGGCTTGCTTCGGTGATCGATATCACGACCTCACGCTCGATGCCCGCAATCCGGCGAAGATGCTCCGCGACCAATGTGCTCTTCCAGTGAACTTGGGCGTCCGGGTCAGCGTGCTGAAGGTCGCATCCACCACAACCGCCGGCATGCGCGTACTCGCACGGCGCCACCACCCGATGGGGACTGGCTTCCAAGATCTCAATTGCGTCGCCCCGATAGAAATTGGCCGTGGTCTCGTTGATTTCAACGCGAACCATCTCGCCGGGGAGTGAGTGACGCACGAAAACGACGCGCCCGTCAGGCATTCGGCCGACTCCGCCACCGCTGGCCGGTCGTTCGATCCGTACTGACGCCTGGGATCCGGGCGCTATCTCACTATTCACCATTGCAGCCTACTCAGGACCTGGACTTCACCGTCGGGCCACGAAGGCTGGTGGGGCGTTACCTCGACCCGACGAAACGGAGGAACAGGTCGACCAACTCGGTCGCGCGTTCACGCGCCGCCGGGGTTTCGTCCTCGGTCTGGGCCATCAACGCCTCGATGTCCACACCGAAATCACGGGCCTCGTCATCTCCCGTCTCGAACCAGTCCCGTAATTGGAGATGGTCGAGTTCGGGGTGGAACTGGACACCCACGTGCAAGCCAATGGCGAACGCCTGAACGGCGCTGTCCGAACGAGCCCACAACGTCGCACCCTCGGGCAAGGTGCACCGGTCGAAGTGATACTCAAACCAAGGCCCTTTCGGGATTGGCGAATCGTTGACGGGCTGGATCTCATACCATCCGATTTCGGGTGTGGTCGACGGAGTGACTTCACCTCCGTGGTACACGCACAACGCTTGCGCGCCAAAACAGATACCAAGGATCGGCAGCGCGCGAGCCTCCGCGTCCCCGATCAATGCGAGTTCCCGACCGAACCAGGCGGCGACCACCTCGTGATCGTACGCAGCACTCTTTGAGCCAAGGATCACCAGCAGGTCATAGCCATCGAGCGACGGTGTGGGTGACGACCCGTCCATCATCGCAACATCCACGCGAAAGCCACGTAACTCCAACGCCTCCCCGATCAATCCGGGGTGATCCTCCATGTGATGACGCAAGACGAGAACCCGCGGCACCGTCTCACACTGCCGATCTGACGCTGGAGAAATTCATCCTCCGAGACTATTTGGTCGAATGAGGACTGGGCGCGGTCAGCCCGCGGGCAGTTTCCACCCCATCGCCTGGGCGATCTCCTTGCAGGTCGGACAGACCGGATACTTCTGGGGGTCACGTCCGGGCACCCACACTTTGCCGCAGAGCGCTCGTACCGGTGTGGCATTGATCATTCCCTCGACAACGGAGTTCTCCAACGGGACAAAGTCGCCATCCTTGGGGGTGTAACCCTCGAGCACGATGTGCGTGAAACGTTCGTGGTCGCCTTCGTCGAGAGTCGGTGTGACGTGGACGTTCAATTGGGTGTCGGCCTGGATGCTCACAACTAAAACCCTATCCAGATGACTAGTCTCGAGTAGCCATGAAGCGTCGTCGCCGCCCCACCCCACCCACTCGCCCAATCGGTCGCGTGGCCTCGCACTTCACGCGTGAGGGGACGCCGAAGAACTCGTACCGGACCCAGTCCGAGGCCCAGAGTGCGGCTCAATTGGCGTGGACCCTCAGCGGCGTCGATTTGAATGCCTATCGCTGCGATTACTGCTTTCAATGGCATATCGGCAAGAGCTTCCGCGACGATTAGCGAAGCCGGGCTGGAGCGGGCAATATAGAGGGACTTGAAGCGAAAGGTTTCCCATGGCGGTCCAGGCGTACATCTTGATTCAGTCCGAGATCGGCTCCAGCGAGTCGGTGGTACTCGCCACGCGTGCGGTTCCCGGCGTGCTCGAGTCCTTCGAGGTCACCGGGCCGTACGACGTCATCGTGCGTTGTGAGGCCGCGAGTGTCGACGACTTGGGCAAATTCATCGTGGGTGCCATTCAGAAAGTGCCTGGCATCACGCGCACCTTGACCTGCCCCGTCGTCAACATCTAGCCGAACGCACCCGCCGCACGCAGCGCCGACTGGCGCAGTTCATCGAATCCCCACCCGAGCAAGCCTTCGCGCGTCCCCGATCCCGGCGACCGGGGTGGTTGGCGCACCGCACCAGGCGTCTTGGAGAATCGTGGTGCCGGCGCCGGTTGAATAGGTCGATCCTTCAAGAAGACCGCACGCTCGGCATTGATGGGATTCACGGCGGCTTCGCGCGGCGACAGCACCGGCGTGACGCACGCATCGAGTTCCGCGAATACCTCGGTCCATTCGTCACGAGTCTTGGTGGCGAAGATTGCCGCGATACGGTCCTTCAACTCGGGCCAGGAGCCTCGGTCCATCTGGGCGGGCAATCCAACGGACTCGAGGCCAAGACCCTGGAGCAGCGCCGCGTAAAACTTCGCTTCAATGGCGCCAACCGCCATGAAGCCGCCATCTTTCGTTTCGTAGACCTCGTAGAAATGGGCACCACTGTCGAGAATATTGACGCCTCGCTCCTCCAGCCAGAATCCGGCGTTCAGGAACGAATGCGTCATCGCCATCATCGAGGCTGATCCGTCGACCATGGCGGCGTCCACGACCTGGCCTTCTCCAGTGCGCTTCGCCGAGATCACCGCAGCGAGAATTCCGAAGACGAGAAACAGCGATCCACCGCCGAAGTCGCCGACAAGGTTGAGCGGGGGCACCGGTCGTTCCCCCGCCCGACCCATGGGCCACAGTGCACCCGAGACCGCGATGTAGTTGATGTCGTGGCCCGCGCGCTGAGCCATGGGACCATCCTGTCCGAATCCGGTCATCCGCCCGTAGACCAAGCGAGAATTTCTCGCCCAAACATCATCTGGGCCGAGGCCGAGGCGTTCGGCGACACCGGGTCGGAAACCTTCGACGAGGACATCCGCTTGCTCGCAGAGTTCGAGCACGAGGTCTCGGCCCGATGGGTTCTTCAGGTCGACGCTGACCGAGTGGCGAGAGCGATTGAGAACATCCCACGAGGGTTCGGGCGAGGCATCAGGGCTCCCGCGTTCGAGACGCAAGACATCGGCTCCCAAATCGGCGAGGAGCATGCAGGCGTAGGGGCCTGGCCCGATACCCGCCAGTTCGACGACCTTGATCCCCTCCAGTGGGCCGCTCACGGCGTCAGTGCCCGCGTTGATGTGCGAGAACCATCAGTCCCACCAAAGGTCCTTGCCCAATACGCCCTTACCAATGAGACCCAACTGAATTTGACTGGTGCCTTCGACGATTGTCAATTGGCGCGCGTCACGGTAGTACTGCTCAGTCGGGTGCTCCTCCATGTAGCCTGCGGCACCGAGAAGTTGGACGGCTAGGCCGGACGCCCTCACCGCCACTTCCGAGGCGTAGTACTTGCACATTGAGAGCATGGGCACATACTCCTTGGTGAACTTTCCTTGGTCAGCGAGCCACGCCCCCCGATAGGTCAGCAGACGGGCCGCTTCAATCTCGGTGGCACACTTGGCAATCTCCCATTGGATTCCTTGGAATTCAGCGATGGTCTTGCCAAAGGCGGGACGATTCTTCACGTAATTAGTGGCGTACATCAGTGCGCCCTCGGCAAGTCCAATTGCCCGAGCGGCCACGATGGGGCGCATGGCGTTGAGCGACTGCATGGCCAAAGCAAATCCGCCGCCGATTACCTGGCCGGGTCCGACCTTCACATTGTCGAAGACGATCTCGGCGGTGTCGATGCCCTTGACGCCCATTTTCTTGTCCACGCGTGGTCGCGACACGCCAGGAGTGTTGGCGTCCACGATGAACGAGCCGATATTCGTGTGCAGTCGCGAGGACGGATCGCCAATCTTCGCGAAGACGGTGAACCAATCGGCCTGCATGCCACCGGAGATCCAAACCTTCACCCCGTTCAGGATGTAGCCGCCGGGGACATCGGGATCCTCGGTCGCGCGTGTCTGCATACCGGCAACGTCTGAACCCGCACCGGGCTCGGAGAGACAGAATGACGCACGCTGGGTACCGTTCGCGATGCCCGGAAGGTACCGTTGCTTCTGCTCTTCAGTGCCGGCGATCATGATCGGGCCCGTCGGCAGACGAGTCAGCAACAACATCAGGCCGAGGACGTTCGAATACTTCGTCACCTCCTCGATCGCGAGGGTGAGACCCATGATGCCCGCCCCAGAGCCGCCGTACTCCTCGGGGATGCAGAGGCCCAGAAGATCGGCCTTCCTGAATTCGTCAAAAATGTCCTGCGGGTATTCACCCGTCGTATCGATTTCGCGCGCCCGCGGTTTGATCTTCTCTTGAGCGAGGCGGCGAACGGTCTGTTGAAGGCCCAAGAGCTCTTCGTTGAGTTGGAAGTCCATGCCTCTCAAGTTAGTGCTGTCCGTGTGTCAACATTGGACGATGTCCCTCCTTCGGCGTGTCGATTTGCTTCGGGTCATGCCCGAGACGGACTATGACGTGGTGGTCATCGGCGCCGGCATGACTGGCGCAGGGGTAGCCCTTGACGCGGCCTCACGAGGATTGAAGGTGGCGCTGATCGACAAGGGCGATATCGCCTCGGGAACGAGCTCCAAATCCTCCAAAATGGTGCATGGCGGACTTCGCTACCTCCAGCAGAGGGAATTCCGGCTCGTCTACGAGAACCTGCGTGAGCGCCAGCGGCTCCTGGAGAACGTCCCCTTTCTGGTACGCCCGCTTCCCTTCCTCATCCCCTTGTTCGCCAAGAACGGCGCGATGGCCAAAGCCCTCGTTAAGGGGTATTCGAGCGCCTTGCGAATCTATGACCTGACTGGCGGATGGCGCATCGGTCAGCGTTACCGAAAAGTCACCCCCGACGAGGCCCTCGCCCATCTGCCGACACTCAACACCGAGCACCTGATTGCCGCATTCATCTACCTCGACGCACGGGGTGACGACGCGCGCGTAGCGCTCACACTTGCTCGGACCGCTGTTGACCTCGGCGCCCACGTTGCTAACTACCTGCAGGCCGTGGCCATCGATCAGGACGAGACTGGTCGAGCCAAGGCTGTTCGCGTGCGTGACCGATTGGCCGGGACTGAACTGACCTTGCACACCAGGGCCGTCGTGAACGCCACCGGTGTCTGGGCTGATGAAGTCTTCGCCATGGCCGAGCACCAGGCATCTCACCGGATCACCCCGGCCAAAGGCGTCCACTTGAGTGTCCCCAGCGACCGTCTTCCGGCCGACGTGGCCGCGGTCATGAGCGTGCCCGGTGACCGCCGAAGCATCTTCGTCGTGCCTTTCGAGGACGCGCCGTACACGTTCGTCGGCACGACTGACACCGCGTACGCCGATGCGCTCGACCGGCCGGAGTGTACGCCCGAGGACCTCGCCTACCTGCTCGGCGCCGTCAACGCATCAACGTCATCGAATCTCACCCCCGACGACGTGACCGGGGTGTGGGCCGGACTTCGTCCACTTCTGGCACCCCACGACGGTGCAGCGCTGAAGGAACGTACCGCCGATCTCTCGCGCCGTCACCAAGTGACCGACAGTCACGACGGCGTCATCCACATCACTGGCGGCAAGTGGACGACCTACCGCCAGATGGCAGAAGACGCGGTCAATGCCCTGCGCCCCTATCTGCCTGGTCTGCCGGGCGCGAAGACGAAGAATCTTCGACTCCACGGAGTCGGTGCATGGCTTCCCACGACCGACCTTGAGCGTCACCTCTACCGACGCTACGGCGACGACGCCCGCGACATCCTAGATATCGTGCGCGACTTCCCCCACTTGGGCGAGCCGATGATCGAGCGCCAACCCTACGTGGGCGCCGAATTCATCTACGCGGTCCGCAGCGAGATGGCCCTCACTCTCGAAGACCTCCTGACCCGGCGCACCCGCGCCCACCTTCACGATGCCCGTACCGCCGCCGCTGCCGCACCAATGATCGCCCGCCTCGTGGCGCCCGAACTCGGGTGGGAACCGTCGCAGATCGATGAGCAGGTCCGCAACTACCTCGACGCAGCTCGCCGAGAGTTCTCCGCGGCTGGCCTCACTCTGTAGAGTGCAACGATGACCCGCCCGAAGATGCCGAATGACTACCCGGTGGCTCCCTTCAAGGCGCCGGTGCCGAATGCCCTCGACTCGTCAATCCTCGACGAACTCGGCTCGTTCGGCGTCGACGTCGATGTGAGTGACGTCGCACGGGCTGACCACGGCCGCGACTGGTGGCCTCTCTCGATCCCCGATGTGGCGGCGGGGCGAGTTCCCCATTGGCCCGGTGCGGTGGTTCGACCGCGTTCCACCGCTCAGGTGAGCAAGGTCGTCGAATTGGCCTCTCGATACCTGATCCCAATCACCGCCCAAGGAGGTCGTTCGGGTGTGGTCGGAGGTGCGGTGGCTCCCGATGGGGGCATCGCGCTGGATCTCACTGGCCTCGACCAAGTCATTGGGGTGGACGAGCAGTCCGGCACGGTGACCGTTGAGGCCGGAGTCTTCGGACCCGACCTCGAGGCTCACGTTCGCCAACTCGGATGGACCGTTGGTCACTTCCCTCAATCGTTTGAACTCGCCACGGTGGGTGGGTGGATCGCGTGTCGAGGTGCGGGACAATTCTCGAATCGTTACGGCAAGATCGAGGACATCGTCCGGTCGCTCACGGTCGTGCTGTCCAACGGAGACATCGTGCACCTCGGGTCCGGTGCGCCACGCCAAGCCGTCGGACCGGACCTACTCCAACTCTTCATCGGATCAGAAGGCGCTCTGGGCGTGGTCACCGAAGCGACCCTCGTGATGCAACGCCGACCGGACTTCGAGCGGCGGGCTGCGTACCGTTTCGAGAGTTTCGCCGCCGGCCTTGACGCATGCCGCGCAATATTCCAGCGGGGGGCGCGACCGGCCGTTCTTCGCCTTTACGACGACATTGAATCGCGCCGCAACTTTGAAGTTGACGGGTGCGCCCTCATCGTGCTCGATGAGGGCGACCGGCTCTTCGTCGACGCGGCGATGACCATCGTCGATCAAGAATGCACGGATGCGAGTGCGCTCGATGTTGACCTGGTAGAGAAATGGCTGGCCCACCGCAACGATGTGGGCGCACTGGCTCCACTGTGGACCAATGGATACGTCGTCGACACGATCGAGGTGGCCGGTCCGTGGGCTTCGCTCGCCACCATGTACCAGCGGGTCACCGGCGCGCTGGCGAGCGTTCCCGAGATGATGGTTGTCTCGGTGCACCAGTCGCATGCGTATTCCGACGGGGCCTGCCTCTACTTCACCTTCGCGGGGCGGCCCTCGGGCGACGTTACCGACTTCTATCGGACAGTATGGGACCTCGCCACCAACGAAGTGCTCACCTGCGGCGGTGCGCTCAGTCATCACCACGGCGTGGGGCACAACCGGGCCCGTTTCGTCACCCGAGCTCTTGGAACAGCCTTTCCGATTCTCGAAGGGATCAAGGATGTGCTCGATCCGAACAACGTGATGAACCCCGGTGTTCTCGGACTGGGACACGATCCGTGGTGAGGGCCCTTGCCATCGACGTGGGCACCTCGTCGGTGCGCACCGGTATCGTCGACGTCTCGGGCAAGGTCACCCACGCGCAGCAGCGTCTCCTCACCATCCGGACCCCGAACCCCGGCGAGGTCGAATTGGACGCCCTCGAAATTGCCCGGTTGACCCTGGAGTGCGCCCGTGCGACCCTTGACAGTGGTGGGCCTTGCGACGTCGTGGGTGTCACCAACCAGCGTGCAACCACCATTGTCTTCGATCCCGTGTCCGGCCAACCCGTCGGTCCGGCACTGGGCTGGCAGGACCTTCGCACGGTGATCGACTGCCTCGTCCTTCAGGGCGACGGCCTTCGCCTCGCCCCCAATCAATCGGCGACCAAGGCAAGATGGCTGGTGTCGCACTCGGGTCGACCCGCACGGGAACTGCGCTTTGCCACCATTGAGACTTGGATCGCGTGGCACTTGACCGAAGGGGCCATCCACGTCACGGACCGTTCGAACGCGGGGGTGAATGGCCTGGTGACCGTTGGAGTTGACGGGTGGGACCCGAGCGTGCTGTCACTGCTCGATCTGGACATGGCGATGTTGCCCCGCATCGTCGACACCATGGGATTCTTCGGTCCGGCCACGGCGTTGCCAGGCGCACCGACGATCACCGCCCTCGTCGGCGACCAGCCGGCGTCACTGTTCGGACAGTCCTGTGTCACCCACGGAGCCAAGATCACGTTCGGGACGGGCGCCATGCTCAACATGGTTCGCGGCACGGACGGTCCCGAGACGATGACCCGCTACCCCTCGGGTTGCTTTCCAGTGGTCGTGCGCAGCCAGGACCGCCGAATCACGTGGGGGATCGAGGGAATCGTGCTCTCAGCTGGCGCCTGCATTGACTGGCTTCGCGATGATCTCGGCCTGATCGGATCGGCGGAAGAGACCAGTGACCTGGCGGCGTCGGTCACCTCCAGCGATGGTGTCACGTTCGTGCCCGCGCTCTCGGGGCTCGGCACTCCCGAATGGGACTTCGGCGCGCGCGGCGGGTTCTTCGGCATCACCCGCGGCACCACACGAGCTCACCTGGTTCGTGCCGTTCTAGAGGGTATCGCCCAACGCGGAGCGGACCTTATCGAAGCAGCCCAGCTCGAGACCGGAGAACACCTGGATGAAGTCCGCATCGACGGGGGCATGAGCGACAACGACCTGTTCGTTCAGCGTTTGGCCGACTTCGCCGGGGTTCGCGTGACCGTGTCACCCGAGCGCGAGGCGACGACTCGCGGAGCGGGGTTGATGGCGCTCGTGAGCGCCGGCGCTCTCACTTTGGACGAGGTGGAGCGGATGTGGTCGCCGGTCCGGGTCTACACACCATCGATGACCCCCGAGGATCGCCAGCATCGTCGAAGCGAGTGGCGTACCGCTATCCAGCGCGTGGTGCGGACGATTCCCGAGTTGAGTGCGGTCGAGTTCTAAGCCGACCAGGGTGCCAGCTCGAGGGCTTGGTCGAGGGTCGTACGCACGTCGAGCAGTCCCTTGGACAGCATGAGGGCACGGGGCTGACTGAGCGTCACCACGCCTGACACGACTCCTCCTCGCGAGAAGACCGCGAGCCACTTCCCCTCCTCGACGGCACCCTTGACGATTCGAACGTCATCATCCGGGCGGGCGTGGCCCAGCATCTGGATCTTCTTGCCGTATTGATCTGACCAGAAGTAGGGCACCAACGGGTCTTCCGAGCGTCGCCCCGTTGCCCAGAGACGGGCCAAGGCCGTTGCGTGGTCATTCGCGATTTGCCAGTGTTCTATTCTCACCAGTTCCTCACCGAGGGTGTTGGACCACATGAATCGAGCGACGTCACCGATCGCCCCGACCCGGTCGGTGGCGAGCAGGTCGGCGTCCACCACGACCCCATTGTCGATCGTGAGTCCCGAAGTGGCCAACCACTCATCGTTCACACTGGCGCCGGCGGCCACGATGACTGCCGCAGCCTCCAGGGCCGACCCATCGTCGAACCTCACCACGAAACGGTCATCGCGATACTCCACGTCGCCGATCCGCTGGTCATTGCGTAGTTCGATGCCCGCATCGGTGGCGAGATTGCCGAGCCACCGGGAGACATCATCGCCGAGAATACCCACGAGCGGCCGGGCGGCCGCCTCGAGCACGATCGGCGTATAGCCCAGTGAGTGCAACGCCGTCGCCGCCTCGGCACCGATGAAGCCACCGCCGATGATGGCGATCACTCCCCCAGGTTCGATGAAGCTGAGGTCGTGGCGCAGACGGATGAGGTCATCGCGAGTACGCAGCGTGAGAGCGAGGTCGCCCGCCGAATACGCCACGTGACGAGCGCGGGATCCCGTGGCGATGACGACGTGGGTCCCCGCGACCTGTACTCCGTCTGCGAGGTGCACGGTGGTCGTGGCGACGTCCAACGCGGTGGCGGCCACGCCCAGGCGCAGGACGACGTCGAGCGACGACACCAATTCGGGCGTGGCGAGGGTGGTCTTGTCGACATCCCACTTGCCGGCGAGGACCTGCTTGGAAAGTGGCGGTCGGTCGTAAGGGGCGTAGGGCTCGGCGCCGATGAGGGTCAACGCGCCGTCGTAGCCATCGCGCCTCAGGGACTGCGCGAATCGCCAACCCGCGAGACCCGCGCCGACGACGACGACGTGGTCAGCGCCAGACAGCGCCGTCACGAGAACATCGCCAGCCATTGATCCGCACTCGCTGGAGCCAAGACGTAATTGTGTGCTCGCACCGAGCCCAGGGTGGCGCTGTCATCGGCTGAATAATGATGCCCCGGAAAGAGCACCACGTCGTCGCCGAGCGGCGTCAGTCGCTGGGTCAGCGTGCGATACATCTCCGCAGGATCAGAACCGGGCAGGTCGGTCCGACCGCAACCCTCGAGGAACAAGGTGTCGCCGCTCACCAAGCGGCCCTCCACCAGAATGCACTGACTGCCTGGTGTGTGGCCCGGCGTGTGGATGAGCGTGGCCGCGACCCCGCCCACGTTCAACTGGTCGCCCGACTGATGCGCGACGAGCGCGTCGGCACCGACCCTCGTACGTTCTCTCACCCACTCGACCTCTTCGGCGTGGACGTGGACGGGCACGTCGACTCGCTCCAGAAGCTCAACGATTCCAGCGATCTGGTAACGACCCGAGAGACTACCGCCCACGTGATCGGCGTGGTAATGCGTTGCGATGGCCCCAACGACCTGGAGGCCGTCCGCCTCAACGAGGTCCACCAGTTCGCTCGGGCGATACGCGGGGTCCACGAGAACGGCGGAACCCGTCTCACGATCCCCGAATGCGTATACGAAGTTCACCATTTGCCTTGCCAAGGGATCGTCGACGGCGAAGTCCCGGCCTCCTTGCATCTGCCGGAAATAGAAGCGATCACTCATTCGACATCGACTACCTTGGCCAAGCGCGGAGCCAACTCCTCCACCTTCGCCTTAGTCGCGTCGAGACGAGCCTCCAGCGATTCGATGATCGCGGTGGCCCGCTCCAACTTGACGAAGAGATCGTCCACGCTCACCTCGCCCTCGTCGAACGAGGCCACGATGTCGTCCAATTCGTCAGTCGCCTGCTTCCAGTCATTGATGTTGCTCATGATGCTGCTCCATTCTTTTCCGTAACGCTAGAGTCGAACGCCCCGTCACTGAGCGAGACGTGAACCACGTCGCCAATCTCGACGTCGGCCAGGGTCTTGACGACCTCGCCGCGATTATTGGTGACGATGGACCAACCCTGGGCGAGGCGACGCTTGGGGTCGTAGGCGGCCAGCAACTGACGCTTGGCGCCCAGGAGTTGCTCGGCGACCGTGATCACGTGCCGACTATGGGTGATCAAGCTGGTCCGAATGCTTGACAAGTGCCGCCGTTCGGCTCGGAGGCGATCACGCACTGCGAAGATCATGGTCCGGCGTCGTTCCGCAACGTACTCGGTGGCCTCGTCGAGGATCTCTTGGGTGGCGTCGAGAATCCTCTGCGCCGGAATCTTCACCTGCCGCTGGTGCCAAGTCTCGACTATTGCGGCGATCTCCTCACCGAGTTTGGTCGGGGTTATCGCCCGCGTGTGGGCCACAAGATCCGCGATTGACTCGTCACCGGTGTGGCCAATGCCGGTGAACACTGGCGTGGAACAGTGAGCGATCGCCCGCGCCACACGCTCGTCGTCGAAGCAGGCGAGGTCGCCCTTGGAGCCACCACCTCGCACGAGACAGATGAGGTCGACCCCGTGGGCATCGAGCGATTCAATGGCTCGGACGATCTGGGGCGGAGCCGACTCCCCCTGCACCGCCGTCTTCTGGAGGATGATGTCGAATCCATACCCCGAATTCAGTAGTTGGCCGGTGAAGTCGCTGTAGCCTTCGGTGCCGGGGCTGGCAACCAGTCCCACTCGCAAGGGAACCGGCGACAGAATCACCCGCTTGTTGAGTTCGAGTAGCCCCTCGCCCTGGAGGCGGGCGATGAGTTCCAGACGACGCCGAGCGACATCGCCGAGCAGGCTCTGGACGTCGACCTGGGTGATTGTGAAGCCGATCTTGCCCTGGGGTGCGTAGAGGTCCACGTACCCGTAGAAGCTTACGATGAGTCCCGGTTTCAAGGTGACGCCATCCTCAGCCAGGTTGCGCCTGATCGGGGCCCACTGCGTCGCCCAGCAATGGGTGTTCAGTACCGGACGCTTCGTGTCCGTGGACGCCGAACCGGTGTCCACGAGGTCGATGTACACGTGGCCCTTCTCGTAGACCTTGGCGATCTCACCGCGGACCCAATGAGGGTGACGACGGCCGAAGGCCGACTCGAGTCGAGCCGTCAGCAACTGATAGAACTCGCCGACTTCGAGTACCGGCTCGATGACTGGCTCAATTTCAGATTCCACGTGGCGAGGCTATCGCCCTGGTGTCTCCCCGGAATGGCTCTTGTCGCCCTCGCGATGGTGTGTCAGACTTGACGAGGATGGTGAGTCGACTGGGTGGCCGCACCGCACGGAAACGGGCGGTGAGGAAAGTCGGGGCTCCACAGGGCAGGGTGCTCGCGAAACGTGAGTCACGGTGACGTGCAGGAAAGTGCCACAGAAAGTAAACCGCCGATGGCCCGGGTAACCGGACACAGGTAAGGGTGAAACGGTGCGGTAAGAGCGCACCAGCGTGGCGAGCGATCGCAACGGCTCGGTAAACCCCACCCGGAGCAAGATCAAACATGGGAGCGCGTGGCCCGCATGCCCTTCGGGGCACTCCCA
Source organism: Acidimicrobiales bacterium (assembly GCA_035530815.1). GTDB lineage: Bacteria > Actinomycetota > Acidimicrobiia > Acidimicrobiales > RAAP-2 > RAAP-2. Next base: position 124,912 of record DATKTZ010000011.1, read on the forward strand.
AGGTAGATCGCTGAGATGGATGGCCGCCCAACCTTCCGCAAGGGAGGTGGACAGAACCCCGCTTATAGGTCGACTCATCATCCACCCACTTCGAGACCGGAAAGGAACTGCCATGCTGCACCTACCCTTCCGGGAACTTCCCCATACCGAATTCGACGTGCCCGATACTCGCTCGCCGGTGCGCTACCTCGTGTGGATCGCCGCTCGCCAGAAGGGCCTGCTCTTCTGGAACGCCGTCTTCGGCATTGGCTGGATGGTGAGCCAAGCGCTGCTGTGGGCGGCCGTCGGAGCGGCCATCGACCATGGCATCACGGGTCATAACGAGGGCGCACTCTTCAAATGGGTTGGCGTGGTGATGGGTCTTGGCCTAGTGCAAGCGGCCTGTGGGGCGCTACGACACCAATTGGCCGTGACCAATTGGATGCACGCCGCGTACCGGACCGTCCAGGTCATTGGTCATCACCTCTCGCGAACTGGCAGCGCGCTGACCGACGCCATCCCTTCGGGTGACATCGTCAATACGGTCGCCGCGGACGCGATGCGCATCGGCGGCGCCTTCGACGTGTTCGCCCGATTCATGGGTGCCATCGTCGCGTGGGTGGTCGTCTCGATCATCCTGCTCAGCACGTCGACTGAACTCGGTCTCATCGTCCTGATCGGCGTCCCCATCCTTGCGTCATTGACGACCCCGTTGATGCGCCCCCTCCACGCCACCCAAGCAGCTCAGCGAGAAGCCGCCGGTCGCTTAGCCGCGCTGAGTTCCGACACCGTCGCTGGCCTAAGAATCCTGCGAGGTGTCGGTGGAGAGGAGGTATTCCTAGAGAACTACCGACGCCAAAGCAATCTGGTGCGCCTGGCCGGGAATCGCGTGGCGACGCCCCAGGCCGGTCTCGAATCGGGACAAGTTCTGCTCCCGGCGATCCTGACCGCGATAGTCACCCTGCTCGGTGCGCGTGACGTCATGAATGGATCACTCCAAGCCGGCCAACTGGTCGCCTTCTTCGGATACGCCACCTTCCTCACCACGCCGCTGCGTACCGCAATCGAATACGTGATCGCCAGTACTCGTGCCTACGTCGGCGCGGGCAAGGTCTTGCGGATACTCAGCGTCCAGCCGCTCATTGATGAACCGGAGTCTCCCGCGACCTGGCCCCTCCATCTCGAATCCATTCAGGACACCCGCAGTGGATTGTTGGTATCGCGAGGAAGACTGGTCGGATTGGTCACGGAAACCCCGGCCGAGGCGGCGGAACTCTGCGATCGTCTGGGGCGTTTTGTTCCCGAGGCACCCGGGGTCTTGATCAACGGCGACCCCATCGAGAACTTTTCCCTTGCCGATGTTCGTAGCCATATCGTCGTGAGTGACATCGAGCCTCGGCTGTTCTCCGGTGAACTGCGCGGCGAGTTGCATCCGCACGGCGCCGCCACTGACGAAGCAATTCTCGCGGCCCTGACCGCCACCAGTTCACTCGACATTCTCGACGCTCTCGAGGACGGGCTGAACACCGTTGTCGAGGAACGCGGACGCGGCTTCTCGGGCGGCCAACGGCAACGACTGAGCCTCGCCCGTGCGATTCTCACCCAAGCAGAACTGCTCATCCTGGTGGAGCCGACCTCGGCGGTCGACACTCACACCGAGGGTCGGATCGCGTCTCGGCTGCGCGAGGTCCGACGTGGCGAAACAACCATCGTCGCCTCCACCAGTCCCGTGATGCTGGAAGCGATGGACTGGGTGTTCGTCTTCGCGGACGGTCGCGTGGTCGCAGAGGGGACGCACGCCTCGTTGAGCGATGATTCCACCTTGTATCGGCAAACGGTCCTGCGCGAGGACTCCTAGTGGGCCAGCTACCCACCGCATCCACCCGGGTCGTGCGCGACCACGCCAAGATCCTGATCTCCCAGCACCGTGTTCCCCTCGTCAAGATGATGACGTTGTACGCCCTGGCGGCCGTGGCCGCACTCATCCCGGCCTGGATCATCGGCCAGATAACGAACCTCGCAGCCGCCCACCGATTGACCAGTGGACGGATCGACACCCTGGTCACCGAGTTGTTCGTGGCCTCGATGTTCTACGCCGGGCTCTCGTTCCTGGCCCGACGTCGTAGCTACGTACTGGGCGAATCGGTGTTCGCACAGCTGCGCGAGGAGTTCCTCGAGAGTGTCTTGAGCCTGCCCCTGGTCGAGGTGGAGCGCGCCGGCACCGGGGACCTGCTCAGTCGCACCACCAACGACATTGAGTCGCTGTCACGAACCGTACGCTTCGCCCTGCCCGAGTGGCTCGTGGCGAACATCCAGGCCATATTGACTCTGGTCGCCATGTTGCTCGTCAGCCCGCTCGCCAGCCTGGCGAGCCTGGTGTCACTCCCCTTCCTCTTCTTCTCCACGCGTCACTACCTGCGATACGCAACGCCTGGTTATCGTCGCGAACGAATCAGTTACGCGACCATGTCGGGCTCGGTCGCTGAGACCGCCGACGGCGCTCGCACCATTGACGCCCACCGGTTGGGTCCGCGCCAGACCCGACGGATTGAGGAGAACATTCGCGAGTCCTTCTACGCGGAGATGTACACGATGCTCATGCGCCTCGTGTGGTTCCCGACCGTCGAAAGTGCGTTCGCGCTGGCGGTGGCGGCCACGTTGGCTTGGAGCGGCTGGTTGGTCTTGCACGGTCACGTGTCGATTGGTGCCGCGACCACGGTCACTCTCTACGTGGTCCAGATCAACGAGCCCCTCGACCGCATCATCTCGTGGCTCGACGAACTGCAGATCGGTCAGACCGCCCTCGCCCGACTCGTCGGAGTCTCGGTCGTGAAAGACAATCGACCGGCGACGGGACCCGAGCCACTCAATGAGACCATCACCTTGCGCGACGTCCGCTACTCCTACCGAGCCGGCCATGACGTCTTGAACGGGGTGTCACTCGAAGTGCGACCAGGCGAACGCCTCGCAATCGTCGGCCCTTCCGGCGCGGGCAAGTCGACCATTGGACGACTCATCGCCGGCATCGATTCCCCGCGCACGGGCGTGGTGCTGGTGGGCGACGTCTCCCTTACCGAGATGCCCCTAGAGACCCTGCGGCGCCACGTTGCCCTCGTGACCCAGGAGCATCACATCTTCATCGGTACGGTCCGCGACAATCTGGCCCTGGCCGAGCCCGCTGCCACCGACGAGGAGCTCACCCGCGCGCTTGACGCCGTCGACGCGCTCGACTGGGTGCGAGCCCTGCCCCAAGGGTTGCTCACCGAGCTCGGCACCACCGGCCACCCGATCACCCCCGCCCAGGCCCAGCAGATAGCCCTGGCCCGACTGGTACTGAGTGATCCTCACACACTGGTGCTCGACGAGGCGACGGCACTGCTCGACCCTCGAGCCGCCCGACACCTGGAACGGTCGCTCAGCGCCGTTCTCGCGGGACGCACGGTGATCGCCATCGCGCACCGGCTGCACACCGCCCACGACGCCGACCGCGTCTGCGTGGTCATGGACGGGCGGATCGTCGAGTTGGGCACCCACGATGAGCTGGTCGCCCTCCAAGGCGAGTACGCGGCGCTCTGGCGGAGCTGGCGCAGTGACCGCACCGAAGACTCGTAGGCTCTTCAGTTGTGACATCCCCACTGCGTGGCGCCGAGATTGACGCCTGCGTCCACCGCGTCGCCCTCGTGCGCGCCGAACCCCTGGCGGCCCAGCGCACCCCGGAAAGTCCGGAACTGGAGCGCCGTCGGCGTGAGGCCGAGCGGCATCGCGCAGAAGTCCTGACGCGGCTCCAGTCACTCCACCCTTACGCCGTGGTCTCCTCCGGCCATGATCACACCCGCGAACTGATGGCCGTCGGCGCGGCGCTGATCTTGCGCCCTCGCTTCACCGACGTGGATACCGCACGCCGCACCGCAGCCGTCCAGGCCCTCGTGCGGGTCGGCCGTATCGACGAACGCTTCAGCTATGCCCCGCTCATCGTGAAGAACCACGAGGTCACCGAACACGCTTCGACTCGCCACCTTTCCGAAGGGACCCTGGAACGTCTGACGCCCGGCGACGTAGCGGTCCGCCACGGCATCGGGTTGCGTTCCACGCCCACGGTGCGTCGCGACGGTCTGCTGCTGTCGGGTGCGTTGCGCATCCTGCAGAGCAACGGTCACGCCGACCCCTCGGCCCGGGGCGCCTTGGTGGACCGCAATCAACGGCTCTGGTGGTTGGACCTCGACACCGTCTCGCACCCCCGATTCAACTTGACCGCCTACGACGGGCTCTACCAAGAACGCCTCGATGTTCTGCTCGCCCTCGACGAATGGTTCGACGTGGGCGGGGAATTCCCGACGGCGCCCTACTGGCACCGAGAATGTCTGACCTGTGAGTTCAACACCCACTGCGAGGGTCAACTCGAGGAGCACGATGACGTCTCGTTGGTCCGTTTCACCAATATCGATCAACAACGGATGTTGCGCGCGGCCGGTATCGCCACCCGGGCCGATCTGGCTCGTCTCGACCCCCAGCGAGCGCAGCGAGCACGACTCGTCAACGACTCCCCTGACGGAGCGACCGAGGTCGAAGTTGTCCTCGGACGGAGCATCGACAAGCTCGACGACCTCATATATCGTGCCCGCTCCCACGTCCGTTCGAGCTTTCTACGAATCCACGAACCTTCGGTGATGGGTTGCCCTGTCGCCGACATCGAGGTCGACGTAGACATGGAGAGTTTCAACGACGTCACGTACCTGTGGGGCGCCTTCGTCACGATCAACCATCCCGTCGAGGGCGTCTTGGCGGGATATCACTCCTTCGTCGACTGGCAAGAGTTGAACACCGAAAGCGAAACCCGCATCTTCGCCGATTTCTGGACGTGGTTCAGTGCTGTGCGCGCCGCCTGCCATGATCAGTCGCGCACCTTCGCTGCGTACTGTTTCTGGGCTCAAGCCGAGGACGGGGCGATGAATCGGGCCGTGGCAACCCCCTTGGAAGGGGGGCCCACGAGTCACGACCTCACGTTGTTCCGTGACCATTCTCCAAAGGAGTGGGTGGACCTGCACGACCTCGCGAAACGCCAGATACAGACCGAGGGACCGCTTGGTTTGAAGCAGCTGGCCGCGGCGTCGGGCTTTGCGTGGCGCGACGAGAATCCGAGCGGTGAGGCGTCAATGCTGTGGTATGAGGTCGCGGTGCGCGATGACGCCGCGCCCGCACTGGCCTCGCGCCAAAGGATCCTTGAGTACAACGAGGACGATTGCCGTGCGACCAAGGCACTGCGCGATTGGCTGAACGGCCCCGCCCAAGCGCTGGCGCACCGCGACACCCCCCTGTAGGAGGGTGGGCGGTCGTTAGCATTGACGCGTGGCCTCTGTGACGTCGACGACTGGAACCGACGCCACCCCGAAGTCTTCCGCGCGCATCCTCGGCGCCCTGAACGCCCTGATTGCATTACTGGGCGCCTGGTTGCTCGCGGTTGCGGTCGCCGACCTCGTCCGCGGAGACATCACCCGGGGACTCTGGTTGCTGGTCTCGGTCGTGGCCATCCGCTGGGCGCTGGCGAATGCTCTGCGCGAGTGGGGGGACAACGTCGGCGCACGGATCCGAGACCAATGGCGCCGTGAGCTACCCGCCCACCTCTCGCTGCCGCGTCGCGAGCACGAACGAGCCCGAGGTGATCTGGCCCTCGCGATCGACAGCGCCGCCGAAGCCCCCGTTCTCGAAGTACTCGCCACCAGCGCCCGCGTGGCGGTCCTCGGTTTCGCACTCGTATATATGGCCGCCGGATGGCCGAGCCTCGCCATCAGTGGGGCCCTCCTCGCGAGCGCCATCCCGCTCTACGTGCGAGCGGGCAAACGCAGTGAGGCCATGGCGGTGCAGTACGAGCAGCGCCGCGCCATGCTCGAAGCGCGCCAACTCGAACTCCTTCGCCATGGCCCTGAGCTTCGTGCCCTCGGAGCCATCCCATTCGGTGCCAACGAGATCGGCGCTATTTCGGACTCCGAACACGTGATCGCGCTGCGGGCGATACGAGTGGCGCTGGAATCCTCACTGGTCACGGAGTTTCTCAGCGGCGTCAGCATCGGGCTGGTGGCGATGGTGGTCGGTTTCTCCCTGTTGGGAGGTCGGATCTCCCTGGAACACGCGCTCGTCGCAGTCCTCGTCACCAGCGAGATCTTCCTTCAAGTCCGTCGATTCGGGACCGAGTTCCACCGCCGGGAGAACGCTGTTCGGTCAGTCGCCCTGCTCGCGGAGGTGTCGACACCAGCGCCACCGGTCGGCCGAGGTCGTCTGTTGAGTAGCGATCAGCTCGTCACGACGGTCAATTCCCAACCCGTGTCCATCAATGTCCGCGAGGGTGAGCGGGTCCTGGTCACCGGCCGCTCCGGTTCAGGCAAGACCACGCTGCTTCACACGTGGCTGGGTTGGAGCCCCGCCGTCGCGGGCACGGTCAAGTTCACCGCGCGACCCATTGGCTACGTCAGTGTCGACAGTGCCCTGCTATCGGGAACATTGCGCGAGAACCTCACGCTGGGAGCGGCCATCGCGGACGCGGAGGTCCTCAAGGTCCTCGCGGTACTCGACCTCGTCGGTCCCCGCTTCAGTGATCTCGACGTCCTCCTGCTCGCCGACGGCGGCGGAACCAGCACTGGTGAGCGGGTGCGCCTCGTTCTCGCCCGCGCGTTGCTTTGCGAACCCGCTCTGGTCGTACTCGACGACATCGCCGGTGTCCTCGATGCCCACGCACGAGAAAGTGTGCGCGCGGCCCTGTCGAATTCCGAAGGACTCGCCATCGTCGAGGCGAGCGTCGATGATCCCGTCATGACGGACTTCGATATACGGATCGAAGTCGGCGCGTGAACGCGGACCTCCAGCGCCTCACCCGGTGGCTACGTCGGGCGCAGCCACCACGTCGTGACCTCCTGCGCGCACTCGGCGCTGGACTCGTCGCCTCGGCGACTAACGTCGCGCTTCTGGTCGGCGCGGTCGCGCTCCTGGTCGCCAGCGCCGCCCGGCCAGGTCTGCAGGCCGTTCTCGGCTCCCTGATCCTGATTGAACTCTTCGCCTTTCTGCGGTCGCCGCTTCGTTTCGCCGAGCGAATGAGCGCACACCGGCTCGGTTACGAGGCGGTGACGCGTTGGCGTCAATGGTTGGTGACGGTGGTCGGCGGGCTCGACTATTCACGATGGCGTCGCTACGCATCGGGTGAGTTGCTCGAACGGGCATTGCGCGACACTGACGAGCTCCAGGACCTCTGGTTGCGCTGCGTCATCCCTCTCGCGACCACGATCACGGTCATGGCCCTCAGCGATGTCGTGGTCGCGGTGCTGATCCCACGTGGTTCATGGTGGACGGTGGTCGGCGTCATGGTCCTCGCCCAGCTGCTCGGTGTCGGCGCGCTCGTGGCCAATTTCCAGCCGCTGCTGGCCGCCGACCGAGGTCTGCGCCGCGCTCGTGGCGCCTATCGGGCAGAACTCGTCGAACTGAGCACCGTGACTCCCGAGTTGACACGGCTGGGGCGCTTCGATCACGTCCTCAACCGCTCGAACCATCGCTCTTCGCAGTTGCGCGACGCCGAATTCGAACTCCTGCGTCGACAGCGACGTTCGGAACTGGTCGGGCCGTTGGCAACGTCACTTGCGCTCTTCGGGCTCGGACTACACCCCGACAGCGCGCCGGTGTGGATCGTGGTCGCCGCGATGCTGGCCCTCGCCACTTACGATGCCCTGTCATCGGTGCGGTCGGCCCTCGACACCGCGGTCGCGGTCAGTGGTGGCGCCGAGCGGCTCGAAGAACTCGGTGGACCAGAGCACCTCGGCCACTTGGACTGGCCCGACGACGCCACGGTCCACCTGGAACACGTGACGATTGAAGAGGGTGGAGTCCCGGTGGTCCGCGACGCATCAGTCGTACTCCCCCCCGGTCGCCGCGTCGCCATCACCGGTGCATCGGGCTCGGGCAAATCGACCCTGCTGCGCGCGGTCGCCGCGCTCGATATCTTTCATTCCGGATCGATCAGCATTGGTCGAGTTCTCATCGATGAAATCGATGAGGCCCAGTTGCGTCGCCACCTGACCTACGTGCCGAGCGAGCCCGGCCTCACGAGGGGTTTCGTCACCGACGTCATCAGGATGGGACGAACTAATGAGCGCGATAGCGAGGCCGACCTCGCCTCATTGGGCATCCTCATGAGCGGCGCCTCGCGCTGGGAAGGCCTCTCGCGAGGCGAGACCGAACGCGTGGCCGTCGCCCGTGCCATGGTCACCAATCCCCAGGTGTACGTCTTGGATGAACCGACCAGCGGCCTCGGCGTCGCGGAGACCGCCTCTGTCCTCGCCCTGTTGGCGTCTACCGGGGCAACGTTCGTGGTCGCAACCCATGACCCGCAGGTGGTGGCGTGGTGCGATGAGGAGTGGCGACTGATCGACGCCCGACTGGAACGAATCAGCCGTTGATTGTCTTCATACCCTGCGCGTGGTAGCGCTCACCGGCCACCTCGCCGCGCGGCACCGCCGCCTCGAGTGCCGCGATGTCGTCCGCACTGAGTACGATCTCGCTCGCGGCTATGTTCTCGCGCAACCACTTGCGACGCTTGGTTCCCGGAATCGGCACGACGTCGGCGCCACGTGACAGCACCCATGCGAGGGCCAATTGGGCCACGGTCACGCCCCTGGCCGACGCGATCTGCTCAAGATTCGCGACCAGCTGAAGATTGTGCTCGTAGGCCTCGCCCGAGAAGCGTGGATGGTTCTTGCGGTAATCACGCTCGCCGGCGGCTTCCCGATTGCTCGCCTCGTTCGTGAGGAATCCTCGCCCCAGCGGGCTGTACGCGACGAAGCCGATGCCAAGGCGACGACAGGCGTCGAGTACGCCGTCCTCGGGATCGCGACTCCACAGTGAATACTCCGTCTGCAGAGCGGTGACCGGGTGCACCGCGTGCGCGCGCTCGAGCGTCTCCGCCGACGCCTCGGAGATGCCGAGGTGGTGGACCTTGCCCGCCTCGACGAGTGACTTCATCGCGCCCCACGTCTCCTCGATCGGCACCGAACGGTCGACCCGGTGCTGGTAGTAGAGGTCGATGTAATCAACGCCGAGTCGGCGCAAGGAGTCGTCGCAGGCCTTCACGACGTAATCCGGCTCACCATTGATACGCAGGAACGAACCGTCCTCGCCACGCTGATTGCCGAATTTCGTGGCGAGGACCACTTCGTGTCGCCGGTCCTTGACCGCGCGGCCGACGAGTTGCTCGTTGGTGAACGGGCCGTACATGTCGGCGGTGTCGAAAAAGTTCACACCACTGTCCAGCGCCTCATGAATGGTGGCGACGGATTCGACATCGTCACCGATTCCGTAGAACTCACTCATCCCCATGCAGCCGAGTCCCTGCTCCGAAACGACCAACCCTTGGCCCAACGTACGACGATTCATCGTGGCTCCCCTATGTGAAATTCCTCACAAACCGTTGTTTGCGGGCTTCCTGAGACAGAGTAGTGGCTCAGGGCGAGGTAATTTTTACTCATTGGCTGGGGGGGCCAAACATCGAGGGCCCGCCCGTTCCTCTCGTCAGGAACGGGCGGGCCACTCAGTGTCGGCGGTGCAGACGTCCTCGCAGCACGCGGGCAACGTAGGGTGGAACCGTGAGTACTCCGGTGTCATCGTCGGTCGTGTCGGCGGAACACGTGAAGCCCCTCATGCGGGGTTGGCTGCACGTGCTTGGTGCCGTTTTGCTCGTACTCTGCTCGCCAATCCTTCTGGTCCGTGCTCACACGTGGGCCGAAGTCGCGTGGGTGTCGTGCTACCTCCTCGGGGTCGAGGCGATGATGGTCACGAGTGCCCTGTTCCACCGCATCCATTGGTCGCCGTCGCGTCGCAGGGCCTGGAGAAGGGCCGACCACTCGACGATCTTCCTCGCGATCACCGGCTCGTACCTCGCCATCGCCGGTCTGACCATGCACGGCACCATTCGATTGGTGCTGATGATCATCATCGGTTCAGGGGCACTCATTGGCATCGCCGTGCGCCAACTGGCACTCGACACTCCGAAGTGGGTCAATACCTTGCCTTACCTCGTGGTGAGTTGGGCTGCCGTTACCGTCATGCCCCAGATCTACCGTGGTGGCGGACCGCTGCCCTTCGCGCTCATCGTGGCTGGCGGTGTCGCCTACTCATTGGGTGCCGTCGCCTATGGTGCGCGCCGTCCCCGTCTCTCCCCGAAGGTCTTTGGTTACCACGAACTCTTCCACGCCTTCACGTTGGTCGGCGCGGGTCTCCACTTCGCGGCCATCGCCGTTGCCCTGCACTGATCACGCCAGGGGCGGCACGACGTTGTAGTGCAGCAGTGCCGGCGTCGACAGCCGAGTGGTGATCGTCGTAATCGAACCATTGTTCAGTTGCATCCGCCACACGGTCGACGTCGGCACGCCCAGCGCCCAGACCATGGCCGACTTGATGGGTGACAGGTGGCTGACGATCGCCAAATGCTCTTCCCGCGAGTGGAGGAGGCTCGACTCGTCCGCGAGCAGCGCCTCGAGTTGCGCGTGCACTCGCAGGTCGACATCGGCCAAGGACTCTCCGCCGCCGAAGACCATCACGTGGTCACGTTCGAATGCCCGCCACTGCTCGCCGCTCACCGCACTGAGCGGCTCACCATCGAGCGTGCCGTAATCCACCTCGATGAATGCCTCGTTTACCGTCGCCTCGAGGTGGGGGATCGCCAACGCCGCGGTGTCGCGCGCCCGCTGCAACGGGGAGGTCCAAACCTCACGCACGTCCTTCAGCAGATCTCCCAATGCGGTGGCCTGGCGTCGACCCAGCTCGGTGAGGTCGGGATTGCCCCGCCCCACGAGCAGGTTGCGGGCATTGGAGGTCGTTTGCCCGTGGCGGATGAGAATGATCACGGGAGGAGGAGCCTCCCGCATTCCGGACAAGGCATGAACGACTCCGGGGCCTGCGCCTTCCAACGATCGAGGTCAAGGGGTGACAAGGCAATCCGACACCCATCGCAGCGTCCAGCGTCGACTTGGGCCGCGCCCGCCGCACCGGCTCTCATCAGGGCGGCATCGTAACGTGCGAGGACTTCGGCCGAGACGGCCGCTGCACGCTCCCTGCGAGCTTCTCGCAGCGCTGTCAATTCCTCGTCGAGTGAAGCCTGTAATTCAATGATGACCCTCTGGAGGTCGCTTCGGCGCACGACGAGCGGTTGAGCCCGGGACCGAATGGTTTGCACCATCTCGTCGAGGGGCTCCACCTCAATCAATAGGTCCAGCTCGCGATCCTCGGCCCGCCCCAGCAGTTCGCGCACGTGGTCAAGCTCGGTGTGCAGTGCCGTGAGTTCACGGGCGTTAGCCGTCGAGGCGCCGAGCGTGCGCTCAAGATCACTGACGCGCTTGCGCAAACGCTCGGTCTCGACGGCGCTGTCCTCGTAGGCCGTGCGCACCGGCGCCTGCACCGCCTGAGCCTCTTGCAGAGCCTTCATCAGTGACCGCAACTCCGATTCGACATCGGCCAGTTCACCGATCTCGGGCAGGTGGCTTCGCTGTGAACTCACTCGGTCAATCCAGCGGTCGGCGTCCATCAGTGCGCGAAGCGCTTCGGTCTCACTCACGACGCCAGTCTCGCACGTCCCACGCGGCCACCGTGTCGCCGAGTTTCTTGATCGCCGGCGCCAAAGCTGGCTCACAACGCTGTTGCGCGGCTTCGAACGTGAACCAGAAGACGTCGGGGCTCTCCCCCTCGGGCGGACTCGGATCCACGGGCTCGGCCACGACGAGATAACGCAGGTCGTAGTGAGTGTGCCCGCGCGGGCCCGGGTGCACATCCACGTGAAAGAGCCACGCCGGGTCGAGATGACGCACCCCCAGACCGGTCTCCTCAAAGGTCTCGCGAACCGCTGCCCCCTCAGGGGTCTCCCCGGGATCGACGTGGCCACCGGGTTGCACCCAGATGCCCAGACGCCGGTGGCGGTGCAGGATCACCCCCCGTTCGGAGACCACGAAGGCCGACGCTGTGACGTGGTGCGCGTCCAACTCCTCGGAGAACACGTCGCCCGGCCAGGTCAAGCGGTCGAGCGTCAGTTCAATGGACCGGGCCTCGCGCTCATCGACCGGAGTGATGCGCGCGATGCCTTCGGCGAGGTCGTCCAGCACGCTCACCTTCCCTCCAGCAGGGCGCGCACCGAGGCCGGGACCGCGACCACGCCACTGGCCATCGCTCCATCGATCGACGGCACTGGTTGATCGAAGACCACCCGGGCCGGGACTGACCCGGACCAGATCGGCAGATCCTTATCGTCGTCAGGGTCTTCCGTGGGGCCCTCTGAGACCTTGGCCGACGCTTCGTCCACGCTGACCGCGACGACCAACGTGAGGCGCTGCTCCTGGTCACTCATGGGCCGGACCTCGTTGGCGCGGCCGGGTAGGACGGCATCGACGAATCCATCGAGGACTCGCATCTTCTCGCGGCCATCAACGACCTCGACCGCCGCACCAAACACCACGACCGACCGGTAGGCGATCGACGACTCAAAGCCACTGCGGGCCAGACGCAAGCCGTCGTAGAGGGTGACCGTCAGACACGCTTCCCCGCTGGCGATGATCGAACGCAACACCGCGTTCGACTGACTGCCGTGGATGAACAGCGTGTTGCCCTCGCGCGAGTGCAGCGTCGGCAACGCGACGGCCCGACCATCCACGATGGCGGCGACGTGACAAAGGCGTGCTTCGTCCAGGATGGCGTAGATCGTTTCGGCGTCGTATGAAGCCTTCTTAGGCAGGCGTCGCACCCGGGTGCGCGGGCCGGGTCCCAAGTCGTTGGCACTCATGCGCGAAGGTCGCCGCCGAAGAAGGTCCGTGCGTTTCCCGCCACCTCGACGTTGCGCTCGAACAGGCGGGCGTACATGACGCCGCCCCGAGCCGAGGCTTGGCGCACTGAGACGGTGGGTGATCCGACCTTCTCCACCCACCACGGAGCCACCGCGCACATCGCACTGCCAGTGACGTGATCTTCGGCGAGGCCGAGCCGCGGCGCAAAGACCCTGATCGAGACGTCCACGCCGGGGCCGCCGTGGCAAGCGGCGATGACGATCGAACTCGGAACGAGAAAGAGGCTCATGGGATCGACCGCGAGACCGCACAGGGCGTCGTAGTCCTCAACGATTGCGAGCACGCTCTGGGGGCCCGCCTGGTAGACCTCGCTGACCGGACCGAGCGTGTCGTTCAGCACCGAAGTCTCGAGCGGCTCGATGTACGCGCGCGGCAGGTCGACACCCAGCATTCCGTCGCTCAGTCGTCGACCCGACAACACCCCCGATCGAGTCTGGAAATAGAATTCGCCGCCCGGTACGCCTAATTCGGTGAGCAGCACGTGCAGAGTCGCCAGCGTCGCGTGTCCGCAGAGGTCGACTTCGACGGTCGGGGTGAACCAGCGCAGCGACCATTGATCACCGACTCGGCGCACGAACGCGGTTTCCGAGACCCCGAGTTCGAAGGCGATCTGCTGAAGTTCTTCATCGAGCATGGGACGTTCGAGCAGCACCACTACGGCGGGATTGCCACGCTCGGCGTCGCCGATGAACGCGTCAACCCACCACAGTCGATGTCCGAAGGCCACATTGACGGAATCCACCTACAGAGACTGCCACATGCGGCTGGTCGACGGCGTAGGGTTTTGTCGTGCGTGTCGCGACGTTTAATCTTCACGCCGGCGTCGACGGATGGGGTCGACCCACCCGGGTGCTGGACCACGTCGCCCAACTCGACGCCGACATCCTGGTTCTGCCCGAACTGTGGCGTGGTGATGATGGTGACGATCTCTTCGAGCTGCTCCAGCATCGCCTTGGCATGAGTGGGGCCTTCGCCCCCCTCGCGACGGCCCAGCGGGTCACCTCAGGCCATGGGGGCCGGTCTTGGCAACCGTGGCTCGCCCACTTCACCGGCGAGCATGGCCTCTACTTCGACGAACACCGCACCCTCACCAGGTTCCAGGAAGCCCGCCGAGGCTCCCTCACCGGACTGGAACACGGGGTATGGGGGCTCGGGCTCATCACGCGATTCGAGATCGAGTCAATCGAGGTGGTACCCCTCGGCCGATTGCCCCGAGAGAGAGTCCGTAGAGCGTTGATCGTGGCAAGACTCCACGACGGGACCCGTCCGTTCAACATGCTCGCGGTCCACGGTGCGCATCTGAGTCACGGTTCCTACCGCCAGTATCGACGGATCGGCGCCATCGCAGCGGCGCTCGACCCCGACCTGCCGGTGATCATGGCCGGGGACTTCAACTCGTGGCGACCCTTGCTGCGGGTGCTGCTACCCGGTTGGCGCTCAATGGTGCGTGCGAGGACGTGGCCTGCACGACTGCCCCATTCCCAGATCGACCACGTCCTGGCTCGCGGTCCCATCACCTCGCGTGGCGGGTTCGCCAGCGACGGCGGTAGCGACCATCGGGCGCTGGTCGCGAATCTGACCTGGACTTAATGGAGTTCCATTCGGGCACTCTCGGGCAACCGTCGAAGCAGGAGCAACGTAGGCGTCAGCGGCAAGAAGGTGAGCAGCGCCGGGAGACGCAACGACGTCACTCCGGCGACGTGAGCGAGGTCGCCGATGAGACCGAACACGAAGAGCCCGGTAGTTGCCCCTAAGACGCCCGCCACGACGACCCAGCCCGCGGCCGTGGCTCGAAAGGAGTGCGCGAAGATTTCGGTGCTGATTGCGGTCGCCGCTGGGGCCAGCAATCCAGCGGCTGCAACGCCGATCATGTAACCGCCGATGAAGGCCCACCGCCCCCCGCTGTAAGCGATACAGGAGGTCACCGCCGATGCGACGACCCCAATGGCGACGGTGCCACGTCGCCCTACAGTGTGCGCGAGCCGACGACTCAGAATCAGTCCGCCCAAGCCCGTAAAGGCGCTCAGCGCTACCACCGAGGCGACCACGTGAGGGCTGATTCTGAGAACCCCTTCGCCGTACACGAAGGCGAACCCGTTGGCCGGGCCGGTAATCATGCCGATTGTAAAGGCCATGATGGCCACCACGGCGAGACGACCCCGCATCGTTGGCGGCACCGACCCGAGGCGGGCTAGCGGCGCATCAGGCGAATGACGACGGGGCTCGGGAATATGACGCAGCAGTGGCGTGACAATCACGGCCGGCACGATGGCGAGGGCGAACAACCATCGAAAAGAGTTCGGTCCTCGGATCACGCCGTGCAGCACCGCTGAAAGGCCCGCGCCGATACCCGCACCAGCGGCCATCACCACGAGTCGGTGCATACGCCGTGAGGTGCTCGAGAGTTCGACGGTGACCACCTGGACGAGTGTCGAGGCCGCCGACAGGAGGGGGCGCGCGAATGCGAAACACAGGACGAAGAACCAATACGAGAAGCTCAGCGATGCCGCCGCGGTGGAGACCAGTCCAGTGAATAAGAACAGTTGCAGAATTCTGGTGCGACCGCGTCGGTCCGCGAGCGACGACAACGGGAGCGAGGCCAACGAGGCGAGCCGTAGTACACCGAGCCCGAGACCGAGCATCGAGCCCGACAGGCCCACGACGCTCTTGAGTGTGTGACCGGCGGCGTGGTGGCCGAAGTGTCTGGCAACGTCGTTGAGCGACGCGACGGCGCCGAATTGTCCGAATCCGGCCACCAGCGCCGCCAGGAACAACACCACGGTGACTCGCTGCGCCAACTCCCCACGCGGAGTTGACACCTCCCCATCAGGCAAGTTGCACGGTCTCGTCGACCACCACCAGCGTCTTACCGTGATTGCCCCCGCTAAAGAGAAGGTTCAGCGCGTCGGGCGCGTGCTCGAGACCAGCCACAAGGTGTTCCTGATGGACCAGAGTCCCGTCAAGGACCATGGCCGCGAGTTCCACCTGGGCCTCGCCGAAGCGCGCGGTGTAGTCGAGCACGATGAAGCCCTGCATTCGTCCCCGTCTCATGATCAGCATGCTCGTGTTGACCAGTCCTCTGGGGCGCTCGGTCGCGTTGTACTGGGAGATGGCTCCGCAGAGCACCACTCTGGCGTGCATTGCAATGTTCGCGAGGACCGCGTCCAAGATGTCTCCACCGACATTGTCAAAGTAGAGGTCGATGCCGTCAGGGCACACTTCGTGCAAGCGGCGCCCCAGGTCGGGCTCACGGTAGTCGAGGCACTCGTCGAAGCCGTACTTCTCAACCACTTCGGCACACTTCTGCGCTCCGCCAGCAATGCCAATCACTTTGCTGGCGCCCTTCGCCCGGGCGATCTGACCTACGGCCGAACCGGTGGCCCCGGCGGCACCCGACACCACGACCACGTCACCCACCTTCAACTGTCCGACCTCGGTCAGTCCGAAATACGCGGTGATGCCCGTAACACCCAGAACATTCATCATGGTGGCCAGGTCGATACCCATGCCCTTGGGCACCACGGAGAACCGGTTCTCCTCGGTCGCGAGCACCCACTCCTGCCAATTGGTCATGCCAAAGACAATGTCGCCAACGGCGTAGCGGGTGGAGTTGGACTCGACCACCACTCCAGTACCACTTCCCCTGATGACATCACCGATACCGATCGGGGGCAAGTAGCCCGGTGCGTCGTTCATCCATGTGCGAATGGTCGGATCTATGGAAAGCATCCCCACCTTGATGAGCGCCTCATCGAGTCCGCACTGAGGGCGAGGCGCCACGACGAGTTTCGTGGTTGATTCATCCACCACCCCGACCGGGCGTTGGGCGAGAATGATCTGTCGATTGTCCATGTGTCTCCAGTGCTGTAGGCGCCACGTTAGAGGTTGTTCGCAAAATCGACAACCATCTCGGAATCGCTTCTTATGCACAGTTCCGCGAACATCGCCGAGTTGGCGCGGCGCCCTCTCCGCAACCTGTAACTTTGGGAACACTATGACCCCCGCAACGGAATCGCCGATGATCGCTCTCGAGCACGTGTCGGTGCATTTCGATGGGTTGCGGGCGCTCGACGATGTCTCGTTCAGCGTTTCGTCCGGAGAGATCGTGGGACTCATCGGTCCCAACGGCGCCGGCAAGACGACAGCCTTCAACGTGGCCTGTGGTTTCGTACGACCCTCCGCGGGTCACGTCACCTTCCCCCAATCTGGACGATCGAACTTGCGGCCCAGCCAACTCGCCCGCGCGGGCGTCGCACGTACCTTGCAAGGAGTTGGCCTCTTCCCCCACATGAGCGTCCTGGAGAACGTCATGGCCGGTGGCCAGGTTCGCCCCAACGGGGGCTTCGTATCGAGTTTCCTCGCCCTCCCCAGTGGTGTTCGCGCAGAGCATCGGCTGCGCCACGATGCCGCCGCCATGCTCGAACGACTCGGCATCGCCGGCTTCGCGACACAACTCCCGTCGGCCATTCCGTACGGCATCGCCAAGAAGGTTTCGGTGGCGCGAGCGCTCATGTGCGATCCTTCGCTGCTCATGCTCGACGAGCCGGCGTCGGGTCTCGATGAGGCGGAGCTCTCCGACTTCGCCCGACTGATCCTCGAATTGCGCTCGACCATGGGGGTTCTGCTCGTCGAACACGACATGGAGTTCGTCATGCCCCTCGTCGACCGACTCGTGGTCCTCAACTTCGGCGAGGTAATCGCCGCTGGCACCCCTCGGGAGGTTCGCGACGACGAGGCCGTGATCGCCGCCTATCTGGGGGTCGACGAGTGATCTCGGTTGACGGCCTCAGCGTGTCCTACGGCGCCGTGCAGGCGCTTCGCGACGTGACCTTCTCGGCCCCGACCGGCCAGATCACCGCGGTGCTCGGATCCAACGGTGCGGGAAAGACCACGCTGCTACGCACCATCAGTGGTCTGCAATCCCCAACGAAGGGTTCGATTCATCTCGACGACCACGAACTCCTTGGGCAGAAGCCCGAGAACATTGCCCGACTCGGCGTGGGCCACGTGCCCGAGGGCCGTGGCGTGATCGGTGAATTCACCGTGGAGGAGAACCTCCGCCTCGGGGCGCTCATGGCGCAGGTCAATCTTCGCGAAGGCCTTGAGGAGCAATACACCCAGTTCCCCGTGTTAAGCGAACGCCGTCGTCAGGCCGCTGCGAAACTCTCGGGTGGCGAACGCCAGATGCTCGCCATGGCCCGAGCCCTCATCGCGAAGCCGTCGGCGCTCCTGCTCGATGAACCATCGCTTGGTTTGGCACCGCTGGTCACGTCCCAACTCATGCACACGATCCAACACCTGTGCCGGACCAACCACCTGACCGTCGTGCTTGTCGAGCAGAATGCCTCATCGGCACTTCGCATCGCGGACCGGGCCGTCGTCCTGCACTTGGGCAAGGTGGTGGCCAATGACTTGGCCCCGGTGGTTGCCGAGGACGAAAACCTCCGTCAGTACTACCTCGGAATGGTCGAATAGTGGATTCCTTCCTCACGTCGCGCATTGTCACGGATATCCTCAGCGGACTGACGAATGGCGTCGTCTACGGACTGGTCGCTCTCAGCCTCGTTCTCGTGTGGCGCTCGACCCGTATCTTGAACTTCGCCCAAGGTGCCATGCCGATGTTCGCCACCTATCTCGGAATGGGTCTGCTCTCGTACCACTTCGGCTACTGGGCTTGTGTCGTAATCTCGATCGCGGCAGGTTTCGCCATTGGTGGCGTCACTGAACGAGTGTTGGTTCGTGGGCTCTACGGCAAGCCCGAAATCAACCCCATCGTCGTCATGGTGGGTTTCCTCATCGTTCTCGAGGCCGTGGCTGCGGCCATATGGTCGACACTCCCGCGCGGCTTGCCCAGCCCATTCTCCCCCATTGACTGGCAGATTGGCGGCAAGCCCTTTGCCATGTCCGACTTCTCCGTCTACGAGATCGTGACCGCTCTCGTCGTGATGACCGCCGTCGCACTCCTGTTCCGGTTCACGAAGCTGGGCCTGCAACTGCGGGCCGCGGCACTGGCGCCAGAAGTCTCGCGCTTGCTGGGCGTTCGCGTCGGTCGCATGCTCACCCTGGGTTGGATGCTCTCGACCGCAGTGGGCACGATCACCACCGTTCTCGTGGCTTCGAATTTCTTCACGGGGCTGACCCCCCAGGTGATGGATGGCATTTTCGCCTTCGGCTTCATCGCCGCCGCGGTGGGAGGGCTCGACAGCCCCGTGGGCGCCATCATCTCCGGGGTGGTCATGGGCATCATCCTGCAATTCGTCGGTGACTTCCTGAATTCGAATGCCATCATCCTCGTAGCGCTGGCCATTCTCATCGTCTCGCTGATGGTCCGACCCAATGGCATCTTCACCAAGAGTACGGCGAGGCGTGTCTGATGACCATTAGCTCAAACCGGCGCCACGTGTTCGTCACCGCAGTGTTCCTCGGACTTGCGGTCGTCGCCTCCTTCCTCCTGACCTCTAATGGCCATTCGGCCTTAGTGCTCGGTCTCATGACCGCCCTCTTCGTCATCGGCGTCTCCGTACTTCGGATTCCCGGACTGCACACGAACCACCCAGTCGTCGCACGTGGGGCACTCACCGTAGCCGCGCTCGTCGCCACGCTGATTGCCACCTACTTCCTTTCCGCGACCACCAATTTCAACCTCGCAACCGGCGCGGCCATGTCGATCGTGCTGCTGGGTCTGTCCTTTCTCACGGGCGCCTCGGGGCAGATTTCGCTGGGCAACAGTGCCTTCATGGGCGTTGGCGCCTTCGCCATGGCGATTTGGGCCAACCACCACACGACCACCCCAATCGTCGTGTCACTGCTCATCGCCGTCATCGCCGGCGCACTGGTCGGACTGCTCCTCGGACTGCCCGCCACGCGACTACGAGGGCCCTACCTCGCGGGCATGACCCTCGCCTTCGCCGTCGCCTTTGGCGCGATCCTCGCGTCGTTCAACTCGTGGACCGGCGGCGATGCGGGGCTGCAACTCCCGACCGCCGTAACGCCACCCCACTGGCTCACGAGCCTCTATCAATCCGGCACCTCGCTGCTGACCACCAACACGATGTGGCTCGCCGACATCTCCATTGTCGCCACCGGGGTGGCGTTCTTCTTCATGGGCAACCTGTTCGCCAGCCGCACGGGCCGGGCCATGCGCCTGATTCGCGACAACGATGTCGCCGCCGAGTTGGTGGGGGTCTCGTTGCCACGAACCCGGGTGATCGCCTTCGTCATTTCCTCCGCCTACGCCGCTCTCGGCGGGGCACTGTGGACGCTCATCAATAATTCGGTTTCGCCGTCCACCTATTCGTTCGCGCTGTCGATCACCATCCTGTCCCTAGTCGTGATTGGCGGCATCGGCACGATTCCAGGTGCATTGATCGGCGGGTTGATCTACGCCTACTCCTCGGCGGTGATCTCATGGATCGTCACCCAGACCGGACTCAAGCCTCAGGGCAACTTCGCGAGCCAGATGAACGGCATCATCTTCGGTGTGCTCTTGATAGTTGTCATGCTCTTCGCTCCCATGGGCATCTCCGGAGCGGTGCTACGAGCATGGCGCAAACGTCGCAATCATTTGCGGGGGTGACTTGCATCACCTATCTTCCCCGACCTACTCTGCGGTAAGTGCAGTTAAATTGGGGAGGATTGAATTATGGGAATTACACGAAAGCGGAGGCTGGTGACCACCAGTACAGCCTTCATGCTGTCAATCGGAATGATTACGGCCGGCAGTTCGGTCCTCAGCGCAGGCGCGGCCACCAAGACCCCCGGCGTGACCAAGACTCAAATCACTATCGGTGCCACGGTGCCGCTCACGGGCATCGCCTCGTCGGGATATAGCGATGTGGCCAAGGCCGCGAATGCCGTCTTCAAGTACGTCAACGCCAAGGGCGGCATCAATGGACGCAAGATCCGCTTCGTGATGAAGGACGACTGCTACGGTACGCCCGGTTTCGGTTGCACTGGCAATCCGAGCGTCGTCGCCCAGACCCACGCGCTCCTTTCAATCCCCGTCTTCGCGACGGTCGGATCACTCGGGACCCCGACTCAAGACGCGGTGCGATCACTGCTGAAGGCCAACGGCGTGCCGCAATTGTTCGTCAACTCCGGCTCACGTGACTGGAACAACCCCGGCACCTACCCGGGCCTCTTCGGCTGGCAGACCAGTTACAACGAGGAGAGCAAGATCTTCGCCCAGTACATCAAGGCGACCTACCCGGGAGCCAGCGTGTGCTTCCTCGGACAAGGTGATGACTTCGGTGCAGACGGTCTCGCCGGCCTCATTGCCGGTGGCGTGACGCCCTCGGATACTCAGCTCTACAGCGTGAGTGCCCTCGTGGCCAGTGGTGGCACCTCGGTGGCGCCCTATGTCGCGAAGTTCCAGAGTGACAAGTGCGCCGTGACGGTGCTCGACACCATCCCGGGTGCCACGGATGCGGTCCTCGGCGCTGCGCTTCAGATGGGCTACACGACCCACTGGATCATCTCGAGCGTCGGCTCGGACCCGGTTACGGTGAACCTGCCCTTCGTGGGCAAGCCCTTCCCGGACCCCGAGATTGGTGCCGTGTCATTCAGTTACCTGCCGGCTTCGACCTCGTCGAGCCCATGGAATGCTTGGATGACCAAGGTACTGAAGACTGACCACGCCGACTTCCCCAACTTCACGTCGACCTCACCCATTACGGGCAACATGGCCTACGGCATTGGTTGGGGCGTCGCCTTCGTGGAAGCACTGAAAGTAGCGGGCAAGAACTTCACACGGGCGAGCTTCCTCAAGACGCTTACGACGAAAACCTTCAGTCAGACTCCGTCGCTGGTTCCCCTGGTCTACACGCGCAGTAACCACCAAGGGCTCAATGGTGGCTACCTCACCAAGATCATCAGCGCCACCCAGACCCAGCCGATCAACGGAAAGATTTACGTGACTGACAGTACGTCGACCGGTCCCGTAGTTCCGGCCAAGAAGCTGAGCACGGGAATTCCGGCCTGGCTCAAGTAGTACCCATAGTCCTTTTCAACTAGCGAGCCCCGGTGCGTGTCACCGGGGCTCGCTAGTCTGCGGGTAACGATTACTCGAGCGGCCGTCGCCGGAGTGACCGATCGGAAAAGAGGTCTCCATGGCTCGCCACCGCAGTCTGAGAACCGAGCTCTACCGCGATGCGCGCATGCTCGGCAATATCGAAGCCGCATCACATGGTCCGGTCTCCTACGGCAGGCGCTACGCGCGCCGGAAGGTCTACGCGCAGACCAATGGCTTCACCCGATCCATACTGCGTTCCATCAGTCTGAGCAAATAGCGGGCCGATTCGTCACCATGGCTCGAGACTCAGACTTCATCCTCGCTCGAAGCGATCAGTGAATTCTCGGCCCGCAACTCGTCCAGCAGATCCTGGGATTCCGTCAGCGATGAGGTGATGATTGACCTCGCCACGTCGAGCAGGTCGAAGAGTTGAGCATTCGTCACTGAATAGATGACGGTCGAACCCTCCTTGCGGGCCTGCACGAGATTGGCCCGGCGCATGATGCCCAGCTGCTGGGAAAGATGAGAACTCTCAATGCCAACCTCGGGCACCAGGTCACCAACCGACCGCTCCCCCTCGCGCAGGACCTCGAGGATGCGAATCCTCGCGGGGTGGGCCAGCACCTTGAAGAACTCCGCCTTAACCCGGTAGATCGGTTTAGTCATTGTCGTTCCTCCCGTTGAACAGTCTCGCGCAGCCGTCGGCTCGTTTGTAGGTGGTGCCCTTGCGCATCACAGGTCATTGCCGGCGTAAGAGAGGTTGAAACTCTTGTTCGCCAAGGGGAAGTCCGGCAGAATCGTGTCCGCCAGCGACACCGGCAAGGCCGGCCAGTTGAAGAAGGACGGGTCCACGACCTTCAGACGGCGAATTCGCTCATCGCTGTCGAGTTCGAGCCGGTGGACGATCGTCCCTCGCCATCCCTCGACGATGCCTAGACCACTCGAGAGACCACTCGCGCCTCCAGCACGACCCACCTTGAGCGAGGCGACGCCGTCGGTGGCTTCTTGACCCAGTCCTTCGTCGCACCACGCACGAAGACAGTCCAGCGACACCTCAATCTCCTGGGCCCGCACGGCGAACCGGGCGGACACGTCACCGCTCGTAGCGGTGGCGACTCGAAACGCCTCCGGCATCGCAACGAACGGGTGCGCGACTCTGGCATCGAGCGAGCCGCCCGACGACCGGGCCACCACGCCGAGGACACCCAGTTCGCGGGCGTCGAGTTCACCGAGAACCGCCGTTCCAGCGAACCGGTCCAGCACGAGAGCGTTGTTGCGGACCATGGCATGCAGCTGGCGAACCCCCTCCGCCGCGCCGTCGAGTTGCTCACGGGTTGGAATACTCCGCAGCCGCACCCCCCCAAGGACCAGGGCTCCGCGCATCAGGCGATGTCCGGTCACCGCCTCGTTGAGACGCAACAGGTCTTCGCGGATTGTGAGGGCCAATGAATTGGCGACCGAAAACGCCACGTCATTGCACAGGGCACCGAGGTCGGCCACATGGTTGTACAGCCGTTCCATCTCAACCAACACCGCTCGCAACCTCTGGCGCTCCGGGTCGACCTCGATTCCGAGGGCGGACTCGGCCGCGAGGAGATAGGCGAGGCCGTGGCCGACCGTAGTATCACCCGAAATCCGTTGGGCGACCTCCAATCCCTGCTCGACCGTCTGGCCTTCTACGAGGCGTTCGATGCCCTTATGCACGAACCAGAGGCGCGCCTTCATCCGCAGAATCGTCTCGCCCACGACGAAGAACCGGAAGTGACCAGGTTCAATGAGACCGGCGTGAACGGGTCCCACGGGCACCTCGTAGACCCCGGGCCCCTCCACCGAGACGAATGGGTACGGTGCAGCCTCTTCCACCATGGGAGGGGCCACGCCCGGATCGCGCCGCATCGGGTGCCACCCCTCGGGCCAGTGCTGATGTAGGACCAGTCGGCGAGGTTGGGGGTGACCGATCGGCTCGATGCCGAACAAGTCGCGCATCTCACGCTCGAAACGGCTGGCGGGAAATGACAACGACGCGAGCGAGGGCACGGTCGGGTTCGTGGCGTCGATATGGACAATCAGTTCCTCGCGACGATCGGGTGCGCCGGCGGTGAACACGTAGACCGCGCGTAGCTCCGGTCCGTCATCGTGGGCCGCGACCAACGCCAATCGGAAGCCGCGCACAATGAGGTCGCGGGCGCTCGAGAGCAGATCAGCTGGAGCGACGTCGCGTCGCTCCGTCGTGGGCGCCGGGATACGTGGGGTTGCGCTCATGAGACCACCAGCTTCGCCGCCGCACGCAGAACTGGCCCGAGCGGCCACGTCGACACTCCGACGAACGCACAGAGCGCCAGCCCGACGACCAGCGGCGCCATCGCCGCCGCGGGCGTACGCTGTCCAACCAACTCACCCGGCGTCGACGACAGCAACAATCGACGTCCGTGCGTGGCCAGCGCCGCGAATGCGACCGCGAGCGCGACGAGCGACAGCACGACCGCCCAGGCGAGATGGGCGGCCAACTCGCCACGGATCATCGTGATCTCACTCACGAACAGGCTGAAGGGTGGAAAGCCCAGCAAAGCGGCAAGGCCCAAACCGAAGGAGCCACCCAAGCCCGGACGACGGGTCAAGAGTCCAGCCGCCTCGGTGAAATCGCTCGTTCCGTCGGCAATCACGATCTCACCGGCGGAGAGAAATAGCACACCCTTCGCGAGACCGTGACCGAGCATGTGCAGGAGAACGCCGGTGATGGCGAGCGGACCACCCGCCGCCACGGCGAGCGCCATGAGGCCCATGTGTTCAGTCGAGCTGTAGGCGAGGGCTCGCTTCATATCGCGCTGGGTGATGAGTAGCAGGGCCGCCAACGCCACCGACAACAACGCCAAGGTCATGAAGAGGGCCCGGGGGAAAGCCTCACCCACGCTCAGCACTGCGATGGCCTTGAACCGCAGCAGGGCGTAGAGCGCCACGGAAAGCAGCACGCCGGACATCAGCGCGGATACTGGAGCGGGGGCCTGACTATGCGCGTCAGGCAGCCAGCTGTGCATCGGCACGAGGCCGACCTTCGCCCCGTAACCGAGCACCAGGAGTCCAATCGCCAGACGGACGACCGAAGGATTGAAGGTTCGAGCGTGGGCCGACAACCACGTCCAGTCGAGGGCCTGATTCGACGTGCCACCGGCGTGCTGGGCGGCGAGGTACAAGATGACCGTGCCGAGAAACGCCAAGGCGATGCCCACTGAACAGATGACCAGGTACTTCCATGACGCTTCGAGTGCCCCACGGGTTCGCCGGTGACCGACCAAGAAGGTGGTGGTGATGGTCGTCGCCTCGACGGCGACCCACAGCACACCGATATTGGCGGCGGTGACCGCGAGCAACATGGTCGCGACGAACAGCTGGATCAGCACGCTGTACTGGACAGCCTGACGGGGTGTGCAGGCAACGGAGTCGACCTCGTGGCGCAGATAACGCACCGAGCCCCATGACGCCAGCAGTGATACGGCGCCAATCACCATCACCATGAACGCGCTCAACGCGTCGATGCGCAGGTAGCCCGCCGCACCGATCGGGGCGACATGGTTGACGTCGTGCAACGCCACGATGAGCCCTGCGACGAGTACCGAGCCGTCGGCGACAACTCCGATCCAGGGCATCGCCCGACGCCATCCCATCGCTGGCGCGGCGAGCGCGGCGAGTAACGGTGCCATGAGAATTACGAGCGCCACCATCAGTCGTGCAACTCCTTCAGCGCGTCCAGATCGAGCACCCCGAGCTCGGCGTGCAATCGAGTCGCGAGCACCCGCAGGACGACGACGACCAGCAGGACGTCGAGCGTGCCGCCGAGCTCGACGAGCAGGGGCACCCCCGTGGTGAGCAGCAGGGCGACGAGCGCGATGCCGTTGTCGATCAGCAGCAAACCGACCATCTGTGAGACGACCTTGCGCCGGGCCACCAGGATGAAGAACCCGATCAACACCGTTGCCAGACCGAATGGCGCCAGGGTGACTGGCACGCCAGAGACTGCACGAACGAGGGGTCGGGTCGCGTAGAAGGCCACCAGCGTCAGCACCACGACCGCGACCAGCGAAGCCGGGACGTTCACGACCGGGTCGGATTCCGCGTTCGACGGATCGAGGGCCACAAGGCGCTGGAGCAGCAACGGGATGACGACGACCTTCACTGCCACCATGAGCGATGCGGTGACGAGCAACAACGCGATGTGGAGTTGCAGTCCGAGCACGAGGGCTGTGGCGGCAAGCGCGACACCTTGAAGCTGCATCGCGCGTACGATGCCCCGAGCGGTCCGTCGCCACAGCGCCACTGCCGCCCCCACCAGGACGGTGCCACTCGAGAGCGCCAGAAGGGCGGAGGTGAGCGAGTCGCTTCTCATGCGATCACCAGAGCGCTCAGGACCGCCAGGATGCTCAACATGAACGCGCCCGCCATCAGTTCGGGGACTCGGAAGAGGCGCAGTTTGGCCACCCCCACCTCGCCCACACTGACGAGGGCCCCGAGGACCGCGACCTTGCCTATCAACGAGACGAGTGCGATCGGCAGTGACCAGCCCCCCGTCCCTGTTGCGATGCCCCAGGGGAAGAACAGGTTGGACAACAGGGCGAGCATGAAGGTCAGGCGTAGGTTCTCACCGAGGTTCACGAGCGCTAGGTCCGGACCCGAATACTCGAGGATCAGCGCCTCGTGAATCATCGTCAACTCCAGATGCGTGGCCGGATTGTCGACGGGAAGCCGTCCGCTCTCGGCCAGGATCACGATTACGAAGGCGCCGAACGACAGCAGCCGCTGGGGGGTGGCCAGCCAGACCGGGTGGTGCAGCGACGCCACGACGATGCTCGACAGAGACGAGCTGTGCAGCGGAGCCGCGAGCGCCAGGATGGCCACTAGCAACGCGGGCTCCGCCAGCGCCACGATTGTCATCAGACGGCTTGAACCCATGCCCCCGAACGCCGTCGCGGTGTCGAGTGCGGCGAGCGACATGGACACCGACCCGAGCAATAGCAGGAAGACCACGGCGAAGAGGTCGGATCCACCCACCAGAGAGACTTGTGTGCTGAGGAGCGGCGTCAGCCACACCGCGACGATCGTGGACGCTACCAGCACGACCGGGGCGCTCGCGAAGAAGATCGTCGATTGGACGGGTTGGGTTCGCTGCTTGGCGACGAGCTTTCGAAGGTCCTTCCATGGCTGTGTCACCGGTGGTCCGATGCGCCCCTCCATGCGGCAGCGGATGGAGCGCATCAGGCCCACCAGCAGCGGGGCACCGATCAAGAAGAGCACGACTTGACCGAGGTCCGCGCCAATGACCCACGGCGTGAGTTGACCGGTGGTCATCGCGCCACCACGAGGATGATCACAAGGACGGCGAGTCCGTAGCCCAGATACCGGTGGATGCTCCCGTTCTGCAGGAGGCGGGCCTTGTGCGCGATGGCCCGAACCGCTGCGAACGTTGGACGGTAGAGAGTGCGTTCGAACGCGTCAGCGTCCCGGGTGCCGAATCGAACCGACTCCACGAAGTACCGTGACTCCTCCCGATGGCTGACGTCGAGATCCCGACTGGGCTGCACGATGTCGTCGAATATTCGCTGCAGCGGTTCCGCGAACGAAGTCGCGGTATACGTCATGCGGGCGGTCTGGAGCTCGCGACCGCAACCCCACGCCGGTGCGCGCCGAACAGCCAGCCGACGCGAGAGCAACCATCGCAGGCCGCCCACCAGCAGTATTGCGACCCCGAGCGCCAAGGCGATCAACGTCGGCTCGAAGACGCCGTGGGCTCCGCGCAGCGCGATGGCGACTCCTCGGGCATCCACGGCCGACCCCGACCCCGGCTGCGCAGAACGCACCGCGCCAGAGAGTCCTTTGATGACCACCATGGGGGCTAATCCCAACACGACGCACAGCAGTCCCAGCGTCCCCGCACCGAAATTCATCAATCGTGGTGGCTCGACGACTCGTTCCGCGGCTTCCGAGCGTGGAATCCCCAAGAAGCCCACGCCGAAGGCCTTCACAAAGGCGGCAGCCGTCAGTCCGCCGGTGAGCGCGAGAGCGGCTACCGAGAGTGGCATCAGGATGATCGTGACCGTGGTCGAGTTCGAGAGTCCGTGTAAGAGACTCTGCAGCAGGATCCACTCCGAGACGAAGCCGCCCAGGGGCGGCAAGGCTGAGATCGCCACGCTCCCCACCGCGAAGATTGTCGATGCGACCGGCATCCTCGACAGCAGGCCACCAAGTGAGTCAAGGTTTCTGGTGCCCGTCGTGTACTGAATCGAGCCGGCCGAGAGGAACAGCGTCCCCTTGAAGATCGAGTGATTCACCAGGTGGAAGAGCCCGGCGAAGAGAGCCAGGGCCGCGAACGTCCTGCTCCCCGATGCGCTCAGCAGGCCCGCGGTGCCGATCGCGATGAAGACGAGTCCGATGTTGTCAGTGGTCGAATAGGCCAAGAGTCGCTTCAGATCGGTGCTCGTGGCCGCGTGAATCGATCCGTATATCGCCGACACGGCGCCCGTCACGATCACCATGATCCACCACCATGCAGGTCCGCCTCCGAGCAGGGTGTCGCCAGCTCGCAGGACGCCGTAGATGCCGAGATTCACCATCGCCGCCGACATCAGCGCCGAGACTGCGCTGGGCGCCTCCGCGTGCGCGCGAGGTAGCCACACGTGCAGGGGGACGGCTCCAGCCTTGGATGCGAAGCCGGCGAAGAGGAGCACGAAGACGAGTCCGCGGAGTCCCGAACTCATCGTCGCGCTGTGGGAGATGATCGCATCGAAGCCTTGCCCCCCGGCATGCCCCGCCAGCAACAAGAGGCCCAGTGCGATGGCTGCCGCACCGACGTGGGTCAGGACTGCGTACCAGAGACCCGCACTTCGGACGCTCTCCGAACGACGGTAATCGCTGAGCACCAGCACGAGTGATGCGAGCGCCATGACTTCCCACAGCGCCATGAACGTCATGACGCTCCACGCCGCAGGTACCAGCAGCATCGCGACGACAAATAGGGGGAACGCACCGGCCGCACTCCGGCTCATCGAGTGGTGCTGTGCGTAGCCAATCGT
Source organism: Acidimicrobiales bacterium (assembly GCA_035530815.1). Taxonomy (GTDB): domain Bacteria; phylum Actinomycetota; class Acidimicrobiia; order Acidimicrobiales; family RAAP-2; genus RAAP-2. Next base: position 153,825 of record DATKTZ010000011.1, read on the forward strand.
GAAGACCGATGCCGCAATCGCCACGACTGCGGTCAGCGAAACGAAAACCGCACCCATGGCGTCGAGTCGCAGGTCGATGCCCGTCACCGGAATCACCGAATGCGACACCACCGTCACCACGTGGCCCGTGCGTAACTCATAGATTCCAACGACCAGCGCGCACAGCGAAGCCAGGATGGTGAACAGCGCCGCAACCACCACGCGGGCTCGGACCGGGAACGCGGCCGCACCAACTCCCAGGGCTCCCAGGATGGCGACGGCGGCCTCGAGCGTGGTCACGATCCCGACAACCTGCGCAGGCCAGCGATGATGTCGACGGGTGATGGCGGACAGCCTGGAATCTGTAGGACCGTGTCGACGAGATCGGTCACGCTACCCTCGACGGCGTACGCACCGGCGAAGACGCCGCAGTTGCTGGCGCAGTCGCCAATGGCGACGACCACCGAGGGGGCCGCCAATGCCTCAATGGTGGTCCGCAGTGGGCCCGCCATGTTTTTGGTGACCGGACCAGTGACCAGCGCAGCGTCGGCGTGGCGTGGTGAAGCGACGAGCCGGATCCCGTACTGCTCGGCATCGTAGACCGGTGAGAAGATGGAGGCGATCTCGAGTTCGCAACCGTTGCACGAACCAGCATCGATCTGGCGAATCTGCAGCGAACCACGCAGGCGGGTGCGAACCTCAGTTGTTCGATCGTCTTCGAGTATCGGAAGTGGCACGGTCTCGGTGACGAGGGTCCGCTTCGTCAGTAACCGAGACAGCCAAGTACCGTACATACCTGACGAATTTATCATATGATCAAGTCAACTAATGATTGACCAAAGTCCCCTTGTCGGGGATCGCTGCCTACATTTCCGAAGCCCAGTCGTGGATCTCGAGGATCTCCTTCAACCGGCGTAGGAACGACGCCGCATACGCACCGTCAAAGGCCCGGTGGTCCCAACTCAGAACGAGCATCCCCACCGAGTGGATGGCAATCGATTCATTCCCCTCTGCGTCGGTGACGACGACTGGCTTGCGCGAGATCCCATCTGTCGACAGGATGGCTACCTGAGGCTGATTGATGAGTGGTGCCACCATGAAGGAACCAAATGGGCCAGAGTTCGAAATCGTGAACGTCCCGTTCGCGATGTCCTCCGTGCGCGCTTTGCCGGTCCGGACCCGTGACGCGATCTCGGCGATCTCCCGGGCGATTGCCGGCATCCGCTTGTCCTCGACTTGACGCATGATTGGGGCGAGTAGTCCTTCGAAGTTCATGTCGACCGCGATGTTCAAATCGACGTGGGGGTGAAGCACCAAGCCACCCTCGACGACGGAGGCGTTCATGTGAGGGAACTCACGCAGCGCCTGGACCAGCGCCCGGGCGATGAACGGCAAGTACGTAAGGGTGAATCCCTCCTCGCGCTTCCACTGATCTTGATGCTTTCGCCGCACCGACTCGATGCGCTCGTAATCGACCTCCACAACGTTCATGACGTGTGGGGAGATTGCCTTGGTGGCGACCATGCGCTCGCCCGTGATCTTGCGGATCTTGTTGAAGGGCACAAAGTTCGCACCCGTAGCCGGTGCCGGTGGCGGTGGCGTCGACATCGGCGCAGTCAAGACTTGTGCCCGGGCTTGGCGCGTTCGGGCCGAGACGAGGTGGCCCTCGGAATAGGCGACCTTCTCCGCATCTTTACGAGTGATGCGTCCATCCAAACCGGTACCGGTGACCAGGCTGGCGTCCGAACCCAGTTCGTTGATTAACTTGCGAACGACGGGCGAGGTCACCAAACGAGCATCAACCGGTGATGCGACTGGCGCTGGAGCCGCGAGTGATTGCTCTACCGGTGCTGCCAGTGCAGAATCAACGAGCGCAGGTGTTGGTTCGGGTGCAGCGGCCACGGGATTCGGAGTTGGAGCCGGACTTTCCCCGGCAGGTGTCGGTGCCGAAGTAGCGGGCGCCGGCACCGTGCTTTGGGATACGGGAGCCGCGCCTTGCGCATCAACCATCGCCACCACGGCACCAATTGCGACGGTCTCGCCCACCACGGCACGAATCTCCGTGATTGTGCCCGTGATCGGTGACGGAACCTCGGCGTCGACCTTGTCGGTCGAGACGCCAAAGAGGGCCTCGCCCGCCGTCGTCACCTCACCGACGGATTTGAACCACTGGGTGACGGTGCCCTCGGTGATGTTTTCACCCAATTCGGGCATCTGTACTTCAGCCATTACTTTGCCTTTCCTGATTCGCGACGCTGCTCAATCCTGCGAAGGTCGCTAATGCTTGTCTGATTAACGCGTGCGAGGATCGTCGGTCGCGACATCGAGTCTGTAGTCATTGATGCACTTTTCCACCGTGGCCGCTTCGACCTGGCCAAGCTCGCTGAGACCGGACAAGACCGCAACGACAATGTGAGCCTCGTCGGTCTCGAAGAATCTCCGCAGGGCGTCACGCGTGTCGGAGCGCCCAAAGCCATCGGTGCCCAACGTCACGAACGGTCGCGGACGGACGTTCGCCGTCTTCTTTCCACTAGTCGCCACCGGAGGGATGAAGCGGGCGATCTGGTCCGGGACTGCCTTCATGAAGTCACTCACGGCGATGATCGGTCCCGGAGCAGTGGCCAACCGCTCGGCCACGGGAGAGACCTTCGGCTCATCCATGGGGTGAAGGCGGTTCCAACGCTCGATAGAAAGGGCGTCTTCACGGAGCCGCTTGTAACTGGTCGCACTCCAGAGCTCCACCCCAATTCCGTACCGCTCGGCCAATACCGCCTGCGCTGCACGGGCCGCACCTTGGGAAGACCCCGAAAACAGAATTGTCGCCACGGCGTCGGTACCCTCGGGAGACGACGACCATCGATAGAGACCCGACATGATGTCCTCGTCCGACAACCCCTCGGGCCGTGGAGGCATCGCGTAGTTCTCGTTATAGAGGGTGAGGTAGTAGAACACCGAATCGCCGGCACCTGGTTCACCGTTGGCGTCGGTGCCGCCGTACATCCTCTTCAGCCCGGATCGCACCACCGCAGCTACTTCGTAGGCGAAAGCCAGGTCGTAGGCCTGACACGTCGGCACCGTGGAGGCCAGCAGAAGGCTGTGCCCGTCTTGGTGCTGAAGCCCTTCACCGAGCAGCGTCGTCCGGCCCGCGGTCCCGCCGAGCAGGAAGCCCTTCGCCTGCGCGTCGGCCGCCGCCCAAATCAGGTCACCCACCCTCTGGAATCCGAACATGGAGTAGAAGGTGTAGAAGGGAACCATCGGCACACCGCGCGTGGCGTAAGCCAGTCCAGCTGCGGTGTAGCTCGCGAGTGATCCAGCTTCGGTAATCCCCTCTTCGAGGATCTGCCCATCCTGGGACTCGCTGTAACTGAGCAAGAGTTGCGAGTCGACCGGTTCGTAATGTTGACCATCCGCGGCGTAGATGCCGAACTCACGAAAGAGCGTGTCCATGCCAAAGCTACGACCTTCGTCGGGAATGATGGGCACGATTCGTGGGCCGAAGCCTTCGGTCCGGGCCATCGTCCTCAGAAGCCTCGTGAAACTCATCGTGGTCGACACCTCTGCCCCATTCGAACCCTCGTCGAACTCGACGAAGGTTTCATCGGCCGGCAACGTCAGTGACTTGCGAATGGTCGTAGTACGACTGGGCACGGACCCACCCAGAAGGTTCCGTCGCTCCTGCAGGTAGCGATACTCGTGCGAGTCGATCGGGGGACGGTAATAGGGCGGGCTGTCCGAGTCGAGTGCCGCTTCGTCGATGACGTCTTCCAGGTGCAGACGGCTACGCAGACTGGCTAGTTGTTGGCGGGTCAGTTTCTTGATCTGGTGGGTGGCATTGCGTGCCTCGGTGGCGGTGCCCAACGTCCAACCCTTGACGGTCTTGGCAAGAATTACCGTCGGACTCCCCTTGTGCTCGGTGGCCGCCTTATACGCCGCGTACATCTTCTGGTAGTCGTGTCCGCCACGAGGAAGGCTCCGCAGTTCGTCGTCGCTCAGGTGGGCAACCAATTCGCGCAGACGGGGATCGGGCCCAAAGAAGTGCTCGCGAATGTATGCGCCGGACTCGGTGGCGTAACGCTGGAACTCTCCATCGACCGTGGTGTTCATCTTCTCGAGCAGCACGCCGTCCTTGTCATTGGCGAGAAGTTCATCCCATCCCGCGCCCCAAATGACCTTGATCACGTTCCATCCCGCACCGCGGAACTCGGCCTCAAGCTCTTGAATGATCTTGCCGTTTCCACGTACCGGGCCATCAAGACGTTGCAGGTTGCAGTTGACAACCCAGGTCAGGTTGTCGAGGTGCTCACGACCAGCGAGACCAATGGCGCCGAGCGTCTCGGGTTCGTCGGTCTCACCATCTCCAAGGAAGCACCACACCCTCGAGTTTGACGTGTCGTCGATGCGACGATGGTGCATGTAACGATTGAACCGGGCGTGATAGATGGAGTTAATCGGTCCGAGACCCATGGAGACCGTCGGGAACTCCCAGAAGTCGCCCATGAGCCACGGGTGGGGGTAACTCGAAAGTCCGTGTCCCGACAACTCCCGGCGGAAGTTATCGAGGTGCTCCTCATCCAAGCGGTGCTCCAGGAAGGCCCGCGAATATATGCCCGGAGCCGCGTGGCCCTGGAAGTAGATGTGGTCGCCCGCCTGGCCATGGGCCTTACCTCGGAAGAAGTGGTTGAAACCCAACTCATAAAGTCCAGCCGACGACGCATAGGTGGACAGATGTCCGCCAATGCCATCAGCTCGATGATTGGCGTTCACCACCATCACCGCAGCGTTCCATCGAATGTAGGCGCGCAGGCGCCGTTCAATGGCCGTGTCGCCGGGGAACCAAGCTTCGCTCTGGCTTGGAATTGTATTGACGTAAGGAGTTGAGACCTCGAGCGGGGTGCCAACCCCCAGTTCGCGGGCACGGTCAGTGAGAGTGGCCAAAACGAATCGTGCTCGGCGCTCGCCACCGGCATCGACGAGCGAATCGAGTGAATCGACCCATTCGGCGGTCTCCTCGGGGTCAATATCGGGTAGCTGTCGTACGTAGCCGTCGGTCAAATCCACTGCTCCTTGGAATCGCTTCACCCCCCACGCTAGTTGTTCGTCGCGCAATAGTCCCCTGGCAAAAGGTTCGGGCATTGCGGAATCGACCGCCCTCACCGCGCCGCGAATCGACCAATTTGGTTACCCGTTGGTAAGGCGAAGCGGAACGGTCATGGCCTCCCCGTCCCGATTCTTCAGAGTATCGGCGTCGATTTCCTGCAACACTCGCACGGAACATCTCAAGCACGGCGATAGAAGTTTCGAATCATCATTCCGGACCGCGGTGGGCCACACACCGTGAGAATCTCTCGCAACCTTCGTGTCCAGCGTCACTCCGAACGCGCGACAGTGCTCGAACAAGTCAACGCAACTCGGCACTCGTCGGCCGCTCTGTTCCACTTGGCCGTGAACACATCATCGAAGATCCCCACCGTAACCTTTGAGATAAGCACTCCGAGGAATTTCGTTAGTCCCCGACTCACTACTCCTGAATAATCTCGAATGCCCGAAGTCCACGGATCCGCTCGTGGCGACGATGACGGAGTCGGCGCTCGGACAGGTCCGACAGTCCGACGAACGAACTCAGGATCGCTTGGTGAAGCCGCTCGACGGTGACGTACGGGTTCGGGTCCTCGGCCACCACCTCGTCGATTAGTCCAAGATCCAGCTGGTCCTTAGCTGTTGAGCGCATCGTCGAGATGGTGGTCTTCACTTCTTCGCGCGAGGGATTCGGCGTCTTGTAGAGGATCGAGGCCGCAGAACGTGGCTCCGCAACGTAGGCCATGGCTTTCTCCAGCATGATCACGTGGTCGGCCATCGGGGTCGTGGCGAGGCCGCCACCGCTGCCGAGGGCTCCCGCAACCAACGAAATCACGGGCTGGGAGTAATCAATGCCCTTCAGGATCGAGCGCGCGATTGCACGAGACTGGCCGCGTCGCTCACTCTCGAGAGTGGGCTTGGCGCCCAGGGTATCGGTGACGAACAATGCGGGTAGGCCCATGCGCTCACCCATCTCCAACATCCGCTCCATGAACGCGAAGTCCTCCGGTGCCGGGTTCGAGGGTCGCTTGATAACAGTGTCGCCCATCCGCTGATACGACGGTTGAGTTCCGACGATGACGAATGGCTGCGCGCCAATCTTCGCGAATGCACCGACAATCGCGGGATAGCGCTTGAACTCGGCCTCTTGAACGTAGTTGTAGACCGCGACTGCTTCGGTAAACCCGTATCTCACGATGAATTCGAGATCGATTCGGTTCGCATCGGTCATCAGGTCCTGGTACTGCTCGACCAGGGCATCCGAAGCATCGGCCGAGTGACCCGAGCGCGGCGGTGGCGCACTAACTTGGACCGACCCCGCAACTGGTTCGAACCGAGGTCCGTGGATTCCCACTGGCGGAAAGTCAAACACCCGACGTTGATTCGTCGCAGTGACGTTGCGAATCATCGGCGGCGTCTCGCGCGTGAGTTCATGGTGCTTGTCCGGCAGCGCCGTCGTTTGGAAGAGTGCACCGAGATACCACACCAGCTCCTCGACGTCCGTGAGGACCACGTCAATGTTGCGGTCGAGCAGATTCGCCTCGGCACTCTGAGAATCAGTGGGAACCGAGATCCCCTCAAAAGCCTCGATAACGTTTGGACCCGCGAAACCGTAGTTGGTGCCCGAGGTCGCCAGAATCAGGTCGGCGTTGGGCACCGCACTGGCGGACACTCCACCCCACACGTTGCCCAAAAGCACTGCCACGTGCGGCAAGGTGACCTTTTCCTTGTAGAAACGGATCGCCTCCACCATCCGAGTCATCTGGGTCAAGCCTGCGAAGTTCTCGTGCTGACGAACGCCGCTCGAGGCGTAGACACTGATGAATGGCAACTTCTTACTAATGGCGAGATCGGCCGCAGCCTGGAACTTCTCACCCGAGACCACGCCGAGCGATCCTGCGAAGAAGTCCCAGTTCATCGCATAAAGGACAACTTGACGTCCCGAAATCGTGGCGAGTCCGTAGGTTGAGGATTCGGTCTTGCCTCGGATCGACTCACGTCGAAGCTTGTCGAGATAGGACTCATCGGCCTCTCCCGCGCTACCTCGTCGAACGAGCCCTACGAGGTCCTTGGCAATCCGCCAGCGGCCGTGACTCGGCTTGAAGCTGACCAGGTCTTGCAGGCTCTGCAATTGAGACGGACTGTTTACCTTGCGCCGATTTCGAAGATGCGCACCGACCGGGATCTTGAAAACTGGCAGTCCCGCCGGATGGCCTTCGCCCAGGTGCCGCGAATCCAGATCGTCATCCGGCTGGGCCCCATCAACCTCTTGAGCTTTTGACATGAGGACCCATTATTGCATGATGTCCCCCAGGCTTCCGCGGTCGAGTCACCCCGCATGGGTTACCGATGAGTATCTGCGCCGAGCGAAGTTCTCCGACCGAGTCTCGCTCGACGCGGCCAAGTCAGTCGCGGAAGTTGAAGACCGTCGAATCGTAGTCAGCGTAAGCGCGATAGTCGAGCAACTCGTAGAGGTCCTCACGGTTCTGCATCTGGTCCAGCATCGAAGCCAGACTGCCCTGCTCAGCGATCGCGTCGAGTGCGCGCGTTGCCACGCCCATGGCGAGACGGAGCAACGACACTGGATAGATCACGATGTTGATGCCGATGTCGGCGAGCTGTCTCGTAGTGAAGAGCTCACTCTTGCCGAACTCGGTCATATTGGCGAGCACCGGCACTTCCACCGCTGCACGGACCGCTTCGAACTCAGACAGTTCGACCATCGCCTCGGGAAAGATGGCGTCTGCCCCGGCGTCTACGAGTGCCTTCGCTCGGGCAATCGCGGAGTCCAGGCCCTCGATCGCCCGCACGTCGGTTCGCGCCATGATCAAGAGGTTCGGATCACGCCGCGCCATTACCGCCGATTTGATTCGCTGCACCGCAGTCCCTTGGTCGACGACTTGTTTGCCGTCAAGATGCCCGCATCGCTTCGGATTGACTTGGTCCTCTATGTGCAGCCCCGCGACCCCCGCGTCCTCCAGCGTTTGCACGGTTCGCGCCAGGTTCATGGGCTCGCCGAATCCTGTGTCCGCGTCCACCAACGTCGGTCGGTCGATGACGCGAGAGATCTGTTGGCTGCGAGTCGCTACCTCGTGCAGCGTGGTGAGACCGATGTCGGGCAATCCGAGTTCGGCCGCCATTACTGCGCCGGAAATGTAGACGCCATCGAAGCCCTTGCGTTCGATAAGCATCGCCGACAGCGGATTGAAGGCACCCGGAAAGATCAGCAGGCGACCCGACGCCAACTCTTCCCTCAGGGCGCGTCGCTTCTCGGAGGCTGAGACCTGGGAACCGAGCATCAAATCAATCCTTCCGTTGAGGGAGCCGTATCGAGGAGTCCAGGACGAGCGACGATCGTGAGTTGGCCCAACTCCTGAGCGGTCAGGTCGTGAAGTCGATACGCAACATTGAGGAATCGCTCAACCTCTCGGTCTTCGAGAACGCCATCGGCGAGTGACCGGAACTTCCCCACGTATTGCTCGCGACCGAACGGGCGGGCCCCAAGCGGATGGGCGTCGGGCACGGCGATTTCATCCACCACGACGGACCCGTCGATGAGATTGATCTCAACCCACCCCCCAAAGGCCTTCTCTCGAGCGTCCATCGAGAAATAACGGCGGGACCAACCCAAGTCTTCAACGGTACTGATCCGACGCCACAAGGCGACGGTGTCACTGCGGCGCGCCCGCTCGCGAGCGAACGACTTCTCATGGTGCCATGCGCCGTCCTGGAGAGCCACCGCGAAGATATAGGGCAGTGAATGATCCAGTGTCTCGCGAGACGCCCGAGGATCAAATTTCTGTGGATCATTCGAACCCGAGCCGATGACAAAGTGAGTGTGATACGACGTGTGGATCAGCACGCTTTCGATCAATTGTCCGTCACGTAACTCCGGACGCTCACGGTGCAGCCGACGCGCAAGGTCAATCCAGGCCTGTGCTTGATACTCGGCCGAGTGCTCCTTGGTGTACGTGTCGAGGATGCCCAATCTCGGCTCACCCGGTGCCGGCAGCGAGACCCGGTAGGTCGACCCGGGTCCGTCCAGCATCCACGCAATGAATCCGTCCTCACCCTCGTAGATTGGTGCCGGCGAGGTCTGGCCCCGGAGCGCGCGGTCCACTGCCTCAATTGCCATCTTGCCCGCGAAGGCTGGCGCGTAGGCCTTCCAAGTCGAAATCTCACCTTTGCGTGATTGCCGTGTCGACGTCGTTGTGTGGAGTGCTTGTCCGATTGACTGATAGATCGTGGACGTCTCCAACCCCAGGAGCGAACCCAGACCACCTGCGACACTCGGCCCCAGGTGAGCGATGTGATCGATCTTGTGTTTGTGCAGGCTGATGGCTTTGACTAGGGCGACCTGAATCTCATAGGCGGCGGCGATTCCTCGCACCAGGTCCGCGCCCGTCAATCCCCTCGCTTCGCTTACGTGCTGGGCAACGGCGACCAATGGAGGGATGTTGTCGCCCGGATGTGAGTACTCAGCGGCCAGGAAGGTGTCGTGAAAGTCGAGCTCACGCACGGCGACGCCATTCGCCCAGGCCGCCCACTCTGGCGATACTCGGATCTGGGGACTGGCACCGACGACTACGGCCCCGGGCTTCATTGGATGCCTCAACGCTTGTGCCCGAGCGGCGGCGACTGGCGAGCGGACCAGTGAAGCGGCGGCGACCGCAGCGTTGTCGATCACTCGGTTAATCACCATCTCAACAACTTCTGGCTCCACCTCAACCGGATCAGCGGCGACCTCGGCGAGTCTCCACGCCATCTGTTCGTCAGGCGGCAACTCCTCGTCACTGCGATACGTGCGAAGGTCGTACTCAATCACGTTGTCCACCTTCTCACCGATCCAGACGCCAGTTGATTGGTTACGTAGCTTCCGAAATGATGCGCCAACCTCGATGAGGACAGTCCAACTCGCTCCATGTTGTCACCCCGAAGAATCCGCCTACGGACCCTTGCCCATCGTCCACCATTTGAGATCGCTTCTCCATCATGCGGTCCGCCGACGGACGTCACCGGATCCACTTCTCGATTCCCGCGCTTGCTCGCTTCAATTCAGCCACACACCACTCCATTTTGCCGTCGACGAATTCCTCGGCCATGCCCGACAGTTGCAGGGAGGCAATCACCTGGCCATCTCCATTGAACACGGGCACTGCCGCCGACGCTGCCCCCAGCTCGCGTTGGCTGTAGCCGCAGACATAGCCCTGCTCTCGAATGACTCGGAGGCTCTCAACGAACTCGTCACTGGTCAGGGTGTCTCCATTTGCGAGAGTAATTTCGGGAAGATCCTTCAACAACATGTCCAATTCGTCGTCGTTGAGTGCGGCCGCGAGAATCCGCGCACCCCCAAGGTGCAGGGGCATGGGCTCGCCCACTGGGAGCTGATACCGCAATGCGTTAGTCCCTTCAATTCTCATGAGAAGAATCTGGCGCAAGTCAACCCGAACGGAGAATGACGCGGCGAGTCCACTCGTGCGAACCAGTTCCTGCACGACCGGCAATGCCGCCTGGGTGTACCGGTTCGAGATGAGATACGAATGGGCGTTCAGCAGCGACGTGATGCCAACTGAATAGTCATTCCGATCCTGGAGGACGTACCCGTAACGGACGAGCACGTTGACGATTCTCTGGGTGGTGGCCAGATGGTTTCCCGACGCGCGGGCGATGTCCGACAGCCTCAATGGAGCGCGACTCTCGCGCAGGACCGCGAGTATTTCAAACGCCCTCTCGATCGAACGCACCGTGCTGGTGGTGTGCTGCGATTCGTCATTCACCGCATGGTCGGTCGTCATGTGCCACCAACCACGAGAGGACTCGGTCGGGGCACGGTCTTCACGGACTCAATGAGACACTCCGGCCCTCGTGACATCACCGGTTCTCCTCCAGCAAGGTCCTCGCGGGGGACTCAATGGGTGCCAGCCAGGGTGATCGAGCCCCCTCGTACGCAATGGGTCCCAGGCGAAAATGCTGGGCTTGGCTCTCCGTTTCGATAAAGGGCATGTCCATCGCGAACAGTCGGGGGCCACGGGGACGCGGTCCGGCCTTGGATACGTGCCCCCAAAGCGAATGGCCGACCACTTCTTCGGCCAGGATCGCAGCGTCAATGATCCGATCCAGATCAATGCCCGTGTCGATGCCCAGTTCATTCAGGAGGTCGACCAGGTCCTCAGTGGGGATCATGCGAGTCATTCGTCCATGTCCGCCGTACGGACATCCGCCCATTCCTCCGATGGAGGTATCGAGCACCAGGGTGTCCTCCGCGGAGAGTGCCTTTAGCGCCTCGTACGCTGAGAGCAGGGCCGTGCCACGGGCGTCATGAAGGTGAAGGTGGAACTTCTTGATCTGCGGCCAGCGATCCCTGATCGCGCCTATCTGGGAGGCAACTTCGGTGGGGACGTTCCAAGCCATGGGGTCGCCGATCCACACTCGATCTACGCTCACCCCAGCCGCCGTCCAGAGGTCGAACTGTCGTTCGAGCATCTCCATCCGATAGGCCTCATCGAATTTTCCCAACCAGTTCGATCCCCATGCGGCATTGATGGCGATGCCAGCGCTCGTCACGCCCTGGGCGACCGTGCGGTCGATTATCGAGGGCCACTGGTCGATCTCCTCCTGTTGCGATCGATTCGTATTGCGTCGAACGAAGACGTCACACAGGTGAACAAGCGTGCGTGGGTACTCCGATGACTCGCTGAGCGGTGGCATGTACTTCCCCATTCGTACACGCCCCTGTTCGTTCAAGGCCAGCGCCGTGTACTTGACTCCCTTGGCCGGAGTGAACCGTGAGACCAGATCGTCGATGTGGGCCATCTGAGGCGTCCACTTGGGACTTACGAATGAACCGACCACGATCGTCTGCAACCCCGTAATGGAGAGGGCGTCGAGAAGCCGCAGTTTGGCGTCGACTGAGATGTCGGCGCCTTCGATCTGCATACCCTCTCGCATGCCCTCTTCGATGATTTCAACTTTGGGATATGAAGTCTGTGTTGTCATTTGGTGGCCCTCAATTTCGTTCGTTGTCCAAAGCCCTGCACATCTAGATGGCGTTGCGGGCGTGAAGGCCCTCAATCTCTTCGCTCGAATATCCCAGTTCGGCCAGAATCGTGAGGGTGTGTTCACCCAGGCGCGGAGGTGGCGATGTCGGGCTCAATGCCTCGCCATCTACGTGCACTCCGCTGCCTAAGACTTTGACCACTGATCGACCCGGCAAGTCGACCCTGACATCGTGAACTAGTTGACGAACCTTGATCTGTTCTTGGTTCAGCGCCTCGTCGAGGGTCAGGATTCGTCCGGCGGGAACGCTTACTTCCGCTAACAGCTTTTCCCACTCGGTCGCGCTCCGCTCCGACAACGCCGTATCGAGTTCAGAGTTGAGGGCATTCCGATTTCGTTTCCGATCCTCACGGGTGAGGAACCTTGGGTCGGTCACCAGGTCAGAGCGACCACAGACGCGACACAGTGACTCAAATTGCCTTTGGGTATTGGTCGCGATGTTGATCGGTCCATCACCAGTCTGAAACGTTCCTGACGGAGACGAAGCGGCGTTGTCATTTCCGTGTCGACCGGCCGCGTGTCCCGCAATCAACTGCTCTGAGACCACCCAACCCATGGCAGTAAGCGCGGTCTCGAGCATCGACACATCAAGGAAGCAACCCGTTCGGTCCGTCGACCGCTTGGCGAGGGCGGCACAGATGGCCGTCGATGCTGCGAATCCTCCCAGGGTGTCGCAAATAGGAAATCCCACTCGCAGCGGAGCGTCTGACGGAAACCCGGTCACCGACGCCATTCCCGCGAGGCCCTGGATGATCTGATCGTAGGCAGTGCGTCCCGCTAATGGTCCGTTCTGACCGAAGCCCGTAACGGCGCAATAGATCAACTCGGGATTGATCTCGTGGATCCTCTCCCAAGAGAAGCCGAGGCGATCCAACACTCCTGGACGCATGTTCTCGAGCAAGACGTCCGACGTCTGCAGCAATCGCTCAAACACCCGAGCGCCATCGTCGCTCTTCAAATTAACGGTAATCGATCGTTTGCCCGCGTTCTGCGCCAAGAACGAGGCGCCCATTCCCTCGCCCTTTAGGTCCTCGTCGTCGCCAAGCTCACGGGCTAGGTCACCAGAATCTGGCATTTCAATCTTGATAATCTCTGCGCCCATCAAACTCAATTGATACGCGGCGAAGGGTCCCGCCAGAACCGTGGTCAGGTCGAGCACGCGGACGCCGCGAAGCAACTCTGTCACGATGCGTTCCTCACTTGGATGCCAGGCGTCATTGAACGCCAGACGCTGCTAGTACTTCACGATTCATTGCCTTCGAGGTTCGTAGCCGGACGCACCGGCCACGACTCACTCGCCAATCCTCCAAGAGGACGGTCAACGGTGCTTGGCACCGCTGACCGTCCTCGAGGGGGCGAACTACAAACGATGGACTACTTGCCTTCCTTGGCGACTACAGCAGCCAACTGCGCAGGCGACACCGTCGCACGCAACACGTTGTTCAGGCTGGAGTCGAAGCCCAGCATCTGGAAGCCACTGAAAACGTTGTGGAACTGGTTGAAGTCATCGTTACCCGCCGCACCGTCGTAGTTGATGTCCTTGTGGGCCTTGATCAACTTGACGCACGTCGCATAGGTACCACACCGAACGCCCGGAGGATTCGAGACCTTCACGATGTCCTTGACCCATACTTTCGGGTTCGTCGACTTCGCCATGGTCATGGCCAGCGCCGAGATCACCACCGAGTCGTACTCATTGAAGGTCGTCGGGATGATCGACGTTGTGCGCCACACCGACTGGTAGTCGGCGAGGAAGTGGTTGTACGCGTCGTCCACGGTGCTCGGCGAGGCCGGCAGCGCAGCAATCAAGTTGGTCGACGCCGTTGGTCCGAAAGACTTGGCGTACGAACCCTGAGGTGCCGACTGAAGGTCGTCACCAATCCACGGTGTCGACATGTACCCCAACTGCTGACCATCCGAGAACAGCGTGGCGGCGGTGTTGGTGTCCATCGAGTCGAAGATGACCTGCGGCTTGTTTGCGAACGCCTGAGTCAGCTCTGAGCTGTACGACGACTGTCCGGGCGTCAGCACGATGTTCTGCTGCACCGTGCCGCCGAGGGCCTTGAACGCCTTCTCCAACGGAGCGACAAAGCCCTGCGAGTTGTCCGAGTTGTCGAAGATGAGCGAGGCGGTCTTCCAACCCTTGCTGATGGCGTACTGAGCCATGGCGATCGCCTCATTCGAGTCAGACGACGACGTACGGAAAACGTACGGCTGCTTCATCGTGTCGAGCGTGGTGAGTCCTCCGACCATGAAGTCGACGACATTGTTCGGCTGGAACTGGTTAATCACCGCTTCGATGGTCGGTGAGAACGGCCCAATGACCACGGTCGGGTGACTCAGCATCAACTTGCGGAACGCTGGAAGGGCGTCCACCGAGTCGGCGGCATCGTCAACGTACGAGGCCTTCAACTGGTGACCCAGCACGCCTCCGTTGTTGTTGACTTCGTAAATCCCAACGGCCACACCGTGCGTGCCCCAGTTCGAGAGAATCGACTTCGGCCCCGTGAACGGGAACATGCCGCCGACGACAATCGGTGCTGGCTTCTTCTTGGCACTGGCCCCCGCGACCCCGGCAGTGACACCGACGCCGACCAGTGACGTCACCATGGCGGCAACGAGCACAGCTCTGGTTCCGCCGAGGCGGCCCCTCTGTTGTTTCGTAAATATCATTCTGTACTTCCCCCTTTTGTTTTCTTGTTACATGTGTGTGGGAATTTCCCACGATTACGACTTGACTGCCTCAGCTCGGCCGAGGAAGATCGCGGCCAGGTCGAGTTGCGCGATCTCCGCGGCGGGACCGTGCACGTGGTTGGTACCGGCTACGAAGATGTGGACGTAGTCTGCGTGCTTGAGCGCGCGCTCGACGTTCTGCTCCACGACCAAGACACCGACTCCGGACCCTGCGATCAACTCGACCTGATTCCACACGACATCGGTGTAGGCGGGTGAGAGACCGGCGGTGGGTTCGTCGAGAACAATGACTTTCGGCTCGACCATCAATGAGCGCGCAATGGCGAGGAGATTCTGCTGGCCACCCGACAAGAAGCCCGCTTTCTTATCGCGGGCCTTATTGAGGTCCGTAAAGATGCTGAGAATCTCCTCCATGCGCGCGTCAGTGTCTCCCTTGGCGGCAAATCCACCAACTTCGAGGTTCTCGCGCACGGTCAAGTTCACGAACACGTTGTCGTTCTGAGGAACGTAGACCAGTCCATTGCGAGGAATCAAGTGACCGGGCATCTTAGTGATGTCCTTGTCTTCGACCATGATCCGTCCAGTGGTGGTGCGAAGAATCCCCACCAACGTCTTGGCAAATGTGGATTTGCCCGCTCCATTGGGGCCGATGATGGTGGTGATCTTCCCCACCTCCGCCGTCAACGAAATGTCCGTGATGATCGGCGTTCGACCGTAGCCCGCGGTTACGTTCTCAGCTATGAGTGCTGGCATGGATGACCTCCCCTAGGTATGCCTGAACAACTTCCTGGTTGGCGCGCAGGTCGCTCAAGCGACCCGTAGCCAGCGTTCGACCCTCCGCCAAGACGATGACGTGGTCGCAGATCTGCTCTACGACGTTGAGGTTGTGCTCCACCATCAAGATCGTGACGCCCTGCTTCTTGAGGTCGAGAATGTAACCACCGATGCGCTCGATCAGCGCCGGATTGACGCCCGCCATCGGTTCATCGAGCAGCAGCAGACTGGGCGAAGCCATGACGCCTCTGGAAATTTCCAACAACTTCTTCTGGCCACCGGACAGTTCGCGCGCCCGATTATCTCGAAGCTCGTAGAGACCGTAGGTACGAAGAATCTCGACGGCACGCTCGACATTTTCACGCTCTTGGCGCTTCACCAGCCCAGGACGGAAGAAGATGTTCATGAGCGATTCGCCAGCTTGCACTTTCGGCGCGGCTAACAGATTCTCTAGAACCGTGAGACCACCGAGTTCACGCGAGAGCTGAAAGGTCCGCATCAGCCCCATCCGGGCGATCTTGTAGTTCTCCCAGTTCGTGACGTCGACGCCGTTGATCTCAACCGTGCCCGAGTCACTCTTCATGGCGCCGGACAAGATGTTGACTACCGTTGTCTTTCCTGCTCCATTAGGCCCGATCAACGCTGTGATTTGACCCTTTGGTACGTCAAAGGTCGCACCGTTTACGGCCTTGACGCCGAGGAAGGACTTTACGATGTTCACACATCGAAGAATCGGCACATCAACCTGCGCAGTTGCGGTCTGGTCAGTATTCGTCATTCTGCCTCCTTCGAAGTTGCGACTGCGGTAGCGCCGACGGGCTCCCCATCGGACTTCGACGAACCCAGCGCGGGCATTGCGAAGCGCCGAATCCGCTCGGGTACCATGCCCTGCGGGCGGAACCAGAGCATCACCATCAACAGCACACCGATCAACATGGCATCGACGTACTCAATCAATCCCGGGTGACCTGGGATCGCGGGCAGAAATGCAGGCAAGTGAACGAGCATCGTCTCGACCAGTAATGCGCCGACGATGAGCCCGATATTGTTGCCCACGCCGCCCACGATGATGACGGCGAAAATGACAAAGGTCTCACCCGGTAGCCACGCCGAAGGGTTGAACGAGCCGCCGAATTGGATGATCAATCCGCCGCCGATGCCAGCGTAAAACGAGCCAATAAGCATCGAGGTCAACTGGTAACGAAAGACGCCTTTGCCAAGGGCTGCGGCCACGCCAGCGTCATCACGAATCGCCCGGAAGGTGCGTCCCAGCGGAGAGTTGGTGATGCGACTCATGATGAACCACATAATCAGCGCAACGAGACCGGCAACTCCGGCGAAGAACGGCACGAACGAGTTGGAAGTCAGATGAAACATGCCGGCCATCGGCTCAGGCACGTTGTACAGGCCGTCGGCGCCATTGAACAGGGGCACGAAGTTGTTGCATACGTCATACAGGACCAGCGACAGCGATATCAATACCATCGCCAAGTAGTCCGTGCGAAGGCGTCGCAAAGTAATCAGGGCGACGATGACCGCCAATGCGCTGGCCGCAAGACCACCGATGATCAGGTTGAATGGAAATGGCACGCCCCATCCGAGGATGTAGTGCTGACCAGTGCCCGCCGAGTTGGGCATACTCACCGCCCCCGTGACGTAAGCACCGACGGCTACGAACCCGATATAGGCGAAGTTCAAGATCCCGGTCTCTCCGTACTGGATGTTGAGTCCCATCGCAAGGATGAAGTAATCGAAGAGGAAGAAAACCAGCGTGAAGACGTAGTACCAAATGGCAGACATTGTTAAGCCTTTCCGGGCCGAGAGAACAAGCCGCTGGGCCTGAACAACAGGGTCAATATGAGGATGACGAATGCAACATCCAACTTGTACGAAGGATTGATGAATGCGGCTGAGATCTCGGTGGCGAGTCCGATGAGGACGGCGCCAGCCATAGCGCCATAAATGCTGCCGACGCCACCGACGATGACCGCGGCGAAGATCACGAAGAGGAAGAGTTCACCCGAAGCTGGCGTCAAATTTCCTTCAGTGATTCCAAGGACTGCCCCGGACAGTCCCGCCAAGGTTCCAGAGAGAAACCAGGTGATCGTGGTGATCATCTTCGTATCGATGCCGCTCGTCATGGCGAGCGTCGTATTGTCCGACATCGCGCGCATCGACTTACCGAGTCTCGTCGTCTTCAGCATGATGTGTACCAAAACCATCATGGCAATCGACATTGCCATCACGATGAGTTGATTCCGAGTCAGAAGGAATGGACCAATGTGCAGGACTTGCTCGATTGGCGTGTTGTACGAACGCACATCCGGACCCCAAATTGAGTAGACGACGTTCAAAATGATCAACGATAGGCCGAAGGTGACGATCATCACATAAAAGGTCTTGTCAAATCGCCGCGCGAATGGGCTAAGTAGGAAGCGATTCAGCAGGACTGCCAAGACCCCCATGCCCAGCGAACCTCCGACCAGTGCCACCCAAATATTCAGGTGAAGCACTTCAGCGTTGAGTCCGTACGTCATGAACGCACCGAGCGCCATGAAATCCCCGTAGGCGAAGTTGATGTAGTTCGTGATTCCGAACTGGAGGCTCAACCCCACCGCCGAGATTGCTAACACCGAAGCGGTGACCAGGCCAAAGCCAAAGGCCAACCAGAACTGCTGCATACGACTCCCCCCTCGTGGATGACTCTCAAATGGCTTCAAGTCATCTTCAAACTTGATAGTTGCTATCACGTCCAAACGTGTAACCACGAGATTTCTCGCGCATTAACTAAGAAGAATTCTTAGAAAACGCCCCGCTCATCACGATTTCCTTTAGGAATATGGGGAATTCAATGGTGACAAATTTCCTCTTTTTCCGCTCTGTGGACGTGCAATTGAGATTCAATCGCCATCAAGATCCAATAATCGACCTCCTGAAATGTCTTCGACACGTGGCGAACTCGATAGTCGCGAGGCCCCCGCCGCGCGAAGGGCACCAGGGCTGACCGTTCGAGGAGCGCCATCAGAAGCGAATCGACTGCCCAGCGCGTTAGTCCAGTTAGGTGGAGTGAGGGCAGCGAAGGGCGGTGACTGAAGGATTTGTTCCGAGGCAACATGCTGAATCTGTCAGCGATGCAGTTGAACTCTGATTCGCCAACCTGAAATTTCCAGCGAAATGACCTCTGGCCCCACTGCACGCCTTGCGCCCAGGCAAAGCCGGACCTATGTTGAGCCTCACAGGGATTGGAGGCTTATGAACGCATTCAAACTTTCCCGATGGATTCGAGCTGCCGACCGGCACGGTCGCACTCAAGCCCAGATCGCCAAGACCTCACAGCATGTTCGCCACCGGGCTAATCAGTATTGGTCCCGGAGCCGCTAATTTCCTCAATGCGGAATCGGCATTGAGGCGTCTGGGCTCGACAGGGTCCGTTGGCGGTGCTGGGTCCGGGTTTGAACAACTTCCCCTCCAGCACGGTTCAACGTTTCATTTCACCGAACGGATTCACTTCTTACAATGATTGCATGGATACGCAGATAGGTGATTTGTCAGACGAGCAGGTCGGCTCGGCGACGGCGTTGTTCAAGTTACTCGCGGACCCAACTCGACTGCGGATCGTGTGGACCTTGGCTCAGGGTGAGCGTTCGGTCAATGATCTCTCCACGCGCGTTGGTGCCCAGCCGGCTGCGGCGTCTCAGCACCTTGCCAAATTGAATTTCGCCCGCATCGTGTCGAAGCGTCGACGAGGCACGTTCCTCTATTTCTCAATTGACAACGAGCCCATTCGCGACTTGGCGGAGCGGGCACTTTTTTGTTCGGACCACGTCTTAGGCCCACCTTCCACTCATACCCCACGCGGGTCTCAGCGCCGGGTCGGTGGACTTCATTGAGTGGCGTCGACAGCCTTCCCATTAAGAGGTCGAGAACATGACGAGTGACGCCTCGAGCAAGGACCCCCTCCGACACGAAAGCCACGGTCACGGAGTCGCGGCGGGGGCCGACATGAGATACGTCTTGATCGCCTTGGGGCTCATTGGCACTTTCATGATCGGTGAAATTGTTGCGGCGCTCGTTTCTGGTTCGTTGGTGCTGTTCGCCGATGCCGGGCATATGCTCACCGACGTCGGCGCCCTCGGCCTGAGTGCCTGGGCCATCCATCTCGCCGCCCGCCCCGCCAGCCGCAAGTGGACCTACGGTCTCAAGCGAGTCGAGATCCTGTCCGCCGCCGCGAACGGCGTGGCGCTAGTGCTCATCGGACTGACCATCGGTATTGAAGCGGTCGCGCGATTGATTTCACCTCACGACGTAGGGGGTGGTTTCATACTGATTGTCGCCGTCGTTGGCATGGCGGTCAACCTCGTCGCCGCGTGGGTCCTGGCGAAGGCCAATCGCACGAGCCTAAATATCAAGGGGGCATACGCGCACGTCAGTACCGACCTCTATGCATTCGTGGGAACCGCAATCGCAGGACTGATCATCGTCCTGACGAGTTGGCAACGAGCGGACTCGGTGGCGGCGCTTGTCGTCGTGGCACTCATTGCAGGGACGGCGTGGGGATTGCTGCGCGACGCTGGACGGATTCTTCTTCAGGCGGTTCCGGACAACCTCGACCTGGTCGATGTTCGCACGCACCTGGTCGAAGTACCGCACGTGATCGGCGTACACGACCTCCACGCTTGGACGGTGACGTCAGGATCTCCGACGCTATCCGCCCACGTTGTCGTCGAAGATCATTGCTTCGAAACCGGACATGCACCGCAGGTCCTCGATGACCTTCAGGCGTGCCTCGCTCTTCACTTCGGGGTGACCCACGTCACTTTTCAACTCGAGACTTCCGCCCACGACGCCCACGAGGACATCGCTTGTGAATGAGCCCGCCGTAGTCGATGGCCATCGCTCTGGCCACACCTCCACGTAACAAGACCAGTTCGTAGTCCCCGCGCGCTGCTTGAGTCACGGCCGGATAGTCCGCGCAGTCCAATTACGGAAAACGGCGAGTCACACGATTGGAGACGGAGACTCCTTATCGAACGCATTGCGCCTTGTCCCCCTATTCCTGAGTTGCGAAGAAGGGCGTTCGAACACTTCGTCCTTCGCAGTGCGGATTGGCTCGTTGGTGGCAACATAGGACTCATGGCTTTCTGCATCAAAGTAGGCGTGACCGGATTCGCGCCTACACTTCTGTTTGAAGGCGACCGACGACGCCAGACAAGCAGGAGGGTGGTGTGAGATGAGCAATTCCTCCGTGCCCGCTCACCGCCCCTGGCCGATGTTCTTGGCCTGGCTCATCGTCGGAGCCCTGTGGATGGCAGTCTTCGCGGGTATGGCCAGCATTGGGATCTTCCTCCTCCCAGTGGCGGGATTCGCTACTTGGTTCCTTGTGCGACGGCCCGGGTCACTGCAGGGAATTGTCGCCCTCATTTCACTAGGGGGGCTTCCCTTCTTTTTTCGCGCGCGCATGAACCCACAGAATCAAGGCGCCACCATGGTTGGCGGTCTCGGCGGCGTGACCGGAGGCAGCGCGACCAATCCTTGGCCATGGGTAGCGGTTGGTGCTCTGTTCACCGTCGCCAGTGTTGTTGTGTTCCTCGTGACGACGCGCCGTCGCGTCTAACGACGAAGTACCCCCACGGTCCCACTGTTTCGGCTTGCTAGGCGGCGGTCACCTCGTTGGCGATGTGAGGAATACCTACTCGCCATCTCACCCCAGGAGTAGAGGAGGGCGCCTTGCTTCTGTACATGACCACGCCCCCATCGCCAATGCTCGAACTCAGTTGCCCAAATTGGCGGACGAAGCCCGTTCCACGCACGAACGCATGAGAATCACTTGGCGCCACCGGCGAACCGCCGTGCTCTTGGAGACCGATGACGACACCCATGGGCGAGACGATTGCAGTACTGCCCGACCTGGCAGTGATTCTCGCTCATCGGCGAGCAACTAGCCATTGTGGTGAAGAATTCCGGGCGGAGTGTCGGCACCAGGTGGGGACTTTGACGACCTCCTGGTCACCAGTCAGCCCATCTTTAGCGCCGGTATTCTCGGCAATCAAGCGCCTTGCAGACGCGTCTCAGTCGTGAACGACTCAAACCGAAGGCCGCCCTATCCGAATCGTCCGCGAATCTGATCCGGTGGACGGCAACCAACGTCAAAGGAACCGGGCACCAAACGCAGCATCCCCCTTTAGAAATTTGAACACTCCTACACTTTCCTTACTCGTTCTCGTCAGCGAGAAATGCAGTAATCCGTTCGCGCTCGAAGATTTTCGGAAAGGATAGAGGTCAAGTCATGGGGGTCGTTTCCGCACGAGTGCCGCAAGTCAGCCGATTGCACGACCGACCGATTGTCGAAGCCGGGTCGGTGCCGGGCTACGGAGCGGTGTTCAACGCCGGGCTGCTCTATCACGACGGCCTCTACCACCTCTTCGCCCGGGGAGTCCGTGACGGCTACCGTCGCAACGAAGGGTCGGGACCGCGGTTCCTCGACTACATTTCGGACATACTGGTCCTGACGTCGAGCGACGGCCGTTCCTACGAGTTCGGGTACGTGCTCGGTCGCGCGGGAACTTCGGGCGTCCACTGCTTCGAGGACCCACGTGTGCAGCGTGTGCAAGGTGCCCACGGCGAGGACATCGTCATGACCTACACCTCGCTCCCACCGCACGAAAGCGGGCGCCCCTGGCGCATCGGAGCGCACCACTTGTCATGGGACGGCGAACGGTTCCATCTCGATGAGGCGACGGGTCGGCTCCTCGGCCCACCCGACGTAGCCAACAAGGACGCCATCGTGTTCACGCTCACCGACCAGCGCGTGGCGCTGATCCACCGCATCCACCCCAACATGCAACTGGCGGTCTTCGACGATCTCGATCACTTGTGGCATGCGGGACCCGAGTACTGGGATCCCTACATGTCCGACCTCGAAGCGCACACCCTGATTCGACCGACGCCGGGGGCGCTCGGTATCGGAGCGGGCGCACCTCCGGTGCAGGTCGACGAGGGACTGCTGTTGTTCTTCCACGAGCGACGTGCCGACGGCGTCTATACGGCAAACGTCGCACTGCTGGACAAAGACACGGGCGGGCTAGTCAGCCAACTGGATGAGCCTCTGCTCGAGCCCGAGCTCGAATGGGAGCGTGAAGGCGACATGGAAAATGTCGTATTCGTCCAGGGCGCGCAGCGTCACGACGACACCGTGTACCTCACGTACGGTGCCGCCGATCGATGTGTCGGCGTTGCGACCGCGAGCGTCAGCTACCTGGTCAAAGCGCTGCTTGACGCTGCCTGACACCTGTCCGGCGTCGCTTCGAGGTCGATCGCAGTTCAACCCCGGTCCGTGGGCGCTGAGGGACTCGAACCCCCGACCTGCTGAGTGTAAATGGGAAACGGTCCGTCGCCGTCAGTCGTCGATGGTCGCTTTTGTCGATATTTACTGGGCTTTCTGTCGCCCCTTGTCGGTCCTGTCGTGCACCGTTGGGTCAGTGTGAGGGATGTTTTGAGGGATGAATCTCTCCTCTCGAACTGCTGATTTATATCTGGTCACACCGCTCTAGTTACCGCGCACGCTTCTACGGTCCAGGTTACGACTTGAGTTCGCCGATCACTTCACCAGCAAGGAGTCGGCGCACGTTCCACTGCAGATGCTCGATCATGTCGTGCGAAACTCCTTCGGGCGGCGTGACATCCGTGATCGCACCGTCGAGGGCGACGAGTGTCTCTAAGACCAGCGCCGACGCTCGGGTCGCGCCGATCACACCCCAAGAATTCGCCTCTTCGAGAATGCTCTCAACAGAAAGTTTCCGATGATCAAAGATCCCATTGACCGCCAGGGCGAGATCCCACTTCACGAGACCCGTCTGGAACAAGTTGGGCAACGCGTCATAGACCTGCGCGAGCTCGGTGCCCGTCGAGAGGTGCATGAGGGCAACGTTCTTCGCGTGCGCGTCGTTGTTGCCAATTGCGATATGGAAGGTGAGGTGGCGTAGCCAATTCTCCACCGCGTCGTCGCCACCAGGAATCGAGCCGAGCATCGCAGCGATGCGTCGCACCGTGGCCCGCTTCGGGTCGCCCGGCCAGTCGGGCTCCTGGAACTTCGTGTCCGTGTCTCGCCAGTCGAGACTCAGCGCCTGGGCGAGGTCTTCCTGGTGGTGCAGCAGCACGTGACCGTTGACTACCGTCCGGTCGAACCGCTCGATGGCGAGGTACGTCATGGACTGCGCCCTGCGGATTTCACTCGCATAGCTCGACAGACCGATGCGCTGGGTCAGTAGGTGGCTGTAGTGCTCGTCGAAGATGCGGCTCGCCCGCGCGGGAACCTGGGGCTTGAGGATGTGCGTCGAGTGGGCCCGGCCGTGTGGATACGCCCACTGCCCGTCGACCTGGGCTACGAGCACCTTCGGTTGATAGCCAGGCAGTGTGGAGCGACTGTCGTCCGCGATGGCCTGATCGCTGTCATCGAGTGCCTGCCTGAGCCTGGTACTCAACGCGAGATCATCGAGTGGCTCGTAGTCGGGCCGGTACGTCGTCGGCTCATC
>DATKTZ010000012.1:0-29352 GCA_035530815.1 Acidimicrobiales bacterium
CTCTTAATCAACAGGTTCCGGGTTCAAGTCCCGGCCGGCGCACCATTGAATGTATTGATTCGGTTCCCACCTGACGAAATGCATTCGGCACCTGCTTGACAGAGTTTCAGGACCTGCTTGACACTACGGCCGCCACCGGCCTTTGCTCTAACCGAGCGAGAGGTGGCCCATGCTGTGGGAGACGAGCAAGATGGAGCAACGTTACGACGCCGTGCTCGGCGCCATCAGAGATGGTTTCAACGTCACCGAGGTGGCACGCAAATTCGGCGTGAGACGCCAGGCTCACCATTGAAATGTCCATTGAATCGCTTTGATGCCTGGCTCCGAGCATTATCCAACGCCGAGCCCCGGCGCGCGACGACGATCAGCCGTTGACTGCCTTGATGACCTTGGAGTACGAGATGGTCGATGCGGCGCTCGGCGTCGGACCCACGGCACTTTCTCCCCACTTGGAGAACTTGGTCGTGCCTCCACCAGTCTTGCTCGAAACGACCTCTTTGATTGGAAGGGTCTTCTTGCCCGATGAGATGGTCAGGACGCTCGTCGACTTCTGAATCGTGCTCGTGGCCTTGGTGGACCACGTCAAGACGTAGTGGCGATACTTGTCGCGCGAGAGGACAATTCCCTTGCTCGTCGGAAGGAACGCGGCAAACGCCGTGGTAGTCAGATTCGACTTGAAACTCGTGTAGGGCGACGTTCCAGCCTTCATTGCGATTGACTTCGTGCCCACGAGCTTCTGCTGCGCTGCGGTCAGACCGACCAGCGTGGTAAGTCCCGAGGCATTGCCGCTCAGGTAGGCGTAGGTGGGTGTCACCGAGATCTTGATATTGGACTTGCCCGAAATGAACGTCTCCGAACCGCCCTTGGTCCCGAGGTCAGCGACGACGCTGTTGAAAGTGGTACCCGACTTCGAACTGACCGTGATGTGGACACCGGATTCCTTGGCCAAGGCGGACTTCAACGCCTTGAGCACCGAACTCGCCGTCGGCTTCTTCACCGAGGCCTGCGCCAAGAGGGGCGCTTGGCCAACGAGCAGTGCGGATCCGAGGACAATGGCGAGCAGGGAGGAGCGGTATGGGCGCAGACGTGACATCTAACGAGACTAATAGGAATATGGGATCACAAGACTGGCGCCCTATCGGCGGAGTTCCCGGGTGGCGCTCACGCGTCGCATCCGACGCCGGGGCCGTCCGCTACCGTCGCAGCATGAAGATTCGAACCGCGTCGCCCGACGACATCACACTGATCGCCCAATTGATTCGAGAGCTCGCGGAGTACGAACGAGCGCCTGAACTGGCCCAGGCGCGCGAGGCCGATCTCAGCCAAGCGCTGTTCGGGGCACACCCGCACGTGTTCTGTCATCTGGCCGAACTCGACGGTGTCGTCATCGGTATGGCGCTCTGGTTCCTCAACTTCTCGACGTGGCTGGGTCGCTCAGGCATGTACCTCGAGGACCTCTACGTGCGCACCGAGCATCGTGGCAAGGGAGCGGGTGGTGCGCTGATGAAGGAGCTCGCGCGCACCTGCCTCGCCATGGGCTACGAGCGCTTCGAGTGGTCGGTGCTCAACTGGAACACGCCATCGATCGATTTCTACGTATCCATCGGTGCCCGTCCGATGGACGAATGGACGACCTATCGGCTCGACGGCCACGCACTGGAGGCGTACGTTCAACGTTGAGATCTAGAAGCACTCCGCGAGCGAGAACAGCAGTTGCTGAAGGGCCTGCACACGGGCACGCATCTCCTCATCGCTCTGCGCCAGCTTCTCGTCACTCAACAGCCCATTGGTCACCGCAATCGATCGAAGCGCGACCTGCATGGTGGTGAGCCACGCCCACGCCTCGCGATCGTTGAGAAATTGCTCATCGGCGGTCATCACCGCTAGCTCGGCGTTGGTCGAGGTCTCGCTCTGACGCGTCAGGATCGCCACGGGATCGTCCTCGTCGTTGGAGGGATCAATCGGCGTGCTCAGACTTGCGTGCCACTCGTGCGCGGGGTCGCGTTCGGCCGCGACCACCTGTTCGAACAGATCGCGCACGAGTTCACGACCGCGCTCGTTGAGTCGCACTTCAACCCTGCCATCGCGACGTCGGATGAACAGCCGATTGATCGCCACTAGCGCTCCTGCTCAATCGTGCACATGAGGCCCGACACCTGCAACTTCACGCAGTAGGTCTCGGCCCGCTCACGTTGACCGGACCAGACAATGGCGCGGCCCTCATGGTGCACCGTCATCATGAGATGAGTGCACTTGTTGTTCGAGTACCCGAACACCTTCTTAAAGATCACCACGACCACGGACATGGGTGTGACCGGGTCGTTCCACACCACCACGTTCCAGGGTCGCTTGGTCTCGAGTTTCTCTCGGTCGATCACCTCGGTGTCGGTCGTTGTGCGACGCATTGGTTGAACGGCTCCCACGTGACCAGTGTCGCAGAGCGCCGCACTAAAGGAAAGACAACGCCCATAAAATCCAACCCGGGGGGTGAGGAGGAGTCCATGAGCGCCACCGAATGGGTACAGGCCGCACCCCATCGACTCCGCGAGCGCGCGAGCCGCGACCTGCGTCGGATCATCGGTCTCACCCAGGAACCGCCCGAGCCGTGCAACGATCCCGCCGAAGCCTACGTGGCCGTCGACTCAGTGGCGCGACTAGTGCACGGCGACCTCGCTTCGATGTTGGTGGGCGGCCTTGGATCCCTGTTCTTCGAGATGCTCCATCCGCACTCAATGGCCGGAGTAGCGCAACACTCGCGCTACCAGGACGACGCGCTCGGACGAATCCTCCGAACGGCGAACTTCTTGGGCGCGACCACCTACGGTTCGCGGGCGAATGCCCACGCCGCCATCGAACGCGTACGGGCCATCCACGAAGGCGTGCGCGGGGTCGCCGACGATGGCGTCGACTACCGCGCCAGCGATCCGCACCTGCTCGCGTGGGTTCACGATGCCGGCACGTCGATGTTCCTGCGTGCCTATCAGCGCTTCGGGGCTCTCCCCCTGAGCACGGTCCAGGCTGATGCCTACGTTCAAGCGCGAGTCGAGGTGGCTCGTGATCTCGGCGCCGAGAACCCGCCCATCACGGTACGCGAGTTGGACGAGGCACTCTCGGGGTTTCGCCCCGAACTGCGGCTCAGCGCCGACGGCGTCGTCGCACGCGACTTCGTGATGCACGGCGTCGTGCGTGGCGCCACCCAGCGAGCGGTCTATCGGCTGCTCGTCGACAGCGCGCTGAGCCTGCTCGAGCCATGGGCACTCGACCTGCTCGGCGTCAGCGCGCGACCGGTGCTCGGACCACTGGTGCTTCGACCGTCAACGCGGGCGGTTGGTTCTCTGATTCGCCTCGCGGTGCCGCCCTTCACGCCCGCTACGTCGCAGTAGAGAGACCACCGTCTACCGCTACCACCTGACCAGTGACGTAGGGAGACAATGCCAGCGCCACGATCATGTCGGCGACATCGTCCGGCGTGCCGCTACGACGAAGTGGAGCCACCTGTCGCACGCTCTCGCGAATGGCGTCCCAATCGGCAGTCCACGGCGTGTCAACCAGGCCCGGCGCCACGGCGTTCACCCGCACTTCGGGCCCCACGGACTTGGCCAACAAGGCCGTCAAATGGTTGAGTGCGGCCTTGGACGACGCGTAGGGAATCGACGAACCCGTTGGACGCAGACCCGCGAGCGACGACACATTCACGATGGCGCCACGACGCTCACGCAGAGCGTCGATGGCGTGCACCGTGAGATTCCACGTACCAAATACATTCACTTCGAAGATCTCGCGCCACACGTCGACGGTGGCGGCGCGCAGGTCGCGATGCGCGATGACTCGGGTGACCCCGGCGTTGTTCACGAGCACATCGAGGTGACCGCAGTGTTCGATCACCTCGGCAATAAGGCGTGCGCAGTCGTCGTCATTGGCGATGTCGGCCTGGACGTAGTGCGCCCCCGGCGTCAACGCGGCCAGTCGGAGCCCGGCGTCGATGTTGCGCGCCGAATTGAAGACCACGGTGTCGCCCAGCGCGGCGAAGCGCCGCGCGGTCGCCTCGCCAATGCCACTCGTGGAGCCGGTGACCAGGACGACCCGCGGTTCGCTCACGTTCGTCGCCGAAGCCGCCACGATCCCGCCCAGTGCTGACCGGGCTCGAGGACCACAATGTCCTTGCCGCTGCGCAATGCATCGGGGGGGCAGGTCATCGGCTCCACCGCCACGGCCGTTCGCCGTCGGCCGAACTCCAGCGTGTCACCGGTGAAGACCTGCAGGTAGGGGAAGTTGCGGTCCATGGACAGTTCAACCTCGCCCCCCGCACTGTCGCGTAGCGACACCGTGGCCAGTCCGAAGTCATCACGCATCAGCTCGGTGTAGGTGACATCAAGTTCGTGACCACTCACCGACTTAGCCCGAATGAAATCGAGTGCGTGACCCGCGACCGGCAGGATCTCGCCCGTGGGGAGTTGTCGCGAGTTAACCGCGACGTAGGCCTTGGCGGGCACCTCGAGCTCAGCGCCCTCGATCGTGGGACTCGTCACGGCAAGGTAGGGATGAAACCCCAGGCCGAAGGGGATAGGCACGTCGTCTCGGTTGGTCACCGTCGTGGTTACCGTGAGACCAAGCGATCCGAGGTGATAGGCCAGCGCGATCTCGCTGAGGAACGGATAGTCGGGCGTCGGATGCAACAACAGCGACAGGACGCAACGGTTCTGGTTGACCGACTCGACACGAAATGGTCGCCATCGCACGACCCCGTGCATCGCGGTGGCGTGCTCGACGTCATTCACCGTGGGCTTGGCAACCCGATCCGAAAAGGACCACTGCCCTTCACCGATGCGATTAGGCCAAGGGTAGAGCACCTGGCCGCGGGCGCCCGTGGGCACCTCCTCGCCGGCGAAGCCCTCGACGACGCTCACCCCACCCTTCACGTAGGTACGCAGGGTGGCCCCAACCTCGGTGACGACCGCGCGCTGGTCACCGTGGGCAATTGCAATCTGTTCACCAGATGGGAGCATCAGCAGATTTCCTTCTAATCACTGCCCTGTAACCTACGACAGTTATCGTACGCAGTATGCGTATTCTCATCACGAACGACGACGGCATCGGCGCTCCGGGCATTGCGGTCCTGGCGCGCCACGTCCACCAATGGATTCACGACTGCCCACCCGGCGACGTGCGCGAGGCGATTGTGGTGGCACCGCACGTAAACCACTCGGGCATGTCCTCGGCGGTGGGCGATGTCTTTGACAATCCCTCGGTCGTCTACCAGCGCCACACGATCGACGGCGCGGAATCAATACCGACCTTCGCGCTGGAGGCTCCCCCGGCCCTGTGCGCACTTCTGGGCGCCATCGGCAGTTTCAACTTTCAACCCGACCTCATCGTGTCGGGCATCAATGCGGGTGCCAACGTCGGTCGCAGCGTCCTGCACTCGGGCACCATCGGCGCCATCTTCACTGGAGCACAGGTAGGGCTGTCAGGCCTGGCGGTCTCGGTGCAGTGGGGTGACGTCGTGCACTACGAGACCGCGGCGGCGGTGGCCATCGAGGTGCTCGAAGAGTTGATGGCGGCACCCTCACGCACGTTGTTGAACCTGAACGTCCCGAACCTGACCACCAGTCAGCTCAAGGGCGTGCGACGGGGACGAATCTCGACGGCTGGCATCGTCAAGTCCGCCGGCCCATCGGCGGGCGGCGAACCCCTCGGTGACGATGGCGAACTCCCGCTGCGA
Source organism: Acidimicrobiales bacterium (assembly GCA_035530815.1). Classification (GTDB taxonomy): domain Bacteria; phylum Actinomycetota; class Acidimicrobiia; order Acidimicrobiales; family RAAP-2; genus RAAP-2. The sequence goes on from DATKTZ010000012.1 coordinate 5,723, forward strand.
CTGGGAGCGGCAACGCCCGAACTGGGTGACGTCAGCGACGAGGCCGCCGATGACGACGGAGCTCTCCTGGCGGCGGGTTACGCGTCACTCACACCACTGCGGGGACCGCACGAAGACACTGACACCGCGCTCGACAACACCATGTTCCAGGCGCTCAACAGAATCACACGCCACCTACAGAACCACCGCTAGTCCTCGGTCGGTCGTCGGCGCCGCTCCTTGGTCTTGGCGCGCAACTTCTTCTCATCGATACGACGCTCACGCGACGCCCTGGTGGGTCTGGTAGGTCGCCGGGGCGCCTCACGCACAAGGCCGAGGGCGATGCGCGCGGCGAGTTGATCCAGCGCCGCCGACCGATTCTGGGTCTGCGAGCGAAACCGACTGGCGCTCGAGCGCACGACGGTACCCACCGCTTCAAGCAGTTGGGCCCGTTCGGCCTCGCTTAGCGACGTCGAGTTCGTCACGTGGAAAGTGGCCACCACCTTGGTAAGCGAACGATTGGCGTGCTGACCACCTGGACCACCCGAGGTCGTCACCCGCAGCTCCACTTCGTCGGTGCCGATGACGAGGTGAGGTCGTATGTACAGCGAGCCGTCGCCTTGCACGTGGGCTCCTCGTTCCACCTCCTCAGCGCTCCTTGGGAAAGCGCACCATCGCCAACTGGCTCGACGAACCCACCAGTTCCCCGCGTTCGTCGAACAGCTCGCATCGCTCGTCCACCATGTCGCCCGCAATGACCACGCACCACTGACGCGCGCGCAGCCACTCGCCGACGGGGATGCGGCGCGCGTAGGTTGTGAGCTGCAGGGTCGGCACCCATCCGGAGGACCCCAGTGGGAACGTGGCCGGTGGCAGGGCGTCGCTCGCGAAGAGCATGCTCCAGGGATCCCACGTCGAGTTGCCGTCGCCCAGGCGCATCCAGGCCAACACCTCGCCGCGCGTCGACAGCTGCCCCGTCGACCATCCGTCGCTCGCCGGGTCGAGGCGCAGGTCCAGCGCCCGCGTGATATTGAGTTGGTCCGGACCGCTCCAACGCACGCACTGGTCGAGGGGCGCCACGAGGGGCGCCACGGCGTCGCTGTAGCGCGCGGGCTCGTCGTGCAGTGTGGCCAGGGTTACGAGCGACTCGACCGCCACCCCGCCATGCTGGCTGAGCGTCACGTGCACGAACGATGCACCGCGCCCCAATCGTCGAATCGCGGTGTGCAATTGCGCCAGTCCCGGTTCGCAACCGCCCGCGAAGTTGGTGGAGAGCGCCACCGCGTGAAGATGACTGCTACCCGCCTCGCTCGCCGCGGCCAGCGCGGCACTCGCCAATACGCACTGCAGGTAGCCGCCGTGCGGACGTCCAAGGACTGTGAAGTCCTCCGAGAGTGCCACTGCGTAGTGACCGGTGCCGACCGGCTCCACGCTGGCGGAGTCTCGCAGCGTCGCGCCCGACTCGATATTGCTCACCCGACAACCCTAACGGGCACCTCGAAGACTGCCGGTAGATTCGGTGATGGGAAAGAGGACCGATGACGACTTCTCGTATCGCGATGTACCAGCGAACCGCAAGGCCACACTTTCGGCGCCCACAGCGCCGTGAAGGGCTCGTCGATGCAAAGATGACGGTCACGACCGCGAGCTACAACGACGATCGGCTCCCGTCCCGGTCACCGCGGGGCGTGCAGTGACGTCGCTCGGCGTCGTTCCCGTCCTGCACTGGGTCGGCCTGGGTCTGCGAGAGGGCGCGGCCATGGTGTGGATGACCTTCTGGCCGCTCGTGCTGGGCTTCAGCCTCTCCGGCCTGGTCCAGAGCTTCCTGCCCCGCGACGGCCTTAGGGCCCAGTTGGGCACCACGACCCCGGGCGCGGTGGTGAAGGCCTCCCTGCTCGGGGTGATCTCATCATCGTGCAGCTACGCCGCCAGCGCCATGTCGCGAGCGCTCTTCGCGAGGGGAGCCTCGTGGACCAATGCCCTCATCTTCATGATCGCGTCGACCAATCTCGTCATCGAGTTGGGCGTCGTGCTCTACTTACTGCTCGGATGGCAATTCGTCGCGGCCCAGATCATTGGCGGCATCATCATGGTCATAGGGCTATCGCTACTCACCACGTTCGCCTTCTCGCGCTCAGCTCAACGTCAACTGCGCGAGCGCGTGCTCCAAGACGCCCCTCCCCCGTCTCGCCCCTCGTCCACCTCGTGGCGCCAGCGCCTGCGTGCTCGTCGTAACTACCAACTGGCGGCACGCTTCACGCTGGGCGACTTCACGATGTTGCGCAAGGAGCTCTTCGCCGGCTTCCTCGTCGCCGGGTTCCTCGCCGTCGACGTGCCCGCGGTGTGGTGGACGCACGTCTTCATAACGGGCCATGGTTGGATCACGGTCGTCGAGAACGCCGTGATCGCGCCCCTTATCGCGGTCGTCTCGTTCGTCTGCTCGGTGGGCAACATTCCACTGGCCGCGGCCTTGTGGAGCCACGGGGTCGCCTTCGGCGGCGTCATCAGCTTCATCTTCGCCGACCTGGTCACCCTGCCACTGCTGCTCATCTACCGGCGCTTCTACGGTACGGGCATGGCAGGTCGGCTGTTCCTGCTCATGTGGTTCGTGATGAGCGCGGGCGGCATAGTGGTCGACGTCGTCTTCCACGCGGCCAACCTCATTCCCACGAGTACCCGCCCGCCCGCGCTTCGGGGTCAGTTCCCCCTCGGCTGGACACTGATCTTGAACCTTGTTGCGGTCGGCGTGCTAGTGGCGCTCTGGACGCTTGCACACTCGCACGTGGAGGCAGACACCACTTCTGCACGTGACCCTATCTGCGGCATGACCGTGGATATCTCGGCTCCAGTGGCCGTGCGTCACCGTGACGGTACCGACTACTACTTCTGTTCACACCGATGCGCGGAGCGCTTCGACCGAGGAGAAAGTGAGATAACCATGGAGAACATAATGAACGAGGACGAATTGGGCGATCGCGTCGATCCGATCTGCGGAATGCGGGTGAATTCGGCCAACGCAATCAGCACAGTGGATGAGAACGCCATCACCCACTACTTTTGCAGCGAAGGCTGTCTCGTGAAGTTCCTCGAGCACCACAGCGAGTCGGACACCAACGCCCACCCGGTGTCTGAGGGCGAACAGGTCGATCCGATCTGCGGGATGCGGGTGAATTCCGCCACGGCCATATCGATGGTCGGTGAGGACGCCCAGAAGCACTACTTCTGCAGCGAGGCGTGCCTCGTGAAGTTCCTCGAACATCGCTCGGCCAGTCGTGCGCCGGCCATGAACGAGGACCTCGGTGGCGACCAGGTCGATCCGATCTGCGGGATGCGGGTGAATTCGGCCAACGCAATCACTGCGCAGGGTCCGGACGGAACCGCCTACTATTTCTGCAGCGAGGGCTGCCGTCGGGCATTCCTCGAACACCAGGGCCCGGGAACGGGCGAGCCGCGAGTCGAACTAGGACGTAAACCCCTTCATGAGTAAGCAACATTCGAGCGTTCGCTCCTACGGCGTGTTGATGCACGAGGAGCGGGTGGTCCTGGTCCGATCCTCCAATCCAACGCACACGCCTCCCCTGTGGTGGCTTCCGGGAGGCGGCATCCACTTCGGCGAGGCGCCCCACGAGACTCTGGTACGCGAGTTTCACGAAGAGACCGGCCTCGATGTACGAAGTCCCCAGCTCCTCAGCGTGTCGAGTGACCTGCGCCGACGCGTCAACGGAGACCAGATCCACACGGTGAGGATCATCTACTCGGTCGACCTCGAGGGCGGCGAACTGCGTCACGAAGTGCACGGAACTACCGATCACGCGCGTTGGTTCGCGCTGTCCGAACTCGACGATCTCAACCTGGCGGACTACGCCCGCGCGGCGCTCAAGGAGATTCAGGGGAAGTAGAGCCCGGGCATCTCGCGCTTCATCAGCTTGCCCGCGGGGTTGCGTGGCAGCGGCTCGTGGGTGAAGGCCACGCGGGTGGGGATCTTGAAGGCGGCCAGCCGGTCCACGAGATGGGCGCGTAGCTCTTCCACCCCCAGGCTCATCTGGGGCTTCAACCGCACCACGCAGCCGACCTCCTCACCCAAACGTTCGTGGGCCAGGGCGAACACTGCGGCCTCGTACACCGCGGAATGCTCGTAGATGGCGGCCTCGACCTCGGCGGAGTAGACGTTCTCGCCCGCGCGAATGATCATGTCCTTGACGCGATCCTCAATGTGGAGGAAGCCCTCCTCGTCGAGCCGGCCCAGGTCGCCGGTGCGCAGCCAACCCTTCTCGATCGTCGCCGCGGTGGCCTCGGGTTTGTTCCAGTAGCCGCGAATCAGCGTGGGCGACTTCAACCAGATCTCACCGTGCTCATCGGGACCGAGTGCTCGACCAGACTCGTCGCGGATCTCGACGTCCATGACGATCGTAGGGGTTCGTCCGGTCGACGTGGGATGGCTGATGTAGTCGTCGCCGTAGTTGCCCGGCCCGTACGCATTCGTCTCGGTCATTCCGTAGCCGAGCGAGGGCCGCCCTCGCGAAAAGGCGTGCTCGACACGTTCCACGAGCGTAGGCGGGGCCGGCGCGCCGCCGCCACCGACCGAGGTGAGCGAACTGGTGTCGTACTTGGAGAAGTTCGGACTCTCCATGAGATCCCACGACTGGGTGGGCACGCCCACGAGACTGGTCACCCGATGCCGCTCAATTAGGTGCAGGGCCCGCTCGGGCTCCCAGCGGTACATCATCACCAATTTGAAGTGCCACGCGAAACACGACATCATCACAGGAATGCACCCGGTGACGTGGAACAACGGCACGATGAGGATGAAGCAGGGCGCCTGGCCCGATCCGCTCTCCTGGGGGCCCCTGCGGGCCTCGATGATCGCGGGGCCGGCCGCAAAGGCCATGATGGTCTGGCAGATGGTCCAGTGCGTGGACACGGCGCCCTTGGGAAAGCCCGTCGTGCCAGACGTATAGAGAATGGTCGCGTCATCGTGGGGCGCCACGTCGACGTCGGGCATGGCCGCTCCGCGTCGCACCACCTCGTGCCACAGCTCGACGCCGGGCGCGAGCGGCTGCAGTTCGTCGAGTCGAACGCCCAGCACGCGCGCACCGGCGCGTTGGCAAGCGTCGTAGGCGCGTTCGACGCGTTCAGCGTCAGCGATCAACAGCGAGAGTCCCGCGTCGTTGATCGCGTACTCGAGTTCATCCTCGGTCCACCACGCGTTGAGCGAGACCGATATCGCCCCGATCGACAGGATTGCCGCAAACGACACCACCCACTCGGGCAGATTGCGCATCGCAATGCCCACCCGGTCACCCTTGGTGATGCCAAAGTGATCGACGAGCGCGTTGGCCAACGCGTCGATCTCACTCATGACGTCACTGAAAGTCCACTCCTCGTCCTCGTAGACAATGAAGGTGTCCTCAATGCCTCGTGCGAGGTTGAAGAAATCCTTCACGGTGCCGGGTGCGTTCTTGAATGCCCGATTGACGACGCCGTCGCGTTCGACGTCGTTGACCTCGAAGGGCATCCCGGGAGCCGAGACCGCCTTGATCGCCTCTTCAACACTGAGCGCCACAGGTTCCCCCCTTGGTTCGACCGCTCCGCCCACGAGCGCACCCGCCGAGCAACGTTTCATTGCTAGAACGGGTCAATGCTATCTGGCACGATCCCGCACTCCCGCGAGGCACTCGAGTGATCAGGCTCAGCGTGCACGTCCATCCGGGCAGTTCGCGCCCACGCGTAGGCGGGTCCTACGATGGCGCGCTCGTGGTACGCGTACGCGCGAGGGCCGTCGGTGGCGCCGCCACCGACGAGGTGCTCGCGGCACTCGCGAGCGCATTCGGAGTACGGCCGCGCTCGGTCACGTGCGTGCGCGGCGCGCACTCACGAACCAAGGCCATCGTGATCGAGGGGGACGCCGACGCACTAGAGCAACGCCGACGCGTGCTGATCGACAGTGACGTTGACGTGGCGGACCAACACTAGGGTGAAGGCACGTAGTGGCCAACGCGAAAGGAACAACCTCATGATCGCCACGAGCCTCTCGCTCGCCGACGTGGCGGTGGGCGCACTCGCACTGGCCGTGGTCGCCAGTTGGCTCGCGCTCGTCATTCACGTCATGGGCGACGTGCTACGCAGTCGCGACCTGAGCGGTGCGGCGATGGCAGCGTGGGCGGTGGCACTGCTGGCGTTGCCGATCGTGGGCGCCGTCGTCTACCTAGTCACGCGCGGCGCCACGATGCACGAGCGTGAAGTGCGCGCGCTACAGGCGCAACGCCAGGCCTTCGAGGACTACATTCGCAGCGTCGCGAACACCAAGGAGTAGGGATCAGGCAAGTGCGGGCGAGGCGCCAGCCGCCTTTTGCGCCATTCGCTCGACAGTGGCCGAGATCTTCTCCACGACGTCGGCCAACTCCACCCGAGCCCGCTCAGCTTCCGCGGAGAGATCTTCCAGGTGTGCCACGTCCCACAGCCCCAGCACGGGGTCGAGTACGTCACGCAGATACTGTCCGAGGCCGTAGATTCCCTCGCGCGCAATGCGTACCGCGTGACGCGTGAAATTCGGAATCCCGGTACCCGGCATCGCGAAGGCGCTCACCTGGCGCGCGGCAGCGATCATCATCGCCGAGGGGTCGATCGCGAATGCCGCCAAGGCCAGATCGCGATAGAAGAGGTAGTGCTTGGTCTCGTCACCCGCCACGAGAGCCAGCACGTTGCGGCCGATCTTGTCTTCCTTGGGCAGATGCGCACCCGTATTGCGGTGAGCTATCTGAGTGGCTCGCTCTTGTAGCGACACGTAGCTGATCAGATCCGCAAAGGTCTCGGGCTGAGGTACCTCGCCCTTGGTCATCTGAACTCGGCGCCCCTCCTCGAGCAGGGTGGGATTGATGCACCGGCTGATGTGCACCCAGTCGCGCATGACCATGGCGTGACGGTTCTCTTCCATTGTCCACTGGTGATTCCAGTCGCGAATCGGGTGGTCATTTGGGGCGTGACCCAAGAGCGTGCTGGTGTAGTAGGGCAGGTTATCCTCGGTAAGCAGGTTCACGTAGATGGAGCTGCGTACGCCGTCGGGCAGCGGATAGTCTGACTCGGACCACGGGCGTTCGGCGAAATTCTCGCCCTGACCCCAGTTGATCTGCTCGTGCGGGAACCACAGTCGCGGGGCTTCGAGGTGGCGGTTGTAGAGACGTTCGACGTCCGGGGCTATTTCAGCCAATAGATCAATGCGGCTATCTGGTAAACGCTTAATAGCCATAATGGTCCTTCAGGTTCGAGCGCCGCGTATCGACTGCTTCAAGCGTAACGCCCGCGGACAAGGTCGGGCACCTGACTCCCGCTTGTGATTGTTCGCACAAATGGCGCCAGTAAGATTTCTTCTCCATGGAGTTTCTCGACGCACTCGTACCGGCGGACTTTCGCAAGAGCCTAATCGGGCCCCTGAAGAGGTTTTATATCTGCACGCTCATGAACAGCACGGGCAGCGGTGTCACCCTTTCCTTCTTCGTCGTGTATCTGCACAACGTGCGTGGCTTTTCGGCCGGCTTCGCGACCTTGTTGCTGTCGCTCTCGGCCCTGGCGAGTCTGGCCACCGGAGCCTGGTGGGGAACCCTTACAGACCGCTTTGGACCGGTGCGCGTGGTGCTGATCGCCTACGTGGCCGACGCCGCGGCACTCGTAGGTTGGGCTTTCGTACACACGAGAACTCAGGCGGTCGTAATCGCGCTCGCGCTCGCGGTCTTTGGTAATGCCGGGTGGGGCCCTTCGAGCACCTTGTTGAGCCGTCTCGTGCCCGAGCACCACCGTCAACGCGCCTTCGGCTTCAACTTCATGCTGATCAACTTGGGCATCGGCTTCGGCGCGCTCGTGTCGGCGGCGGTCGTCGATCTTCACCACCCGACGACGTTCACCCTTCTCTACATCGTGAATGCCACCATGACCGCGATCGCCGCACTCACTTTCACCTCGTTGCGCGCCCACGGCGGTCCGGTGACCGAGCACCGTAACAACCCGAGCACGGCCGCTGAAGGCTGGTCCACTGTTCTTCGAGATCGACGCCTGGTGCTGTACAGCCTCGCCTCGCTGGTGCTCATGATCGGCGGCTACGGATCGCAAGAGGCCGGCTTTAGCCTGTTCGTCGTCAATAATCTGCGACTCCCGGTCCACTTCATCGGCATCATCTTCTTCTTCAACACCACGACCATCGTGGTAGCCCAGCTTTGGGTGCTCAACCGGATCGACCGACGCAGCCGTACTCGGGTGCTGGCGGTGGTGGGCGTGCTCTGGTTCATCTTCTGGGTCGTGCTCGCCCTCGCCCTCGCTCTGCCCCCCTACGTGGCCCTGTTTTCATTGTGCGCCGCCATGGTCATCTTCGCCATCGGCGAAACCATGTTGTCGCCAGTGGGGCCCGCACTCGTCAACGAAATCGCCCCCGAACACTTGCGGGGGCGCTACAACACGGCGGCCGGACTTACCTGGGGCATCTCGGGGACCTTCGGACCCGCCATTACCGCATTGTTCTTCGACAACAATCTCGGTAACTGGTGGCCACTCTGCACCGGTCTCACCGCGCTAGTTGGCTCACTCTTAATGCTCAACTTGCGCCGCCGCTTGAGTCCCAGCGAGGACGGTCGAGTCGAAGTCGCCACGCCATAGTTGCGCTCGTCGGCTATCGGTTCACATACGAGCCGGCCCCAGTCCAATCGCCGCCCTCCGCGCTCTGATCCCGGGCGTGCAGCGCGGCGCACGGCGTGATGATCGTGGGCGTAGATACCGTGGAATCTAGGAATTCACTTGAACTGAGCCGACACGTTGGTCTTGTCACTGGCTAATCGAGGCGCGAGGTCGCTATTGGAATACCTGCGGGACTGCTTGAAGTCCTCCTCGGGGGCGAGCACCGCTTCTTTGGACAAGGCAACATCCTCGATACCGCCCTATGTCATATGATTCCCTAGATTCAATCGGGGTACGCATCTAGCGCGACAGTCCGCGTGGCGCGTTCCCGGTTGACTTCTCATCAAACACCACGTCCCCGCATCGAGAATGCGCTCGGCGGCGGAATCGACCTCGGTAGCGGAGGGTCAAGTAGTTTGATTCCGACTTTCGCCGTTGACGACGCATGTAAGGAGCAATACCGCGTGACTAGTGCCACCATCGTTGCGCGGCGCCTCGACTCGGTGCCGATCTGGGCCTCCGTGCTGCTCGGTGTGGTCGGATCGGTGGGTGTCGCGCTCAGTGCGGCGAGCATCGGATCGACGACCCGACCCGGCTACTACCGGTGGTGGCTGCGACTGCCCCACATTGGCTACGTACCGGCCCACGTACTGCTGTACGTGGGCGTCGCCCTCCTGGTTGTGGGCTGGCTCGGGCTGGGCGTCGTGGCGCGACGCGGCGATCTCGGCGTCGCGCGCTGTTGGGCCGCCCTCGTGTCATGGGGACTCCCCCTCCTCGCCGGGGCCCCGGCGTTCAGCCGCGATGTCTACAGTTACGCGGCTCAAGGCGAGCTGACTCGCCACGGACTCAATCCCTACACTGTGGCCCCCTCCGCCCTGGTTCACGGACCCCTCTACTACTCACTCGCCGAAGTGTGGCGCGATACCACCTCGCCCTACGGCCCGCTCTTTCTTGCCCTCTCACACGCCAGCGCGGCCGTGGCGGGTCACTCGCTCATCGCCCAGGTGCTCACGTTTCGCGCGCTGGAACTGGTGGGCGTCATCCTGCTCATGCTCGTTCTACCGTTGCTCGCGCGCCACTTCAACGCCGATCCGGGCGTTGCCCTGTGGCTCGGCGCGCTCAGCCCGCTCGCCCTGTTCAGCGCCATCTCCTCGGCGCACAACGACACGTTGATGCTGGGTCTACTCGCCCTGGCGATCATGGTTGCCCTCAAGGGACGGCGGCGATGGGCGCTGGTGCTCTTCGCGGTAGCCGCGACGGTCAAACTCCCCGCTCTCGCCGGTGCGGTGATCTTTGCCGCCCGCGATCTGCGAGCGGCGCCACGCGGGCGGCGAGCTCAACTGGTCGGCGAGGCACTGGTCATCCCCGCAGTGGTCATCGCCGCAATCACGGAGGCGGTGGGGCTCGGCTGGGCGTGGCTGAGTCCGAGCGCGCTGCGAATTCCGACCGAACTTCGGGTGCTGACAACGCCCGTGGTCTCGTTGGGCGTCTTCTCCGCCACGCTGGCGCGCGGCATCGGCATTGATGTCGCCAACCACGCAATGGTGACGGCCGTGCAGTACGTGGGCGGGTTGGCGGTGCTCGCACTCCTGGTCATGTTGGTGCTGCGAGTGCGTGGGTACAACACGGTTCGCTTGCTTGGCGTGGCGCTCCTCGTGGTAGTCGTCGGCAGTCCGACACTGTGGCCGTGGTACCTCCTCTGGGGGCTCACGGTGCTCGGCGTCACGAGTGCGCAGCGCTCGCGCTCGCTCGCGGTGGTGGCGGGCGGAGCGATGCTCCTGGTTGGCGCCGGCGGAACGCCGATGATCGGCGGTAATGGCTTCCTCCTGAGCGGCCCCCTGGTGCTCGCCGGACTGTGGTGGCTCGCGCGCGCAGGCCGATGGCCTGACATCATGGCCAGAGATGACCGTGTTCACTAGACGCCCGATCGAGCCCGACCAGCGCACGGGACTCATACGCTGGCCCTTCGCCACCGCGGTGCTCACTTACCTCAGCGTTCGCGTGCTCACACTGGCGACAGTGCTCGTGGCCGACCTCTTCACCCATAGCGGTGTTATCCGGGACCTCTCAATCTGGGACGGCTCGTGGTTCCTCAAGGCCGTCGAACACGGCTGGCCGAGCCAACTTCCCATGGCGCACGGGCACGTCCTCGCCAACCCTGTTGCCTTCTTCCCGCTCCTACCGCTCACCATCCGAGCGCTCGCCGCAGCGACCCCGTTCTCGCCAGCCGTGGCCGGACTGATCGTGAGCGCCCTCAGCGGACTCACGGCCGTGGTGGCGATCGGACGCCTGACCGAGGAGTTCGCGGGCCGCCAGCGGGCTGAGCGAGCCGCGCTGTTGTTTGCCGTTGCGCCCGGCTCGTTCGTCTTCAGCCTCATCTACGCCGAAGGCCTCGTCCTAACGTTCATCGCACTCGGACTGGTCGCGCTCCTGCGAGGTCGCTGGTGGATGGCCGGGGTGCTCGGGGCGCTGGCCAGCGCCGCCTCACCGGTTGGCCTGGCCTTCGCCGTGAGCTGTGCCGTGGTGGCAATAGTTGCCATTTACCGCGAGCGAGCGTGGTCCGCCCTGCTCGCCCCGATACTCGCGCCAACGGGTTTCCTCGCATGGATGCTCTATCTGTGGGCGCACACGCACACGCTCCAGGCCTGGCGACTCACCGAACGCGGAGGCTGGCAGAGCTACCCGTCACTCGCCTATCCCTGGCATATCGTCACCCAGTTTCTCTTCAACCCGGTGTCACCGACCTTGACGGGTCACATCTTGTTCTGGGGAACAGTGGTCAGCGTGCTTGGCGTGGTGGTCATGTTTCGCGAACACCAACCGCTCGCCGTGCTCGCCTACGGGATCAGCGCGGTCGTGATGTTCGCCGTGTCGGCGCCGGTGGGTCTGCGACCCCGCTTCGTCATGCTCGCCTTTCCGATCATCATCGCCGCCGCGACCCGCTGGACGGGTTGGCGCTACCGATTGGTTCTTACGGCGTCCGCGCTGGTCCTCGCGCTTATGAGCTTCGAAACGCTGAGCTCGTACGCCGTGTTTCCTTGACGAATCCCGGTGGTGCGAATCCAAGGTGACGACCCTCGAACGTGACCGCGACGCCCGCGCGAAGCATGGACTCGTCAGCTGATTGTTGTCAGTGTGTCCTCTCGTGGAGCCGACGCCGACACGTTTGTTCTGGCTTTCGACGTCACCTAGGCACTCCGGCGACTCGCCCGCACACTGCTGTCGCGCCTCTACGCGGCGTCGGGATTAGCGACGATCGTCAAGTTCGTGCGACTTCAGACGACGATCGGCGCAACGCTGTCGTACCTGCACCGTGGCGAACGGCCCTTTCGAGTGACCGCCAAGCCAGGCACGAGCGAACGGCATCGAGATGAGGCACCGTGGCTTCTCTGGCTCTTGCTCGCCCCGACGGCTCTCACGCTGGCCTGGTTCACCCTGAGCGTTGCCAGCCACGGATCCGCTGCCTAGGCGGTGCGCTCGACCGAGTGCGGTGCCCTCGCCTGGGTACTCATTGACACCACGCTCCTCTATGCGGCGATCATCCGACTTCACTGAGACCGGTACGACTCGCCTGCCGCGAGCGCAGCCAACGGGATGTGGGGGTCGACGGAATGCTCGTGACGCTTCAGTTCCTCGCGGGCCCGGACGCCGGAGGCGCCCGTCAACGGTCAGGCTCTTCGCGCGCGAGGTCATCAGCGCACCAGGCCACTGAACCGACCCGGTGTTTCCGGTCGCCGTGACGTACGCTGAGGGTGACGAAAGGTGGCGCCCGTGGGTGTCTATCGTGCGCTGGGGGTTCGAGTTGCGGTGGGCCTCATTACCGTGTGCGCCGCAGTGCTAATTGACCTCGGGCCGTCACCGATGTCGGGTGCGAGCGCACCGGCCCCGTGCGCACCCGCCCAGATCTCCCTGCACCATGGCACTCCCAACGGCGCCGCGGGCACCACCTACATTCCCCTGGTCTTTACCAACCGCGGATCGTCGTGCGTGCTGTGGGGCGTTCCGACGATTCAGCCGGTACGCCCGCGAACGCGAAGGCCCCTGGGCCCAATCGCCCACAACCTCTCAATCGGCGAGATGCCCGCGCGCCACGTGCTCGCACGGGGTGAGTCGGTCAGCGCGGCCATGGGGGTGACGGACACGGCGAACTTCCCCGTCGCCCTGTGCGCACCGAGTCGCGCGGGCGGCGTCGTGGTATCGCTCGGCGACTTCGTGCACTCGCGCTTCGTACGGGTGTCGATCAGCGTGTGCGCGCGCAGATCCAGCGTCACCACGCGACTGCTCGTGCCCGGCACCTCGGGCGCCTAGACCAAACTCCCCATGCCCGGCTCGTTGCGGCCGCCACGATACCGTGACGAGGTGGGGATCGCACGGTGAGTACGTCGAGCGCTGCGGACGAGAACGAGTTCCTGCTCGAGCGGCGAGCGCTCGGACTGTCCATGGCTACCGGGCTGGTGCTCGCTGTCGTGGGCATCACCATCGGTGTCACCACCGGGTCCCAGATCATCCTGTTCGACGGCTTCTACACATTCTTGGGCATCGGACTGTCCTGGATGGCCATGCGCGTCTCGATCCTGGTGGCGAGCGGGCCCACCTCGCGCTACCCCTTCGGGCGCGAGGCGCTCACCCCGCTCATCATTGGCGTCGAGGGCGTCGCCCTGCTCGCCACGTGCGCGTACGCGACGTTCAATGCGGTACTCACGATCATCCACGGCGGAAGTCGCCTTCCGTCGGGCTGGGGCGTCGGCTACGCGGGCGTCGCGCTGGTCGTTCCGACCGGCCTGTGGTGGTGGATGCGCCGCAGTGCACGCCACTCGGAACTCGTGGGTGCCGAGGCCACCCAGTGGCTAGCGGGCGGCGTACTGGGATCGGGCATGCTCGTTGCATTCATCTTCGCCCGCCTGATCGGATCCACGTCCTGGTCACCCGCAGCCAAGTACGTCGACCCCGCCCTCGTGATCGCGGCGTGCCTCCTCTTTGTCACCCCGCCGTTGCGAATGATCCGTGTCACCTTCATCGAACTGGTCGAGGGCAGCCCCGACGTGGACATCCAGGGGCCGGCCCGACGTGTCGTCGACGAGGTCGGCGCTGAGTTCGGTCTCGGCGAGCGCTACGTGCGCATGACCAAGATCGGCCGCAAGTTCTACGTCGAGATCGACTTCATCGTGGCGCCCCAATGGAACGTCCTGCAGTCCGACCAGGTACGCCGCGCGCTGGGCGAACGACTCAGTATCCTGCCGCACGACCTTTGGCTCACCGTTGAGTTCACGGCGGACCGCTCCCTGGTGGAGTAGCGCCTGCCAGCTCGAGCCGCGCTAGGGCTGGGAGAAGGTGATCGTGAACCTCGAACGGCTGGTGCTCGTGATCGGGTGAATCGGTCGGTTGTTGGACGCGACGGTCACAAAGATACTCAGCCGGGTTGAGCGAAAGTGCCGCGCAGGACCAACGAAGCGCAGGCGGCCCGTCGAGGTGGCTTTCACGCACAGTCGGCGCAGCCCGGCCATGTAGGTGCTCGAAATGCTTACGCCGTAGCACGCGTCTCTCGAACCCGGGTTGCTCACCTTGATGACGCCGGTTTCGCGCACCGGCGCTCGGGGGGCGTCAGGGATCCGGTAGCTGCAACTCTTGTTGAGATAGCGCGTACCCGCGTGCAAACACGTAACCGTTCGCCCCAGGGTGCCCGACGCCGTCCAGCGCCACGCGCTCGCGGCGTCGGCACCCGCCGACCAGGCCACCAGCAACGTCGCCAGGGCGATCACCCCGAGGCGCGACCACCTCAGAGAGCTCATCAGCGCCCACGCTAGTCAGCCACTCACGCCCCTCAACGGCTCCAAGGGAGGAAAAAGTCCCTTGCGCGGCGAGGGCAAGTAAAAAGTCTCTCAATCAGGTATTTTAGGTGAACAGAGCGCCGCATTCGGTTGATCGCGCGGTCGCGGCGCCAAGAATTGACAATCGCACAACAATTACCTGATCAACGCCAGTAAAAGTGGCAAGAATCGTACCCTAGTGGTACCCCGGCCGGCCCGGCTCCCCCTAAACTTGACCCGGCGGCATCGACCGCTCGTGCGTCGTGCCACCAACCTGTGGAAAACGTGACCACGTGAAACGGCCCCCCGGCGGGCTCGTCAACAATGCGCCCTCAATCGCACCGCTCGCGAGCACCCCTGCGTGTTCGTGCCTGGTAGTGATTGAGGGCCGAGGAGAGTACCATGCGACGAATTCTGTTCGCCTTGCTGGCATCACCGCTCAGTGTCATAGCCCCGCTCACCCCAACGGTGATTGCGAGTGACCTGAACCACCTCACCCAGCCCGTCGCGCCGGTGACCGTGCACCATCGCGCACCAGCCCACACGAGCCGACTCGCGATCTCGCCCACGCTGCGTGCCCTCGCCGCAACTGCGCGATCCATGCACCTGACGGTCGATCAACTGCGACAGGAGTGGCAGCACGTCGCGGTCTGCGAAGTCGGTGGGAACTG
Source organism: Acidimicrobiales bacterium (assembly GCA_035530815.1). Lineage (GTDB taxonomy): Bacteria > Actinomycetota > Acidimicrobiia > Acidimicrobiales > RAAP-2 > RAAP-2. The sequence goes on from DATKTZ010000012.1 coordinate 20,841, forward strand.
GTCCATGACCGGATCGACGTACTCCGGCATCGGATTCTTGAACGCCACTTGGCGTTCCTACGGCGGCACAAGATTCGCGCCGCTGGCCGGCCTGGCGACGCGCGACGAGCAGATACTCGTTGGCATGCGCGTGACCAAGACCTACGTGCCCGATCAGTACGGGTGCTCGCCTACCGGCTGGTAAACACCGAGTCACTCGCTCGCGCCGGGTGACGCGTTCAGCGAGAACGCGTGCCACGTCGTGCGGACGTCACACGCAACGTCATCCTCGGTCGCGCACGTCGCGACCCGTGCACGCGATCACCGACACGACCCGCCATGGAACCACATCGCGCACGCCAAATAGACTGGCCCTTTGTCGATACCCCCCTCATCCACGCACCACGCTTGACCTGTAAAGGTCACTGAAAAGGAAGTCCCGATGACCGAACAGAAGCGGACCGCGCGCAGGACGCCCGCGCGCGCGAACGCCGCGAAGGCGCCGAACAAGGCCACGGCCGCAGCGCACGCGGAGCGGTTGCTCGACTTCTACCGCGAGATGTTGTTCATCCGCCGATTCGAGGAGCGCGCCGCGCGCGGCTACACCCAGGCCCTCATCGGTGGCTACTGCCACCTGAACCTCGGTGAGGAAGCCGCCGTGGTGGGACTCATGTCGGCGCTTCAGCCCTCGGACTACCTCTTCACCAACTACCGCGAACACGGTTACGCCATCGCGCGCGGCATCGATCCCAAGCGGATTATGGCCGAGCTCTACGGTCGCGCCGATGGCGTGTCCAAGGGCTGGGGAGGATCGATGCACATGTTCGATCTGACCCATCGTCTGCTCGGTGGTTACGGAATCGTGGGTGGACAGGTGCCCCTGGCGACGGGGGCGGCGCTCGCCATTGATTATCGCGGTGGCGACGAGGTCGTCATGTGCACCATGGGCGACGGCACCACCAACATCGGCGCATTCCACGAATCACTGAACATCGCGGGCCTGTGGAACCTGCCCATCGTCTACGTGATCATCAACAATCGGCTCGGCATGGGCACGACCGTCGAGCGCTCCTCGGCCGAGCCCGAGCTGTACCGGCGCGGCGCCGCCTACCGTATTGACGCCTCGCGCGTCGACGGGCTCGACCCAGTCGCGGTTGCCGACGCCGCGCAGAGCGCCATCGCGGTCGCTAGAGCGGGCCGACCATACCTGCTCGAAGTGGTCTCGGAGCGTTTGCGGGGACACTCGGTCGTGGACCCCGCAAAGTACCGTTCGCCCGAGGAGGTCGCGAGCCTGAAGGAGCACGACCCGGTCCACGCGATGGCTGCGCGCCTAGTGGACGCGGGGATCTCGGACGATGTCACCCTCGCGATCCTCGACCAGGAGGTACTCGCCAACATCGAAGAGATCAGTTCGTTTGCCGAAGCCAGCGCCTTTCCCGACGAAGGCACCCTCTTCGACTACACCTACGCCACCGCAGTACCCAACGACTCGCGCCGGCTTCCGGGCCAGCCTCTCTTCACCTCGTCCGGAGCCGACCGATGACCCTGATGTCCTACCGACAAGCCCTGCACGACACGTTGCGCTCCGAAATGCTGCGCGACGAGAATGTGCTGCTCATGGGCGAGGAGATCGGGGTCTTCGAGGGCTCGTACAAGATCACGGCCGGACTCCTCGAGGAGTTCGGCGAGAAGCGAGTACGCGACACCCCGATCGCCGAAGAGGGCTTCACGGGTGCGGCGATCGGCGCGGCGATGCTCGGTCTACGCCCCGTCGTCGAGATCATGACGATCAACTTCTCGCTGCTCGCGCTGGATCAGATCGTCAACCACGCGGCCAAGATCTACGGCATGTTCGGCGGCCAGGCGAAGGTTCCCCTGGTGATTCGCACGCCTGGTGGTGGCGGCCAACAATTGGGCGCCACGCACTCGCAGAACATCGAGCTCTACTACGCCTTCGTACCGGGGCTCAAGGTCGTCGCACCGAGCACGCCAGCTGACGCCAAGGCGCTGCTCATCGCGGCCATCCGCGATGACGATCCGGTGCTGTTCCTCGAGAACCTGGCTCTCTACAACACCAAGGGCGAGGTGCCCGACCACGACACCCCCGCCCAGATCGGCCGGGCGGCGATCACCCGCGAGGGTCGCCACCTCACCCTGATCGGCTACTCGCGGATGGCCCACGTGGCCAAGAAGGTCGCCGACCAACTCGCGGACCACGAGGGACTCGACATCGAAGTCATCGACCTGCGCAGCCTGCGCCCGCTCGACCGCGAGACCATCGTTGAGTCAGTGAAAAAGACCCACGCGGCCGTCGTGGTCGAAGATGACTGGCTCACCTACGGGATCGGTGCCGAGGTCGCCGCCTCCATCTCCGACGGCGCCTTTGACTATCTCGACGCACCCGTGCGTCGCGTCGCCATGGCCGAGGTTCCGATGCCCTACTCCAAGGCCCTCGAGAACGCCGCGATGCCCTCGGAGAACGACGTCATCCAGGCGATCTACCAGACCCTGGACGCCATCGGACACCGCCGTACGAAGACAGGCCCCCATGATTGAGATCACCATGCCCAGGCTCTCGGACACGATGGAAGAAGGCACGATCGCGCGGTGGCACAAGAAGCCTGGCGACACCGTCGCGGTCGGCGACATCCTGGTCGAGATCGAGACCGACAAGGCCACCATGGAATACGAGGCCTACGAGGCGGGCACGCTCGTCGAGATACTGCTGCCCGAGGGGGAGCTGGCCCCGATCGGCGCGCCAATCGCCCGACTCGACAACGGTCAGCCGAACGCACCGGTTCCTCGCGGCGACGCGAGCACGGCCGTGTCCTCGGACGAGGTCCCAGCGCAGTCGCCTTCCACCGGTGTCCCAACGCCCCCACCCGCACTCGCAGAGACCGACGGCGGCGGTGACGCCGAACGACGCATCGCGTCACCACTCGTGCGACGCCTGGCCCGCGAGCACGATCTGGACCTGAGTCAGGTACGCGGCAGCGGTCCGGGCGGGCGCATCATTCGCGCCGACCTGGACCACGTGCTCGCCGCCGCGGAGACCGAGCAACCGACGGGTCCGGCCATGCCGCTCGCCAGCGGGCCCCTGCTCGACGCGAAGCGTGGTTCCGAGGAGGTCCCCTTCAACAACGTGCGTCGCGTGATTGCGAGACGCCTCGGCGAGAGCGCCCGCACCGTTCCGCACTTCTACGTCACCGCGGTCGCGGACGCCGAAGGGCTGGTGCGCCTGCGCAGCGAGCTCAACGAGCAGCTCGTGAGCACCGGGCGCGCCAAGGTGAGTCTGAATGACCTGCTAATTCGCGCCTGCGCGCTGGCTCTGCGCCAGCACCCCCTCGTCAACGCGTCCTACGTGAACGACCAAAGTGCCACGATGCTCGTGCACCACCGCGTCAACGTGGGCATCGCCGTGGCGTCCACCAACGGACTGGTGGTGCCGGTGATCAACGACGCCGACCGCAAGACCGTGAGCGAACTCGGCGTCGAGGCCCGTCAGCTCGCCACCCTCGCGGGCACCAAGGGCCTCTCGCTGGATCAGATGTCGGGCGGCACCTTCACGATCAGCAACCTCGGAATGTACGGTGTCGAAGAGTTCACCGCGATCATCAACCCGCCCGAGGGGGCGATCCTCGCCGTCGGCGCCACGACGCGCGAACCCGTGGGCGTGGATGAGGAGATCGTGCTGCGCCACCGCCTGCGCTACACGCTGTCGGCCGATCACCGAATCATCGACGGCGCCCTGGCAGCGGAGTTCCTCCAGACGCTCACCCGGCTCATCGAAAGCCCGCTGTCGCTGATCGTCTAGTTCGCGTCGTCGGGGCCAGCGCCGGTGCCAGCCCGCGCCGTCGCCAACGCCCAACGGTAGTCCGCCTTGCCGTTGGGTGCGCGCCGCACGGCGTCGCACACGACCACCGCCTTGGGGATCTTGTAGTGCGCGAGCGACGCGCCCAAGAAGTTGCAGATCTCCAGTTCGCTGGGTGGCCGGACGCTCGAACTGCCCACCACCGCAACGATCCGATGTCCAAAACGCTCGTCGGCAAGGCCCACCACCAGGCAGTCATCAACCCCCGGGTGACGCTTGATGGCCTCTTCGACCTCCTCGGCGAACACCTTCTCACCACCGGTGTTGATGCTCATCGAGCCGCGTCCCAGCAGGGTCACCGTGCCGTCCCCGTCGACGGTGGCCCAGTCGCCGGTGAGCACATAGTTCAGGCCCTCGATGCGCATGAACGTCTGGGCGGTCTTGTCGGGATCCTTGTAGTAGGCAAAGGCCGCGGTGCGGCTCGCCAACATTCCGCGTTCACCAGTGCCGCGCGACACCTCGCGCCCGTGCTCAGCGATAACCCGAGTATCGGGCGTCAGAGAGAAGTGTGCCGTAGCCGCCCCGTGGTCGTGGGTCGCACCGCTGGTGCCAAAACCCATACCCTCGGTCGAGCCGAGCGAATCGGCGAGCAGAGCGGTCATGCGCAGCCGCAAGCCGTCCTTGGTCTCCGCACTCCAGATCGCTCCCGACGAGATCACGTGGCGGACGCTGGAAGTGTCCACGGGCCGTCCCTCGGCCTCGTGAGCCTCGAGCACGCGTAGTAGGGGGCGTGCGAACGCGTCACCAACAATCACGATTCGCGTAACTCGCTCACGCTCACACAGTCGCCACACCTCCTCGGCGTCGAATGAGCGCGACTCGAGCAGTACGACGGTACCACCCAGCCACAGCGCGGGCATGGCCCCTATCCACATTCCCGTACCGTGCATCAAGGGACAGCACGGAATGCTCACTTCGGGCCCCGACGCGGCCACCTCCTCGACCAGTCTGCGTAAGTGCGTCGGGTCAGCGGGCACCGAATCAATGATGCCCAACGAGACGCCTCCGGCCAGCAGTCGCGTGATGAATTCGCCCTGGGGGAACATGACGCCCTTGGGCAGCCCCGTCGTGCCCCCGGTGTAGAGCATGTAGAGATCGTCGCCCGAGCGCTGCTTGCGCGCCTGGGGCGGGTGAGCGGCGAGGAGATCCTCCATCGCCAAGACCCCCTCGAGCGAGGGTCCGTTGTCGTCGACCTCAACGAACAGGGTCACCTTGTTGAGACGATCACGCACGCGGGCCACGCACGGCGACAGCGAGTTGTGAAAGACCAGCACCTGCGCGTCGGAGTTGTCGAGCAGGTAGGTGAGTTCGTCGTCGAGGTAGCGGTAGTTGACGTTCACCACGACGGCTCGATGCTTGAACGCCCCGTACTGCGCAATCAGGTACTCGGGGCAGTTGTACAGGTAGAGCGCAACCTTGGCGCCCTCGGGCACCCCGGCGCCCTCGAGTGCGCCAGCAAATCGAGCCGCCGCGTCGTCGAACTCGCGGTAGTTCAACCGGCGCTCACCCTGGACGATGGCAGCGTGGGTCGGCACAGCGTCGGCAACCTCCTCCCACGCCGTTGCAAAGTCGAGCACCCTGACCCCCCGATCCGGTAACGCCCGGGGTGTCGTGCGCGCCCGAGACTTTGGTCCACGTTAAACGATCGGCCGCGCCTCGAAGTCACGCCCGGCTTCACTCGCACCGCTCCGCAGGGCGCGTGGTGGCGAATCTCCGACGTGCTCGACTGTCGCCCCCGAACCTCGTCGTAGTGCGCGAGGCCCTCGTCGCGATGCCCTCAGCCGCCAACGCCAGAGTGACGGCTGCGCCACGACGACGCAGGCCAAAACCGGTGCCGACGAGATCACCCGAGGGGTCCGGCGCCCGCCAAAGGTGCGGTCGAGTTCTCCCCGCGTAAAGCGCAGGTACACCGCGCGAGTGGTCGTTCAGACGCAGGTCTCAACGTATCCAGACGATCGACGCAGAGCACCATCGGGTGCGGGCCCGCACAACCGATTGTTCGTTTCTGTTCTCGAAGTCCGAGACGTAAGGTGCTATTGGGTGGGCGGGTTCACCCCCACAGCCACAGGGTATCGAGAGGATGTCATCCATGGAGAAAGAATTGAAGGATCGCACCGCCATCGTCACCGGCGGCGGATCGGGCATCGGGCGCGCGACCGCGCTGAAACTGGCGAGCCTGGGCGCGAACGTGGTGATCGTCGATCTGCACGCCGACACCGCCCGCCAGGTCGTGGCCGAGATCACCGCTGCGGGGGGTGCCTCGGTGGCCGTCGTGGGTGATCTCAGCGACCAGGGCGTGGTCGATCACCTCGTGGCGACCACCATCGACACGTTCCACGGCATCGACATTCTCATCAACAACGCCGGCATCATGGACGACATGAGCGGCCCGCACGAGGTGAGTGACGCGGTGTGGGAGCGAGTCATCCGCGTCAATCTCACCGCACCCTTCCTGCTCACCCGCGCCGTGGTGCCCCACATGCTGGCCAAGGGAAAGGGAGCCATCGTGAACACCGCCTCGGAGGCCAGCTTTCGAGGCAGCGCCGCAGGTACCGCGTATACCGTCTCCAAGCACGGTGTCGTCGGCCTCACCAAGTCATCGGCCGTGATCTACCGCGACAAGGGGATTCGCGTCAATGCGGTGGCACCCGGCGGGGTCGCCACCAACCTTGAGGTGAATGTCAAAGCCGACGCCGTCGGTCTCGCCGTCATCAGCGGCTACACCGGCAACGTCGGTCGCGTGGCCCACGCCGAGGAGATAGCGAGCGCAATTGTCTTTCTCGCCTCGGACGCTGCGAGCAACATCAACGGCGCGATACTTCCATTGGACAACGGCTGGTCTGCGATCTAGGGACCCACGTCATGGCTCGCCAGGCGCGCGATGGCACCCGCCAGAACCCAGGCGGTGCGTTATGACGCGCAAGAGGCGGCGCAGAGCTCGTAGATGCCATCGCCCCCGTGAAGATTCGAGTTTCCCGAAATGCAACGCCACGGCGTAGCCCGATTCCTCTCGCACCCTTAACTGTGAACTTGCACGGAATGTCACCGGGAACTTGCAGACGGTGACACCTGCCCGAGGGCCCCTGGTTTCTGTGTGATCTAATGGCGTCAACGAAATACACCGGCACTATAATGACGGTATGGACGCAACGCTAGCCGCCGTAGCCGACTCGCTGGGGACGACCGTTCATCGAGTGACCCGCGCCGTAGAACGCATGGACATCAGGCTTTCGGGGTCAGCGAAGCGCGGCGGGCCGGGGCGCACGTTGACCGAGGGCGACGTGGAGCGTCTGCGCTCAGCCCTCGGTTCGGCGCCCAGGACACGCGCCTTCACTCGCGAGGAGTTGTTCCTTCTCGCAGCGCTGGCGGCCGAACCCCGCGGCTTCGCCTCGATTCGTGCCCTAGCGCGCTCGGCGGGGGTGAGTCCCACGACGGCCGCGGCGGGAGTTGAACGCCTGGCCCGCCGGCACTTGGTCATGCAGAAGGCTGGCTTGACTCGCATGAGTGGGCGTGTCGTGGATGCCACTCTGATTGTGGCCAACCACTCCAGCGCGGCGTGGTCCCGCCATGCGGGAGAGATATCGGCGACTACTCCGCCGATCAGTGGTGCTGGCCGTGAGCCAATCGTGATTCCGCGGCGCTTCTGGCACCTGTTTTGGAACGCCAGTCCGGCGACCATTCGAGTTGATGAGCACCCGGACTACATAGCGGCGCGACTGCTCAGAAGTGGAGACCGTCAGGCCGAGCTGTGGGCGGTGGGCCACCTTCCGGCTGCGTCCATCGAGAAGGCGGCACACCTGCGCGGCGTGGGTCCGGAAGAAGGTCGGCGGATCCGCAACTTGGCGAAAACGGCCGCGTCGGCGTGAGCAAGCAGCGAACTGGGTCTAGCGAAGAGATTCCCGCTGAGTTGAAGCGCCTCTTACCGCCAGCCACGGTGGCTGCTTGGCTAAAAGTGTCACGACTCGTACCCGCAAGTGCCTACCTTGCCGGCGGCACGGGACTCACCGTCCACCTGCTGCATCGCGTGAGCCGCGACTTGGACTTCTTCTGCGAATCTGACGAAGATCTCGAGGAGACGGCGCAGTCCCTGGATTGTGCGGGGAGCGTCTTCTATGACGAGCGATCGACCAACACCTTGACCGGCACGTTCGACGAGACGAAGTTGCAGATCTTCTCGGTGCCACACGTGACTTTGCTCAAACCCACTGTGACAGTGGCTGGCATTCGGGTCGCCAGTGTTCCAGACATCCTGGCGATGAAGCTGAAGACACTGGTGGACCGCGGTGAGATGCGCGACTACTTCGACCTAATGATGATCGAGCAGCAGGCGGGCCTCTCGGTTCTGCACGGACTCGACCTGGCGATCGAGAAGTTCCATCCGGCGGAACCCGAGGGCTTCCGAACACTCATGCTGCTGGGCCTGCGATCGACCCACGACGTCGAAGAAGATCCCACGCTTCCGATCGACTCGGCGAAGGTCACCGAGTACTGGGCTAACCGGGCGCGGTCTCTTCCGGATCACTAGCCTCGATCATTCACGAGAGTTCCGACGGGCTCGAAAGTTCCATTTTCTGAGTTAGTTCGGTGGCGGTTCTCTGATTGACGCATTGATGTGATGCCCACCGACGTCATGGAGCGGATTTGGACCATGCAAAATCACTT
>DATKTZ010000013.1:0-2954 GCA_035530815.1 Acidimicrobiales bacterium
GACCAACCACCTTCCGATGGCGCTGGTGGCGAAGCAACGCCTCGGCGCGAGCGACGACGAATTGAGACGATTTTCAGCCACCTACTCTCAACGCCTCGCACCGCTCGCCGCAGCTAAGGAGCATTTCGATCACGTCACGTGGAAGACCGCCATTGGCAATCGGGGCGCTGCGACGGAGTTACGTGATTACTTTGCGCGCTACGTCGCTGATTACGGAGTTGACGCTGCCTTGAATGCCCACCTCCCGACACTCTTGCCCGGTGTCGCCGGTGCCGGCTTTCACGGAGTCATCAGACTCGCCTACGCGATTGAAGCCTCGTCGCCTATCCAAGTCGCGGCGGGACTCGCGTACTTCGCCTCAGTGGCGAGGCCGCTCGCTATGTTGACACCGACCGAGGGGACCACGAACGATGCTTCTGGAGTCTTTGCGGAGTTGTCGGCGTCGCTCGCGTGGTCCACGCCGCAGCGCGCACGTCTCATTGACGAAGAGATGCGCTTCGTTGTTGGCCGTGATGGATTCGGCGAAATCGTTGGGTCACTCGTGGTCGACGAGGAGAGCGAAAAGAGGTTCGCCACGTGCGCGCTCCAGATCCTCGCGGCGACTGATGACTTCACCGCGTTGCACGGTGTGACGGGACTGGCCGCCTTGTCAGTAGTGCGGCCGTGGCTCGAGGACCAGGAGTTGGTCGACCGCTACGCCTTCCAAGCATTGACCGCGGCCTACCTCTCGATTGTGACGAGGATTCCGGAAATTCCCCACTCTCGATCATCGAAATTCCCCACCTGAGAGCTGCAGCGGGTTGTTGCTGAGACTACTTCGTGTTGGGTTGGTGCACCGCCTTTCTGGTCGCTTCAGATCGAGCTCGGTGGCTGCGCATGCGGTAGCTCTCGCCGTCGATGTTGAACACCACGCTGCGATGGAGCAGCCGGTCCAACATGGCCGCGGCGACCATCGGGTCGTCAAAGATTTTGCCCCACGAGGCGATGCCGAGGTTCGTGGTGAGCACCGTCGAGCTCTTCAAGTAGCGCTGGGTGATGACTTGAAAGAGTGCGGCCGCCGCTTCGTTCTGCAGTGGCAGGTAGCCCACTTCGTCAATAATCAGCAACCGTGGTCCGGCGAAGAACCGCATGGTCGTCGCCCATCTTCCTTCTAACGCCGCGCGGTGACACCTCGCCACCAGATCGGCGGCGGTCGTGTAGTAGGTCCGGTAACCGGCGTCGATCGAAGCGCGCGCGAGGCCAATCGCGAGCATGGTCTTGCCGACCCCGGGCGGTCCGATGAAGAGCACGTTGGTGGCGTCCTCTAAGAATCGGAGCGTGCCCAGCTCGTTCACGAGACTGCGATCCACCGAGGGCTGCGCGTCGAAGTCGAAGTCACTCAGTCGCCACGGTGCCGGCAATGACGCGAACCGTTCCAGACTCGCGCGTCGACGTTGCTCGGTGGCCTCGACTTCGATTGCGAGGAGTCGCTCCAGCATGGCGGTGTGACCGAGCTTCTCGGACTTGGCTTGCTCCAAGACGCCCGGCAACGCTTCGGCCGCGGTCGAGAGGCGCAGCACTGACAGGTGTGAACGCAGCAGTTGGTAGGTGGAGTTCTCGTTCACGACGCCGCCAGCCGCGCGTAGTCCTCGAGGTCGACGCTGACGACTCGTCCCGCGTCACCCAGTAGTCGCGCCGCCTCTTGAAGGGCGGCGTCGCTCACACCAACGTTGGCCTTCTTGTCACAGGGTCGCTTCGTCGTGAACTGCGCGAGCACTACGCGCTCGAGTTCCCTCGTGTGCTGCGAATTTCGCACCACCATTCCGGCGCCGTCGTGGGCGAGGCGGTGCGCGCCGAGGAGTGATCCGCTCTGCGAGCGGAGTTCCAGTTGATCGCCACCGAGACGCTGGTGCAGGGTCACGCTCGAACCACTCAGCCCCGGCGGCGTCGAGTAGCGGTTGCCGCGGTAGTGCACCGTGGCGTTGGCGGTCACGATTCGCTCGACCACCATGGTTGCCGGGTAGGGGGCGGGCAACGACAACAACGGCTCTGCGTCGGCGAGTTCACCGACCGTCGTGCGCTCTTCGCCACGTCGGCGCGCACGTGCGTCCCCGGTGGTCTCCAAGAACCGGTCGAGGGAACGTTCGGCCGACTCCATGGTGGACTCGTTCATCGTGCGCCACCAACGTCCACTCACGAACCTCACCGAGGACTCGACTGAGCCCTTGCGATTGCCGCGCCTCGGCGGGCAGGCCACCACCACCGCGCCGTAGTGCTTGGCGACCGGGGCGAAGGAGGGCTGCACGTCGCCGGTGCCCGGGGTGATCACCGTCGCCAGTCGGTCGGTGCGCCACTCCTTGGCGGTGCCGCCGAGTTTGCGCAGTACCCGGTCCATTCCCGCGATCAGGTGGGCCTGATCCATTGATTCACAGAGCGCCCCGCGGATCCGACCCGAACACGGCAGGGTGCCGAGCAGTACGTTGGCCTTCGCTCCCCAAGGCGAGCGCCGGCGCTCGAACCAGTCCCACTGGATCTCTTCACCCGGTGGGTGAAAGATCTCGACCGTGTCACGGCCCTTCACCCCGGCACAGGCCTCGCAGTGCGGGCGTAAGGAAGCCAGGCGTATCTGGCGCGCGAAGCTCGGGTAGCTGAGCGAGTAACCGAGCGACACGACCTCGTCGTGCAGGGCGCTGGCCCACACGTGGGGGTCGTCGCTGAAGCGCTGGGTGAGATAGGGAACGAAGGGTTCCAGCGGGTCGGGTGCTGAACGCACCCGAACGCCAGGTACTCGTTCTCCATTGAGGTAGGCCCGGATCGTCTTGCGATCGCGGCCCAGGTGGGTGGCGATGGCCGTAATCGACCATCCCCGTTCTTTCAGTGCGTGTACTTCCACGTCTTCTCCTTGTGTGAGCATGAGGAGTGGGTCCCTTCGGTTGGTTGGCATAAGCACCACCAGCCTTGAAGGGGCCCACCTC
>DATKTZ010000014.1:0-25351 GCA_035530815.1 Acidimicrobiales bacterium
ATTGGCGGGCCTTCGGCGGGTCTCGCGATGACCCTGACGTTGATCGACCAGCTGAGCAGCGGTTCCCTAACCGGGCACCAGGCCATCGCGGCGACCGGCGAAATAGATTCCTCAGGCACCGTGTACGACGTCGGTGGCGTGGCGGAGAAGACCGTCGCGGTGCAACGCGCCGGGGCGAAGTACTTCTTCGTGCCCCAGGTCGAGGTGGCGACGGCCACGCAGGCGGCCCAGCCCGGCCTCAAGATCTTCGGGGTCACCACGCTCGCCCAAGCGCTGCGCGACCTGCGCCGCATCGGCGGCGACGCCCCGATACCGCTTACCCTGCCCCGTTAAGCCATTTTTCAGGCCCGTCACGCCGTAGTCTTTAAGGAATATGGACGAACGCCGAATTCTCTCCACCACGCGTCAGTCGTCGGCCGAGATTGCCCGAATGAACTTCTCGACACTGCGTAAGGGTGGTATCGACCCCAATGAGGTGCGACTGCACCTTGAGTCGGTCGCGCGCGAGATGGGCCATCTCGAGAATCGGATCCGTGAACTCCAGGAGCAACTCAGTGAAGCGCACCGACGCGCGGCGAACCCGACCTTCGACGAAGCCACGCTCGCGGCGGCGCTCGGAGCCCAGAGCGCCGCGATCCTGCGCTCGGCCCACGAGGAGGCCGGCCGGGTCACCGCCGAAGCCCAAGAGCGCAGTGCCCAGGTGTTCGCGGAGAGCCAACAGCGCAGCGCCGAGCACCTCATCGAGGCCCAGGAGCGGGCCACCGCGCTCATCACCGAGTCGGAGAATACGGCCACGCAGATCGATCACGACGCCCGTCTCGCCGCGGAACGGCTCGTCGACTCGGCCAAGGTCAACGGCGAAGCGCTCATCGACCGGGCTCGCGAGCAGGGCCGCGCGATCGTGGAACAGGCCAACGAGGCCCGTCGCAATGTCCTGAACGACCTGGCGGTGAAGCGCAAGGCCCTGTACCTGCAGATCGAGCAACTGCGCGCCGCGCGCGATTCGCTCGGCGTCTCGGTGTCACAGTTGCGTGATCAGGTCGAGAATGCTCTCGACTCGCTCAACGCCTCTGACGAGGTCGCGCGCAATGCGGCTCTGGAAGCCCTGCGACTGCGTCCCACTTCGCCCGAACTCACCGAAGAGGAGTTGCTCGCCGGCACGCCGCTGCGCAAGATTGCGGCGCCCGCGCCCGCGCCCGCGCCCGCGCCGGTGCCCGAAGTGGTGGACTTGCCCGAAGGGGTCGAGGCGCCCAAGGCCAAGCCTCGTCGGACCGCCAAGGTCGACGAAGCCTCCGCGGCGGGGACGCTGCTCGACGACGACTCAACCGGCACCGACGTGGTGAACGAGATCTTTGCGCGTCTTCGCAAGGCCACGCTCGAGGAGCGTGGTGCGACGGCTCACGCACCGAAGAAGGCCGCCGCCGTTGCGGAGAAGCCGGCAACGCCGGTCGACGAGCTCTTTCGCCGTCGAGACGCCGCACTCGACGAATCGCTCGCCGTCCTGACCCGCAAGGTCAAACGCGCGCTCCAGGACGACCAGAACATCATGCTCGAGCGGCTTCGCGACGTAAAGGCCATGATCACCACGGAACTCGAGGACGAACACGAGCAGCGAGCCCGTTACGCCGAGGCGTCGTTCGACGCGCTCCTCGACGCCGCGGCGGCCGGCGCCCAGTTTGCGGGCGACGAGGCCGGTGTGACGGGTGAGCCGGTGAGTCGAGCCGCGGTCTCGGACTGTGCGGCGGACCTCGCGGTGACCATCGCCCTCGCGCTGCGCAAACGTATCCTCGCCGACGGCAGTGGCGACGGTCCCGACCGGGCCAACGCCGCGTATCGCGAATGGCGTGGTGCCCGCGTCGAGCGACTCTGCACCGACGCGGCCCGCCGTGCCTTTCACATCGGGGTGTTGGCCGCCTCGGTGGGTCGTCCGATCCGGTTCTTCGCCGCCCCCAATGACGCGCCCTGTGACGCGTGCGCGTTGGACGCGGCCTCGGGCCTCCGCCCCGCGGGGCAGGTCTTCCCCAGTGGCTCGCACTACCCCCCGCTGCACGCGGGCTGCGCCTGCACCGTTATTCCCGGCTGAGAAGGACTTTCCGGAGCCATTAGGCTTCCAGCGTGCGAAGCCCAACTGACATGCCATCTCGTCCTCGTAGGGTGGGCCGGTTCTCGCGCCGGTTCTGGCTCGGCCTGGTCTTCGTCGTCCTGTTCATCGGATTCCTGTCGCTGCGCAACCTGGCGATGCTGTGGACCGACCAGATGTGGTTCTCCTCGGTCGGCTTGGGCACCGTGTTCACCTCGCTGCTGATGGTGAAGGTCGGCCTCGGTCTGACCTTCTGCGCCGTCTTCTTCTTCATCATGTGGGGCAACCTCCTTCTCACCGACCGCTTCGGCGCGCGCGACCTCTCCTTCGAACCCGAGGACGAGATCGTGCGGCGATTCCAGAACGTGGTGCGTCCCTACGCCAAGCGCGTCTACGCCGTGATCGCGCTGGTGATGGGCGTCATCGCGGGATTGAACGCAATCGGTCAGTGGCAGAAGTATCTCCTGTTCGCCAATAGTCAGTCGTTCCACAAGAGCGACCCGCTCTTCCACAAGGACCTCGGTTTCTACGTCTTCACCTTGCCCTTCGTCTCATTCGTAGTCACCTGGCTGCTGGTGTCGCTCGTGATCGCGCTGATCGTGACGACCGGCTTCCACTACCTCAACGGAGGGATTCGCGCGACGCGTACCACCCCGCGGGTCGCCCCCCGGGTCAAGGCCCACCTCTCGGTGATCGGCGCGGGCATCGCGCTGATGAAGGCGGCCGGCTACGTCATCGCGAAGTGGGAACTGGTGAACTCCCCCAACGGCTTCGTCAACGGCGCGGGGTACACCGACGTGCACGCGCGAATCCCCGCTCTCACCATCCTCTTCTTCCTGTCACTCGCGGCCGCACTCATCCTGCTCGCCAACGTGAGGATGCGCGGCTGGTCCCTGCCAGCGGTCGCCGTGGGCCTCTGGGCCTTCGTGGCCCTAGTCATCGGGGTGCTGTACCCGACGATCCTCCAGGCGCTCAAGGTGACACCGAATCAGGATTCCCTCGAGGCCCCGTACATCCAGCGCAATATCGAAGCGACCCGCGCGGCCTTCGGCATCGATCACGTGAAATACCACACCTTCGCGGGCGCAACGTCGATAACCAACGCCCAGATCAATGCTGACGCCGCCACCCTGAACAACATCCGTCTCTGGGACCCGGCGAAATCGATCGCCCTGGCGACCGTGATCCGACGTCAATCGATCCGCTCCTACTACACCTTCAGCACACTGTCGGTGGACCGATACTTCATCAACGGAAAACTGACGCCGGTGTTGATCGGCGCGCGGCAGTTGAATACGGCCAACCTGCCCTCCCAGAGCTGGGTGAACCAGCACCTGCAGTACACCCACGGCATCGGCGCCGCGGTGGTGGCGGCCAACACGGTCGACGCCAACACTGGCAACCCGGTCTTCGCCGTCTCGAACGTCCCCCCACAATCGAGCAACGGCATGCCCGTGCTGACCCACCCGGCTATCTACTTCGGCATCAACGACCCCGGCTGGGTCGTGGCGAATTCCAAGCAGTCGGAACTCGACTATCAGGTCAATGCGGGTAACAACGCCGGACAGCCCGTGGAAGTCCACTACGCCAGCACCGGCGGCGTCGCGGTCGGGGGCATCTTCAGTCGCTTGGCCTTCGCGCTGCGATTGGGGGACTTCAACTTCTTGATCTCCAACCAGATCACGTCGACGAGTCGCATCCTCTTCGTTCGTGACGTGCAGCAGATGGTGCAGAAGGCCGCACCATTCCTCTCATTCGACTCCCAGCCCTATGCGGTGATCGCCAACGGCCAGGTCGAGTATGTGCTGGACGGGTACACGACGACCGACCAGTACCCCTACAGCGAGAACGCGTCCAACCTCAACATCAACGAGGGTGGACTGCCGGGGAGCTTCAACTACGTGCGCAACTCGGTGAAGGTGGTGGTGAGCGCCTACAGCGGGGCGATGACCTTCTACGCCGCCGATCCCAACGATCCGATCCTGAAGGCCTACCGGGCGGCGTTCCCCACGATGTTCCAGCCGATGAGCGCGTTGCCCTCGACGATTCAGTCACACTTGCGCTATCCGGGGGACATCTTCTCGGTCCAGGCCGCCACCGTCGGTCGTTATCACATCACGTCGGCCAGTGCCTTCTACAACGCGTCTGACCGCTGGGCGATTTCACCGACCACCGGTTCGGGCACGCCCAGCCAGTCGTTGGCGCAGACGTCGGTGACCGACGCGGCGGGCAACGTGATCGCCTCGTCATTGTCGCCGATGAGTCCAGTCCTCCAAGTGGGATCACTGCCCCAGGCGAATCATCAGCAACTCCTCGAGTCCATCGCCTTCGTGCCGAACGGCAACTCGTCGACGGTGCAGAGCCTGTCGGCCTTCATGATGGCGACGAGCGACCCGGGTGACTACGGACAGTTGCAGGTGTACGAGACGCCCCGCGGGACGTCGGTGACCGGTCCGGTGCAGGCGGACTCGGAGATACAGCAGACCGCCAAGGTGTCCTCGATCATCACGCCGCTCGACCAGCACGGTTCGAACGTGTTGCTCGGCAACAACCTGCTGGTGCCCCTCGATCAGAGCGTGCTCTACATTCGACCGCTCTACGTCACGAGCACCTCGAACCCGTTGCCCCAGTTGCGTTACGTCATCGCGGTGTTCAACCAAGATGTGGGCATCGAGCCGACGCTGGCGGGAGCTCTCGCGGATGTCCTGGGCGCCAACGTGCCGGGAGGCACGACGCCGAACAAGCCGTCCAAGTCCGGTCAGACCGCGGCGTACTACTTGAAGCAGGCGGCCGTGTACTACACCCAGGCCCAGGCGGCGTTGACCGCCGGGAACCTCGGTGCGTACCAGTCCGCAGTGAACGCCATGAACCATCAGATTCTGCTGGCTCAGAAGGCACTGGCGGGGTAGTCACCCGAGACGAGTGGCTGACGGCGGTCGCGCCTCATCGGGCTCGTCGGTAACTGCGATAGACACGAAGGCGTGAGTACCGCACATCTGCTCGCCTACTTATACGCCCTCGCAATCGGGCTATTGCTCGGCGCGGAACGCGAGCGCAGTCAAGCGAATGAAGCGGATGAGGCCTACGGCATTCGCACGTTCGCCATCCTCGCCATGATCGGCACGTTGTCGGGTGAACTCGGTGGCTGGGTGACCATCGGCGTCTTGTTCTTCCTCGCCCTGCTGCTGGTCGCGAGTTACCGACGAACCAATCGCGAGGACCCGGGCACGACCACCGAGACCTCGGTGCTCGCCACCTTCCTGCTCGGTGTCCTCTGTTACCACGACGCCGCACTCGCGGCGGCGCTCGCCGTCATCCTCGCGATACTGCTGATGAGCAAGCAGCGACTCCACTCGTTCATCCGCGACGTGGTCACCGACGTGGAGCTCGGTGACGCACTGAAGTTCCTCGTGGTGGCGTTCATCGTCCTGCCCCTGCTGCCCAATCGCGCCATCGGCCCCTACGGCGTGCTCAACCCCGAACGAATCTGGTTCATCGTGGTGATGCTGACCGCGATCTCGTGGGTCGGATACATCGCCGTGCGACTGCTCGGTCCACGTCGGGGTCTTTTCGCCACCGGTCTGGCGAGTGGGTTCGTCTCGGCCACCGCCGCCACCGCGACATTGGGACGCCTCAGTCGCGCACCTGGTCAACTCGCCCCGGCGGTGGCGGGTGCGCAGATGGCCAGTGTCGCCACGTTCCTCCAACTGGGACTGGTCATGGGCTTCATTAGTCCGTCACTCGCGACCCGACTAGCGGTTCCCCTGGTGGTCGGCTCCGCGACCCTCCTCGGCACCGCGTGGCTGGTCTTTCGCGTGGGCGATCATCACGGCGAACCCACCGAGGCGGAGATGGCGCCACTGCGACAGCAGGACCCGTTCGCGCTCCTACCCGCCGTGGTGCTGGCCGTCATCCTGACACTGGCGCTGCTCGCCGCACGCTGGGGCACGTCGGTCTTTGGCTCGGGGGGTGCGGTCGTCGTCGCCGGCGCGGCCGGACTGGCCGACGCGCACGGTGGTTCGCTCTCCGCGGCGAACCTCTTCAATCAGGGTCACTTGACGATGACGACGGCGCTGGCGAGCATCGGCGCGGCGGTGGCGGCCAACACCGTGGTGAAGTGCGCCGTCGCCTTCATCGCCGGTGGCCCGACGTACGGTCGCCGATTCATCCTCGGTGTGCTGCCGGCGCTCGCCCTCTTCCTAGTGGTCCTGTGGTTGGTGGCTTGAGATGTTTGCCCAAGTAGCGCCATTGCACGGCTGCCCGATGGTTGTCGAGAGTCGATTGGGCATGGCTCGATGGGAGCCACTACAATGGAATCTGCATCGCGGGGTGGAGCAGTCTGGTAGCTCGTCGGGCTCATAACCCGAAGGTCGCAAGTTCAAATCTTGCCCCCGCCACCATGTAGTCCATAAACGAAGTCGAAGGCCCAGGGAATTCCTGGGCCTTCGTGCTGTCCAGGGGCCCTTCTGGGGGCGTCCGGACCCCGATTACTCCATAAACCCCCGTGCAGGTGCACGTGCTGCACACCCCTGCACCCCCCAACGGTCGCCATCGTTCTGCGTCCCCGCGGTGTGCACGGGCGGGGTAAAGGGACACCCCCAGGAACTTCTGCGGCGCCATAAATACGTCGAGTGTGTCGTTCGAGGTGCTCCGCACGGTCCGGGGGGATGGGGTCACTCCGGCCCCGACGAGGAGCCGTTGACCATGTACGAACCCACCTACCTGACCCAGGACGAGGCCGCCGCGCTGTGCGCCAAGTCCCGCGACACCATCCGGCGTCACCGCCGCGGCGGCAACTTGCCCAACTCGCGCCAGCGCCCCGACGGCACCGTCGAGGTCAGTGTGAGCGACCTCGTCGCCGTGGGTCTGCTGGACCCGCTGCTGTCCACGCCCGACGTCACCCAGATTGCGAGCCGCTCACGGGCCGAGCGCGACCTCGTGTCGGCGCGCCAGGAGCTCGCCGTGGTTGGATCGCGCCACGACGCGCTGCGCGACGCCCTGCGCAGCGCCGACGAGCAGATCCAGTTCCTACGCTCGACGCTGCGAAAGGCCGGGTTGGCCTGATGGGAAGGCCACTCACGGGATACATGACCATGGACGATGGCGTGTGGCTCGCGTCGGTGCCACGCCGACGAGGTTCGATCGAGCGCGTCTACGGCACGTTCGCGCCTGAGGCCGAGGCGGCCGCCGAAAGGTGGATGGCCGAACAGGTCGCCCGACTCGGGGCCGGACTCGAAGCCCAAGTCCCTCCCAAGAAGTCCCGGAGGCGTCGAGCAGCGACCACCGGCGCTGTGTCGGACGCCGCGGGGGCTGCAGCAACCTCAGGGACACCGGCCGAGCGAACCTTCGAAGATTACGCGAAGGCGTGGCACCACGAGAAGTACGTGTTACTGCACGGTGCTCAGGCCGAGCGCACCAGCGACGTGTTGAGGGAATTGCGCCTGCACATCGAGCCGGCCTTTGGCGGACCGCTCGAGACCGACGTCAAGCGCGGCCGGGCTCGAGTGGCCAAGTGGATCCGCAAGATGGCGGGTTATCCAGCCCAACCGGGCGACCCCATTGATGAGGATGCGTCTACCTACTCCCAGAAGAACGTTGACGGCATGCTCTGGATCATCTCGGAGGTACTGCTCTACGCGTACACGACGGGTGCTCCCGTCACTGTCGTGCAGAGCAAGAGTGACGTGAAACCCGCAATCACCAGCGGCATGTCCGCGATGAAGCCCCGCAAGCGTCCCAAGCGCAAGGCGCGGCTCGTGTCATTTCGCGAGGCCCGATCGCTCGCCGGCGACCTCCACGTCATCCACCAACTGGTGCTGTGGCTCTTGCGCGTGGCGGGCCTTCGCATCAGCGAGGCCTATGGCCTGCTGATCTCGAACTTCATCTTCGACGGCGAGTGGGGTTACCTGCTGATTGACGCCATGGGCGGACGCGCCTTCGACACCCGCAACGACGACGAATGCGTGGTCACCTCTCGCCGCGTAGAGACAACGAAGACCGATGCCGGGTATCGCCTCATCGCGCTGCCGCACTCGTTGACCAGTCTCATCCTGCACGTCATCGACGTCTTTGCCACCGACCTGCTCACGGGGGAGATTGATGGCTCCAAGCGGCTCATACCGACAATCCGGGCTGCGGATGGCGGCCCCGATGGATTCCGCTCCGCCCTGGCGGCAGCCAGCCGTAGTCTCGACGGTGGCGCAGACGAAGAGGACCTTGTCATCCCTCATGACATGCGTAAGGGCTATGCCACCGATCTCGCGTGGACGCCCGAACTCGACGCCATCGTGAAGCGACGAGCCATGGGCCACCGGGGGGGATTAGACGTCTTCGATCTCGTGTACACCCTCGACGACCGTCTCTGCGAAGCGATGAAGCCCGCCGCCGAGGCGGTGGAGGCGGAGATCGCCAAGTCCGTCCGCACGCTTGTCGTGCCGACGACGCGGCGTCCCCGGTACGGTCGAGATTTGGAGCCCTCGTCGCGCGCGGCGCGCGCCGCCGCGCTCGCCGAGATCGGCTGGCAGGTCAGCACGCTGGAGGAGGGGTGGGTCGGCGCTGACGAGGCAGCCGCCATCTTGTCGATGGCGGTGACCGCCACGCGACGTCTGTTCCCCAGCCAGATTCCAGCGGTCAAGCAGGATGGTCAGTGGCGAGCACGATTGGAGGACGTTGTCGCGTATCGCGATCGATTCGCGGACTGGGTGCGGATCGAGGACGTCGCAGAGAGGGTCGGTGCCACGTACCACCAGGTGCACGCGACCGTCAAGCGTCTCCACGTGCAGGCGGTGAAGGACGACTACTCGCGCCAGCTCCTGTTGACGCAGGACCAAGCTGGCGAGCTCGTTGCCGAGTTCTCTCGGATCGAGAGTTTGCACCTCAGGTCGATGCCGGTCACCGAGGCCGCGAGCCACCTCGGCGTCAGTCACAGTTCCATGGGCGAGTGGGCCAAGTCAGGGAAGATCGTCGTCGACGCCGAGTCGGACGCATCGGGAAAGAGGTTCGTGACGAGGGCGTCGGTGCAGCAGGAGTTCGACCGCCGGGGCCGTAAACGTCGAGAGATCATCTCGGCGGAAGAGCTGAAGGAGTACAGCGGACTCGACGATACCGGTACGCGCGCGCTCGTCGCCCGCGGTGTCCTCGTGCGCGGTCCGAGAGGTGGCTACACGACTGAATCGGTCGAGACTTGGATGACGGGGTACCGGCCGGACTTGCTCACCAGCGGGCTCATTCGGTTCGAGTGATCCTTGAGATTGCCGGTGAAACGCGTCCGGCGGCGGTCTTTGAAGCGGCTCTTGACCGTACTTGAATCGATCTGTCGCCTCGGTGCTAACAGCTCGAAAGTCGGCGAGGGGGACAGTGGCGTTTTCGGATGGTTGTTCGACCGCCTCGCTTCCTGCCGGAGAGACCATACCCGGGTCGGGTGCGGGTCGCTCTGGCGACGTAGGAAGTCCACGAATGCGATGGTGCTGTCATCAGCAACAAAGAGGATGGCGACGGCGGCTGCCATGTCGCAGCGCTGACTGATCACTGAGCGCGACATAACCTCTACGCAATCACACGAGGGGGACGCCGCGTCCAAGAGCACTCCGATTCGCGGCGGCAGGGCCTGACCATCAACGTTCCTCGTCGGGCTGAGACGAGACACCATTCGGTGCCGCTACCCCGTCAAACAACGACCGTCCGTAAATTGCCACAACTGCGCCACCCGCGTTCTTCGCACAGTACGAGGTGAGGACAACCAGTTCTCAATTTGAAAGGTAGGGACTGATGAACGAGATTAAGAGGATGCTTCTGATGGATAGCTTGGTTCGCCGCTACGTCGAGGTACTCACCGCCGCAACCGAGGAGGAGAGGATATCGGCAGAGAAGTATGCGGAGATATCCTGCGAGGACCTGTCAGCCACGGACAGAAAGACTTCGAAGCAATGGGCTCGACAAGAGGTCCGCAGTGCGGCGAGTGCACGTCCAGTGAAGTAGGACACCGAAGTCCTTCTGTACGGACCGAAGCCCCCGTCTCTCCTCGCGAGGGGCGGGGGACTTCTTGGTGGGACGGCAGCCGCATCGCCCCAGTCGCTCACACTCCGCTGCCACCTGGAGCGACAAGTTAGCGACCAACTTTGCAACCCGGGAGTAGCCCGGCGGTACCGCCATAGGAAGTGTTCTAAGTCTGCGATTGCCGCATGGCGGCCCCCTTCCCGGCCCGCTGCCTCACCACGGCGCCGGGACTCTTATGTCAGATCCAGCAAAAGTCGTGGAAATCTTGCCGCGCGTTGCTCGGCTGTGTCACATTCCGGCGTCACACTGTTCGTATGTGGATTCCTCGTTCAGCCCAGGAACTTCTCGACTCGCTCCCTCACGCCCGAGAGACGACTTACATGGAGTACAAGCGTGAGCTCCCATCGCGGAGTAAGAACCAGGACATCGCCATCGACGTGGCGGCGCTTTCAGCCGATGGTGGAGTTCTCATCTATGGCGTCGAGGAGGACAAGGGCACCCAGACCTTCAAGCCCTATCCCATCGAGTTGGCGGGCCAGAGCGAGCGCATCGACAGCGTTGTGAAGTCGTACGTAGGCGGTGAGCTGAGGTTCTCCGTCTCCACGTTGTCGGACCCGGACCCGGCGAACGTGGGTCGGGGCTACATCGTCGTCCACGTACCCGAGTCACCCTTGGCCCCACACGTGGTCGAAGGCTACGGCATGTACGGCCGGGGGGCGACCGGGAACAGACTGCTCACCCAAGGCGACGTGGACCGGCTCTTCGCGAGGCGCCGAGCGTGGGAGGTAGCCGCCCACGACCGCATCGCGGCGGCGCGGGCCGTAAGCGACCTGCACGCCGAGACCTTAGAGTCGCCCGGTGTTCTACGGGTCGTGGTGAGCCCCTTGACCAGCAGCAATTCGATTCGGGAACAGGCCGGCATCGGCGACCAAGGTAGCGACCTTATCCAGTTGAGTTTGGAGGTGCTACGTGCCTTCTCGTTCGTTCGAGACGGACCCTTCGACCTCGCGTGCCTTGCGCAGACTTACACGACTCACACCGCTCACGGCATGCGTCTCACCCCTGCGACATTGGAGTTGGCTGGCCTAGTCGAACTCGAGGTTCAGGACAACGGCGTCGTCGTCTTCGCGCACGGAGGCATCATCGACGTGACCAATCCCGACGGGTCTCGGGCCGTAGTGGATTCGTCGGCCGCCCAGATGACCGCCCAGGTGCTGGCGATTGCCGGAGCAATCTACGTCAAGGCTGACTATCACGGCGCGGTTGACGTGGCACTCTCCATCGATGGCGGAGCTGGCGCGGTGTCGCACGATTGGCACATCGGTGGCGCTTTTGTACCTTCTGTTCGACCCCGGGGAGTCTTGCGAGGAGAAGAGATCATCGAGTCACTCCGGACCACTGCCGACGATCTCATCGGGACTAGAGCAGTGGAGACGACTCGGTCGTTGATTGACCCGGTGTTGAAGGCCGTAAGGTACCCCAGCTGGGGCCACCCTCTCGAACTGGACTAGCTGTGGACGACCGGCGGGGTTCATGAGGATGGCTTCGATGCTCTCATACCTCGCTGACGAGACGGAAGACCTGACTCTGGTTGGTGCAGCCCTCCGGGCTGCCCGCGCCTGCGGCGCGGTAAGTCAGGGTCACCGCCAAGTCGTTGGCTCCAGCTAGACAGTCGCAGAGACACACTGCGGGACGAAGCCCCTGGAGTGTCAGCGCAGAGACCGGCGGCACCTGCGAAGGTTTTCACCAGGCTGGCCATCGCTGCGCTCGGCCAGTAGATGTCTATATGTGTACAAAGCCTAAAAAACGTGTCAATCAACCGAAATTAGAAACGAAGTCGGCTCGGTCGTAAAGGCACCCGGATCTGCCTCAATATGCACCGCAGCCGCTTTGAGGAGCATGGTCGACGTTGCGGCGGTAGCCCCGTGCACCGACCTCGCAGTGCCGGCACGGTCGACCCTGGTGACCGAGCCCGCAGTGCGTTCCGGACCCCCGCGAGTCAGTCGACAGCGCTCACCCCTTGAAACCGCCGACCTTGAAACCGTTCTCGATTCATCGGTGCAACGACATCCCGCCCCTGGCGGTACGTCCGCAGTTGATTGCGCGATCCGAGCAACTCCACACCGTTATCTCCGCTGATTCAGCAAGCAGTCCGGTCGTCCTCCACGTGCGCCCGTCAACTCTTCGACCAAGGTCCCCGAGACCAGGTGAGCGGGGAGTTGACGGGCCCAGGTGAGGGCACAGCCGAGTCTGATTCAGCGAAAACGGACCAGTTAAACGGACAAAAGGTGTATCACCCTGATACAGCAGGCCGTTTATCAGGACTTTTGACCTGTGAGCGTTTCCTTGACAGGGCGGCGTGCACTCCGAGCTGCACCACAGGTCCTCGGTGTTCTCGAAGTCAAGACCTCGAGACGCGAAACGTAAGTCTATACGGTGGCGAAGCCCCGCTCGGAGGGCCGTAATTTCCGCGAATGGCTGAGGGAATCGACATCGTCCGATCCGATTCAATTCCGCCGGGCTGCGGGGTCCCCGCAGCCCGCGACGTGTCAATCGTCCAAGCTCCGCACCAGCCTCGCCAACGGCTAGAGGGTGATGGAGAGTTTGGCGGCCAGTTCGGCGTTGCTCGGCTCCACGAGGACGTCACCGTCGGGGAAGATGATCGTCGGCACGACGCGGTGACCGTCATTGAGCGATTCGACCTCGCGGGCCGCGCCCTCGTCGAGTTCAATGTCGACCCATTGGTAGTCGACCTGGTTCTTGTCCAGGAACGTCTTGGAACGCGCGCAGTCACCGCACCAAGAGGTCCCGAGGACCCGCAGAGTTGTCATGAAGCGACTTTAGGTGCGTGCGGGTTCATTCATTTCCGAGCACGAGACAGAAGGGATGACCGACCGGGTCGAGGTACACGCGGAAGGTGTCGCCCGGCTGAAACTCGGCCTTCTGCGCGCCGAGCGAGAGGGCCAACTGCTCGCCCTCGTCGAGGTCCGCGACGATGAAGTCGAGGTGGAGTTGCTGGGGCACGGGTCCCTCGGGCCACGTTGGCGCGACGTAGTGCTCGACCCGCTGGAACGCGAGCGTCGGATGGTCGTCGTTCAAGAGTTCGATCCACGTGACGTCCTCGGGGCGAAAGTCCCCCAGGGGTTCGACGTCCAAACCGGTGAGGCGAGAATAGAAGTCGGCGAGAGCGAGCGCGTCGGGGCAGTCGAGCGCGACCAACTGGAACTTCGGACGGAGGTGGCGACTCATGATGATGGTGTCTTTCTGAAGGGATTGGACATAACGAACTCGATGCAGTTGTAGCACTTGTCGGGCGACGTCGCATCTGATCGGGGCACCACGCCGAGCGACGGGCTGGGTAGAGTCGGCTGCAGCGTGACGTGGACAATCGTGGGGGGCTCGTGGCCGAAGCAACGCCGGAGAGAAAGGTCGCCAGCGCGGCCACCGAGGAGCATCAGCGCAAAGTGCTGAGGTCCATCGCCGCTGCCGGCTCGCTCGACTTTGAACGCGCGGCGCGGGGTCGCATCGCCTTTGGGGCACCTCGCCAGGTCACGGGCAGTTTCGGGCACGTCGTGTGGGACCTCGACGCCTTCGCGTTCCTCGACGCCCCCGAGTCGCTCGACGCCCCACCGACCACGGTCAACCCCAGTCTCTGGCGACAGGGGCGGCTGAACAACATTGCGGGGCTCTTCGAAGTGGCACCATCGATCTTCCAGGTGCGCGGAATGGACATCTCCAACGTGACCTTCATCGAGGGGGCGACCGGATGGGTGGTCATCGATCCGCTCACCGGCGAGGAGAACGCCCGGGCGGCGCTCGATCTCGTGAATGAACACCTAGGCGAGCGTCCGGTGCACGCCGTCATCTACACCCACAGCCACACCGACCACTTCGGTGGGGTGCGCGGCATTGTCTCGGACGAGGACGTCGCGGGTGGCCGCGTCGAGGTCATCGCCCCGACCGGATTCCTCGAGGCGGCGATCAGCGAGAACGTCCTCGCGGGCACTGTCATGCTGCGTCGGGCCATCTACATGTACGGCGTGCTGTTGCCCAAGGATGCTCAGGGCCACGTTGATACGGGGCTGGGCAAGGGCCTGCCGGCCCTGCCGACGGTGGGACTCATCGCTCCGACGAGGGACATCACCCACACTGGCGAGGAGTTGACGATCGACGGCGTGCGGATGGTCTTCCAGATCACCCCGGGTACCGAGGCGCCGGCGGAGATGAACATCTTCCTGCCCGATCTGCGCGCGCTGTGCATGGCCGAGAACTGCACGGCCAATCAGCACAACCTGTACACACTGCGCGGGGCCCGGGTGCGCGATGCGCTGCTCTGGAGCAAGTACATCGACGAGTCACTCAAGCTCTACGCTCCGTCGTGCGACGTCGTATTCGCGAGCCACCACTGGCCTCGGTGGGGCACGCAGGACCTGAGCGGCTACCTCGCGAGCCAGCGCGACGCCTACCGGCACGTCCACGACGAGACCCTGCGCCTGGCGAACCGGGGACTGACGATGAACGAGATCGCCGAGCAGGTGGAGTTGCCGCCCGGTCTCGGCGACGAGTTCTTCAACCACGGTTACTACGGCACGGTGTCGCACAACGTGAAGGCCGTCTACCAGCGTTACCTCGGGTGGTTTGACGCCAACCCCGCGCACCTCAACCCCCATCCGCCGGTGGAGGGGGCCGCGCGCTACGTGGAGTTCATGGGTGGTGCGAGTGAGGTGTTGGCGAGAGCGCGAAGGTCTTTTGACGAGGGTGACTACCGCTGGGTCGCCGAGGTGGTGAACCACGTGGTGTTCGCCGAGCCCGACAACGAACAGGCGCGCCTGCTGCAAGCCGATGCGCTCGAGCAACTGGGGTATCAAAGCGAGTCGGGCCCGTGGAGGGATTTCTATCTGACCGGAGCCATGGAACTGCGCTCGAATGGGACATCCTTGAAGGGGATGACGGGCAATGCACTCGGCCCAGGCATCGTCCAGTCGATGACGGCCGAGCTGTTACTTGATCTGTTGGGCGTACGCCTCAATGGCCCGTTGGCCCGTGATCTCACGTTGGAGGCGAACCTGGTGATCACCGATCGTGAGAATGACCAGTGGCAATTTGGTCTGCGCAACGGAGTGTTGCACGTTCGCCACGACGACTCCGTCGCCAATCCCGATCTCGACCTGAGGTCGACGATCGGCGCCTTCGCGGCCCTCGTCGCGGGCTCGAAGTCACTGGAGGAGACGTTGTCCGAGGGCGATTTCGAAGTCCTGCAGGGACGGTCGTTGCTGGGGCAGTTGCTCGACATGCTGGACGTCTTTGAGTTCGGGTTCGAAATCGTGCTGCCCTGACGGCATCGGAATGATTGACGGCAGTGCCCGACGGGCCTCGACTGACAGCGGTGTGCGCGACACACTGACCCTCTAATTGGAGTTTCGTGCCACGGTCGTCACACTGCCAGGGTGGTGGACACTCAGCGGCACGTCGAATCAATAGCGACCACGCCTTCGGACATGGAGTGGATCAGTGTCGTCCATTACGTGTGAGAGGAATGCGGTGGCGCCAATTTCAACTTCCGCCATCAAGACGCCATTGCTGGCGACCCTGCCGGAAGATGAGATAGACCCCGACGACGACCGCGATGGCTGCGTCCAGCGGCAATGTGGAGCCACCTTGAAAATGGGTCAGTTGTTGCCCAATCATGGAATCGAGGAGAAAGACGGTGAACGGTGGTAGCCACGCGGCGCCCACCGCCAGACTGCGAATCCGGCGAAATCTGAAGACATCGTCCCAACCGAGCTCGGTCGCGTCACTCGCGGCCGACGGATGTCTCAGGATGGCGATCTCCATGCGCCACCACAATGCACCCGCCAGCGCGAGAGCGGCGAGGTCCAAAATCCACCAGCGCCCGGGCGAGTGCACTCGTAACAGGCCCCACGCAACTACCGCGATGTTCGCGCCCACCCCGGCCACGAGTGTGTAACCTTCCGCGGCCGTGAACGCTTCCCTGGGGCGGACCTTTCGAAGGTGTGAGACACGCCGTGGACCGGGACTGTTCCAGCGAGCGATCACAACGGTGCCGAAGCTGTAGAGGACGAGCAAGGTGGGCAGCAGCATCGCCAGGCGCGGGAACCACGTGGCCCAAAATCTGGCGTTCTGGATGCCGATGTTGATCGAGAGGAACGACCACGGTCCCACGAACAACGGATAGAGCACGAGCGTGGCGAACCATTCGTTGCGTAGTCGCTTGGCAACTCGGTCTTCGAGGCGTTGAGGAAGATTGATGTCCGATTGCCGGGCCAGGCGATTGGCGCGGGCAATCCATCGTTTCTTCCGGTTGAGGACCAAGAAGAAGGGCGCACTCACGCCCGCCCACACCAAGACGTACCAGAACGCGTACGTCCATATCGCATGGCGCACCGCGACCGCCGATCCGATCACGATGATGTACGCAACCTTGATTTGCCAGGAGCTCCATGACGTTCGATCTCGTTGCGGAAGATCGCGAGCATCTCGGCATCACCCATTCCCAGTTCACGCATGCGTTGCGCCAGGGCCGCCGCCAATCGAGCGCCGGCCTCCTTCTGGGGTGACAGTTTGCCAGCAACGAAGGTACCGTTGCGGCCCCGTGTCTCAACGATCCCCGCAAGTTCGAGTTCCCGATAGGCCCGCGCGACGGTATTAGCGGCCAAACCCAGGTCCGCTGCGAGTTTGCGAACCGTCGGCAACTGATCTTCGGGTTTGAGTTGGCCGGTGCTGATGGCTCGTGCGAGTTGACTTCGAACCTGTTCGAAAGGTGGCGTCGCCGATGTCGAATCGATGCTCAGGAAACTCATTGACCGATTGTATCAATCTTTGTGTTGCATGCACGAGCGTCGTGTCAAGCCTTGAGTTCTCCAGATCCTACGAACGCTCCTCGGCGATGGAATTGCCTCCGTCGACCACCAGCGTCTGGCCCGTGATGTACGAAGCCTCCGTCGTGCAGAGCCACGCGATCGCCGCTGCGACCTCGGCGGCAGTGCCCGACCGACCCATTGGCGTGCTCAGGCCCTGCACACGTTCGTGACCGGTTTGTGAGTCCGTCGCGATCCAACCGGGCGCGACTGCGTTCACGGTGACGCCCGAGTCGGCCTCATCGAGGGCGAGGGCTCTGGTTAGTCCGAGGAGGCCGGCTTTCGCCGCAGCGTACGGGACTTGGCTGCGCATCGCCATGAACCCACCGGTCACACTCGAGACCATGACGACGCGTCCCGCGGAGGAGCGCCGGATCTCGGCCAGCAGTGACTTGGTGAGCGAGAACGCGGAGGTGAGATTGCGGTGGAGTGCCTGCTCGAACTGTGTTTCAGATATCTCCGAAAGACCACCGATCTCGCCCGCGTCCTCCGCCGGGCTGGTGACGCTCGTCATGCCGGCGTTGTTCACGAGGATGTCGAGTGCGCCAAAGTGCTCGATGACGCTCCGCGCCAGGTCACGGACCTGGGTGACATCGGTGAGGTCCGCCGTCGAGGCTGCGGCGTCGATTCCTTGTTCACGAAGCTCCGCTGCTCGTTCGAGTGAACGGGGGCTGACACTGGTCAGGTAGACCCTCGCCCCCATCTCACCGAGCAGGCGCGCCGTCGCCATGCCGATGCCGTTCGGTGCGCCCGCGCCAGTAATCAACGCGGCTCGAGCACTGAGGTCGAAGGCCATGATGATCGTTCTGACTCCTAGGGGCCGTCGTCAGCGGAGTCGGAAGGGGTTCCAAGTCCGTCGGGTAGCCATCAATCTAGTGTTCCTCGCTCAACCCAGCGGTGCGAACTTGGCGGTGAAGTGTCGCAGGGCACGCGGCGCCTCGACGATGCGATATCCGCGCAGATCAGCGGCACGCGACGCCACGTCCTGGCACACTTCGATCACGTAGTCGATGTGGCTCTGGGTGTACGTACGCCGGGGGATTGCCAAGCGTACGAGTTCCAAGGCTGCGGGCACCTCGGTGCCGTCGGGTTGCAGCCCGAACATCACCGAACCGATTTCGCACGAGCGGATGCCGCCGGCCTCGTAGAGGGCGACGGAGAGCGCTTGGCCCGGATACTCGAGTGGCGCGATGTGCGAGAGCAACGCACGAGCGTCGATGTAGACCGCGTGCCCGCCAATCGGACGCACGACCGGAATCCCTGACGCGACGAGGGCGTCACCAAGGTAGGCGGTGGACCCGATGCGGTAGCGCAGGTAGTCGTGGTCGACCACCTCGGAGAGGCCCTGGGCGATGGCTTCGAGGTCTCGCCCCGCGAGGCCCCCGTAGGTGGGGAAGCCTTCGGTCAGGATAAGGACTTCGCGGCAGCGCTGGGCCGTTTCACCGTCGTTCATCGCGAGCCACCCGCCGATGTTGGCGAGGCCGTCCTTCTTCGCACTCATCGTCATGCCGTCGGCGAGTGACGCCATCTCGCGCACAATGTCACTGACGTCGCGCTCGGACTGTCCAGGCTCGCGCTGACGGATGAACCACGCGTTCTCCGCGAAGCGGCAGGCGTCGAGGAAGAGGGGCTTGGCGTACTTGTCACAGATGGCACGAATGCCGCGCAGGTTCTCGAGCGAGACGGGCTGCCCTCCGCCGGAGTTGTTGGTGACGGTGACGAACACGACCGGAACGTGTTCGTGTTCACGCGCGAGCAGGGCCTCCAGCCGATTGAGATTCATGTTCCCCTTGAAGGGATGCAGATTTGCCGGGTCGTGCCCCTCGTCGATCACGAGGTCGACCGCTTCGGCGCCGGTCGCCTCGACGTTGGCGCGGGTGGTGTCGAAGTGGGTGTTGCTGGGGATGATCCGTCCCGGACCGCCGATGACGCTGAAGAGGATCTTCTCCGCAGCTCGTCCCTGATGAGTCGGGATGACGTGGGGGAAGGGGAAGAGGTTCTGCACCGCTTCGAGGAATCGGAACCACGAGGGCGAACCGGCGTAACTCTCGTCGCCGTGCTGGATCGCGGCCCATTGGTCGCGCGACATCGCTCCGGTCCCCGAGTCGGTCAGCAAGTCAATGAGGACGTCATCGGCCTTCAGCGCGAAGAGGTTGAACCCCGCGACTTCGAGAGCGGCCTGTCGGTCAGCGGCAGTGGTCATCCGCATGGGCTCCACCGAGTGGATTCGGAACGGTTCGATGATCGTCTTGTAGGTCACCGGTCCATATTGGTTCATCGGGTTCGTTCACACCCTGTGACGTTGGTCACATTGTCGCGGGACCGTCCAACGCTCGCGATGCGGGGGCCAGTCGTGAGTCGGCCGAGAAGAATGTCGCGTCGCATCAGGACCGCCTCTTCGCCAGTGGGCGCCCCGCAGCGAGCCAGCACGTTCTCGACATCGTCGATGACGGGACCAGGGTGGACACACTTTGGATCTCCGCGCCCCAAGAGGGGGACCCGACGTCGCGGTTGATCTACGACGTCGCCATCGAAGAACTTCGTCGAGGTACGGGTTACGGAAGGTGTGCGATGGAGGCGGCCGAGCAGTTGGTGCACGATGGAGGCGGACGCCGACTCGCCCTCAGCGTCTTTGGACCGAACAAGGTTGCCCGCCAGCTCTACGAATCGATGGGCTGCGAGGTCGCTGCGCTGTCGATGTTCAACGAGTTGTGAGTGTCACGTCATGGCGAGGTGACGCTCACCACCCACGACTTCAGGTGGCAACCGACAAGTGTTGTTAGCGGCGTTGGCGATCCGGCGCCACGCGCCGGTGAGGTTGGTGTGCTGACGAACGCGACCCAACCTCCACTCTCCCCTGAGGGCCACGACGGATCAACGGACCACACGGCACCGCAGCAGTAGTCGCCCTGCTCAGCCGATCGCCGGTGCAATCCCCAGCCGTGACGAGAAGAAGGAGAGAACGTCCTCGAGAGCCTGACGGGTGGGCGATCCTTCGGCGTCCGAATACTCCTCGGTGAGCACTGAATGGGAGCTCGGGCTGTAGCCCCAAGGATTCCCCTCGGAGGAGTCGATCTCTACGCCGAT
Organism: Acidimicrobiales bacterium; assembly: GCA_035530815.1. GTDB lineage: Bacteria > Actinomycetota > Acidimicrobiia > Acidimicrobiales > RAAP-2 > RAAP-2. The sequence goes on from DATKTZ010000014.1 coordinate 20,041, forward strand.
GAAGTTCTCACCCAACTCCGAACGAAGTGTCTCGAAACGGTCGCGGGGCGAGACCTTGTCACCGGTGAACCTGAGCCCCATCACACAGAGGCCCTGCGCGACGCGGCCCTTCACCGCGGCGAGGTCATCGTTCGACAGTCCCAGCGCTCGACGCCGCTTGGCGCCAATTGGGAATGGCAGCGACGGTTGGCTGAGTACCGGTGCGACGACCGTCGGGTCGACGCTCATGGCGAGAGCAAAACCGCCGGTCAGACACATGCCCACTGCGCCGACCCCCGGACCACCGCTTCGTCGGTGTTCGTGCTGAGCCAATTCCCGCAGGTAGCCGATCACGGGACTCGTCTGGTTGGAGGCGAGCACCCTGAACTCCCTGCTGATGCAGGCGTGGGCCAAGGACGACGCCCCGTAACCAGTGGTGATGGGACGACCAGGTGTCCCGAACAGGTCGGGCAGTACCGCCGTCATACCCCGAGCGGCCACCTTGCGACTGAAGGCCGCCACGAGCGGGGTGATACCCGGGACTTCGTGGATGACGATGACCGCGGGACCCGTGCCGATGCGGTAGAGGTCGTGGCGCCTCCCCGAGGAGGAGGTGAAGGAGTCCTTCTGGAAACCTTCGAGAGCATTCGACTCGGCCATGGCGGAGGTCCCCATTCAACTGACTGCCAATATTCTGTCAGCCAACGCCAACGTGAACGAGCACCGTCCAGACGCTTTGCGCGGGGGTGCAGTGCAGCGCCTCTCCGCACGACGTTCGAGTCGTCCGTAGGCGAATCACGCCCGCGTGTGTGGCGACGAATCCCGCGGAGAGGGTTCCGCATCCCTGCCCGGGGACACACGCCTTCGACGCGTGGGGAGGAGTTCGGACGACGATGGTCTGACCCACTTGGGTGATGACCAGCGCCGACTTCAATGGGGCGAGCGACCAGAACGTGCTGTGCAGCGTGAGGGTGAGGTGCGAACCGGGGCGAACCGTGATGGTGTGTCCGTTACTCCGCTCGTTCAGCGCCACTGGCGCTGAGGCCCGGGCAGCCTCGGCGGGAGGGGCCGATGCTCAAGTGGCGAGCAACGAGAGGACGAGGGCGATTCCGGCGGACGTGCGAATCATTCGAGCAGTCCTCAATCTTGATTGACGTGGGGGCCACTTGACGATGACTCGCATCATGGTCTTCACTGTCCTTGACGTCTCGGTCTTCATGGCTACCACCAGTAGTCCCTCAACCCGCGGGACCTCCTCATCATGCACATGTCGGGCGACCGGTCGAAATTACAGTGTGAGACTGCCCCGCAGAGATCCGCCTCGTCATCAGACCATCAGGCGTCACGCCCAGCGGCGGAGCCTTCGTGAGGGGCGTGGCGCCTTCTGAACGCAGAGCCGCTGTGGCATACTCGCGAATATGATCAGGACGAAACACAGCCTTCTCCTGATCATTCTCGCCCTCCTTGTGGTCATGGTGGGGGTCGTGCTGAGTTGGTCCTACCTCGACGGTGCAGGACCGACCGGCGCCGACCCGCGAACGCCTGGAGCCTTGATCAAGATCGCTCAGCGATTCAATAACGACTACGCAGCCAACCGGGACGGCCTGGTGTACGACCGGTGGGACGGACCCAGTCGAGCGGTTATCAGCCGCGTTCGTTACATCAGAGTGCACGAGTTGTGCAAAACCGCTCCCGGACACGCGATCGTCGAGCGGGCGACGCGCTCGACGGACGGCTACTGGCTGGTCGGATACTCGATCAGCGGTGTCCAACTCCTCGACTACTGGCACTACGTCGATGGTCATTGGCTCTTTAGTCTCGTTAAGAGCAACCCTGCCGCAGCGCAGCTCTACCGACTGCCACTCGATCAATACATGGCTGCGGTCGGCTGCAGATAGTCAAGGAACTCACCGGGTTCAAGCCACGAACGCGGCGGTGAGTTCGAACCAGGGGTCGACGAGCCCAACCACGGCGAACGATCAGCGGGCGCGCCGGAACCACGGGATGATTGAAGAAGTGGTTCGCTGATAGTGCTCGTACTCGGCGTAGTGCGAACGCGAAATCATCTCGGTGAACCGGGTGGAGCCGACGAACAGGAGGGTCAACAGGAGCGCACCGATGACGGTCCACTGCGTGAGAGATCGGGCAGCGACCGCTCCGAAGAGAAAGACCAACCACCACTGGGCGATCTCGAAGAAGTAGTTCGCGTGACGTGAATATCGGAACAGGCCGTCCTGGAGGAACCCGGGGCCGGGCGACCGGCCCGCGGCGACCTCGGCTCGTTTCCAGGCGTGAAAGTCCCACTGCTGCTGGTCCGCGATGGTCTCGCCCACCAGGCAGACGATGAACAGCAGAACGAGCGCTACGTCGAAGGCGCTGAATGGAGTCGTCCGGTGTCGAAAGGCACTGAGCGCAGGCATCGCGATCAGGACGAGCAACGCGTTCTGGTAGAAGACAATGAAGAAGAGGTTGAAGAGTTGGAACTGCCCCGGGCGCATACGCGACCGCAGCACCGCCCAGCGGTAGTCCTCCACCCCCGAGTATCCGCCCTTGCGCGCGAAATTGAAGGTGAGGCGAGCACCCCATAAGGTGACGAGCATGGCCATCACGTTGAGGCGCGCGTTGGTGAAACCGGCGAAACTCGTGAAGACCCAGATATAGGCCAATGGTAGGAGCGACCACATTCGGTCCACCCACGAAGTGTCCCCGGTGAGCAATGAGGCGGTCCACGCGAAGACGCACGCGCCGGCTGCAATGTACAGAACCACCCCGATCGGCGTCACGGGTTCAGCGTACTGTCGAGGGCCCCGAGCGCCGCGCTTGCGACATGACTCCACGTGATCGCGAGGTTCACCGAACCCGAGATTGTCCAGCGACCAAGAGGCTGAACGGCTAGACGTCCCAGCGCTGGAGAACCTCTCGACCCTCGGTCGCGATTCTTTCGAACACGGCGTGGTCGTTGTCGAAGGGTGAGTCTGGAATCGGCCAGTGCACGACGACTTCACTGATGCCGATCTCGTGGTACCGACCTGCCCAATCGATGAACGCTTCGTACGATGCGAGGGGCTTCTCGTCTCCTTCGAAATTCAAGAGGATCCGCTCCATCGACTGGAGGCTCCGCTGGCGTTTCTCCAACTGCTCGATGAGCATGGCCAACTGAGTCTGCACAGCCACGAATGTGGATACCGGTTGGCTGCCGCCGGCACCTCCGAAACTGACCCAGCCCTCGGCGATCTCCGCGGCGAGCGCGAGGGTCTTCGGCCCGAGAGCGCTCAGAAAGAGGGGAGGGCGCGGTGACTGCACGGGGCCGGGAGTCTGGCGCGAATCAACGACTGGATAGAACGGTCCCGCGAGACTCGTCGCTGGTTCACGGAGCAGAGTGTCCAGCGCACGGGTGAACTCGACGAATCGGGCGTGACGTTCGCCAGTGGACCAGACGTCGCCGCCCAGCACCGTCGCATCGAATCCGGTACCGCCCGAGCCGACGCCGATCGAGACCCGACCGCCGGAGATGTCGTCGAGGGCCAGCAGGTCTTTGGCGAGCAGGAGGGGATGGCGAAAGTTAGGCGACGTCACGAGAGGACCTAGGCGCAGCGCAGTCGTGACTCCCGCCGCCGCGGTCAAGGTCGGGATCATTGTGAACCACGGCTTCTCACGAAAACTCCGCCACGACAAGTGGTCGTAGGTGTACGCCGCGTGCAGGCCGAATTTGTCCGCTTGTTGCCACATGATCCTGGCCTCGTGCCAGCGGCGAGCGGGCAGGATGACGGTACTCAGCTTCACCGGGCAATCTTATTGGCCTTTGTCCGTTTCGAAAGAGTCGCCGTCTCGGCGGATGGCGAGAGCGGTTGAGGCGTCGCGTGCGACTACTTGTGACGTCTTCAGGAGGTCTCGCTCCACGCCCTCACTCGCACTAGGAAATCAGTCGAGCCGCACGACGCAGTGACTGAATTCGCCAGTCGGCACGAACGCCGTCGATGAGGGGCCCTCGCCACGGTGGCGGGTCTCCCGCATCGGGTACGAGAGCGGGTCTAGGATCACTTTGAACCGAGGGTTGCCACATGGAGCGAGTCGTCAGTACCGGCGTAGTGGAGTCGACGACGATTTCCCTCGACCACGTCACCAAGGTCTATCGGGGCGGTGGCGGCGTGTACGACCTCACTCTGTCGATCAGGGTCGGGGAGGTCTTCGGGTTTCTGGGACCCAATGGAGCGGGTAAGACCACGACCATTCGTCTGGTTCTCGATCTCATCCGCCCGTCATCAGGGTCGATACGCGTCTTCGGACTCGACTCGAGATCCGACAGCGTCGCCATTCGCCGCCGACTGGGGTACCTCCCCGGGGAGTTGGCCCTTTACGAACGCCTGAGTGCCCGAGAGATCTTGACCCACTTCGCCCACTTGCGAGGATTGGTTTGGTCGGATGTCGAGCATTACGTCCAACTCTTTGATCTGGACGTTGATAGACCGGTTCGAGCCCTCTCGAGGGGGAACCGCCAGAAGGTCGGCCTCGTGGCCGCATTGATGGGTGACCCTGATCTCTTGGTGCTCGATGAACCCACGTCGGGTCTCGACCCGTTGGTTCAGCAGCAGGTTCGCGAGGAGGTTCGACGCGCTGCGCACGAAGGGCGCACCGTCCTGCTGTCGTCGCACATACTGTCCGAGGTGGGTGAAATGGCCGACCGGGTTGGTCTCATTCGCGAAGGACGGCTCGTCGCCATCGAGGAGGTCGCGCAGATGCAAGCGCGATCGGCGCACCTCGTCGAAGCACAGTTCAAGTCCGCACCGGATCTGGCTGCGTTCGCTTCGCTGTCGGGGGTCACGTCGTACAACGTCGACGGGTCGACGCTGCACCTGGAAGTCGCGGGGGACCTCAACCCGATCGTGGCGCTGCTGGCGAAGTCCGAACTCGAGGACCTCTCGATTCGTGAGCCCACGCTCGAGGAACTCTTCTTGCGATTCTACGGATCAACCCATGAGTAACGCGAGCCGGTCTCGCGTGGAGTTGCGCTCAATGTTTGGTCGCACGATGCGAGAGCAACGGCGTGCCCTCGCCGGCTGGATCGCCGGGATCGCCGGCTTCTGCCTCATCATGCTGTCGATGTATCCGACGGTCAGAGGCAACAAGGCGTTCTCCAAGTTGCTCGACGCGTATCCCGAGCCCCTTCGCAAACTCTTCAACCTCTCGGACTACACGTCAGGCACCGGCTACCTGAGCACCGAGGTCTTCTCCTTCATGGCGCCACTGCTGATCTCGATCTTCGCCATCCTCCTCGGGTCCGACCTTCTCGCGGGCGAGGAAGAACGGCGAACCATTGACATCCTGATGGCGA
>DATKTZ010000015.1:0-3515 GCA_035530815.1 Acidimicrobiales bacterium
CCGCTGACAGCGGCGCCGGCCGCGGCGAGGGTCACCCGACACTGATCCTTGGCGACGTCGCGACCGGTCCCGGTGACAACGGACCTACCGAGGCACCACAAAGGAGAATACCATGAGCAAGACAACGGACTTGGTCGTCGCGGGCCAGCTCTCGAGCGCGCTGATCGTCGAGCTGTTCGCGACCGGCGAGATCAACTCGGCGGCGCTGCAGTTCGAGAACGCCCCGCTGGACCCGGTCGCCGCGGCGGCCAGCATCTCGGCGCAGCGTCACGCGGCCACCACCATCGAGGAGCTGCTCGAGGGCAGCAAGTTGACGGCGGGCAAGGACTTCACGAACCGCGCCTTCCAGATCGGCACCGTCGAGTGGCGCGCCAGTGACATCGAGGGTGAGGGGCTGCCCTTCTACGCGGTGCTCTCCATCGTCGACACCAACGGCGAGGCCAAGAAGATCGGCGTCGGCGCGAAGTCGGTGGTCGAGGCCGTGGCCATCGGCGACCAGCAGGGCTTCTTCGGCGTCGGCAACGACCGGCCGTGGGTGAAGTTCGTGCCCAAGCCGATGGAGAAGGACGGCAAGCTGACCGGTCGGACCGCCCTCGAGCTGCACGTCGCAGAGGGACCGTTCGCCCGCTGATGCCGCGCAACGCCAAGGACACCACCATGGCGGCCCTGCGCGTGGCTATCGTGAATCACGAGCGATCCCTGAAGGCCGAACAGACCGCCAAGGATCGCAAGTATGCGGCCATGGTGCGCGCCGTCGTCGCGGGTAACTCCCGCGGCGCGGTCGCGCGCGAGGCCCACATCACCGGCCAGCGGGTCGCCCAGATACCGGGAATGCCGAAGGGCAAGAACGCGGCGCGCCGCGACGTAGAGTGATCCCATGGCACCTCGCGCGTGGGACTCACTCTCGTCGAGTGCGCGCTCGCGGTACCTGGGCGCCGGCCGTTCGGGCAAGCTCACCGGCGAGCCGTTCCTCGACGAGGACGAGGTCCGGGCCTACTACGAGTCGGGGGGGTCGCTGCGTCGAGCACGCGGCCACCTCCGACCGAGGCCCGCGTGGGCGGCACCGAAGGACCCAACCCAACGCGCCAAGGTGTCGCTGCTTACCGAGCGGGACCGCAGGTCGCTTCGCACCTGGCGCCGCTCACGCAGCGCACCTAGGTGGCTGCCGCGTTCGTCCGAGCAGCTGCGCGACGACGTCGCCGCCATCCTCTCCGAGATCGACGCGCCACCGGACCGCTGGCGTAGCGTCACCGTCACCCCGAGCGGCAGCGGCCGCTACCGGGTCGTCGTCGAGGTCACCCGGCGCGCGCAACCCATCGTCACCACCCTGCCCGACTGGGCCGCGGTGTCGGACCTCGGGCGCCTGCTCAACGACCACGCGCGCCTGGCCATGGCGACCGGAAGCGAAAAGAAGCGGCTCGAGAAGCAGTGGCAGTCGCCGCGCGGCACCGCGCTGGCCATCGCCGTCGACATATCCGACACCGACACCAAGGCCCGGCGCGTCAACGTCGCGCCGCTGACCCCACCACCCACGGGCACCGCCCGCGCACTACCTAAGGAGAAGAAAGTGACCCCACCCGCGAAGACCCCACCCGCGAAGGCGCCAGCCAAGAAGGCGAAGCCCGCGAAGGCGCCAGCCAAGAAGGCTAAGCCCGCGAAGAAGGCGGCCAAGAAGTCCCCCGCGCGCAAGCCCGCGCGCAAGCCGGCCCGCAACCTGCGCGACGTCAGCGCGCGACTGCTCGACCTCGAGGCGCTGCTCAAGCCGCTCGAGTCGGTCGACGCGGCCACCATCGCCCTGCTGAACGGACTCATCAAGGACGTCGAGGGGCTGATCGGATGACGACTGCCGACCACCTCCAAGAGCTGATCGCCAACTACTACAAGGTCTCGGGCCTCATGGCCGGCGCCGTCGTCCAGCTGGTGACCAGTGACAACGACGAGCAGTGCGAGAACCGCGCGCGCGTCGTCGCCGCGCTGGCCGAGGGCGCCAACGTGGCCCTCGACGAGCTGCGCCGTTTCGCCGCCGACCCCAAGGTGCTGGGCCGCGACAACTTCTACGAGTTCCTCGAGAAGCCGCGATGATGAACTGGTATCCAGATGCGGTGACGCACATTGAAAAATGCGGATGCGAGTGGGAACAGGAGTGGTGTGGCGAATGGACCGATCCTGCTAACTGTCGTCTGGCGCTCAAGGTGTCGTGCGCGGATCATCTTTCACGAATCGGAACCTACCGATACCACCCACACAGGGGCATCCGGTCGTGATCATCGTCGACCCTGACGCCTTCTACCTGTTCACCGACGTGCGCGTGTCGCGCGCCTTCACCCTGATCGAAAGGACCGAGCATGAGGATCACCCCGCTGCACCGGACCAAACCCAAGCCGGTGGCCCTGCTGACCCCCGGCCAGCGCGAGTTGCGCGTGCAGACCATCCACGGTGAGAGCCTGCTGCGAGGCCGGCGTGACGTCGAGGGGGCGCTCGCGCGGCTCTCGGGCCACGTCTGCTACGTGAGCAGCGGCATCGAGCGGATGAAGTACACGACCGGCGCCACCAGCTGGACCATGTCCACCTGGCACGGACGCGAGACCCGCATGCGCCACGAGGCGTCGGGTACCACGGTCACCAGCCTGCGCGGCGCGCTCGAGGAGTCGGCCGACCCGTTCGGTGACCTGATGCGCTGCCTCGACTGGCTCGAGGGGTTCGGCGTCAACCCGGGAGGGGTCTCCTCGATGAGCTGGAACCTGCTGCGCGCCAGCCTCACCGACGAGGTGTCCTTCGGCGTCGACCCGGCGCTCTCGGGTCCGGCCTTCTTCGGTGGGCGCCAGGGGATCGAGAAACCCGGGTCGTTCTACGACCAGCGGCTCGTCGACACGGTGGCCGCCTACCCAACCGCCATGGCCGCGCGACCCATCGCCCTGGGCCTGCACCGGGTGGACCCCTCGACGCGCCTGGACCCCGACGTGGCGGGCCTGGCGCGAGCCCAGGTGATCGTGCCCATGGACGTTACCTACCCACCGCTGCCGGTGCGCGTCGGACCCGAGGCAATCCAGTTCCAGTGGGGACCGGTGACCGGCACCTGGACGTGGAACGAGCTGGCCCACGCGACGAGCCTGGGCTGCGAGGTGAACGTGCACGAGTGCTACGCCCCGAGCCGCGAGAGTCACCTGTTCTTCAACTGGTGGCAGATGGCGGCCGAGGGTCGGACCCTGGGCGCCGGCGCGGCGCGACTCGCCAAGGCCATCGCCAACTCGCTGTGGGGACAGCTCGCCATGACCGGCACCGAACGCGCCCGGGTCCGCTGGGCCGACGACAAGGGCGAGGAGCCCATCGTCGACGACCTCGAGCCAAAGGTGATGCCCCACGAGTGGGGGCGCCACATCGCCGCCGAGGTGACCGCGCGGGTTCGCACCGACCTGTCGCGCGCGCTGTACGAGACCGGGGCGCGCGCCGCGCACATCGACACCGACGGCCTGATACTGTCGGCGGGTGATCGCCTGCCCGCCAACATGGGCAGC
>DATKTZ010000016.1:0-12271 GCA_035530815.1 Acidimicrobiales bacterium
GTCGCGATGCGCAGGCGCATGTGCCGACGCGACTCGAACTCCTTGCGCCGGGCGGGATCGGTGATCATCGCGCGCAGGTTGTCGATGAAGGCCTCGTTGGTGGTCACCTCGTCGGCGACCTCGCGGGTGTTGGCCACCACACCCGCCGCGATCTCTTGGTAGATCGTGAGGTACGCGGCGTCGATCAGGCCCTGGCGTGAGCGGAAGTAGTTGTAGATGACGCTCGAGCTCAGCCCGGTCTCGTGGCAGATGTCCGCGATGCGGATCTTGGACTCGTCGTGGCCCCAGAGGCGCCGACACACGGCGTCCAGGACCGCCTGTCGCGAATCCTCAGAACGTTCGGGCTGTTCCATGACGCCTCCCGTACCAGGGTGGAAAAAAATCCTTCCAATTTCAACCCTAGTGCGCCCTGGTGACCGCACTGATCAGTGCGATAGCAGCGAGTCAGTGCTGGGACGAGCCGAGCACGATCGCGAGCATCCCGAGCCAGTTGTCGTCGTCCACGCGCTCGACGGCGATGTCGACGAACGAGCGAAGGACCAGGCAGCTCTCGAACATGATGGCCTGCTGATCGGGCGCGAGCAGGTTGCCGACGACGCCGCGCTCCTGAAGGTCGGTGAAGTAGGCGGCGATAGCGCGCAGGTAGGCGTCCTGGAGCACGGCGAACTCCTGGCGCATCGAGTTGCGCGCAATGGCCGCAGTGGCGACGCGGATGCGCATGTGACGCCGGTCCTCCCAGACGTGCTCGTGCGCCGGGTCGGAGATCTGCTCGCGCAGCCGTTCGATGATCGTCTCGGCCGAGTCGGCGTCGGTCATGACCACCTTGAAGACGTCGAGGAGCTCGGTCGTGATCTCGCGGTAGATCTCGAGGTACGCGGCGTCGATGAGTCCCTGACGCGAGCGGAAGTGGTTGTAGATGACGCTCGAACTGAGTCCGGTTTCTGAACAGACATCAGCAATGCGGATGAGCCCCTCGTCGTGCTTCCAGAGCCGCTGGCACACGACGTCGAGCACCGCGCTTCGCGTGTCGTCCGACCTGGGGTGTTTGACCATGGTGCTCTGCTTCAATGAAGAAAATATTTTGTTGCTCGTACAATAGGCGCAAAGTGCGCCGTTGTTACAGGGCTCACTACGGGCCGTGAAATTACGGGTTTTGAGGTCGATGGTGCCAAGGGACGAACCCTAAACGCGTTCGGAGCATCGGCCAAATTACGGTACTTGTCACCTGTATACATTTGATTTAATTCTCCGCGGTCTCGTCGCCCCATGCGCCGATTGGGGCGGAAGGCACCGGTGCGCGCACGGTCGGTCGTCTTGACGCGGGCCGACGTCGCTCCTAGCCTCGGTGGCGAAAGCCACTACGACGCGCGTCGTTGCTCGGCGCGCGTGGCAGGACTCACGACCGAGGAGGCGACAATGATCGCACGTCACGTTCGAAGCATGTTCACGGTGTTCGCGGTGAGCGCGACGGTTCTGGCGACGTCGGCGGCCGCGTCGGCGACGTCGCATCCCGCACCCAAGAGCGAGAGCGCCACGAGTCCCGTGCACCTGCCCCTGCGCTTCGCGCAGGTGAGCGCACCGGTGTCGGCGAAAAAGCCCGGCCACGGGCCCAGCGCGAGCTCGGTGGTCTACCCGCCGGCGGTCATCGCCAGCGCCTACGACTACCCGTTGACTACGCCGCCCGCCGGGTCGGGCGAGACCATCGCGATCATTGATGCCTACGGCGATCCCACGCTCGCGAGCGACCTGGCCGCCTTTGACTCGCGCTTCACTCTCAGCGACCCGACCCTGAACGTCTCGTACCCCGACGGCCAGCCGGGCCACAAGAACTCGGGCTGGGCGGTCGAGACCGCCCTCGACGTGGAGTGGGCCCACGCCAGCGCACCCGGGGCCACCATCGACGTGATCGTCGCCCCCGACGCCAGCCTGCAGCACCTCCTCGACGCACTCGCCGCGGCGATCGCGCTCAACCCGACGGCCGTCTCGATGAGCTGGGGCGCGGACGAGTCGGGACTGGCCCAAGCCACCTGCATCGTCCCGGGCTCCGGCACCAGCGAGTCGTGCCAAGCGGCCTACGAGGGGCTATTCGCTTCTGCTGCGTCGACGACGACCTTCTTCGCGTCCTCGGGTGACCAGGGCGCCTACAACGGCACGCACCCCAAGAGCCTGAGTGTGAGCTACCCGGCATCGTCGAGCGCGGTCGTTGGCGTGGGAGGGACGACACTCACGGTCGACAGTTCGAACGCGTGGGCGAGTGAGACCGCCTGGAGCGGCAGTGGCGGCGGCTACAGCGCCCTCTTCGCTGAACCGACGTACCAGAGCGGTGCCACCATCACCGACACGTCCGCGATGCGCGGAGTGCCCGACGTCGCCTTCGACGCCGATCCCTCGACCGGGGTCTACGTCATCGCCAGCGGCCGCTGGTACGGGGTTGGTGGCACCAGCGTCGGCGCTCCCAACTGGGCCGGGTTGGCCGCCGATGCGGCGGCGATGTCGAAGTCGCTGAACGCGCCCGCGCTCTACGCATTGACGGGTACCTCGATCAGCCCCTCGTACTACTTGCACGACGTGACCAGCGGCTCCAACGGCTACTACTCGGCCGGTACGGGCTGGGACGCGGTGACGGGCCTGGGTTCGCCCGACGTGGCGCACATCATGGCGGGACTCTGACGAGGCGTGCTCCTTGCAGTGGTGACTGTCGTCGTGGGCATCGCGAACACTCTGCGGGTCCCTTCAGGTGCACCGGCTCCTACGCGCCGCCGTTCGCAGCCGAGTGGACACCAGCTCTGCGCGCGGGTGCAAGACTGGACCTTGGGATTCCACTGCGCTCGTCTGCGCCCGCTCAGAGGTCGATCCAGTAGCGCCGTACGAGACCGTGTTCTTCGTCAACGAGCTTCTCCAAGACCCCAGCGTGTCGTTCGATGATCTTGATGGAGCCCACGTTGTCATCCAGGCACACCAACAGCAGACGGCTCAAACCCGCCGCTCGCGCGTGTGCCAGGAGTGCGCCCATCGCCCAGGTCCCAACCCCGCGTCCCCGAGCTGAGGGGCGGATGCCGTAGCCCACATGCCCCAGCCGTAGGACGTTGTCAGTGGTCGCCGTACGCAGCGCGATGCCCCCCAACACCAAGTCACCTTCCACAATCCACCACATCCGAGCCGAAGGCAGCGACTGGAGTCGACTCACCCAGGTGGAGAATCCCTCGGCGCTTTCGACGTCATCGTCGGGACTGATCCCGAACCCGTCTTCGTGTACGCCGGGCCCCCATTCCCTATGACACGCCAGCCAAGGCGAGTGACGAGCGACTTCAGGGGTGACCAGTTCAAGCATTGCCACAAACTATCGATGGCCAGCCAGCCCGTGCTAGCAATCGCTATGACACCGCGTACGCCTGCGTGAGGCGCAACCAATCGCGAATGAGCCACACCCAGGCGGCGTCGCGGCAGCGGCGGCGGGCTCAGCTCACGCGAGCCCCGAGTCGGCGCAGGTTCGCGGCCCACAGCGCGCGCAACACGGGCGCGGCCACCAGTGCGCCGAGGGGGCCGAGCCCCCACCACGGGAAGGTGAGGGTCTCACGCCAGGTCAGCTCGGTGCTCGTCGTACCGTCCAAGGTGAAGCTGCCGCTACCCTTCACGAGTCCCACGTGCGTGACGCCCATGGCGCGCGGCGGGTCCCAGCGCGTGATCGTCATCAGGTCGTGGGTGACCAGCGGGCCCACCTTCGTCGTGCAGCGAAACGAGGTGCCGACGCCTTCGTGCTGATCGTTCGCGAACTCGATGGCGACCGCGTCGCTCATCCAGTGCACGTGACGATCCAAGTGTGAGAGCTCTTCCCACACGACCTCGGGCGCCACCGGGTAGGTGGCGCGCACCGTGATCGTTGCCATTACTCAGTGAGCAGGGGAGCGAGTCGGCGCCACTCCTCGAGCGGTGAGGCCAGGTGGTCGGCGCCGAGCACCTGCACGCAGACGTGGTCGGCGCCGGCGTCGTAGTGTTCGCCGAGCTTGCCGGCGACGTCATCCTCGCTGACGTGGGCCACCATGGCGTCACAGAGCCGGTCCGACCCCCCGCGCACGAAGTCCTCGTCGGAGAATCCCAGACGACGCCAGTTGTTGCGGTAGTTCTCGAGGCCCGTATAGAACTCGAGGTAGGTGTGGGCGCGACGCAGAAACTCCTCACGGTCCTGGTCGAGCACGACGGCTTGCTCCACCGCGATGAAGGCGTCACCGACGATGTCGCGCGCGCTCGCGGTGTGCTCGGGCGTCACCAGGTAGGTGTGCACGCCGTCGGCGTGGCTGGCGCCCAGCTGCAGCATGCGCGGGCCGAGCGCGGCGATGACCCTCGCGACGCTCTGGTCGCCCTCGGCGGCGTGCATGGGCGCCGCGTCCATCGCCTCGAGGTAGGTCCGCATGGCCGCGAGGGGCGCCGCGTACTCGTGACCGCGCAGGCGCTCGACGAGGGGCTGGTGGCTCACGCCGAGGCCCAACAGGAAGCGGTCCTCGTAGGCCGCGTTGAGGGTCTTGGCGCCGTTGACGCAGCTGACGGCGTCGCGCGCCCAGATGTTGGCGATGCCCGTGGCGACTACCAGCGTCGAGGTCGAGGCCAGCAGCAGGCCCGAGGACGTGAACGCCTCGCGGCCCCAGGCCTCGGGCAGCCACAACGCCGGATAACCCAGCGACTCCACTTCGCTCGTGATGCGGGTCGCGGCCTCGGGTGACTGACGATCGAGGGTCATGGTCCACAGACCGGTACGTCCCCGAAGAGCGTCGAGCGCGTGCAACTCTCTCATGGTTCGAGCCTACGCACTCTCCTGGCGTGCCGGCGAGTGGGTACGACGGCGGCGTACGGGTGGTCCCCATTCGCGAACTGCGTCGCGTCGCGCTCTCGTCCCGTGTTGCCCGTCGGTGCCCCAGCCGACCACAATGGTTCGATGGAATACTTCGTGGCGCTGGCGAGCGCGTGGCTCTTGCTCTCCGCGTCCACGGCGCTGCGCCCGGGTCGGCGCGGGATCTTCTTCGCCCTGGCCTACCCGGTCGGCTGGGCGGCGGGCGAACTGGCCGCCCAGGCCCTCGTGATCCAGATTGCCCTGGTGGGGCTGCTCAAATGGTGGGGCTGGCCGCACCTGCACTGGGTGAGCGATCTGGTGCTCGTGCTCGCGAGCCTGGTGGTGGCCGAGAATCTGGCCTTGGTGTTCATCTCGTTCCACTCGCGCTCGGTCGTGCGCCGCGCGCTGTCACGTGCGAGTTTCCGGCCGCTGTCGAGCCCACTGCCGCGCGAGGACCGCTTCGGCACCTGGTGGCGCACGGCGCTGCAGGTGCCGTACCACCCGCACTGGATGCAGTTGATCAAGAACGTCCCCTACGGGCCCGAGCCGCGCCACCGCCTCGACGTGTGGCGCAACTCGACCACGCCGCTGGGCGCGCCGGTCATCTTCTACATCCACGGCGGCGCGTGGACCTTCGGGGACAAGCGCGAGCAGGGACGTCCGATGCTGCACGAGTTCGTCGCGCGCGGCTGGATCGCCGTGGCCTGCAACTACCGCCTGGCGCCCACGCACCCCTGGCCGGCCCAGATCGAGGACGTCACGCGCACGCTCGCCTGGATCAAGAAGTACATCGCCTCCTACGGGGGCGACCCCGATCGCGTGGTGGTGGCCGGCGGCTCGGCCGGCGGCCACCTCGCGGCCCTGCTGGCGCTGTCGAGCGACGACCCGAGTTGGCGACCCCGCGACGTCGAGGGCGTGACGGACTGGTCGGTGCGCGGGGCGATCCCCCTCTACGGCGTGCTCGAGATGACCGGCGACGACGCCTACTGGAACGGGCTGGGACGCGGCATCCGCGGCCTGCTTGAGCGCCGCGTCGTCCAAGAGCCCTACCAGGGCAACGAGGACCTCTACCTCGCGATCTCACCCCTCCAGCGCATCCATCCCGACGCGCCGCCCTTCCTCGTGGTGCACGGGGTGAACGACACACTGGTGGATGTGCACGTGGCGCGAAGCTTCGTGCGCGAGTTCCGCGCCCACGCGTTGGCGCCGATCTACTACGTGGAACTGCCCTTCACCCAGCACGCCTTCGACGTCTCGGCGAGCCCGCGCACCTCGGCCACCACGCGCGCCGCCATCGCGTTCGCCGACTCGGTGAGCGCCGCCCGCCCCGAGGTGCCGGCGCGGGTGCTCGCGAACTACCGCGTGCCGCCGGGCGAGCTCGTGGTCGAGGTGGCGGGCGAGTGGGTCCCGGCCCCCGAGGCGGTCGCCACCTTCGGGCCGCTGTGGGTGGTGAGCGCGGACAACCCCTACTCACGACGCCTGAGCGAGCAGGAGAACGAGCGTCGACGCGCGCAGATGGTGGAACTGCTCACTCGCCACGGGGTGCGCGCGCACGCCACACTGGCGCGCGGCCAGGGCGACTGGCCCGACGAGGCGGGCGTGGCCCTGATGGACAGTTCGCTGCTCTTCGCCAAGGGGCTCGCGCGCACCTTCGACCAGTACGCCTTCTACGAGGTGACCTCGGACGCGGTGCGCGTGCGGCGCACCGTGGACGCGGCGCTGATCTGACTCAGGCGCCGAAGCGTCGCTCGCGCCGGGTGAAGTCACGCAGCGCGCGCAGCAGGTCGACCTTGCGAAACGCTGGCCAGTAGGGGTCCACGAAGGCGAACTCGGCGAAGGCCGACTGCCAGAGCAGGAATCCCGAGAGGCGCGATTCGCCGCTGGTGCGGATCACGAGGTCCAGGTCGGGCAGGGTGGCGGCGTACAGGTTGCGGGCCAGGCCCTCGGCGTCGATCGACTCGGCCACCTCCTCGGGTGCCACGCCGCTGGTCAACAGGTCGCTCACCAGCGAGCGGCAGGCGTCGACGACCTCCTGGCGCCCGCCGTAGCAGAGGGCGATGTTCACGCTCATGCGCGGGTTCGCCACCGCGCTGCGCGCGACGGCCTCCTTGGCGGCCAGCGCCAACTCGGGCGGGAGCAGGTCCAGGCTGCCGCTCACGCTGAGCGAGAAGCCGAGTCGCTGGGCGAGCACGGGCAGGCGGGCGAACAGGCCGATCAGCACCTCGAAGTAGGGGTCGAGCTCCTCGCGCGGGCGCTGCAGGTTCTCGGTGGAGAGCACCCAGGCGGTGACCGCCTTCATGTCGAGGTCCGAGCACCACCCGAGCAGCTCCTCGAGCTTGGCCATGCCGGCCTCGTAGCTCGCGCGGTACGCGCCGTCGGTCGACTCGCGCGCGAAGCGGCGGTGGCCGTCGAGGATCACCCCGACGTGGCGCGGCATGTTCCCTTTGGGCAGCGAGTTCGCCAGTCGGCGCTCGTAGTAGCGGTACACGGCACGGCGAAGCGCCATCAGCCTCCATCGAGATTGCAACGTCGCCTCAATGCTACCGGCGTGCGTGGCCCTTTGGCGGGCACGCGCTAGTGATCGGCGAGCACGACCTGCACGTCGAGCTGCTCGCCCGTGGTGAGCTCGAATTCCACGATCGAGCCGGCAGCCTTGAGGTCGCTGGTGCCCGCGACCAGGGCGTCGAGCACGGGCGTGGGGCCCGTGACGTGGCACGACGTCACCGTGGCGCGCTGGGAGACCTTGGCGGTGCTCTTGGCCCGGCGAACCGCCTCGAGCACGTCGCACACGGGGCGGTAGCACCACCCGGGGTTCTCGCCGAGTGCGCCCGCCAACTCTTCCACGTGGGGCCACGACGCCAGGTGCACCGAGTCCTCGTGCCACCAGCGCCAGGCCTCTTCGGTGACGAAGGGCACGAAGGGGGCGAGCAGGCGCTGCAGGCTCGAGAGCGCCAGCGCGAGGGTCGCACGCGCCGAGCGGGTGCCCGCCTCGGCGGGGTCGTCGTAGGCGCGGATCTTGACGAGCTCGACGTAGTCGTCGCAGAAGGACCAGAAGAACGCCTCGATGCGCTCGAGGGCGCGCGCCCAGTCGTAGTTGTCAAAGGCCACGGTGGCCTCGGTGATCAGTTCACCGAGCAGAGCGATCAGGTCGCGGTCGATCGGCTCGGTGACCTCCTCGGCGCCCGCGATGGGCGCACCCTCGAGTCGGCCGAGCACGAACTTGGACACATTGAGTATCTTGATCGCGAGGCGACGACCGATCTTCATCTGGGCCTCGTCGATCGCGGTGTCGGCGCCCGGGCGTCCGCTCGCGGCCCAGTAGCGCAGCGAGTCCGCGCCGTGTCGCTCGAGTAGCGGCATCGGGGTCACCACGTTGCCCTTGGACTTGGACATCTTCTTGCGGTCCGGGTCGAGGATCCAGCCCGAGATCACCGCGTGGTGCCAGGGCAGGGTGTGGTGCTGGAAGTGGCTGCGCACCACGGTGGCGAAGAGCCAGGTGCGGATGATGTCGTGCGCCTGGGGGCGCAGGTCCATCGGGAAGACCCGTTCGAAGAGGTCGCTGCCCCAGTGTCCCGCGATTTCGGGGGTCAGCGAGCTCGTCGCCCAGGTGTCCATCACGTCGGGATCACCCGAGAAGCCGCCGGGCTGGTTGCGCTGCTCGGCGCTATAGCCCGCGGGCACGTCGCTCGACGGGTCGACGGGCAGGTCGGCGAGTGCGGCAACGATCGGCGCGTCGAAGTCGATCTCGCCGTGCTCGTCGACGGGGTACCACACGGGAAAGGGCACCCCGAAGAAGCGCTGGCGCGAGACGTTCCAGTCGACGTTGAGACCCTCGACCCAGGAGCGGTAGCGGTGGCGCATGTAGTCGGGGTGCCAGTGCAGCTGCTCGCCGCGCGCCAGCAACTCGTCGCGGTGCTCGAGGGTCGAGACGAACCACTGGCGCGAGGTGACGATCTCGAGGGGACGTTCGCCCTTCTCGTAGAACTTGACGGGGTGGGTGATGGGGCGCAGCTCGCCCACGAGCGCGCCGTATTCGCCCAGCAGGTCCACGACCGTGGCGCGCACCTGGTTGACGGTGCGTCCCTCGAGTTGCGCGTAGAGCTCGTTGGCCAGGGCCGAGTGCCGCGAGGGCCAGTTGGACGAACCGAACTCGCACGGCAGGAACCGCCCGTCGCGACCGATCAGGGTTCTGGTCGGTAGCTGCAGCTCGCGCCACCACAGCACGTCGGTGACGTCGCCGAAGGTGCAGATCATGGCGATGCCTGATCCCTTTTCCGGGTCGGCCAACTCGTGGGCGAGGATCGGCACCTCGACACCAAAGAGCGGGGTGAGCACGCTCGAACCGAAGAGTGGCTGGTAGCGCGGGTCCTCGGGGTGCGCGACCAGCGCCACGCAACTGGCGAGTAACTCGGGCCGGGTGGTCTCCACCTCGATCGTGCCCTCGGCGCCGGCGCGCGCGAAGGCTACGCGGTGGTAGTTGGCCGGCCGCTCGCGATCTTCGAGCTCGGCCTGCGAGACGGCGGTACGAAAATCGACGTCCCAGAGGGTGGGGGCCACGCTCGAGTAGACCTCGCCGCGAGCCAGCATCTCGAGGAAGCCGCGCTGGGAGATCGCCTGGGCGCGCGTCGAGACGGTCGAGTACTCGAGGCTCCAGTCGATGCTCACGCCCAGGCGACGCCAGATGCTCTTGAAGATCTCCTCGTCGAGCGCGGTCAGGTGGTGACAGAGCTCGACGAAGTTCTTGCGCGAGATGGCGATTTTGGTGTCGCCGGGTTTCTCGGGGGCCATGAACTGCTGGTCGTAGGGGAGCGAGGGGTCACAGCGCACCCCGAAGTAGTTCTCCACGCGCCGCTCGGTCGCCAGCCCGTTGTCGTCCCAGCCCATCGGGTAGAAGACGTCCTTGCCGCGCATGCGCCAGTAGCGCGCGAGCACGTCGGTGTGGGTGTAGCTAAAGACGTGGCCGATGTGCAGGGACCCCGAGACGGTCGGGGGCGGGGTGTCGATGGAGTAGACGTTCTCGCGCGTCGCGCTGCGATCGAAGCGGTAGGTGGCCTCGTCGTCCCAGCGCGCGACCCACACGTCCTCCAGCCCGTCGATGGTGGGCTTGTCGGGGATGCTTGCAGGGGTGAAGTTCGTCGCGTCGGCCATGGTCCGCGTAGTTTAGAACAGCGTCTTGATCCAGCTCACCGGAGGCCTTCGCCTGGTGGTACGGCTCGCGAAGTGCCGACGCCAC
Source organism: Acidimicrobiales bacterium (assembly GCA_035530815.1). Taxonomy (GTDB): domain Bacteria; phylum Actinomycetota; class Acidimicrobiia; order Acidimicrobiales; family RAAP-2; genus RAAP-2. Next base: position 10,059 of record DATKTZ010000016.1, read on the forward strand.
GCGACGAGCCGTTCGCGTATCGCTCATCCAGTGTCGGCGGAGCACGAAGCGGCGTGCGTGGGCCGCCAGAAGTGGACACCTGCATATTTCTAGCCTCTTGTCAGGGAAATTGTGATGTGCTACAACGTCGTGGGGGCAGCGTCGCTGTCCCTCGCACACCTTGGGCATGCAGCCCAATGAGAGGGGGAGAGTATGCGAGCACTACGACGAATCGGTGCGGTGGTCACCATCGGCGCCCTGGCCGGACTGGTGGGGCCCATCGCCGCCGGCGCGGCCAACAACTACGGCTCACAGCCGGGCTACCCGGTGGCGACGTCGATGACCACCTGCTCGTACGCGGGTGCGTTCGGCGCCTTCGGATCGGGCAACAACTGGGGAACGCCGGTCGGGGTGCCCACCGGGCCCAACGGTCACGGAGCGAGCGGTCCGGCCACCGGCTCCAACAACGCGAACCTCTGCGGGTCCCCTCAGGGCAACCCGTAGACGCGCGCCGCACCGGGCCCGGCGTCGTGCGGTCGGGCCCGGTGCACCTCATCCTCACGCCACCGCGCCCGCGGGCCACGTTCCCAGCGCGAGGGGCGCGTAGTTTGTATCTGTGATCCGCCTCTTTGACTCGCTCACCCAGGAGTTGCGCCCGCTGCACCAGCGCGACGAGGGGCGTGTCTCGATCTACGTGTGCGGACCCACCGTCTACGACCTGCCCCACCTGGGACACGGCCGCTTCACCCTGGTGTGGGACGTGTTTCGCCGTTGGCTGGTCTTTTCGGGACTCGAGGTGCACTTCGTCTCCAACATCACCGACATCGACGACAACATCATCCACCGCGCCGCGCGCGAGGCGACGACCGAGTCGGCGATCGCCTCGCGCTACGAGGCCCAGTGGTGGGAGGCAATGGCGGCGATCGGTGTCGCGCGGCCCGATGACGTACCCCACGCGACCGCCTTCGTCGACGACATGGTTGCGCTCATCAGCGAACTACTGGCCAAGGACGTGGCCTATCGCACCGACGACGGGGTGTACTTCGACGTCGCCAAGGTGCCCGACTACGGACGCCTCGCCGGCCAGCCCCTCGACTCGCTGCGCGCGGGCGCGCGCGTCGAGGCCCACGAGCAGAAGCGCTCGCCGTTGGACTTCGCCCTGTGGAAGCGGGCCAAGGCGGGCGAACCGAGCTGGCCCGCGCCCTTCGGCGAGGGGCGCCCGGGGTGGCACACCGAGTGCGTGGTGATGTCGCTCGAACTGCTCGGCGAGGACTTCGACCTGCACTGTGGGGGCTTTGATCTCAAGTTCCCCCACCACGAGAACGAGCGAGTCCAGGCCGAGGCGCTTGGGCGCCCGTTCGCGCACCACTGGGCCCACAACGGCTGGGTAATGGTGGGCGAGGAGAAGATGAGCAAGTCGCTGGGCAATTTCACCTCGCTGACTGATCTGCTCGAGCGCACCGACGCGCGCGCCTACCGGTTGCTGGTGCTGCGCTCGCACTACCGCTCGCCGATCGAGATCACCCCGGCGACCATCGCCGACGCCGAGCGCGCCCTCGCCCGCCTGGACGCCCTGGCGCGTCGCTTCGAGCTGCCGGCGCTCGCCGGCGAGCACCTGGAGGTCGCCTCGGACTTCACCTGGGAGGGCCCGGCGCTCGGGTTGCGCGAGCGAGTCGCGGCGGCGCTGGACGACGACATGAACACCCCGCTCGCGGTGGCCGAGCTGTTCGACGCGCTGAGTGCGGCCAACAGCGCTGGTGACAGCGGTGATTCGGACGAGGCCCGCAACCTCGCCGGGGCCGTCAACGCCCTCTTCGGGGCCCTCGGCCTCGCTCTGCGGGCCGGGGCGGTCGAACTCGACGCGCACAGCGCGGACCTCGTCCAGCGCCGCGACGCGGCTCGCGCGCGCCGCGACTGGGCCGAGGCGGACCGGTTGCGCGACGAATTGGTGGACCTCGGGTGGGTGGTCGAGGACTCGGCCGAGGGCACCGCGGTCCGGCACCCGTAAATTTCACTTGGCAGTAGGCAAATGAGCAAGTAACCTAGGTACTTGAGGTTGCCGTTGTGGTTCCCTCCGGATTTGGCGAGAGCCAGTCCAAAGAAACAAGGAGGCCCACAGTGGCTGTAGGAACCGTTAAGTGGTTCAACGACGAGAAGGGCTGGGGATTCATCGCTGTCGATGGCCAGCCGGACGTCTTTGTGCACTACTCGGAGATTCAGGGCGAAGGTCGCAA
>DATKTZ010000017.1:0-17734 GCA_035530815.1 Acidimicrobiales bacterium
TCCGACAACATCATGGTCCCCACCATTGCGCTGGCCAGGGCCGGCGCGACTACGGGCGAGTGGGCCGACGCACTACGCAACGTGTTCGGCGAGTACCGCGCGCCCACCGGCGTGCGCGCCGGGGTCGCCAGCCGTGGTGAACAGTTTGCGGGCCTGGTCGCCCGCTCAAAGGCCGTCGCCGGGGCCCGCGGTGCCCCACCGAAGATCCTGGTGGCCAAGCCCGGTCTCGACGGACACTCCAACGGGGCCGAGCAAATCGCGGTAGCCGCGCGCGACGCCGGCTTCGAAGTCGTCTATCAGGGAATTCGCCTGAGCCCCGAGGAGATCGTCGCCACCGCTCGTGACGAGGACGTCGACATCGTCGGCATCTCGATCCTGTCGGGTTCGCACCTCGCCCTGGTGCCGCGCGTGCTCGACGGGCTGCGCGAGGCCGGAGTCGACGCCAAGGTCGTCGTGGGAGGCATCGTGCCCGACGACGACGCACGGGCGCTGAAAGACGCCGGGGTCGCGGCCGTCTACACGCCCAAGGACTTCGCACTGGCCTCGATCATGGACGATCTCCTGGCCATGGTCGAATCGGCTACGGTACCCGTCTAGGGCGGCGCAGGTCGTAGGGGCCGTGGTTGAACCACCGCCCGCTGAACCGCCACGCCGGAGTGAGATCAGCCACGCGCACGACCCCACGAACCCGCAGCAACTCCTCGGCGGCGCCGAGCAGAACCGCGAGCTCCTCGTCGGACAACGTCGCCCGCTCGGGCAGCCCGTAGCTCACAGCGGGACGTTTCCGTGCTTGCGCTTGGGCAACTCCTCGCGCTTGCCGCGCAGCAGGTCAAGCGAGCGGCTCAGGATCATGCGCGTCTCGGCCGGATCGATGACGTCGTCGATGAAGCCGCGCTCGGCCGCGATGTAGGGCGTCGCATAGCGCTCCTCGTACTCTTCGATGAGCGTCGCCCGCAACGCTCCGGGGTCATCGGACAGCGACAGGTCGCGACGGTGCACGATCTCGACGGCACCCGAGGATCCCATGACGGCGAGTTCGGCGGTGGGCCACGCGAAGGCGAGGTCGGCGCCGATCGACTTGGAGTTCATGACCACGTAGGCGCCGCCGTACGCCTTGCGGGTGATGATCGAGATCCGCGGCACCGTGGCCTCGCAAAAGGCGTAGAGCAGTTGGGCACCGTGGCGGATGATGCCCCCGTACTCCTGGTCGACGCCGGGCATGAAGCCCGGCACGTCGACGAAGGTCACGATGGGCACGTTGAACGCGTCGCACGTGCGCACGAAGCGCGCCGCCTTCTCACTCGACTCGATGTCGAGCACACCCGCCAGGATCTGGGGCTGATTCGAGACGATGCCGACGGTGTAGCCGTCGATGCGTGCGAAGCCGCAGGTGATCTGCTGGGCGTAGGTGGCGTGCACCTCCATGTAGTCACCGCCGTCCACCACCGCCGTGATGACCTTCTTCATGTCGTAGGGCTGGTTGGACGACGTGGGCAGCAGGTCGCGAAGGCTCTCACAGAGCCGATTCGGGTCGTCACCGGTCAAGATCCTCGGGGGCTCCTCGAGGTTGTTCGAGGGCAGAAAGGACAGGAGATAGCGCACCTCGTCGAGCACGCTCTTCTCGTCGGGCATGACGAAGTTCGCGACGCCGGACTTGGTCGCGTGGGTCAGTGCCCCGCCCAGTTCCTCGAGGGTCACGTCCTCGCCGGTCACGGTCTTGACCACGTCGGGTCCCGTGATGAACATGTGGCTGGTGTCCTTCACCATGAAGATGAAGTCGGTCAGGGCCGGTGAGTACACCGCGCCGCCCGCGCAGGGCCCCAGGATCACCGAGATCTGGGGCACGACGCCCGACGCCCGGGCGTTGCGGATGAAGATACCCCCGTAGGCGTGCAGCGCCGCCACGCCCTCTTGGATGCGCGCGCCCGCACCATCGTTCAATCCGATGATCGGCAATCCCATCGAGGTCGCCAGGTCCATGATCTTGTGAATTTTCTCGCCGTGGGTCTCGCCCAGTGCCCCGCCGAAGACCGTGAAGTCCTGGGAGTAGACGCAGACCTTGCGACCGTCGATCTTGCCGTAGCCCGTGATCACGCCGTCGGTAGCGGGCCGCGAGTCCTCCAGACCCATGCCCGACGCCACGTGGCGATTCAACATATCGAACTCCTGGAACGAGTCCTCGTCGAGCAGGTATTCAATCCGCTCGCGCGCGGTCAGCTTGCCCTTGGCCCGGTGACGCGCAATCGCCTCCTCGCCACCCGCGAGTCGAGCCTCCGCCTTACGAGCGTTCAGCTCGGCCAATCGTTCCGCCATTGTGTGCTCCATGGTCACAAAGGCTACCCAAGCGCCACGGGTTCGGCCTCGGACGCCGTCGGGCGCGCGCCGCGCGCCGCGCGATCACGTCTCGCGCGCCTCCTGCACCAGTTCGATCAGCGTCCCAAAGGACGTCGTGGGGTGCACGAAGGCCACGATCGTGCGTCGCGAGCCCGGTCGCGGTGCCTCATCGATTACCCGCCCACCGGCGGCCTTGACCGCCTCGAGTGCCACGGCGCAGTCGCGCACCCGGTAGCCCACGTGATGCAGCCCTTCGCCCCTCTTTTCCAGGTACTTGGCGACCGGCGAGTCGGTCCGCGTGGGCGTCAGCAGCTGGATGTACGAGTCGGCGACGCGCACCAGCGCCTCTTCGACCCCGTCGGACTCGACGACCTCGCGGTGCTCGACGCTCGCGCCCAGCACGTCGCGGTACCAGGCGATCGCCGCCTCGAGGTCGCGCACGGCGATGGCGACGTGGTCGATCTCGGTCAGTAACGAATCCATGGCTACTCCTTGTCGTGGCGACGAAAGATCGTGAGGCGCTCTTCGCCCACGCGTTCACGCAACTCGGGATTCGATACTCCCAGGCCCTCACGCTGGGCGGCGCAGAGAATGCCGATCTTGCCCTCGTGGCGATTGTGGTGCATCTCGTAGGTGGCCTCACCGGTCTGGTCGAGGGTGAACACTGCCGAGAGGGGCGGCACGACCTTGCCGTCGATGAGCGTCTGGTTCGCGGCCCAGGCCTCACGGTAGTTGGAGAAGTGCGAACCCTTGATGGTCTTGAGCTTCATCCACAGGTGCCGGTTGTCGTACTCGACCATGTAGCCGCTGGTCGCCGCGCAGGTCACGATCGTGCCCGCTCGTTTGGCCACAAAGACGCTCGCACCCATGGTGGATCGGCCGGGATGTTCGAAGACGATGTCGGGGTCGTCACCCGCCAGTGCCCGGATATCCTTGCCGAGTCGACGCCACTCGGACTCGTCCTGGGTGTGCTCGTCCTTCCAGAACCGGTAGTCCTTCTCGCGACGATCGATGACGTAGTTGCAGCCCAATTCGCGCAGGATCTGCGCCTTGGACTCACTCGACACCACGCCGATGGGCACGCCGCCGGAGTTGATCACGTGCTGCACCGCGAAGGACCCGATTCCCCCCGACGCGCCCCAGATGAGCACCCGGTCGCCCTGGGTGACCGGCGCGCCGTTGCGTGAGACCAGCATGCGATAGGCGGTCGAGTTGCACAGGGCGTTGACCGCGGACTCCTCCCACGTCAGGTGCGTGGGCTTGGGCATGAGTTGGTTGGCCTTGACGAGGGTGATGTCGGCCAGGCCGCCGAAGTTCGTCTCGAAGCCCCAGATCCGCTGGTTGTTGCCCCGCATCGAGTCGTCGTGACTGCTGGGATCCTGGTCGTCCACGTGGTTGCAGTGCACCGTGACCTCGTCGCCGACCTTCCAGCCGCGCACTGCCGAGCCCGCGCGGATGACCACGCCGGCGGCGTCGGAACCGATCACGTGGTAGTCGAGGGCGTGGCGTTTGCCCCAGTAGGACTCCTTGCCCAACCGGTCGAGAAAGCCGAAGGTGGGCAGTGGCTCAAAGATGCTGGTCCACACGGTGTTGAAGTTGATCGAGGACGCCATCACCGCCACGAACACCTCGTCGGGCGCCAGCTCGGGCAGGGGCACCTCCTGGAGGTGCAGACTTCGCCGCGGATCCTTGTCACGGCTCGCCATGCCCTCGAAGATGCCCTGTTCCTCACGGCGCACAACGACCGCGCGCGTCGTGGCGGGCAGCGGCGTGGCGGCGAGCACCTCACCCGAGGCGCCCGAGCGAACGGCGTCAAGAATCTCACTCATCTGGGCGAGGTTAGCGGTCGTCCCGCCGATTCGTGGAGCCTCACCTGAGAGAGCGTCGCAGTTTCGCGCTCGCGACACTCGACGCCCGACGCGTGGGGGGCGACGCCGCACCGTTAGCGACAATCCGTGCAGGGTCTATCGTGGCCAGTGGACCTTCCTTTGTAGAGACAGGAGTCACCATGCCACGCAGTGTCATCGTTGCCGGAAGCCGTACCCCGATCGGAAAGCTCTCGGGTGCATTCGCGTCGCTGAGCGCCATGGACCTTGGCGGCGTCGCCATCAAGGGCGCCCTCGAAAGGGCGGGCGTCGACCCGGCCATGGTGGACGCGGTACTCATGGGTCAGGTCATCCAGGCGGGCCAGGGCCAGATCACCGCACGCCAGGCGGCGGCGAAGGCCGGCATCCCCATGAGCGTGCACGCCACCACGATCAACAAGGTCTGTCTGTCGGGGTTGCAGACGCTGTACCTCGCCGACCTCATGATCCGCGCCGGCGAAGCCGACATCATCGTCGCCGGCGGCATGGAGTCGATGACCAACGCGCCGTACCTGCTTTCGGGGGCGCGCGCCGGCTACCGGCTCGGTGACCAGAGTGTCGTCGACTCGATGATGTTTGACGGGCTCACCTGCGCCTTCGACCACTGCGCGATGGGGCTGTCCACTGAGCGCTACAACGAGGGCCGCATCACGCGCCAGCGCCAGGACGAGTTCTCGGCGCGCTCGCACCAATTGGCCGCCGCGGCCATCAAGGCCGGCAAGTTCGCCCAGGAGATCGTCGGCGTGTCGGTTCCCCAGCGCAAGGGTGACCCGCTCCTCATCGACACCGACGAGGGCGTACGCGCCGAAACCACGGTGGAGTCACTGGGCAAGCTGCGCAGCGCCTTCGAGAAGGATGGCACGATCACCGCGGGCAATGCGTCCCAGATCTCCGACGGTGGCGCCGCACTGATCGTGATGTCGGCCGAACGCGCGGCCGAACTGGGTCTCACCCCCCTAGGCGAACTGGTCAGTTACGGCCAGGTCGCGGGCCCCGACACCTCACTGCTCAACCAACCCTCGAACGCGATCGCCCAGGCGTCGCGCAAGGCCAACCTCGACGCGAAGGGCTTTGACCTCTACGAGATCAACGAGGCGTTCGCCGCGGTGGGTCTCGCCTCGGCCGACGACCTCGGCATCGACGAGGAGAAGGTCAACGTCAACGGCGGCGCGATCGCGTTGGGGCATCCGGTGGGAATGTCGGGCACCCGTCTCGCGCTCACCGCGCTCTACGAACTCCAGCGCCGTGGTGGCGGTGTGGCGGCCGTCGCCCTGTGCGGTGGTGGCGGTCAGGGTGACGCTGCCATCCTGCGCTCGCTCTAGACGGGAACGTAGCTCGCAACCAGTTCGTATCTCGCGAGCCCGACCGGACGGTCGTCGGGCAGGGCGAACACGTACGCGCCCGCCAACGGGTAACGCCCCTGTCGCAGCATCTCGGGCGCCTCGATCGCCAACGAGAGCGCCAGTTCGAGCACCGTGGGATTGTGCGCCACCACGAGCAGCGACGCGGTCACCGGATCGATCGAGGCCAGTTCGATGAGCAGGTCCTCGGCGGTGACCTCACGACGTCCGTTGTAGATGAGTTCGCTGTACTCGCGCGAGCGCACGAAGGGCGTGTCCTTGAAGGCGCGACGATAGGTCTCCTTCGTGCGGCGCGCCGAACTCACCAGGGCGACCGCGGGACCGAAGCGGCCGAGTTCGTCGGGGTCGCTGACCCACGCGCGCAACTGGCGGCACTGGTCGCGTCCGCGCTTGGTCAGCTCCCGGTCAAAGTCGGACAACCCGGGCGACGGCGACTCGGCCTTCGCGTGGCGGACAACGGTGAGATAGCGCACGCGGCTAGTTTCGCACGACGGCGACCCCGACACGCCAGCGTGGTTTAACGTTCGATGATGCACGCTTCGCTCAGTTTCCTGCAAGCCATCATCATGGGCGTCCTCCAAGGGGTTTCCGAACTCTTTCCCGTGTCGAGTCTCGGACACAGTGTGCTGATTCCCGCCCTCCTGGGCTGGCACAACCTCGTCAACAGCCAGTCGGCGTCGCAGTCGTTCTTTCTCGCCTTCATCGTCGGGCTGCACGTGGGAACGGCGCTCGGGCTCATCGTGTACTACCGCGAGACGTGGCTCACGCTGCTTCACGGACTGCGCTCGCAGGTGGCCCGGGTGCGCGACGACGGCGTCGCCACGCTGTGGCGCGTGAACGATCCGACCATGGACACTCACTACCGGCTCCTGTTCACGCTGGCGATCGCCACCATCCCCGTCGGTCTCGCCGGCGTGCTCTTTGACCGCACGTTGCGGGTCCTCTTCGCCAAGCCCCTCGCCGCGGCGATCTTCCTGACACTGAACGGCGTCGTGCTCTTGCTCGGTGAACGCTGGCGTCGTTCACAGGGACGCCACGCCCGACACCTTGCGCTCAACGAGATCCAACCGCGCAGCGCGCTCGCGATCGGCTCGGCGCAGATCCTCGCGCTCTTCGCCGGCTTTTCGCGCAGCGGCACCGCCATGACCGCGGGCCTGCTGGGAGGTCTCAGCCACGAGGACGCCGCGAACTTCTCATTCCTCCTCGCCACGCCGGTGATCTTGCTCGCGGGTCTCTACAAGCTCCCCGACCTGTTGGGCCCCCTCGGTGACGGCGTGCGCGTCCAGACCCTCGTCGGCGCACTGTTCGCCATGGTGGCGGCGTATCTCTCGGTGCGCTTTCTGCTGCGATGGTTCACGACGCGCACTCTCGTGCCCTTCGGTGTCTACAGTCTCGTGGTCGGACTGGCCTGCGTGGTGCGCTTCGCCTAATCGCTGAGGACTCGACGTCCGTCGATCGCCCGACCGAGGGTCAGGTCATCGGCGAACTCGAGGTCGCCACCCACCGGCAGCCCGCTCGCGGGTTGCGAGACGACGAGCCCGGGCACCTGCAGTAACCGGCCCAGGTACATCGCGGTCGCGTCCCCCTCGACGTTGGAGTTGAAGCAGAGGATGACTTCTTTCACCGGTCCGTGAAGGCGCTCCAGCAGTTCCTTGATCCGCAGTCGGTCCGGGGTCACGCCCTCAAGCGGGTTGAGCACGCCGTGCAGCACGTGGTAGGTGCCGTGGAATGCGCCGGAGCGCTCCACCGCGACCACGTCCGGAGGGTTCTCCACCACGCAGATCAGCGTCTGGTCGCGACGCTCGTCGGCACAAATGGGGCACAGGCCACCCGACTCGGCGATGTTGCAGCACCGCTCGCAAAATGACAGCTTCGTGGTCATCTCGCCCAGCGCGAGCGCGAGGCGTGCCACGTCCTCTTCGGGCTGGCGCATGAGCCAGAACGCGATCCGCTGTGCCGACTTGGGGCCGACGCCGGGAAAGCGCCCGAGCTCGTCGACGACCGCCTGCAGCGCCGGGGGGTAGTTCACGAGATCTCCTCGGAGCCAGGAAACATCTCAGTGATGAGATGATCGGCCACCGAATCCACGACGATGGTGCTCGCGTCGAGCGCGTACAACTCCTCGTCAGCGCCCTCGGCGGCCTCAGTGGCCTGGGTGGCCCGTGGGGCGGCGGGGGCGCTCACGAAGGACGCGTCAACGACCCACTCGACCTGCAGAGGCGCCTTGAACTCGTGCTCGATGGCGCCCCGCAGCCCCGGCGAAATCATCTCGGTGTTCTGGCGCATTTCGTCACTCGGCAGCGCAATCGTCACGCGTTGACCGTCAAAGGCTCGCACTCGCGCACTCTTCAAGACCAACTGGGCGGAGCGGGCGGTGCGTGGCACCACTTTGGTCTCGAATCGCTCGACGAACTCCTCGAACGATAGGGCCCCCGACGGTGCCGGCGCGGGTGCCGGGACCGGCGCCACGGGCGCTGCGGGCGGCGTCGGTGGCGCTTCGGCGTGCGGTGGCGCCGACGTCGACGCGGGCACGGACGATCCGATCCGTCGTGCGGGCGCCGGTGGCTCGGGTGCGGGCGAAGGTACCCGCGACGTCGATCGCTCGAGCTTCGTCACGCGCTCCTCGAGCGCCTCAACGGTGGTGTCGAGTTCGGGCTTTACGAGTCGCACGAGTGCGACTTCGAGCGTCACAATCTTGTCCGAAGCGCTCTTCATCTCGCGCAGCGCACGCCCGATCGTCTCGAGCACGCGCACCGTACGCGCGAGACCCAACTGCGAGCCCCACGACGCGAGCCGTTCGCGATCCACGTCGACAGCGTCAGCGACCTCGGGCGCCACCTGCAAGAGGAAGGCCTGGCGGACTTCGGCGGCGAAACTCTCCGCCAGCTGCTCGGGATCCCAGCCCTCGCGGGTCAACAACGACAGCGAGTGCAGTCCCCGCACCGCGTCACCGTCCACCAGCGCGCGAAACAGGCCATCGAACTCGGGTCGGGTATCGCCCGGCGTGCCGGTCGCGATCAACTGATCCAGCGCGCTCAGCGCGTCGCGCGCCGAACCTCGCCCCAGACGCACGGCTGCCTCGAGCGTGGCATCGTCGGCCGCAAGGTTCGCGGCACCGGCCACGTCGTGGAGCAGCGAGTTGAGGGTGTCGCCCGCGATGAGTCGAAACTCCAGGTGCTGGGTGCGCGAGCGAATGGTGGGCAGCACCTTGTGCGGATCAGTGGTGGCGAGCACGAACACGACGTGTTGGGGCGGCTCCTCGAGTGTCTTCAACAGCGCCGCCGAGGCAGCCTTGGAAAGTTGGTGCACCTCGTCGAAGATGTAGACCTTCCACCGGCCCGGCGTACCGTGCCAGGCCCCCGCGGTGATCTCGCGGATGTCGTCGACTCCGTTGTTGGACGCTGCGTCGAGCTCGATGACGTCCAGTGACGTGCCCCGCGTGATGGCGAGGCAGCTCGGACACTGGTCGCACGCGTCGCCGTCGACCGGATGTTCACAGTTGAGGGCCTTCGCGAGAATGCGCGCGGTCGTCGTCTTTCCCGTCCCGCGCGGTCCCGAGAAGAGGTAAGCATGCGAGACGCGATCGTTCTTCACCGCGCCGCGCAGGGCCCGCACAACGTGGTCCTGACCGCGCAGTTCTACGAAGCGGCCGGGCCGGAATCGTCGGTAGAGCGACGTCACACCGTCCAGTGAAGTGGGGGTTTGCGCCGAGTCTGCCATGCATGCATGCTAACGGCGCGGTGTGAGATGCCGAGGTCCAGAGCGATGGCCAGGCGGTCCGTGGCACCCAACACGATCTGCTGAGAGCTGCTGGCTTCCACCCCTGACTCGGTTCACAAACGGTCGTCGCACGGGACCCGACCACCGCTCTGGACCTCGGCGTAAGAGAGGCTACCGGACGGAGCGCTTGCCCGACTCGGGTAGCCTTGCTTGCCGGTATCCATCCTTCGGGGTTGACCGACATTGGAGGAGTGCGAGAGCGGCCGAATCGGCACGATTGGAAATCGTGTGAAGGGAAACCTTCCGTGGGTTCAAATCCCACCTCCTCCGCCAAGGGGTCTCGACGAATGTCAGGCCCAACTCTTGACGAAAGTCGCCACGTGAAGACACGAGGATCCGAGTCAGACGCCCGGGCAGCGAGTCGCGTGTTATCCCTTCAGTAGTTTGCGCCGGTACTCGAGTCGCTTGGTCCACGTCGAGATCGTCTGCTGACTGAAGGGGATCACTCCATCGCGGATGTCGACCGTCACATTGGCGGTCGCATCGAGCATGTCGTCCAACGTGGCGGTTGCTGCTCTCGGCGTCATCCCGATTGCGCTGGCGAAGTCGAGCATCGTTCGACGGCTCAGACCGTCGACGGACCCTTGGATTGGCAACGCCAGCGTCAGATCGCCATAAGGAAGGGTCGAGGGTAGGTCGTACGCCGGAGCCACTCGCCATTCCCCCTCAGAAGTCGCAAGCACAGAGACGTTCTTGGCGTGGACATCTCCGTTCCCGGTGAGCCACGCGAAGCAGAGTTGCCGATAGACATCGCGTACGGCCACGGGGCCCGCGGCACAGACATTGGCCACCGCCGCAGTGAGCCGCTCTGAGTTCACGTTGTACTTATCCGCCGGCCAGAGGTTCATCAGTTGACAAGCATCCTCGCAGGCCCTCGAGCGGGCCGCGCCGGCGGCGTCGACCGCCCGATCGAAGCGTCGGACGAGAAGCCCCTTGCGGCCCTCCGCATCCGCAACGAGTTCCGCCTCCGTTGTGAGGATCCCCGCAGATCGAGCGATGGTGAGAAAGTAGTACTCGTTCTCAACAACGTGCTCGTGCTCGGGTGGGTCGACCTTCAAGATGTAGCGACCGGTTGCTCGGGCGACAGGAACCGAAATCATGCGAGCAGACGCCTTATCCTGCACTCCAGGTATCCCAGTGCGATCAACCACGCCAGCGCCCGTGAGGATCTCAGAGAACCGAACCTCGCTGAACGAGGACTGGACAGTGATGAGCGCCTCGGCCTCGGTGGGTATCTCTCCTTCGGGCACGACCTGAACGTCTCCTATGACGTCACGCCCAACCGCGAGGAGTAGCGACAACTCGTCGTCCGCCGACGTCTTCACGAGACGTCTCAGCGCGGTCAGCCGTCGTCCTTCGGGCAGCATTCCCGCAAAGAAGGCAGGCACTGCGCCGGCCTGAAACGCGAGGGTGCCGGCGGAGATTGGGAGGGTTGTTGCAATATCGATGCCATCTGCGGCGTACTCCGGCAAGTAGGAGAACGTAGTCCCGCTCGCGGTTCTGCGCAGCTGGGCAGCTCGCTGCCCAGCTTTGAAGACGTCCGCGACCTGAACCGCTCGTGCGTCTGAAGCTGGCGGTGCGCCAATCACTTGGACTTGACCTTGACGACTATCTCGAGTCCCAAGACGTTGAGAACGTTGGCGACCTTGTCCAGCCGTAAAGTCGGCTTGTTGTGCTCGATGAATCGAACGAGGCTCGGCGAAACACCGGCGAGGTCGGCGACCTCTTCCTGATTAAGGTGCAGTTCGCGGCGTCGACGCCTAACTTCCTGTCCCATGGTGTTCATGTGTAGTCCTCCTCGAGAACGTCGGGAGTACCCTTCGTCTCTGCGACAGCCCCTGCGCGTAATCACTACTATCGTATTGATTGCTTCCACTGTACCAGATTTTAGCGTTTGTATTCAAAATTTCGCTACGATTGTACTGAAATAGTATCATTCTGGTGCCCAGACCCTTCTATGGACTATAATCCCTACGATTGTAGTGATTCAAGTGATGAAACGTGTCGAAACTGGCATAAGTACCACAGCCGTACTGAATTATCTCGGTGGAGAGAGTGGGCAGGGATCGTGGCGCGTGCAATGTTCAGCCGTTCGTCACTCGTGCAGCGAACTACCCGGTCCACAAGGGTGTGGTCATGTTGCCCAAAATCGTGTGGAGCGACATGCGACGGCCTACCAAGGAGCCCACTGCACTCAGTCTTTTGGAGTTTCGTCAACATCTCGCCAAAGGGTGTTTACGAAAGTGGACCCCACCTTGTTACGAAAGTCGCCGGCCGCAGCCGAAATAGGGCGCGGACGCGTCAAAGCGGGTTGACGGTGGCCTCAATGAGGGAAGAGTCACGGTGTCGGTGCGCCGAGTGAGCCTCCGGGAGCAACGAGATAGCCCACCGGACGTGACTCGTCCCGCGGGCTTCTCTTGGCTTTGCTCGCTCGCCTACGCGGCAAGTTCGTCAGGTGGATCGTCGAAGTCGAAGGGCTCAGCGAGCGCGATCTGGCCATGCTCGTCGAGTTCCTCGAAGCCGAAGTGCTCGGCAATGAGTTCACTGAGCGGATCGGTGACGTCACTCGTACGCCGCGACCACTGGCGGATGAGACGAATGTTGGCCGCCATTGCCTGGAAGCTCAACATCAGGCCCGTCTTCACGAGACCGACCACGCGGCAGAACCCGCGCTTGATGTTGAAGTTGAGGCTGGAGGTCGCCACCGAACGGGTTTCGGTGCCCTGGGAGCAAGACGGACTTGTGCGGGGCTCCGATCTCCACATCGCGGTGCGACCGCCCGGATGCGGCTGGCTCGCGGGGATGAGTCGGGGTGGCAATGCGAAGTCAGTGACCGTATCCATCGACGGACTGGTCCCTGAAGAGATGTTCACGGCGTTCTGTCCTTTTCCTGCGACGGTCCGCAAGGTGATCCACCTGGGGCCGCCGAGCAATCCCGGGGCACCGCCGCCTGTCGCGACGTCGACGACCAAGATCCTGCACGCCAAGACCGGCCCCATCCGCGCAACGCGCTAATCCAGAGCCACACGATCTTCCCGAGGTGTACTAGTGTACTAGGACATGAGTGAGGACCAGCCAAGTATTCTCTTCCGCCTTGATCCACGAAGCGGCGTCGCGCCGTATCGACAGTTGGTCGATCAGGTCCGGCAGGCCGTCGAAACGGGGCGACTTCGCGGGGGTGACCAGTTGCCTTCCGTGCGCGAGGTCGTGACTCAGGTGACGATCAATCCCAACACCGTGCACCGCGCGTACCGCGAACTCGAACACCTGGCCCTGGCCGAAGGCCGCCTTGGCCTCGGCACGTTCATCACTGAGAACCCCGAAGTTCACGCCACGGAGGCCGGGAATACCGAGTTGTCACGGCAGTTGCAGCTCTGGGCTCAGCGCGCACGAACCGCTGGCCTCGACGAGGATGACATGCTCGAACTCCTTCGTCGAATCCTCAGCCGTGACGAGCGGGTGCTCTCATGACGACACCGGTCGTTGAGACCATTGGTCTCGCCAAGCGCTTCGGCCGCAAATGGGGCCTGCGCGACTGCACTCTCTCGATCCCATCGGGCAAGGTCGCGGCGCTCGTCGGACCCAACGGCGCGGGGAAGTCGACTTTGCTGAGAATGGCGGCTGGGCTCTCGCGCCCCACTTCCGGGGTCATCAGGGTCCTCGGTGACGTACCGAGCGGCAACGACGCCCCTCTCCTCAAGCGCGTGGGATATCTGGACCAGGAGCGGCCCCTCTACCGGGGCTTCCGGGTCGAGGAGATGTTCCGGTTCGGAGAGGGGACCAACCCGACGTGGAACATGACGACCGCCCACACCTACATCGACCAGTTGGGCATCTCACTGCGCGATCGAGTGAACAGCCTCTCGGGCGGCCAACAGGCCCAAGTCGCCCTCACGATGTGCCTCGCGAAGCAACCGGAACTTCTGATCCTTGACGAGCCGGCGGCCGAGCTCGACCCCGTCGCCCGAGAAGATCTGTTGCGACTCTTGATGCGCGAGGTCGCCGAGCGCGGCACCAGTGTCGTGCTCTCCACGCATGCGCTTGGTGACGTTGGATCGATCTGCGACTACCTCGTCATCCTGTCGCACTCGAAGGTCGTTCTCCACGACGATCTGGAGTTCGTCGTGGAGAGTCACCGACTCCTCAGCGCATCGTCGTCGAGCACGCCGGCTCTACCCGACGGAGTCACCGTCATCGACACCCGGATCGGCAGCCGCGACGTGACGCACCTGGTCCGTCTGACCCTGCCCCTCGTCGAGGAAGCGTGGGGCATCACTGAACCGACATTGGACGAGATCATCATGGCCTATCTGCGACTCGGTACAGACTCCGCCTCGTCCCAGGCTCACGTCTCCGCCCCTTCTCCTCGTGGAGGAATCTCGTGACGTGGATGGCGTGGCGCCTGCAGCGCAGTGTCTACCTCTTCTTCGTGGCCGTGGGTCTGATCCTCATCGCCTACGCCATCTTGAACGGACTCCACATCGAAGCGGTGCGCCATCAATGGCTTGGCCAGCCCTGCCACGGCGGTAACGGTTTCGCCTCGAAGTACCAAGCCTTCTGTCAGGCGCAGAACAATGAATACCTCAACGCGGTCGGCTCCGGCGTCTATGTCCATTGGATTGCGGTACTGCCCACGACGGTCCTCGGACTGTTGCTCGGCGCCAACACGGTAGCTGGCGAGGTCGACCGCAATACGGTGCGCACCGCGTGGACCCAGTCGATCACGAGGGGCCGTTGGTTCATGACCAAGGTCGCCGTGGGACTCGGGTCGCTCGCCCTGCTCGCGATTCCGCTCTGCGTGACGATTTCGTGGTGGCTCAGCGCCTCGGAGTGGACACCGCGGCTTTCGACGAATGGCTTCACCTACGCCGGCTGGATGCCGCTGGCGACCGGCGTCTTCGCCTTCGCCGTGGCGACGGTCGTCGGCACGATCCTGCGGCGTCCCGGCTGGACCGTCGCTGTCGGTGCAGCGGTGATGGTACTCATCCCGTGGGTCATGCAGACCGACGTGCGAACGAACCTCGTGCCGCTGCGCTCGACAACCCTCTCGGTGTCACCGATCACGAAGGGGGATGTCACAGTCGGCGCACCCACTGGCATGGCGCCCGCGAACGCGTGGGTCATCTTCAGTGGCTACGTGCCGGTCGGTCACGGCAACACCCTCCCAACCTGGGGCCAAGAGACACCGTGGCTCAACGCCGCCATGCGGTGCCCGTCGAATGTGACCAGTCCCAATGGATACGCGGCGTGTCTCAGGAAGCTCGGCCTTCACGACGTCGAGCTGTACGTGACTGACAATCGATACTGGGAATTGCAGTTCCTCGAGGGCAGTCTCTACCTCGCGGGCGCGGCGCTGCTACTGGGCGCGAGCCTGCTGCTGGTCCGCCGAACAAGATCGTAAGGCGTGTGTCCGATGTGGACCCACCGGTTTGCCTTGACCAACTGAACCAATTCGCCCGGCTTGTTGCGCTGACCCCTTGAATCCGCCCTCGTTGATGAAGGAGAACCCCGACCGGGACAGCGAAGAGGTTGACGGTTCGCACGAGTGACCGTCGACCGAAGACGATTCTCACCCAGCCGATCAGGCACCCGGTTCACCAGTACACTCCGCTTACGTGACATCGTTCGGTACCCGACGGTGGCGTCTAGGTCTGGAGGCCTCATGGTCATGGGCATTGTTCTCGCCATCATCGCGGCGATCGTCGTCTTGCTGGTCATCGCGGTGGTCGTTAAGTCGGTGCGAATCGTCCAACAGGGCTACGAGGGGGTGGTCACGCGCTTCGGTGAGTTCAAGGACATCAAGAATCCGGGCCTAACCTTCATCTTTCCCTTCATCGAGCAGATGCGGATCATCGACGTGCGTGAGACCCCACGCACCGGTGATCGACAGCAAGTCATCACGCGCGACAACGTCGCGGTGATCGTGAACGCGACCATCTTCAGCCAGGTCGTCGACGTGCGCCTCGCGCTCTTCACCAACTCGGACTACCTCGTCAGCGTCGACAACCTCGCGCGCACTTCGGTGCGTGCGGTCTTTGGCAGTATCACCCTCGACGAGGCGTTCTCCCAGCGCGAGCGGATCGGCACGTTGCTCCAGACCCAGATGGAGGAGGCGACCGACAAGTGGGGGGTGCGGATCAACCGAGTCGAAGTGCTCGAGATCACCCCACCGGAGCAGATCCTCCAGGCAATGGCGTTGCAGAAGCAGGCGGATCAGGAGAAGCGCGCGCGGATTCTCGAATCCGAAGGCCAGCAGCAGTCCGCTGTGAACGTCGCCGATGGCCAGCGCCAGGCCGCGATCAAAGAAGCCGAGGGTGCCCAACAGTCGGCGATTCTGCGTGCCGAGGGCCAGCGACAGGCGCAAATCCTCGAGGCCGAGGGCCGGGCCCAAGCCATTACGTCGGTCTACGCCGCCATCGCCCAACAGAACCCGAGCCCGTCGCTGATCGCGATCCTCCAGCTCGACACGCTGGCGAAGTTCGCCGCGAGCGAGAACACCAAGTTGATCATCCCCGCCGAGAGCGCCGCCTTGCTCGGCGCCGCGCAGGCCATCAAGAGCGTGATGAACGACGTGCCCGGCGCGGTCACGACCCCGGGCGTCTAGGCCCTAGCCCGTCTCGGTCGGCTCGACCCACAGGGTCGTGCCATAGGCCTTGGTGACGATTATCCGAGCACCGCTCGCGATGGGCACCGACCGATCGGTGACCGCTCGCCACGACTCGCCCTTGATCTTGACCCGACCCGGGTGTCCCTCGTCGCCCACCACTTCCTCGACGAAGCCTGTCATGTTGGCGAGACTGCTCGGGGCGGGGATGGTGAGGTCCACCACATCAGTTCGCGCGAAACGGCGCATGACGGTAGGGCGCAGGGTAAACAATGTGAGGGCCGTCACAACTACGAAGACGACCGCCTCCACCGCGAATGGCACCCCCGCGAGCGCGAGGAAGAAGGCAACGATCGAGCCCACTGCGATGAAGACCGCGACGAAGGCTTGAGTGTGAATCTCAGCGAAGATGCAGACCAGCAGGATGACCAACCAGAAAAGTATCGCCATGAGCGGCAGTATACGGCGGACCTCCGGAACGTTCCGTCGGATTGTCACGATGTCCAGTGGTCTGGCTTCACTACTCGTCGAGCGGACTCACGACCGGATAGCCGCCACCTCCCACCGAAAATGGGGTCGAACATCTCGATTCGGGCTAACGGTGAGCCGCGTGACTGAATGGCCGCGGTGACTGCGCGCAGCACTTCGAGAATGAGAGCTCCGGGGCATCAATGTCACCCCACCAACCTTGACGCCCCCTCGCTGAGTCCTCATCACGCGCGGATTCAGCGTAACCCGCACCGTTGACACTGGACGCAACGTCAAACCGGATGGAAGGTTCAGGTGTTCGGGCCAGGGTGTCGACGTATCGTAAGTGGGTGAGCTCCTGGTCGAAGGACGTAGTGTCGCGCACGCGCAGGGCGCTCGAAGGCGTCGCCGACCCCTCCAAGAGCGCGGCCATGCAGTCGTACATGAAGCATGTCGCGCCGTTCCTTGGAGTCCAAGCCGTACCCCGCAGGCGGGTCCTTCGGGTGGAATGGCGCGATCTTCGAACGCCATCCAGCGCCGAGCTGGGGCGAGCATCGCTGGATCTCATGGCGCAGGAAACGCGCGAATGTCACTATGCGGCCGCCGACCTCGTCAATCGGTACATCGACGTGGCGAACGAGAACTTCTGTCCTCGTTATGTCACGCGCCTGCTGAACACGAAGCCTTGGTGGGACACGGTTGACAGCTTCGTCTCGGTGGCGGTGAGTCCGCTCACTCGCCGCTACGACCACGATGATCTGATTGATCAATGGTCTGAGTCGGAGAATCTCTGGCTCATTCGTGCCGCGTTGGGGCACCAGAGAGGTTGGAAGGAGCACACTGACGTAGGCCGGGTGATCGGGCTCTGTGATCGACACTGGGCCAATCCAGAGTTCTTCGTGGCCAAGGCCATTGGCTGGGCGCTACGCGACCTCACAGCAATCGACGCCGGGGCCGTTCGCCGTTTTCTCTCGTTGCGAACTCAGCGAAACGCGGTCGCCGAACGCGAGGCCCGCCGCGGGCTCGAGCGAGTGGGTGGGATCGCACTTCGCGGCCGCGGAGCCTCAACCCGGTAGTTCGCGATGTCCCGTATGGCAGCGTGCATTGCCCTACCGGCCGCGATGCACCGGCGTTGGATCATCCGGCACGTGGCTGGATGGAGCCGCCCTCCAATGTCGGGCCGCTGAGAGCCATCCCACGCCCGAAACCGGCCGACTCCGCCACGGCGACCGTCGACGAAGGTTCGGCGTCCCCCAGTTCGGGGACTCCTTGAAGTGAGCCGCCGCATGGCGCAGTGTCCTAGTCATCTTGAAACCTTCCAA
>DATKTZ010000018.1:0-4704 GCA_035530815.1 Acidimicrobiales bacterium
ACACCGTAAGGACCCGAGCCCACGTACATCACGAGGTGGTCGACGAGATGGTCGCCGTCCAGGTTGAAGTAGTACAGCAGGTCCCCGGGCTGTAGCGAGAGCAGCGAGACGTGGTTGAGCACCGGCCACTGAGTCTCGGTGGTGCGCGGAATCGCGACTCCCACCTTGCCCCACGCCCACTGCACCAGCCCCGAACAGTCGAATCCGACATCCGGGCTCTCACCACCCCAGACGTAGGGGACGCCGATCTGGCTCTCGGCGTAGTGCACGGCGGCCAGACCTTGGGCCGAGGGTGCGACTTGGGTTACCACAACCGCCGAGGCGGCCGACTGTATGGCCACCGTGACCGTGTTGGCGGCACTCTGGCCCCCGACCGACGACGCCGTGGTCACGGCCTGGATCTCACCAGCCGTATCGTGGCGCTTCGCTGCCCGCACGCCGCGTTGGATCTCGTAGGCGATGATCCTGGCGGCCAATGAGTGGGTGATGGTGGCCAGGGTGGCACGGGACTCAGCCACGCTGAGGTTGTTCTGCACGAGCAGCGCGCGGATCTGGATCGACCGTTGCCGCAGCTGATTGCGCTGGCGTAGGACCTCGCCGACGGTCACTTCGAGGGATGAGCGATCGCGTTCGTAGTTGGAGCGCAGGCGACTCATGCGTGCGAGCGACAACCGCTCATAGAGCGACCTCGCCACCTGCTGGGTGGCACTCTGATTAAATGCGGGTGGCAACCGTTCCGTCACGGGGCCCATGACGTAGTAGTGAATGACCGCCGTGGCGAGGTCGTGTGACGCGCGTGCAAGTGCCGAGCGCGACGAGCGTAGTTGCCCTTGCAACACGTTGATCTGCCGAGCGGTCGCGGCCAGCTCGGCGGTCGCGTTGTCGTAGGCGTTGGCCGTCGTCTCACTTAACTGGGAGAGGTGCGCCAGCCGAGACGACAGTGCGGCGATCTCAGCCTCGCTCTGGGCGATGGTGGTCCCTCCCGAGGAGTCGGCGACACCAATCGTCGTGAGAACTGCGACGGCGGTAACGAGGGCCAACCAGCGATAATGGACACGGGATCGCCCGGGGAGTGCGGGTAGCGTTCGCGTCACGGAGTCAGGGCCCTTCGACGACCGGACGTATCATGTTCGTGCGGGTAGAGCGACGCGCTGAGATCGGGACAACCGGCAGCCAGCCACGCAGAGGTCGAGCGATAAGCGAACTCGATCAGCTCACCCGAGTGCGAGAAGTCGATCGGTGAAATCTCAATGGGACATAGTGGCGGAACGACTCGCAACTCAACACCATGATGCCACCGCATGGCGTCTTGGGCGAGTCGATGCTGTACCAGGATGGACAACCCTTGCATCGCGATGGCCAGCGCCGACGGGGGCGGGTGCGACAGGGCGCAGGGGTATCCCGCGGGGAGCACCCACACCGTGGTCGCGCCCAGGTCCACGGCGTAGGAGATCGGGGTGTTGTTGACGACGCCGCCATCCATGAACCAGCGTTCGCCAATCGAGACCGGGGGTAGAAGGCCCGGAATCGCTGCGCTGGCGATGACCGCCTCGGCGGCAGGCCCGCGCGAGAGCAGGACGTCCTGGCCGGATTGGACGTCGACAGCCACCACGTGCAACGCAATCGCGGCCTCTTCGATTCGCTCAAAGGTCAAGTGGCGTTCGAGCAATTTGCGCATGCCGGCGTCCGAGGCGAGTAAAGATCGACGCCCGCCAATGGCCCAGGCGCTACGCCAGAGATTCGTCGGGAAGACATCGCGGCGCCGCAGCGAAGACCAGACCTCAATGAGGCTGTCGACCCCGCCGGGGCCCGGGTGCCCGGCCATCCAGGCTGCGTTAAAGGCGCCCACGCTGGCGCCTACCAACAGGTCGATCGGGGTACGAGCCTGCACAAGAGCCTGCAGCATGCCCACCTGGGCGGCGCCGAGACTAGCGCCGCCCGACAGCACGACGGCGCTGAGCGGCTCCCCTGTCGTGTCGGTGTCGTTCATCATGGTCTCGCTGTGAGAAACCCCGGCACGGCCGACGTATTCCCGCATCGTCGCTACGTCGATTCATCGCCGGTACCGAGTCCGGACCTTGAGACATCGGTCGAACGAGTCCGGGAATAGAGTCTGCCAATGCGGGGTTACTGAGGTCGTGGACTCTGATCTGGTCGTCATCGGCGGCGGCGCGGCCGGCCTCGGCGCGGCGCGCGCCGCGCGTCGACGCGATGCGAGCGTGACTCTGATCAGTGACGGCCCTCTCGGTGGTGACTGCACGTTCAGCGGCTGTGTGCCGTCCAAGACCCTGCTCGCCGGTGCGCGCAAGGGCCTGTCGTTCAATGCGGCCATGGCGAACGTCTCGTCGGTGGTCGCGGCGATAGCCCGCAGCGAGAACGACGAAGTGCTGCGCGCCGAGGGCGTGGACGTGGTGAGCGGACGCGCAACCTTCGTGAACCCCTTCACCCTCGACGTCGATGGGGTGGGCGTGCGCTCGAAGCGGTTCATCATCGCCACGGGCGCCGGTCCGTTGGTACCGCCGATCCCCGGGCTCGATCGACGCCAGGTGCTGACCAACGAGGACATCTTCGCGCAGCGCACGCTGCCCACTCGCCTGACCATCCTCGGCGGCGGTCCCATCGGGGTAGAGATGGCCGAAGCCTTCGCCCGCCTCGGGAGTCACGTGACGCTCGTCGAAGCCGCGGCGCGCCTGCTGCCGCGCGAGGAGCCCGAGGCCAGTGCGGTGATCAAGGAGTTCCTCGTGGCGCTCGGGGTGCGGGTGCTGGTGGCGACCACGTGCGTCAGGGTCGAGCACGCAACGTCGAGCACGCGTCTTCACTTCGACGTGAGTCCGCCGATCGAGTGTGACGCGCTGGTGGTGGCTGTCGGCCGACGTCCCTCGAGTGACGGTTTCGGACTTGATCAGATTGGCGTGGCGCTCGATCCTCGAGGCTTCGTAATCGCCGACGCCAAACTGCGGACCAATATCAGGAACATCTGGGCCGCGGGTGACGTGTCCCAGCCCTTGCAGTTCACCCACGTGGCCGACGAGACCGGAAGAATCGCCGCGGGCAACGCTCTCTCGCGAATGGCGCTGCGCCGCTTCCAACCGGAATGGATTCCTATGGTGACCTACACCGACCTAGAGGTGGCCCGCGTAGGGGTCACCGAGGTTTCCGCGGGCAAGGGCGCGCGCGTCGCGTACCTGCCGATGTCCGAGTTCGATCGGGCAGTGATGTCGAGCGACGAGCGGGGCTTCGTCAAGATCATCGTCGGACCCCGTCGACTCACCGGGAACCTGGCCGGTGGCTCGATTCTCGGCGCCACGATCGTGGCCCCGCGCGCCGGCGAGATGCTCCACGAGATCGTGCTGGCCATGCGCGCAGGCCTATTCAGTGCCCGTCTCGCCACGTCGACCCACGCATATCCCACCTGGTCAATGGCGGTTCAAATCACCGCCGCCCAGTTTTTCGGCGACTTCGGCGGCCGACGAGCCCGACCAGCGGGATCGGTGGAATAGTGACGCGACCAAGGGTGTTACGTACCTGATGGGCTCCGAACCAAATATCGAAGGGCGCTCGAACGCCGCCGCCGACCATGAGGCCTTCGAGCGCTACGTGGTGCCCGAGTTGCCGGCGCTGTTGCGCGTAGCGAACTCACTCACACGAAACTCTCACGACGCCGAGGACCTCGTGCAGGACACGATTGTTCGCGCTTTCAAGGCGATCTCAGGTTTCGACGGAGCTCATCCGCGCGCGTGGCTCTTCACCATCTTGCGCAACACCAATATCAACCGCAACCGTCGTCGACGCCCTGACATCTTCGACGACCCCCACGACGCCGAATTGGTCCCCGAGACCCGTCGGTCAGATCCGGCGGAGTTGGCTGAGCAAGTCGCCTTTCGCGAGGCGGTGATCGTCGCACTAGCGACGCTCCCCGACAAGATGCGTGTCGTAGTCGAACTAGTCGATCTCGAAATGTGCACCTACGCCGAGGTGGCGATGGCGCTCGACATTCCGATCGGCACGGTCATGAGTCGCCTGCACCGGGGGCGACGCCACATCAAGGAACAGCTCATCGCGAACGGTCTGGTTCTAGGGAAAGCGAGTACACGATGAGGATGCTACGAGGCATGCGCGACAACCTTCGAGAGATGCGGACCTGCCACGAGGTGGGCCAGTGGCTGCAGGACTATCTGGACGGCGAGTTAGAAGAGCCACGTACCGAGCAGGTCGAGGACCACCTGAGGACCTGCTTACGCTGCGGCTTGGAATTTGACACCTACACGAAGATCGTCTCGGCGCTGCACGACACCGTTGAGCAGTCGCCAGCGCTGATCAACGACGAAGTCGCGCTCGCGCGACTTCGCCGCTTCGCCCACGAATTGGCCGGCGAGCAGGGCGCGCGCAACGATGACGAGCGAGACGAGCGAGACGAGCGATGAGCCCGCATGGCGCCCGCGACGAAGTGGCGGCCCGACGCTGGTGGCGCGGGCTCGACGAACTGACTCGACCGGTCGCGCCCGCGACCCATCGTGCACTCGCTCAGCGCTGGAGCGAGTTGCCCGAGCACGTACGCACACCAGGTCAGGTTCTCGGGCGCTTCGGTATCGGTTGCGAAGGCACCCACGGCGTGTTCCCCAAGTGCGACTTTGCCTGCACTCCCTGTTACCACTCCTCCGACGCCAACAAGGTTCGCGTTGACGGAGCCCACACGCTGGCCGA
>DATKTZ010000019.1:0-33841 GCA_035530815.1 Acidimicrobiales bacterium
TGCTGAAGTGAAGCGACTCGTGAAGTCCGGAGAGCTCTCGCTCGAAGAACTTTTCGAACTCGCCGAGCGCGAGGAGTGCGTGGCGCAGATGCGCGCGTACGACCTCATCAGTGCGTTGCCCGCCATTGGCGAGGTCAAGGCTG
Organism: Acidimicrobiales bacterium; assembly: GCA_035530815.1. GTDB lineage: Bacteria > Actinomycetota > Acidimicrobiia > Acidimicrobiales > RAAP-2 > RAAP-2. The sequence continues at coordinate 144 of DATKTZ010000019.1, forward strand.
AGCGCATCATGACCAAGGCGGCCATCGCGAAGACGCGACGAATCCGCGGTCTTGGTCCCAAGCAGCGAGCTGAACTCTTCCGAGCTCTTGTCCGCTGAGCCATTGATCGCAGTACTGATCGGTCCAGGGGGGGTGGGCAAGGGAACCCTGGCCCAACGCCTGGTAGAGCACGACCCCCGACTGATGCTGAGTCGGTCCTGGACGACTCGTCCGCGTCGCGCGGGCGAGCGGGGGGATGAGTACGTCTTCGTTGATGTGGAGACCTTCGAGGCCGCCATCGACGAAGGTCGGTTTCTCGAGTGGGCGCAGTTCCAGGGGAACCTGTACGGCACGCCGCAGCCCGATCTCGACGCCGACGCCGACGTGCTCCTCGAGATCGAGGTTCAGGGCGCCCAACAGGTTCGCGGCGAGCACCACGACGCGGTGGTGTTCTTGGTGCTGCCACCATCGATGGCGGACCTCGAAGAGCGCCTTCGCGCTCGTGGCGACAGTGACGAGCACGTGGAGCGTCGACTCTCCAGTACGCCGCACGAAGTGGCCAAAGGCCATGAATTGTCCAACTATGTCATCATCAATGACGATCTGGACCGAGCGACTTCGGAAATCCTCTCTATACTGGAAGAACTCCGTTCCACCCGACGAGACTCTTTCAAGAAGGACTAAATAATGGCAGAACGCCCCACGCTGGTCGACCCACCGATCGAGGACCTCCTGGCGAAGGTGGGCGGCTCCAAGTTCACGCTGGTCGCCGTCTCGGCAATCCGGGCGCGCGAGATCAACGAGTACTACAACGGACTGGGCTCGGGCCATGGCGCACTCATTCCGCCGCAGGTGACTTCTCTCTCTAACAAGTCGTTGTCGCTCGCGCTCGAGGAACTCTACGAGGGCAAGCTCGAGTTCCACCGCCCGACCCTCGAAGAGCTTGAGGCGGAGCGTTTGGCGCACGTCGCGGCGGAGCAGGCTCGCCAGGACGCGAACAGCGACCTGGACGCCTTCACCGATGCCCTACGCGACGCCTAGTTCGTCACCGCGCATTGTTCTAGGAGTGGCCGGCGGCATCGCCGCCTACAAGTCAGTTGAATTGCTGCGTCGATTGCGCGACGTCGGATACTTCGTGTCGCCGGTGCTGACGCGCGAGGCGACGCACTTCGTGGGAGCGGTCACCTTCTCGGCACTGGCGAGTGAGGCCACGCGCACCGAGATGTACGGCGATGCCACCACACCAATACCGCACACGCATCTCGGTCAACACGCCGATCTCATCGTTGTGGCGCCCGCGACGGCGCACCTCATCGCGCGGTACGCCATGGGATTGGGTGACGATCTGTTGAGCGCGACCCTGATGGCGTCGCGTGCGCCAGTACTGCTGTGTCCGGCCATGCACACCGAAATGTGGGAGCAGCCCTCGGTGCAAGAGAATCTGGCCACGTTGCGTCGGCGCGGCGTGTTGATACTCGAACCCGATTCGGGCCACCTCGCAGGAGGTGATGAGGGTACGGGACGCATGGCCGAGCCCCTCGCCATTGTGGACATGGTCGAGCGGATCGTGAGGGGATTTCGAGGCGAGTTGAGCGGTTACCACGTCGTGATCACTGCGGGGGGTACTCGCGAAGCCATTGATCCGGTGCGCGTGCTGAGCAATCGTTCGTCGGGCCGACAGGGCTACGCGTTGGCCGAGGTTGCTTATCGGTTGGGTGCGCGCGTTACCCTGATCTCCACCGTCGACCTCGCGCTGGCCTTGGACGTGGTACGTGGTATCGATGTCGTCAAGGTGACCAGCGCTCAAGATATGCATGAGGCCGTGATGGAGGCCGCCACCGACGCCGACGCCGTGATCATGGCGGCCGCGGTGGCTGACTTCACGGTGCGTCCGGCCGCGCACAAGATCAAGAAGGACGCGGGCGTGCTGGAACTCACGTTCGAGCCGACCAAGGACATACTCGCCGAGCTCTCCGCCCGGTGTCGCCCGGGCCAGGTGCTGGTGGGCTTCGCCGCGGAGTCGACCAACGTGCTCGAACACTCGATCGAGAAGCTGCGGCGAAAGTCAGTCGATCTGCTCGTGGTCAACGACGTGAGCGCTCCCGGGGCGGGCTTCGAGCATCCGACCAATGAGGTGCTGTTGGTGGAGCGCGACGAGAGTGTGACCGGCGTGTCGCTGCGCTCGAAAGAAGCGGTTTCCTACGAGATCTTGACTAGGGTGGCTTCATTGTTATCGCGAGGAGCCCAATGATCGATCGGACCCTTTTCACGTCGGAGTCGGTGACCGAGGGACACCCCGACAAGATTGCCGACCAGGTGTCTGACAGCGTGCTTGACGCGATTCTGACCCAGGATCCGCTGGCGCGGGTGGCGTGCGAGACGCTCTTGACCACGGGGTTGTGCGTCGTGGCGGGTGAGATCACCACGACGGCGGTGGTTGACATTAGCGCGATTGCCCGGCGAACGATCCTGGAGATCGGTTACGACGACGGTGCGAAGGGCTTTGATGGACGCAACTGCGCGGTGCTCGTGTCGCTCGACAAGCAGAGCCCCGACATCGCTAGTGGCGTCGACTCGGCGCTGGAGTTGCGCATGGGTGCGGGCAGCGAGGACGCGCTCAACTCGCTGGGCGCAGGTGACCAAGGGATGATGTTCGGCTACGCCTGCGATGACAACGACGACTTCATGCCGCTGCCGATCTGGCTCGCTCATCGGCTGTCGATGCGCCTGAGCCAGGTTCGACGTTCGGGCGAGGTGCCCTACCTTCGGCCCGACGGCAAGACCCAGGTCACCATTGCCTACGAGGCGGGCCGACCGGTGGCCGTGGACACCGTGCTCGTGTCGACCCAGCACGAAGATGGCTACGACTCGCAGACGACGATCAAGAGCGACGTGCTGGAGCACGTCATTCGTCCGATGCTCCCCGCCGGGCTCGACACCAGTTCCATGAGCGTCTACGTGAACCCCTCGGGCAAGTTCGTGCTCGGTGGCCCGCACGCCGACGCTGGCCTCACCGGACGCAAGATCATCGTCGACACCTACGGCGGGATGGCCCGCCACGGTGGTGGCGCATTCTCGGGCAAGGACCCCTCGAAGGTCGACCGCTCGGCCGCCTACGCGGCGCGCTGGGTCGCCAAGCACGTGGTGGCGTCGGGCGCCGCGCGCCGATGTGAGGTGCAGGTCGCCTACGCGATCGGTGTGGCGCGTCCCGTCTCAGTGCTCGTGGAGACCTTCGGCACTGAGCGCGTGGATCGCGCCAAGATCGCCAAGGCGGTGGACGCGATCTTCGACCTGCGTCCCGCCGCCATCATTCGCGACCTCGACCTTCGTCGGCCCGTGTACGCGCGCACCGCGGCCTACGGGCACTTCGGGCGGAGCGATCAGGGATTCACGTGGGAGCAGACTCCGCGGGTGGACGATCTGCGTCGGGAACTGTCGCTTCCCTAGTGGCACTACGCGCGGTCCGGGTGATCACCGAGGTCGCCGCCGTTGATCGCCCCTTCGATTACGCGCTGACCGAGCGCACCGCGCACGTGGCGCTGGGCGATCGGGTGCGCGTCAATTTCCACAATCGCTCGGTGCGCGCTTGGGTAGTGGGCGAAGCCGATCCCGGGCGCGAACTCAAGGCACTCACCAAGTGGCTGGGCTACGGTCCGCCGCCGCGATTGCTCGAACTGTTGGAGTGGGCGAGCGAGCGGTGGTGTGCACCGCTGTCGCGCCTGCTCGCGGGCGCGTCACCCAAGCGCCTCGTCACCACGCTACCCATCGCGCCCGTCGCGGAGGGCCTGGCCGAGGCGGTGCGGCGCGAGGCGTGTGAATTGGAACCTGGGCTCGTGCAGATGGCACCCACCACCGATCCCATGGGACTGCTCGTGCACGCCTACGAGACGTGTCGGTCTCGTGAGGGCTCGCTGGTGGTGTTGGTCCCGAGTGAGGCCTGGGCCCGGCGTCTGCGAGGGCGCCTCGAGCAGCGAGGGTGCGCTGTGGCCTCGGGTGAAGGCGAGTGGGACCGAATGCGCGCGGGCTGGCCGGTGATCGTCGGGGCGCGTGGCGCCGCCTTGGCGCCCGCGCCCCGGCTGGCCGGTGCGGTCGTGTTCGACGCAGACGACGCGTTGTACCGGTCCGAGGCCGCGCCCACCTGGGACGCCGTGTCGATGCTGCGCGAGCGCTGTGTGCGCGATGGCGCCCCCCTGTGGCTCGCGTCCATGCTGCCCTCGCCCGTATTGGTGAACGACCGGCCCTTCCAACGTGACACCGACCTCGTGGGCGGGTGGCCCCGGGTCGTCGTGGTGGACCGACGTCGAAGCGATCCACATGAGGGCGCGCTGGCGCGTGTGGCGCTCGACTCGGCGCACCGCGCACTGGATGAGGGGAGCGCGGTCGCGGTCGCGGTGGTGCTCCAGCGGCTCGGGACGGGGCGACTGCTCGCGTGCGTACGCTGCGGTGAGCTGACGCGCTGCGCCGTGTGCGGTCTAGCCGAGCACGAGGTCGATGACGTGCTCTCGTGTCGTGAGGGCCACGAGCGCCGTGCCAAGTTCTGTCGCTCGTGCGGCGCCACGAACCTGAAGCGAGTGCGCTCGGGCGTAAGCACCCTCGCGCGTGACGTCGCTGCGCAACTGGCTCAGCCCGTGAGCGAGGTCACGAGCGTCACGGCGCCCGACGCGCCCCTCGAGCGGGTCGTGGTGGGCACCGAGGCGATCCTCCAGCGGGTGCGCCGCTGCGGGGTCGTGATCTTCGCGGACTTCGACCAGTACCTCCTCGCACCTCGTGACACGGCGCGTCGCGAGGCGGTCCAGGCCGTGGGCCGCGCGGGGCGGCTGGTGGGGGGACGTCGTGACGGGCGAGGCAGCGTGGTCCTGCAGACGCGCCGCGGTGACGATCTGGTCGTGCGGTCGCTGCGAGAGGCATCCTTTGATGAGTTGATCGACGACGACATCGCCACGGCCCGGTTGCTGGAATTGGCTCCCTATGGTGCGTGGGCGGAGGTGACGGGCGAAGGGGCGAGCGTGTTGATCAGCGAGCTCGATCGCAGCGAGTTGCGGGTATCGGCGAGCGATCGGGGCTTCGTCGTGCACGCGAGCGATCCCATGGTGCTGGCGCACGCCCTACGCGCCGCGCCCCGACCGGCCGCGAGTGTGCGAATCGCGGTGCAGTGATCGACGGTAGCGTGGATGCGTGAGTACGCTACCGATTCGCGTCTACGGCGACCCCGTGCTGAACGAGAAGACCACCGAGGTCGACAACATCGACGCTCGCATCGCTGCGTTGGCCGAGACAATGATCGAGACGATGTACGAGGCACCCGGGGTTGGCCTCGCGGCGAACCAGATCGGTGTGCAGAAACGCCTGTTCGTCTACGACAAGGGCGACGGCCCCATCGTGGTGGTCAATCCGGTGATTGTCGAGACGGACGGCGAGTGGACCTTTGAGGAGGGCTGCCTATCGGTGCCGGGGTTGAGTTGGGAGATCACCCGACCCAACGCCGTCTACTTGACCGGCTACGACCTCGACGGCCGTGAGATCAAGGTGGAGACTGACGAGTTCGAGGGCCGCATCTTCCAACACGAGATGGATCACCTCGACGGCGTGCTCTTGATCGAGCGGCTTGACCCGGACCAGCGGCGTGAGGCGAAGCGGTTCTTGCGCACCCAACGCGTCCAGCTCAGGGCCGATGACCCCGACGGCCTCTCGCGGCTTCTCGGCGAGTAGATGCGTCTCGCCTTCTTGGGTACGCCCGAGGCGGCGGTCGCGTCACTGCGGGCCCTCGTCGACGCGGGCCATGAGATAGTTCAGGTCGTTACCCGGCCCGACCGGCGGCGGGGGCGGGGCTCGGCCCTGCTGCCCAGTCCCGTGAAACTGGCCGCACTCGAGCTGGAGTTGCGCGTCGACCATCGACTGGCCGCGCTGGAAGGGCTCGAGTTGGATCGGGGCGTCGTGGTCGCCTACGGGGCCATGATCCCCGCGTCACTGCTGGAACGCGTCCCGATGCTGAACGTGCATTTCTCGCTGCTGCCTCGCTGGCGCGGCGCGGCGCCGGTGGAACGGGCCATCCTGGCGGGCGACCAGTTCACGGGCGTGTCGGTCATGACGCTTGAGCCCACCCTCGACACCGGACCGGTGCACGCGTTCGAGCGAGTGGCCGTCGATGACAAAACGGCCGGGCAACTGACGGCGGAGCTGGCGGATGTGGGTGCACGGCTCCTGGTGGACGTGTTGGCCTCGCCGACGCTGCTCGGCGAACCTCGGGCCCAAGAGGGTGAGATCACCTACGCCGAGAAGCTCACACCGACGACGTTCCACCTGGTGCCCTCCATGAGCGCCGAGCTGGCGCTGCGCACCGTTCATCTCGAACGTGCCTTCACCATCGTGAACGGTCGTCGCCTCAAGGTGTTTGCCGCGCACGCGTGCGCCGCCGCGCACGCCGAGAGCGGTTCACTGATCGGCGAGGCGGACCAGGTCGTGCTCGTGACCCACGACGGAGCGCTGGCTCTCGACGAGGTGCAGCCCGAAGGCGGCACGAGAATGAGTGCCGCCGCGTGGTGGGCCGGGGCCCGCCTCGAAGGAACGCACCCCCAGTGGGGGTAGAGGCCGTTGTGGCCCTCTAGGCTGCAGTCGTGACGTTCATTGACGCGGGACCCACGGGCACGCTGCGGATCGCACCCTCGATTCTGGCGGCCGACTTTGGCGCACTGGCCAGTGCGGTGCGCGCGATCGATGCCGAGACCGATTGGCTGCACGTCGACGTGATGGACGGACATTTCGTGCCGAACGTCTCCATTGGCCCTCCGGTGGTGCAATCATTGCGTCAGTACAGCAGTCGATTCTTCGACTGCCACCTGATGATGAGCGAGCCGGGGCGTTACCTCGACGCCTTTGTCAAGGCCGGTGCCGACGGGTGCACCGTGCACGTGGAGGTCGGCGGCACGGCCGGCCTAATCCGCGACGCGCGTGACCTCGGGCTACGCGTCGGATTGGCCGCCAATCCCGACACGCCGTTCGCGCAGGTGGCGCCGTACCTCGGCGATATCGACCTGTTGTTACTCATGACCGTGTTTCCCGGATTCGGGGGCCAATCCTTTCTTCCCGACGTCATGGCGAAGGTGACCGCGGCTCGCCGCGAGGTCGAGGCCAGCGAACTGGCGCTTGACATCGAAGTCGACGGCGGCATCGACATATCGACGGCGCCGATCGCGACCCGTGCGGGGGCCAATGTACTGGTGGCTGGCTCGGCGATCTTCGCGCGTCCCGACCCGCTCGCGGCAGCGCACGCGCTACGCGAAGCAGCGCTCGTGAAGGCCTGATGGCGTTCAACAGGTCGGATTACATGATGATGGCCGTCCACGAGGGGGAGAAGGCCCGTCTGCATGCGCCGCCGAACCCCTGGGTGGGGGCCCTCGTGGTCAATGACGTGGGCGTCGTGCTCGGCGAGGGCCACACTCAGGCACCTGGCGAGTCACACGCCGAGATCGAAGCGTTACGTCGAGCCGGTGCCGACGCGCGGGGTGCGACCTTGGTGGTCACCCTCGAGCCCTGCAGTCACGTCGGTCGCACCGGACCGTGTACCGAGGCGATCGTCGCGGCGGGCGTGACAAGAGTGGTGGTGGGCACCCTCGATCCCGATTTTCGGGTCGCGGGCTCGGGGGTGCAGCGACTGCGCGACGAGGGTATCGACGTCGAAGTGGGCGTCGAGGAGGAATTGGTGCGCGCCCAGTTGGCGCCGTACCTGTGGCATCGACGCACGGGACGGCCTTACGTCGTGGCCAAAGTCGCTGCCACCTTGGACGGGGCTGTGGCGATGGCCGATGGATCCAGCCAGTGGATCACCGGCGAAGATGCTCGCCGCGACGCGCACCTGTTGCGCGCACAGAGCCAGGCGATCATCGTGGGCGCGGGCACGGTGCGTAGCGACAACCCACGGTTGACCGCGCGCCTGGACGACATCGTGCTGGAGCCTCTCCGGGTGGTCCTGGGCCGCGCGGCCGATGACGCCGCGGTGCGTCCGTGTCTCGAGCGCAGCGGCGAACTCGGCCCGATCCTGGAAGAACTGGGCCAACTCGACGTGCTCCAGGTGCTCGTCGAAGGGGGGCCGCGCACCACCGGCGCATTCGTGGAGGCGGGACTCGTCAATTTGGTGGTCTGGTACCTGGCCCCGGCGTTGGCCGGCGCGCGTGCTACGACCCCGGCGTTACCCACGCTGAGCACGACGTCGATCGACCTGCTTCGCCGGGGTCGAGTGGTGCACGTGCGCAGAATCGGCGAAGATGTACGTCTGGACGTGGAGGTCTGATGGCGCTATCAACGATCGAAGAGGCGGTGGATCAGATCCGCAACGGCGGCATGGTTGTCGTGGTCGACGACGAGGATCGCGAAAACGAAGGCGATCTGATCATGGCCGGCGAGGACGTGACGGCCGAGAGCATGGCGTTCTTTCTCGAGCACACCTCGGGCGTGTTCTGCGTGCCGCTCGAGGCGAGTCGAGCCGACGAGTTGGAATTGCCGCTGATGGTGGTGGCCAACACCGAGGCCCAGCGCACGGCCTTCACGGTGACGGTGGACTACCGTCACGGCACGACCACCGGGATCTCCGCGCACGATCGCGCGGCGACGGTGCGCGCGCTGATCAGCCCCGACACGCGCCCAGGTGACCTGAGTCGTCCTGGGCACATCTTTCCGCTGCGCTACCGCGCCGGCGGTGTACTCAAGCGTGCCGGACACACCGAGGCGACCGTTGACCTGTGCCGACTCGCCGGGAAGTTCCCTTCGGGAGTGCTGTGCGAGATAGTCAGCGCGGACAAGTCCGATATGGCCCGGCTGCCCGAGCTGGAGGAGTTCGCCCAGCGTCACGGGCTACCGATCATCTCGATCGCCGACCTCATCCGGTATCGGCGTCACCACGAGAAGTTGGTGAGGCGAGTGGCCGAGGCATCGCTACCCACCGAGCACGGACTCTTTCACACGTACGTCTTCGAGTCGGTCCTGGACGGTGAACAACATCTCGCGATGGTCTACGGCGACATCGAGTCGGCCAAGGACGTCCTCGTGCGCGTGCACTCGGAATGTCTGACCGGCGACGTGATGGGCTCGTTGCGCTGTGACTGCGGACCCCAGCTGCAGACCGCGCTGGCCAAGATCGCGGCCGAGGGTGCGGGGGTCGTCGTGTACCTTCGCGGACACGAGGGACGCGGAATTGGACTGGGGCACAAGATTCGCGCGTACGCCCTGCAAGAGGACGGTCATGACACGGTCGACGCGAATCTTGAACTGGGACTTCCCGTGGACTCGCGCGAGTACGGGATCGGTTCGCAAATACTGGTGGACCTTGGGGTGACCTCGATGCGTCTGATGACCAACAATCCGGCCAAGTACGGCGGTCTCGAAGGCTTCGGGCTGCACATCGTCGAACGCGTACCGATCGAAAGCCGGCCGACACCGTTCAACATCGATTACCTGCGCACCAAGAAGGAGCGGATGGGTCATCTGCTCGGGGGTCTCGATGACGTCAACGAATGAGACGGAGTTTGATCCGGCCGTCTTCGATTCTCTGCGGCCCCAGATCGGTGAAGTGCTCGAGGGTCGCGTCGATGGTCGCGGTCGGCGGATTGGATTGGCGTGCGCCCGTTTCAACGGTGCCATCACGCTTCGTCTGCTGCGAGGCGCTCTGGAGGCGCTGGACGAGGCGGGTGTGGACCGCGCCGACATCGTGCTGGCCTGGGCGCCCGGGGCATTCGAGCTGCCGCTCATCGCGCGGGCCTTCGCGAGCGCGACGCGACCGGTGGACGCGATCGTCACCCTCGGTGCGGTGATCCGCGGCGACACCGGGCACTACGAGGTCGTCGCGAGCGAGTGCGCCCGAGGCGTTCAGGACGTGCAGCTGCGCACCGGTGTGCCCGTGGTCTTCGGAGTGCTGACCACGAACACGATCGAACAGGCCCTGGAGCGCTCGCGACGCGACGAGACCAACAAGGGCCGCGAAGCGGTGTTCACCGCTCTGGAAATGGTCGCGCTGCTCGACACGGGTCCGCTCTCGGCGACGTCATGATTCACGGTGTCATCGAGGAGTTCGACGCTGATACCGGTGTGGGCTATCTGCGCGATGATGGCGGCGAGCGGTTCTTCTTTCACTGCGTGGCCATCGAGGACGGCACTCGACGGATCGACGTCGGTGCCCACGCGACGGGCGAACGCGCGGTGGGACACCTGGGTCGTGACGAGGTGGTCGCGGTGCGCCGATTCGCGTGAACGTGCGCCACTGACCCGACGTGGTCGCGTGAAGGGCGCGATCGGAGGCCGGCGATCGACGATGACGTGCGCGCCCGGCTCCTCGCGGTAGTTTTGGGTCCACCATGATCTCTACCGCCACCGTGATGACCCGCTGCTACGGCCCGCTCGTGGCGAGTGTGTAACTTAGGAAATCTATGGCGCCGGATACCCAGCCCCCACTCCTCGCGCTCGAGGACGTATCGGTCAGGTTCGGGGGACTCAAGGCGCTCGACAAGGTCTCGTTCGAGGTGTCCTCGGGCGAGATCGTGGGACTCATCGGACCCAACGGCGCGGGCAAGACAACGGCTTTTAACGTGGCCTGTGGTTTCGTGCGCGCCACTAGCGGCAGAGTCCGCTATCCCGCGTCGGGTAAGACGAACCTTCGGCCCTTCGAACTCGCTCGCGCCGGTGTTGCTCGAACCCTGCAGGGCGTCGGGCTGTTTCCGCACAGCAGCGTTCTCGAGAACGTCATGGCCGGCGGACAGATCCGTCCGGGCGGTGGTTTCATCACCGGGTTGCTGGCGCTGCCGTCGGGGGTGCGTGCCGAACAAGCGCTGCGCGAGAACGCCATGGCCATGTTGGACCGTCTGGGGATCGCCGACGTGGCGGGCCGCCTGCCATCGGCGATTCCCTACGGCATTGCGAAGAAGGTCTCGGTGGCGCGAGCGCTGATGTGCGAACCACGACTGTTGTTGTTGGACGAACCGGCGTCGGGGCTCGACGAGGCCGAGCTCGAGGACTTCGCCGCGCTGATCAAGGGTCTGCGCGCGACGATGGGTGTACTCCTGGTCGAGCACGATATGGAGTTCGTCATGCCGCTCGTGGACCGACTGGTGGTTCTCAACTTCGGCGAGGTGATCGCCACCGGCACCCCGACCCAGGTCCGTACCCACGAGGCGGTCATTGCGGCGTACCTGGGGGTGGACGAATGATTGATGTCCGCGAGCTCTCGGTCGCCTACGGTGCGGTCCAGGCTCTTCGCTCGGTGTCCTTCGAGGCGCGCACCGGTGAGATCACTGCGGTGCTGGGTGCCAACGGCGCGGGCAAGACCACCTTGCTGCGCACCATCAGCGGTCTGGTTCCGAGCCAGGCGGGAACCGTGACGATGGATGGACGCGCACTGGGCGGAATGAAGCCCGAGGACATCGTTCGCCTGGGCGTTGGTCACGTGCCGGAGGGGCGCGGAGTAATCGCCGAGTTCACGGTGGAAGAGAACCTTCGTCTGGGCGCGATGATCGCCAAGGGATCGCTAAGTGACGCACTGGCCGAGCAATACGAACGTTTCCCGGTCCTGGGCGAGCGGCGCAAACAGCACGCGGCGACCCTTTCGGGCGGTGAGCGCCAGATGCTCGCTATGGCGCGAGCCATGATTGCGGCGCCGTCGGTGTTGCTGCTCGACGAGCCATCGCTCGGGTTGGCTCCGATGGTCACCGCCCAGCTGATGCACGTGATCCATGACCTGTGCGCGCTTAAGGACCTCACGGTCATCCTGGTCGAGCAGAATGCCAAGTCGGCCCTGCGCATCGCGGACCGCGCAGTTGTCCTCTACTTGGGAACGGTTGTGGCCAACGACACCGCGGCCGCCGTGGGCGCCGACGAGAAGCTACGTCAGTACTACCTGGGATTGGTTGAATGATGGATACCTTCTTGACCTCGCGCAACGTGGCTGATGTGCTGGGTGGACTGACCAACGGTGTGATCTACAGTCTCGTCGCCCTAAGCCTCGTCCTCGTCTGGCGCTCGACGAGGATCCTGAACTTCGCCCAGGGCGCGATGGCGATGATCGCCACCTACATCGGCTTCGCCGTCCTCGCGCCGACGACCAACTACTGGGTGTCGATGGGTATCGCGATCCTCGCGGGGATGGTGCTGGGGGGTCTCACCGAGCGGGTACTGGTGCGCGGACTCTACGGTAAGCCCGAGATCAACCCGATCGTCGCCATGGTGGGATTCCTCCTGGTGCTTGAGTCGGTGGCCGCGGCCATCTGGTCGACCTCTTCGCGCGGATTGCCCACACCGTTCTCGATTGTCGACTACCAGCTCGCCCATAAGCCCGTCGCCCTCTCGCCGTTCGCTCTGTACGAGATCGTGACCGCCTTGGTGGTGATGGTCTTCATTGCCCTTCTCTTTCAGTACACCAAGGTGGGCCTTCAACTTCGAGCAGCGGCGCTGGCGCCGGAGGTGTCGCGACTGCTTGGGGTACGCGTCGGTCGCATGCTGACATTGGGGTGGATACTCTCAACGGCCGTGGGTTCGATCACCGCCGTGTTGGTGGCGTCGAACTACTTCACTGGCCTCACTCCCACTTCGATGGACGGCGTGTTCGCCTTCGGGTTCATTGCGGCGGCGATCGGGGGGCTGGACAGCCCGGTGGGTGCACTCGTGTCGGGCGTGGCGCTCGGAATCATCCTCCAGTTCGTGGGGGACTACCTGAATTCCAACGCGATCATCCTGGTGGCGTTGGGCATGTTGGTGGTCTCGTTGATGGCCCGACCCAACGGCGTCTTCACCCGAAGTGCGCAGAGGCGGGTGTGATGGGGCCACGCCTGATGCGTTCACGCGTCGTGTGGACGACTTCGCTGACGCTGCTCGCGGTGTTGGTCTCCATGTTCGCCACCTCGAGCGCCCGCTCGGGCCTGGGACTGAGCGCCTTCTTTGTTGCGCTCCTCGGGGGCGGTTCTCTGATCAGCTCCACGGCGATTCGCGGTGCGCATCCCGTGGTGACGCGTGCTCTGATCAGTCTCGTGGTCGTGGACGTGACGCTGCTCGCGACCTTTCGACTCTCGGCCACCGCAAACGACAACCTCGCTATCGGGGCGGCCATGTCCATCGTGCTGCTCGGCTTGTCGTTCCTCACCGGGTCATCGGGACAGATCTCGCTCGGCAATGGCGCGTTCATGGGGGTGGGGGCCTTCACCGTGGCAATCTGGGCCAACCACCACGCCACCACGCCCATCGCGTTCGTGTTGGTGCTAGCCGTCATTGCTGGCGCACTGGTGGGACTCCTGCTGGGTCTGCCCGCCACGAGGCTGCGTGGTCCCTACCTAGCGGGTATGACGCTGGCATTCGCGGTGGCCTTCGGGGCGATCTTGAATCTGTTTGGTACCTGGACCGGTGGCGACTCGGGTCTGCAACTTCCCGAAGCGATCTACGCGCCACGCTGGTTGATTCGAATCTTCGGTCCCGGCACTTCGTCGCTGACCTACAACAGCGCCTGGCTCGCCGACATCGCTGTCCTCGTGACCGGGGTGGCGCTCTTCTTCATGGCGAACCTCTTCGCGAGCCGAACTGGCCGTGCGATGCGACTGGTGCGCGATAACGACGTCGCGGCAGAGCTCGTGGGCATCTCGTTGCCGCGCACCCGGGTCATCGCCTTTGTCGTGTCGGCTGCCTACGCGGCCCTGGGAGGAGGTCTTTGGACCCTCATCAACAACTCCGTGACACCTTCCACCTACGGATTCGCCCTCTCGATCACCATCCTGTCGCTCGTTGTCATCGGCGGCATCGGGACAATCCCGGGGGCGATCATCGGCGGGATAATCTACGCCTACTCAGCCGATGCCATCGCGTGGATCACCGCACACACAGGTCTCAACTCGCAGGGCAATGTGGCGAGTCAGCTGAACGGCATAATCTTCGGGGGATTGTTGATCCTCACCATCCTGTTCGCACCCATGGGGCTCGCGGGCATTGTGCGGCACTGGTGGGCGGCGCGGGCAAGGAAGTGACTTTCTACCACCGAGTGGTGACTTGCTACTGGTCGGTAATGGGTCTACTGTCACTGCGAAGCAAGGTATGTCAACAACTCTGACAATTGGGAGAGATTATGGGTGGGAATCGAATTCGTCGCCTCGCTATTAGCGGGTCGGCGTTGGCATTGACGATGGGCCTGGTCAGCGTTGGCACGTCCATCGGTTCAGCGCAAGCTGCGACGCGGACTCCGGGGGTGACCGCGAAGCAGGTGACAATTGGCGCGACGGTGCCGTTGACGGGCATTGCGTCATCGGGCTACAGCGAAGTCGCCAAGGCGGCCAACGCAGTCTTTCAGTGGGTGAACAAGAAGGGCGGGGTCAACGGACGAACGATCAAGTTTGTGCTGAAGGACGACTGCTACGGCACGCCGGGCTTTGGCTGCACCGGCAACCCGAACACCGTTGCCCAGACCAAGGCACTGTTGTCGATTCCGGTGTTCGCCACCGTGGGTTCACTCGGCACACCCACCCAGGACTCGGTGCGTTCCCTGTTGAAGGCCAACAAGGTGCCCCAGCTCTTCGTGAATTCGGGCTCCAAGGACTGGAACGCTCCCAAGAAGTACCCGGGGCTCTTCGGCTGGCAGACCAGTTACACCGTTGAGAGCAAGATCATGGGCCAGTACCTGAAGAAGCACTTCGCCGGACAGTCGGTGTGCTTCCTCGGCCAGCACGACGACTTCGGCGCCAATGGCCTGCTCGGACTGACCGACGTGGGCATCAAGCCGATCGACACCGTGATGTACGACGTCGCGGGCCTGGTGACCGGCGGATCGGGCTACTTCACCCCGTTCATCTCCAAGTTCCAGGCTGACGGGTGCAAGATCGTGGTGATGGACACCATTCCTGGTGCCACCGACGCGGCCCTGGGCAACGCGCTGGCCCTCGGCTACACCCCCCAGTGGGTCATCTCGAGCGTGGGCGCGGACCCGGTGACTGTCGGTGAGCCCTTCGTCGGCAAGCCGTTCCCGGACCCCGAGATCGGCGCCATCTCCTTCAGCTACCTGCCCGCGTCGACGGCGAACAACAAGTGGAATCCGTGGATGTACAAGGTGATGGAGAACGACAAGACCGACTTCCCGAACTTCACCGCCACCACACCCCTTGACGGCAATATGGCCTACGGTATCGGCTGGGGAGTGGCGTTCGTCGAAGCCCTCAAGGCCGCAGGACGCAACGTCACGCGCACGAGTTTCCTCAAGACGCTGACCAGCACGACCTTCCAGACTCCGGCGCTGGTGCCGCTGCGCTACACCGCGACGAACCACCAGGGTCTGAACGGCGGCTACATCGTCCAGGTCAAGAGCGGGACCCAGACCGCCGTGCTCGATTCCACCGTGTACACGACGGGACCGACCAAGAAGTCCAAGATCGTCAAGACCAAGTTGCTTAGCCGCGCAGTACCGAACTGGCTGAAGTAGTTCGAACGAAGCCGCCACGAACCCCCGGTGCGAGGCACCGGGGGTTCGTGGCGTAACGGCCCACGTCGCCAGAGGTCGATGGGCTCGCTCTGGGTTCGTCAGGTTGAAGAGGCTAGACGCGAGGCGCGGCCGCGCGGACGTAGACCTGTTGGACTTCGGCCAGCGCGTTGCGATAGAGGGCGACGTGCTCGCCCAGACGTTCACCACCGGTGTTGATGATCGCCGCCACTACGTCGATCGTGAGTTGCGCCGCCTCGAGCGAAGGTGGCTCGGCCGCGAGGTGCACCGCAGCTAACTGAATCAGGTGGAAGATGTGATTGCCGAGCACGGTCTCGACGGGTGTCGAACGCAGGATCTCGATCTCCTCGTTCAGTGTCGTGGATTCGTCGGCTTCCTTGGTCACGGCTACCACGGTAGCGGTGCGGGGGAAGTATCGCTCGATGGGAGTCCGCTCGGCGGCGGCCCTTGGGAGGATGACCACCGCCGAGCGGAGAACGTAGTCGAGCCGGGTCAGCCCCGGGTCGGGTGTGAGCGGTGCCCGCGGCCAGCGTTGCCGAGGCGAAGAACACAGTTCATGGCCGAGAGGCTAGGGAAGCAACTTAAGGATCGCTGAGTGGCTTGCTAATGGGAGCCTAAGAGTTGGCACCCGTCGTCCCGACGGGCTCTGCTATCCTGAAGGGGCAGTTCACAGCAAGTGAGGTTGGCAAGACCAACGTCCACCTTGGCACGCAGAGTGCTCTGGGTATCTAGGAGTTTGCGCCCTGCTTGCCGTGGCGACGTCGTAACGACGTCGCGTAGAGCAAGGAGAGAGTTATCGCAACAGTGCCTGGAGACCACCGCGTCAATGAACGAATTCGCGTGGACACGATCCGACTCATCGATCACGAGGGCAATCAGCGTGGCCTGATGTCAAGTCGTGAGGCGTTGGCTTTGGCTCGGAGCCTGGATTTGGACCTGGTAGAGATCGCGCCCACGGCGAATCCGCCGGTGTGTCGGATCATGGACTACGGAAAGTTCAAGTTTGACGAGGCCCAAAAGGCGAAGGAGTCACGTCGCAAGACCCAGAACGTGGGCGTAAAGGAGATGAAGTACCGACCCAAGATCGGCCCCGGTGACTTCGATACCAAGACGCGGCTCGTGGAGAAGTTCTTGAATGAGGGCCACAAGGTCAAGATCACGATCATGTTTCGAGGACGCGAATCCGCGCACCCGGAGTTGGGCAAGAAGATCCTCGATCGGATCGTCGAGAAGCTGGTTGACGTGGCCAAGGTGGAATCGGCCGCCAAGCTCGATGGGCGCAACATGATCATGGTGCTCGGACCCGAGAAGAAGGTCAAGCCCAAGATCGCAGAGAGTTCGAACGCAGTAGAGAAAGAGATCGAGCCGAGTACGTCGGCAGATATATCGGTAGAGGAGGCCTGAGATGCCAAAGATGAAGACAGACAGCGGTGCGAAGAAGCGCATCAAGGTGACCGGCAGCGGTCGTTTACGCCGGCGCAAGGCGTTTCGCGGACACATCATGGAGAAGAAGACGTCGGTGCGCTCGCGCCGCCTGGGTCGCGACACTGACATCTCGCCCGGCATTGAGAAGAACGTCAAGAAGTTGATGGGTCTGTAGGGATTGAGTTAGGAGAGGAACGTTTATGGCTCGAGTAAAGAGGGCGGTTAACGCCAAGAAGCACCACAAGGCGATTTTGGAGGAGGCCAAGGGTTACTACGGTGACCGCAGCCGAACCTTTCGCGCCGCGAACCAGGCGGTCCAGCACGCGGGCGTGTACGCGTTTCGCGACCGCCGCGCCCGCAAGGGTGAGTTTCGCAAACTTTGGATCCAACGAATCAACGCTGGAACGCGCGAACACGGCGTGAGCTATAGCCGCTTCATCGCGGGACTAAATGCCGCGGGCATCGAGGTGGATCGTCGCATCCTGGCGGATCTGGCGGTGAACGACAGCGCGGCCTTCGCGGCGCTCGTCGCCCAGGCCAGTGAAGCGCTCGCGAAGTAGGTCGCTCTGATCGAGGCGCTGGGGTCGTCACACCAACGAGTGCGTCGACTTCGGCGCCTCGTGCAAAAGCGCGCCCTGCGCTGGAGCGAGGGTGTATGCGTTCTTGAGGGCCCTGATCTGATCGACGCCGCGCTCGCGAGCGGGGCGGAGTTCGAAGGGCTCTATATAGACTCGGGCGCCCTCGCGTTCGAACCGTGGTCGTCGCTAGCCCGACGGGCTGGCGACGCTGGCGTGCGGGTCTTCGCCCTCGAGCGCGGCGTGCTCGACAAGGTGGCCGAGTCCATGACGCCGCAGCCCGCGCTGGCCGCAGTGCGCTTCGACGCGCCCGAGGTGACGTCGCTGGACGGGTCTGGACTGGTCCTAGTGCTGCACGACGTGCGCGACCCCGGCAACGCGGGCACCATCATTCGCTCCGCCGACGCCGCTGGGGTTGAAGCAGTCATCTTCACGGGCCAGTCGGTGGATCCCTACAATCCCAAGGCGCTGCGCGCCAGTGCCGGCTCGATTTTTCACCTTGCGGTGGTCGTGAGCGCTTACGACGAGGCGCTCGCGCACCTGCGCGCCCGTGGCGCGAAGGTCTGGGCAACGAGCCTGGACGCGACCCGCGAGTTGCGCGACGTGGATCTTCGCGGCTCCAACGTGGTCGTCATCGGCAACGAAGCCGCGGGCCTCGATCCGGCCACCGTGGCCAAGTGCGACGACTCGTTTCGCATCGCCATGGCGGGGCGTAGCGAGTCGTTGAACGCGGGGGTCGCCGCTTCGCTCATCGCCTTTTACTCGATGTGGCAACGACAAGGCGCGAACGAGGTGGTGGCACGTCCTAACCTTGGGGGACTATGACCTCGAATCCCCTCGCCTCGCTCGCAGAGCAGACCGCGTCACTGTTGCGTGAGGTCGCCGCGTTGGAGTCCCTCGCAGCCCTTCGCGACGCTGAGTCGTCGATCACCGGGAAGCGTTCGATTCTCGCAACGTTGCAGAAGTCGCTCGGGTCGCTTGATCCTGAGGAGCGTCGAAGTGCCGGCGCACAGTTGCAGAAGGTTCGCCGGGAGGTTGAGGCGGCACTCGAGGAGCGTCGCGCGCTGCTTGGTGCGCGCGAACGGCGTCAGGCCCTTGAGATCGATCGGCTCGACTTGGGCGACGTGATGGTCGGTGCGGTGCGCTGGCCCCTCTCGAATGGCCACCCTGGCCTCGTGGCGTCGACCCAGCGAGAACTCGAGGACGTGTTTGTGGGCATGGGCTTTGAGGTGGCCGATGGACCCGAGGTTGAGAGCGACTGGTACAACTTCGAGGCACTGAACATGCCGCCGGCACATCCAGCCCGCGGCATGTGGGACACGTTCTACGTTGATCTCGGCGAACCTGAGACGGTGGTCTTACGCACCCATACCTCGCCCACGCAGATTCACTTGATGGAGGGTGCGGTGGCCAACGATGGGCTGCCAATCCACTCGGTGATGCCCGGACGGTGCTACCGCCGTGACACACCTGACGCTCGCCACCTGGCCACCTTCCATCAGATCGAGGGGCTGGTGGTCGACGAAGGGATCAGTTTCACCGATCTCGCCGGCGTTATCGAAACCTTCACCCGTGCCTACTTTGGCCCCGATATCGAGTCGCGACTCCGCCCCGGCTTCTTCCCGTTCACCGAGCCGTCGGCGGAGTTCGAGATCACCTGCACGATCTGTCGGGGAGTCGGTTGTCGCACGTGTTCGCAGACCGGATGGATTGAACTCGGTGGCTGCGGAATGTTGGACCCCGCCGTGCTCGATGCGGTGGGCATCGACGGTGAGCGTTGGAGCGGCTTCGCGTTCGGTTTCGGTATCGATCGCTGCGCACAGATGCGCCACCAGATTGCCGACATGCGAGCGTTGATCGACAACGACGTCCGGTTTCTGAGGCAGTTCTCATGAGGATCTCGCTGGCGTGGCTGCGCGAATTCGTTGATCTGCCCGAGACGGTCGAGGAGTTACGCGCCATTCTCGACGATCTCGGATTGGTGGTCGAGGGCGTCGAGTTGGTGGGCGAGGGCCTCGACGACGTGGTGATCGCCCGCGTGGACGAGATTCGCGCCATCAAGGGGGCCGATCGTATTCGCCTCGTCATCGCCGACGCCGGCCAGGGTTCGCTGGAGATCGTGTGCGGTGCGACCAATTTCGCGGTCGGTGATTACGTGCCCCTGGCGCCGGTGGGTGCGGTGTTGCCGGGTGGCTTCGAGATCAGCCAGCGCAAGATGCGTGGGGTCACGAGCAACGGCATGCTGTGCTCGGCTCGCGAATTGGGTCTCAGCGATGATCACGAAGGACTGATGGTGCTCAATGAGTTGACCGCGGCACCGGTTGGCACCGCACTACGCGATGCCCTCGCCATCGAACCAGACGTGGTCTTTGACATCTCAGTGGAGGGCAACCGACCCGACGCGTGGTCGGTGGAGGGGGTGGCGCGTGACCTGGCGGCGCGACTGCGTCGGCACCTGCGAGCACCGAAGTTGGCTGAACCCAATGCGGAGGTGCCCAGCGCCGCGAGCGCCGCCGCGGGCATCGACGATCCCGAACTGTGCGGTCGCCTAACCGTCTCGGTGCTACGTAACGTTCGCGTGGGTCCGTCGCCGACGTGGGTCGTGCGCCGGCTCGAGAGCGCTGGAATGCGCGCCATCTCCAACGTGGTGGATGCGTCGAACTTGGTGATGTTGGAACTGGGCCAGCCCACCCACCCCTACGACGCGACCCACGTCGCCGGGCGCACTCTGCGCGCGCGCGCCGCGCGCGCGGGCGAGGTGCTCGAGACGCTGGACGGAACGGTGCGCGAACTCGCTAAGGCGGGCCGTGGGCTCGGCGACACCGGTCAGGACTGCGTGATCGTCGACGGTGATGATCGGGTACTGGGCCTCGCAGGGATCATGGGCGGCGCGGCCAGTGAGATCAGCGACTCGACGAGCGAGGTCCTGCTGGAGGCCGCGTACTTCGATCCCATGACAATCGCCCGCTCTTCTAAGCGGCACGGCCTGCGCACGGAGGCCTCGAATCGGTTCGAGCGCGGCGTGGATCCCCAGCTCGCGCTGCGTGCGGTCGGGCGCTTCGTCGCGGTGCTGGCTGAGAGCACCCCGGATCTGGAGTGGTTGGTTGAGCCCCTCGACGTGTGGGGGGAGGTCCCCACACCGCCAATCGTGCACCTGCGCGCGGGTGACCTGGAGCGGGTTTTGGGCGTCGAGATCGAGTCGAGCGAGGTCAGCGAACTGCTCGGCGGTCTGGGCTTCATCGTGCACGCGTACGACGGCGACCTCGAGGTGCACGTGCCTAGCGCACGGCTGGACGTTCGACCGGGCGCGGCGGGCCGTGCCGACGTCATCGAGGAGATTGCTCGGCTGTACGGCTATCAGCGCCTCGGCCGGCGCACGCCCACCTGGCCCGAACCGGGGCGATTGAGTGCGCGCCAGGTTCTTCGACGTTCCGTGCGCGACTTCATCGTCGATCTCGGCGTCCATGAGGCGTGGACGCCCACCCTCGGCAGTGACGGTGACTTCGACCTGCTGCATCCCGGAATGGCCCGGGTGCGCGTCACCAATCCGTTGGCGTCGGACGAGTCGGTGCTGCGGGCGAGCATGCTCGTTGGTCTGGTGCGCGCGTGGGGGCGCAACCTCGAGCGGGGCACGGGTGAGGTCATGCTCGGAGAGTTCGGCACGGTCTTCATGCACCCCGACGTCGCCGTCTCGCCGCGCGCCACCCGTGGCGGCGCGGGAGGCACCACCATGTTGTCGTTGCCCAACGAAAACGAGCGTCTCACCGTGATACTGGGACGCGACGGCGACGACGCGAGGACGGCGGTGGCTCTGTGGCAACTGCTGGCCCATCGCATCGGACTCGATGACGTCGTTGTTCGAAGCGTGGAGGTTGCGCCCAGCGGACTACACCCCACCAGGAGCGCGGCCCTCGTGGATCGATCCTCCGGCGCCGTGCTCGGCTACGTGGGTGAGATCGACTCGCAGCTGGTCGGCGCGCTCGTGCCCTCAGTGCCCGAACGACGTGTAGGTGTCGTGGACATCGATCTTGACGTGCTCGCCGATCCGCTGAGGACGTCGCGGCGCCCGGTCCAGGCGGTGATTCCGAGCCGGTATCCGAGTGCCAGCATCGACCTGGCCTTTGTGGTGCCCGACGACGTGCACGCCGGCGACCTCGCCCACGAGCTCGCTGGTGCCTCGCCGCTGGTCGAGAGCATCGAACTCTTCGACGTCTACCGCGCTGCGGGCCTCGCGGCGAGTACGAGGTCGCTGGCCTACGGCGTGCGTCTGGGCGCCCACGATCACACGCTGAGCGACGAGGAGATCGCCGTCGCGCGTCGCGCACTCATTGAGCGGGCGGGCTCGCTGGGCGCGTCGCTGCGCTGATCGCAGTGTTGAGTGCCCGCGGGTAACTTGGTCCGGTGATCGAATTTGTCGAGCCCGGTGATCGTGGTCGGCGCTTCACGGCGCACCGTAAGGTTCGTTTGAGCGACGCCGGTCCCGACGCCGTGTTGCGTCCCGACGGCCTAGCGCGCTACCTCCAAGACGTGGCGGGCGACGACTGGGACGACACCGGCGTGGTCAGCGACGAGACGTGGGTCGTACGCCGCACGGCGGTTCGTGTCGCCGCCGGTGGAGGATGGCCCGCCATTGGCGATTGGGTGTCACTCACGACGTGGTGTGGCGGCAGCGGCGCGGCGTGGGCCGAGCGACGCACCAATGTGACGGTGGGCAGTCGCCTGATGCTCGAGGCGGTGGCGATCTGGGTGCCCATCGATCGCACCGGCCATCCCCTGCGGTTGCGCCAGAATTTCTTTGACGTCTACGCCGAAGCGGCAGGCGGGCGTAAGGTGTCGGGCCGCATCGAGGCGAGCAGTCCGCCGGCCGACGCGGCGGTGAGGGACTGGCCACTGCGCCGCGCCGACTTCGACGTGGTGGGCCACGTTAATAACGCGGCCGTATGGGCGGCGCTGAGCGAAGTAGCCGACGGGTCGGTGACCTGGGCAGCAGTGAACCACCACAGTCCCCTCGAGGGCGGTGAGCGGGTGAGTCTGGCGACGAGCGCCGGTCGACTGTGGCTACTGGTCGACGGCGTGGTGCGCGTGTCGGGGGAGTTCGCCTCCCGCTGAGGGACGTGACGAGGTGGCGATCACGCTGCCCACGAGCACCAGCGGAAAGCCGAGTGCGATGCCCAGGGTGAGGGGTTCGCCCAGCAGGACGATTCCGAGCACTACGGCGAGTGCGGTGTTGGTGTAGGTGACCACGACGCTTCGCGTCGAACCCACCTCTTTCACTAGTTCGAAGAAGACGAGGAACGCGCCTGCCGTGCACGCAACCGAAAGTACCGCCACCGAGCCCCACGACTCGGCGTCGATGTGACTGGGCCAGTGCGCGACGCTCCAAGGTATCCACAGCAACGCTACGAAGGCCGTGGCGCCGGCCACCACGGCGGTGCCCGACACGTGGTGCAACTTGGTGGCGAGGATGACCGGACCTAGTGAGTAGCCCACACACACCACCAGCATCATCAGAATCCATTGAATCGATCCACCACTGATGCCCAAGCCCACCAAGAGCGCCACTCCGAGCGCACCAATGGCGAGGCCGACAAGTCGTCGGGGCGTGACGTGTTCCTCAGTGCGTCGAATGCGCTGGCCCAGGACCGAGAAGAGCGGCACGGCACACACCAGCAGGCTGGCGAGCGAGCTCGTGATGTGTCGCTCCGAGGTCGCCATGAGATACCAGGGCATGCCGAACTCGACGACGCCGAAGACGATGATCCAGCGCAGGTTCTTAAGGATCTGGGTGAACTGCTGGCGCGCGACGACCAGCGGCAGCAGGAGCAGCGCGGTCGGCGCGGTGCGTCCCAGAACGAGAACGCCGGGGTCGAGTTGGCGCACCGCCACGCGGATCAACAGGTAGGGGATCCCCCAGAGCACGGCCATGACTGTGAAGAGCGCCCAACCGCGTCGTGACATGCGGAGATCTTACCGTCGGGGGGAGGGTTTGCATTTTTGTCCCTTTCTGTGCATAAAATGACACTATGAGAGTTGCCGTCGTCGGAGCCACCGGATACGCGGGCCTCGAGCTGCTGCGACTGATGGCGAGTCACGAGCACCTCGAGGTCGTGCTCGCCACGGGTGAGTCGAACGCCGGACGACGGGTGCGCGACCTCGCCCCGGCGTTGGCTGCGCTCTACCCGTCGATGGTCTTCGCCCCGACCGACGAGGTGTTCTCCAGTGACGCTGAGGTGGTATTCCTCGCACTGCCCCACGGTCACAGTCAGCGCTACGTCGGCGCGTTGCGCGCCCGCGGTGTCGCAGTGGTGGACCTGGGCGCCGACTTTCGCCTGGAGGACGCTCAGGTGTTCGAACAGTGGTACGGCGAGCAACACCAGGCCGCGGACCTACTCGGAGCCGCGGTCTACGGTCTGGTCGAGCGCCATCGTGTCGAGTTGGCCGGTTCGTCGTTTATTGCGGTGCCCGGATGTTTTCCGACCGCCGCGGCCCTGGCGCTCGGCCCCTTCGTGGACGCGGACGTCATCGAGAGGACCGGCGTCGTCATCAACGCGCTCAGCGGGGCCTCGGGCGCGGGTCGCTCGCCCAGCGAACGCCTCCACTACCCGCGCCTCGCTGGCAACGCTGAGGCGTACGGCTTATTGCGACATCGCCACACTCCGGAGATCCAACAGGAACTACAGGCCGAGGTCCTCTTCACCCCTCACCTCGTTGCGTCGAGCCGGGGCATGTTGGTGACCGCCTACGCTCGCGTACGCGATCGGACGCTCACCAGTGACAGTGCGCTTGGACTGTTGCGCACGGCGTACGCGTACGACCCGTGCATCGTGGTCGTCGAGGAACCGCCCACGCTCAAGGACCCGGTGGGGAGCAACCTGTGTTACGTGAGTGCTCGAGTGGACGAGCGGACCGGCTGGCTCATCGCGATGAGTTCGATTGACAACCTGATCAAGGGCGCTGCCGGTCAGGCGTTGCAGGCGTGGAACGTGGCGTGCGGACTTGATGAACGAACTGGGCTTCCCATGAGCGGCGTGACGCCGTGACCAGCATCGTCGTCAAACTCGGGGGACACGCCCTCGACGATCTCACCAGCGCTTCGGCGGTATTGGACGATCTCGCCCACGACGTAGCGCAACTTATCAATGCTGGCGTCAAGGTGGCTGTTGTGCACGGCGGGGGTCCTCAGATTGCGCAACTGCTGGATCGCGTCGGCATAGCCTCACGCTTTTACGAGGGGCTACGCATCACCGACGAGGAAACCATGAGCTACGTCGCGATGGCGCTCTTGCTGATCAACGTGCAGATCACGGCAGCGCTCAATCAGGCTGGACTTCGCACGGTCGGCGTGGCGGGCGTCGACGGCGGACTCTTTCGCGCGTCGGCCCTGGGTGACCCGTGGGGAAGGGCTGCGAACACACCGCGGGTCAACGTAGAAACGATAGAGGCGCTTTGGTCGAGCAGTTGCACCCCTGTCGTGTGCTCACTAGCGCTCGACGAGAACGGCGGGCTGCTCAATTGCAACGCCGATACCGCCGCGGGCGCACTGGCGGGTGCGCTCGGCGCTCGCGAACTCGTGTTGCTGAGTGATATCGATCAGTTGCTCGCAGACCCCGACGACGACACCACGCGGCTCGCTCACGTCACCGGCGACCAGGTGCGGGCACTCATCGACTCGGGTGCCGCCCGTGAGGGCATGCGGCCCAAGATGCGGGCCGCACTCGATGCCCTCGAGGGCGGAGCGAACAAGGTGCTGTTAGCCAACGGCACTCGCGCGCACGCGCTTGCGGGTTCGCTCAACTCGCTGATACCGACCACGGAGGTGGCGCCATGACTAGGCATTTCATCACGATCGAGGCGTTGGGCGACTCGGATCTCGCCTCGATCTACGACTACGCGGTCGCACCGATCGACGATGAGTTGATGAAGGGGCAGGGTGTTGCACTCGTGTTCGAGCGACCCAGCGTGCGCACCCGTGCTTCGAGCTCCACGGCGGTGCACGAGCTCGGAGGCTTTGTCACCTTCTTCAACGACGAGGAGATGGGGCTCGACACTCGAGAGAGTGCCGAAGACATTGCCCGCACGTTGTCGCAAATGTACGCGATCAGCGCGTTGCGGGTACGCCATCACGGGATCTTTGCCCGCATGCGCGGCGCCAGCGCCGATCAGATGTCGCTGATCAATCTCTTGAGTGACGTGGCGCACCCGACCCAAGCGGTCGCTGACGTGTTGGCGTTGGCTGAACACTTCGCGAACGGCGAGGTGAGCGGGCTGCGCGGTCTCGAAGTTGCGTACGTGGGTGACGTGACCAACGTGACGCGCTCGCTCGCGGTGGCCCTGTTGCGTCTCGGCGTCAACGTGACATTGGGTGCGCCGGAGGGCTATCAGTTGCTCGCGGGCGGTGAGGAGGACCCTGAAGCGGTCCAGGGCCCGGGGGTGCTGCGTCTGAGCAGCGTCGCTCTGGACGCGGTGAAGAACGCGGACGCGGTGTACACCGACGCGTGGGTCTCGATGGGCTTCGAGGATCAGGTCGCGCAGCGGCGCAGGGACCTTGGCGCCTTCCGCGTGGACGAAGCATTGCTCGCCGGCGCCAGTCAAGGTGCGGTGGTCATGCACTGTCTTCCGGCGCACCGTGGTGATGAGATCACCGATGAGGTGCTCGACGGTCCCCGGTCACTTGTGTGGCGCCAGGCCTATCATCGGCGTACCGCGATGCGCGGTGTGCTTCGTTGGATCAAGGAGACATCATGACCAAGACGCAGCGCCAGCACCGAATAAGCGAGCTACTCGAGCGCGAGGTGATCTCGACTGCCGCGCAGATCGTGGCTCGACTGCAGGGCGAAGGTATCGCAGCCACTCAGGCAACCGTCACGCGCGACTTGCAGGAGCTCGGCACCATCAAGGTGCGCGACGAGCACGGCTCACGGCGCATTGTCATTGCCTCCGCGCCCCAGATCAGTTCGGCGCCCATTGACCACCTGAGGCGAATGATGGGTGAGTGGGTGGTGTCGGTGGAGAGTTCGGCGAATCTGGTGGTCGTGCGAACGCCCCCGGGTTGTGCGCACGTCGTCGCTTCGGCGCTGGATCGCAGTGCGCTCGACGGCGTGCTGGGCAGCGTCGCAGGAGATGACACAATCTTGGTGATCGCGAGTGACGCGCACGGTGGAGGGCGCCTCGCGGCAGAGTTTCGGCACCTGGCCGGAATCGCCGAGAACGAAGCAGTGAGTGGGAAGGTTAAGTAGAGATGGCGAAGCGAGTGGTATTGGCTTACAGCGGTGGTCTGGACACCTCGGTAGCGGTGCGCTGGATGATCGAGGAGTGGGACGTGGAGGTCGTGTGCGTGCTCGTGGACGTCGGCCAGGACCCGGACAGCTCCGAGAGCTTCGATGAGATCAGGGCGCGCGCGATGGCCGCAGGTGCGATGGAGTGCGTGATCGTCGACGCGCGAAGCGAGATGGCTCACGAGTTCTGCGGGCCGGCGATCCAAGCAAACGCGCTCTACGAGGGCAAGTACCCGTTGGTGTCGGCGCTGTCGCGTCCGGTCATCGTTCGTCATCTGGTCGACCAGGCTCGCAAGTTCAAGGCCGACGCCGTCGCCCATGGTTCTACCGGCAAGGGGAACGACCAGGTGCGCTTCGAAGTGGGTACCCACGCCCTGGCTCCGGACCTCGAGGTGCTGGCACCCGCACGTAACTGGGGGATGACTCGCGCGGATTCGGTTGACTACGCCCGCAAGTGGAGCATCCCGATCATGGCCACCAAGGAGAAGATCTACTCGATCGACGAGAACCTGTGGGGCCGCGCGATCGAGTGCGGGGAGATGGAAGACCCGTGGGCCGCGCCACCCGAGGAGCCCTATACCCTGACTCGGGTGACGACCTCGGATCCGGTCGAGGTGACGGTGTCTTTCCACGAGGGCCGTCCCGTCGCACTGGACGGTGACGCAATGGCGCTCGCTGACCTAATCAAGACCCTCAACGATCGAGCCGGCGCCACCGGCTTTGGACGACTCGACATGGTCGAGAATCGACGCGTGGGCATCAAGAGTCGGGAGGTGTATGAGTGCCCCGCCGCGTTGGCCCTCATCGCGGCCCACGCGGATCTCGAGGATCTCACACTGGAGCGCGAGGTGCA
This sequence comes from Acidimicrobiales bacterium, assembly GCA_035530815.1. Lineage (GTDB taxonomy): Bacteria > Actinomycetota > Acidimicrobiia > Acidimicrobiales > RAAP-2 > RAAP-2. The sequence goes on from DATKTZ010000019.1 coordinate 27,699, forward strand.
TCACGAGAAAGCTCGCTTGCAAACGCGCTGGGCCGAACTCGTCTACGACGGAATGTGGTTCTCACCGCTCAAAGAAGCCCTTGACGCCTTCATCACCGAGACCCAGCGCCACGTCACCGGTGAGGTTCGCCTTCGCTTTGACCCGCCGGGCCTGATGAGGATCACGGGCCGGCGCAGCCCGAAGGCCCTCTACGACTACGGCCTCGCGACCTACGACGCCCACGATACCTTCAACCACGTGGATTCGGAGGGGTACGTGAAGATCTACGGACTCGGGGTCAAGACGTGGGCAGCACGACAGGGCGCGAAGAACGCCACACCTCCCGGCGCATGACGCTCTGGAGCGGCCGCTTCTCGTCAGCGATGTCGTCGTCGCTGTGGGACCTCTCGGAGAGCTACTCATTCGATCATGTTCTCTACGCCCACGACATCATGGGTTCAAAGGCGCACGTCAGCGGACTCAACGCGGCGGGACTCTTGAGCGACGACGAGTCGGCGCTGCTCACTTCGACGCTCGATCAAATCGCTCGGGAGTTCGCCTCGGGTGAGTTTGTGCGTCATCACGACGACGAGGACATCCATATGGCGATCGAACGCCGGGCCACCGAACTCGCCGGCCCGGTGGGCGCGAAGATCCACACCGCGCGCAGCCGCAACGACCAAGTGGCCACGACACTGCGGCTCTTCACACGAGACGCGTTGGACGAGCTCGCGAGTCTCACGCTTTCGCTTGCGGGCACGCTGGTCGAGGTGGCGGCCAAGACGCCCGACGCCTACCTGCCGGGCTACACGCATCTCCAGCGCGCCCAGCCCGTGCTGCTGGCCCATCATCTCTACGCTCACGCCTGGTCGCTGCTGCGCGACGTGGACCGACTCCTTGATAATCGCGAACGAATGAACGTGTCACCGCTGGGCGCGGGAGCGCTGGCCGGCACGTCATTGCCCATCGATCCAGCGATCCCGGCGCGTCTGTTGAACTTCGAGGGACCCTTTACCAACTCAATGGATGCGGTGAGCGATCGGGACTTCGTGGCCGAGACCCTCTTCGACGTGGCGATGTTGGGCGTACACCTGTCGCGCATGGGTGAGGAGTTGGTCCTGTGGACGAGCTCGGAGTTTGGATTTGCCTCGTTGGGCGACGATTTCACGACGGGTTCGTCGATGTTGCCCCAGAAGAAGAACAGCGACGTGGCCGAACTCACCAGGGGCAAGAGTGGTCGACTCATCGGCAATCTCACGGCCCTGTTGGTCACGCTGAAGGGCCTGCCACTCTCGTACAACCGCGACCTGCAAGAGGACAAGGAGCCACTCTTCGACTCGATCGTCCAGAGTCGGCGAGTGCTGGTGGCGCTGGCCGGAGCCTACGGATCGATGGAGTTTCACGCGGCACTGGCCCAACGCGCCGCCGACGACGAGATGTTGGTGGCCATTGATATTGCCGAGCGCCTGGTCGAACGTGGCGTGCCGTTTCGCCAGGCGCACGAGCGCGTTGGTCGCGCGGTCGGCGACGCAGTGCGCGGCGCAACGTCGTTGAGCGAGGTCGTACGGGCCAGCGAGGATCTCGCCGAGTTCCAAGATCTCTTCGATCGGGGCCGCGCACTGGAGAACCGCAGCTCACCTGGTGGTGCTGGCCCGGGACCAGTTGCGCGCCAGCGCGAGCAACTGCTTGCCGCACTCGCGCAGGCCGAAGATCGCTCGGCGACGCTGCGGGTTGGGTGACAGCGCTGAGTCATACTGAGTGCACGCGTCGCGCCCGCGGGGGCGAATCATAGCGAGGACCCATGGCTGAACGTCTGTTGACCCCTTCGAAGATCACCGCCTGGTTGGAGTGTGCGCACTCGCTGTCCCTCGCCAATCTGGTCGACGCGGGGTCCCTGGTGGTTGTGCCGAGTCCGCTCGGTTCGTTGGCACAGTTGTTGGTGGAAAAAGGAGCCGAGCACGAGCGCAACTGCTTGCAGGATCTCGAGAATCAGGGGCGCTCCGTGTATCAAGTGCCCGGGCGCAACCCCGATGAGTCGTTCGCCCAGTGGGTCGAGCGTCTCGGTAACATCCTGGAACGCGACCACGACGTCATCTACCAGATGCCCTTCGTCCACGAGGGAATTCGGGGCATTGCCGACTTCCTGGTTCGCGTCACTGATGACCAGGGCCGGGTGTCCTATGAACCCATTGACGCCAAATTGACCCGAACCGAGGGTAAGCCCGGCCACGTGCTGCAACTGTGCTTTTACGCTGACGCCATTGAGCACCTGACCGGCGTGGCGCCGCGCAACATCCATCTTTGGCTTGGCTCGGGCGAACTTGAGACGCTCGGAGTTGAGCAGTTTCGTCCGTACTGGCGTCGTCTCCGAGTCCAACTCGATGAGGCCCTCGCCCGCGATGAATCAACATTGACCACCACGCCCGAGCCGTGTACTCACTGTGAAATCTGTGAGTTCGCTGATCGTTGTGAGGACCAGTGGCGTAGTGAGGATTCACTGGTCTACGTCGCGAACATCCGTGAGCCCGAACGACGGTCACTTGCGGCTGAGGGCGTCGAGACGGTCGTCGAACTCGCGCGGCGTGACGCTCCGGTGCCCGACGTGCAGCCCGACAGCCTCGTGCGGCTGCGACGCCAGGCGTCGTTACAGGTCGTGTCGCGAGCGCACCCTGAGCAACGACCTGCCTTTGAACTCGTGGAGGAGAGCGATGATCCGGTCTACGGTCACGGCTTTAGTCTGTTACCGCGACCTGACGAGGGCGACGTGTTCTTCGATTTCGAAGGCCACCCGTTCTGGAGCGCCCAGCACGACCTCTTCTTCTTGGCGGGCCTGTACTTGCGCGACGGCACGGGAGCGTGGAACTACGACGCGCGCTGGGCTCACGACCTCGATCAGCAGCACGACATGATTCACGAGTTGGTGGAGTACTTTGCGCAGCGAAGAGCCGAGTACCCCGGCATGCACGTATACCACTACAACCACACCGAGCGGTCATCTATGGAACGGCTCACGAAGGGGACCGAGTCGGAGGTCCTCTTCAATCGACTCGTGGACACGGGCCTCTTCGTCGACTTGTTCGTCGTGTCGCGAAATGCCGTGCGCGTGGGGACCGAATCGTATGGCCTGAAGCACCTGGAACGACTCACCGGCTTCGTGCGAAGCGGGGGCATCGAGAAGGGTGCGGGCGCCGTGGTCGAGTACGAGGAGTACATGCGCTCAGGCGACGAGCGTCTTCTTGACGAGATCGCTCGCTACAACGAGGACGACGTCGCGGCGACCCTGGCGCTGCGAGATTGGCTGGTGGGCCATCGACCGGCGCTGCTCGAGTGGCGCGAGGCCATCTTGGAACAGGAAGCGGTGGAGCTTGACACGGACGAATTGGTCGAACGGCTCCAGCGCCACGGCGAGCACAGCGCCGAGCATCTTCTGGGAGATCTCTTGAACTACTGGCGTCGTGAGCGTATTGCGAACACGGGACCGAAGTTCGCCCAGGCACAGGCTGATTTCACCACGCTGTACGCTGATCGCGACTACGTCGCGAATCTCACGTTCACCGGTTTCACGGAGAGCACCAACCAGCGTGGAGAGATTGCAAAGTATGCGACCTTCACCTGGCCGCCTCAGGTGATCGATCAGGCGTTTGCACGCCAGAAGAGCGTCTTGTACACCGGCGTCGGCGTCGAGCGGGGTTATGCCTACCTCTCTGAGTTTGACGCACTGCGCCGAACTCTGACCATGCCCTGGCGAGAGCGACACGAACTCGCCGGCGCGATGCCGCTGGTGATCACCCTCGATGACTACGTCGGGCCGCGCGAGAAGCCGGGCGTGCTTGTGCATCTCGCCGAACAGGTCCTCGATCCCAACGAACTCGATCCGCCCAGTCGCGTCTCCATGGACCTTCTGGCGCGAGCGCGGCCGCGCTTCGTCGAGGGTCGGGGTCCCCGCGACGGCGTCTTTCGAGATTCGCTCGATGAGACCCTGTCGTGGGTTGGCGACCTCGACGAGAGCTACGTGGCTATTCAAGGACCGCCCGGCACGGGTAAGACCTACAGCGGTGCACACATCATTCATGAACTGATCACCCAGGGCAAACGCGTGGGCATCACGGCCATGAGCCACGCGGCGATCGACAACCTGCTCGACGCCACCTACGTGGTCTTTGAGCAACGAAATGAGCTCGACCGGTTGCGGGTGCTTCGACGTGGCCCCAAACCCAAGGACAATGCGCTCGCCGGAGTTAGGTACTCGACCAAGAATGCCGACGTGGAAGGCGATCTATTCAACTTGGTGGCTGGTACGACCTGGCTGTGGGCCCGTCCTGGTCTGCGCCCCTACCCGGTCGACGTGCTGCTCATTGACGAAGCGGGACAGCTCGCGTTGGCCGACGCCATCGCCGCCGCCAACGGTGCTCGGAACTTGCTGCTCCTGGGTGACCCTCTCCAACTGGCACAAGTCTCACAGGCCGAGCACCCCTCGGGCTCCGGGGCGAGCGTGCTGGAGCACGTGCTCGGCGAGCACGCAACGATTCCCACCTCGCAGGGTGTCTTCATTGGTGAGACCCGGCGCATGCATCCCGATATCTGCACGTTCATCTCCGAACAGATCTACGAGGGGCGACTCACGAGCCACGCCAGTTGCGCGCGACAGACCACCGAGTTCGGAACCGGACTGCGCTGGTTGCGTGCTGCGCACGAGGGATGCTCAACCGAGTCGTACGAAGAGGCAGACCTGGTGAGTTCACAGATACTGCAGATGTTGGGCACCCCGTGGGTGAACGAGAGGGGCGAGAGTGCCGAACTCGTCGGCGCGCACTTCATGGTGGTCGCCCCCTATAACGACCAGGTGCGTCTACTGCGCGAGGTCTTCACCCAAACGCCCGGCCTCGAGGACGTCCAGGTCGGTACGGTGGACAAGTTTCAAGGCCGTGAGGCGCCCGTCGTGTTCTTCACCATGACGACGTCGTCGGGCGGGGACATGCCCCGGGGTCCCGAGTTCCTCTTTTCGCGCAATCGCCTGAACGTCGCGGTGAGCCGGGCGCGCTGCCTCGCGTTCTTGGTGTGTACCGAGGAGTTGCTGAATGCCCGCGCGCGAACGATCGAGGAAATGCGCCTGATCGGAACGCTGTGCGCGTTCGTGGCCCACGCCACGGCGTAGGGACCGGCGTAGTGGCATTGTGCCTGGTCGACGTCCTCACTCGATTGCGCTCGTGAACTCGTCAACAAGGTCGTCCAAATTCTCGTCGAAGTGACACAGTCGGTCCATCAGCGGTGCTACCATGTCTATCCCACCCCAGAGGCGGTGACCGGAGAATTTGCACCGGATCAACGTCCACTGATAAGGTAGGCATCCCTGTCACCGGGAAGTATTGGTGGCAGATCGAGGGAGTGATCCCGAGATGGTGTACTTCACACCTCCGACTTCGGTCGTGTGTGTTGTCGCTCCTTGAAAACGGAAGAACGAGAGCCAAAAGCCAGTACGGGCGACGATGGACGGATCTAACCGGACGCGTCGTTCGTCAAAAGAAGTATGCAGTAGGCAGCGAGAACCACCCCGTGGAACTCGTTGTTGTCGGATGGGTATTAGAGTCACCCATTCGGCTCTCTGATTTCTAAGAGACTTCGGTCTCGGAAAAATCTTGATGGAGAGTTTGATTCTGGCTCAGAATGAACGCTGGCGGCGTGCTTAACACATGCAAGTCGAACGGAATCCTAGGAGCTTGCTCCGAAAGATTTAGTGGCGAACGGGTGAGTATCACGTGAGCAACCTACCCCGAAGACTGGGATAACACCGGGAAACCGGTGCTAATACCGGATACCTTCCAATGACCGCATGGTCAATGGAAGAAATGTCTTTTCGCTTCGGGCGGGGCTCGCGGTCCATCAGCTTGTTGGCGGGGTAACGGCCCACCAAGGCAACGACGGATAGCTGGTCTGAGAGGACGATCAGCCACACTGGAACTGAGACACGGTCCAGACTCCTACGGGAGGCAGCAGTGGGGAATCTTGCGCAATGGGCGAAAGCCTGACGCAGCAACGCCGCGTGAGGGACGAAGGCTTTCTGAGTTGTAAACCTCTTTCGACAGGAACGATTGTGACGGTACCTGTAGAAGAAGCACCGGCCAACTATGTGCCAGCAGCCGCGGTGATACATAGGGTGCGAGCG